>NZ_DASYMU010000115.1:0-4398 GCF_036008905.1 Amycolatopsis sp. | reverse complement strand
CAAAAATGCCAGAAGCGGCTGCACTGGCCACACCTGGCACCCACACCCGAGTCGCCACGGAGCGTGGCATGCCAGTCATCCAGGGTAATGATGATCTTGAGTCGAGCTTAAGTCAGTGGCATTGCTGTCGACAGATGGCGGGGTGTTGCGCGAGAGAGGTCAGAGTTGGGTGAGGCGGCGCAGAAGGGGGAGGGCGTCGACGACGGTCTTGAGCTCCTCGGCGCTGAGCTCGCTCGCCAGGGCGCGCGCGAGCCACTCCTCGCGGTGCTGGTGGACGCCGCGGACGGTCCGCTCGCCGAGTTTCGACAGCGAGATCAGCGTGCGGCGGCCGTCGGCGGGGTCGGGGCTGCGCGTGAGGTGGCCCAGTTCGTCGAGCACGCCCAGGGTCGCGGCCATCGACTGCTGCCGGACGTGTTCGGCCGTGGCGAGTTCGCCCTGCGTCGCGGCGCCGTCGCGGGCGAGGCGACCGAGGACGGCCGACTGCGACGGCGTCAGCACATCGGCGTTGTCGACCTGGCGAAGTCGCCGATGCAACTGCCCGACGACTCCGCGAAGCTCGCCGGCGGCCTGTGCGACATGCGTGGTGACTCTGCCCATAAACACAGCTTAGGCTGTTGAGTTGGCTATTTGCACCCGTCCGAGTCGGTCATCTCCTTGTCCAGGTTGTACATCATGTCCTCGTCGAACTCGCCTGAGCCGGACGAGCTCGTGGGTGCCTTCTCGCTGTAGGCGGGCGCGAGATACCCGGCCTTGGCCGGTTCGCACGCCATCGAATAGGTCATGCCATCTCCGGCCCCGGAACGCAGTCCCAGGTCCTCGTCGTAGTAACGGGAACCCTTCAGCAGCGAGAAGTCCTCGTCCTTACGAGAGAAGGCCACGATGTCGCCAGGGCCCATCAGGTCCTCCGGCTTGGCCGTGTCGAAGGCGTAGGCGATGAGGTATTCGGCGTGGATGATCAGCTCGCCTTCCTCGGCGCCGGGCTTGGCGGACAGGCGCCCGCTGAGCTTGGGACCGGAGGGAAGGAGGGTGAACCCGTCGGCCACCAAGGTCACGAAGGCGGCGGACTCGGTCTTGTCCGGCTTGTCGAGGATCTCCTTGACCCGCTTCGCTTCGTTCGTCGAAAACAGCGCGAGATAGGCCGAGGGGTCGTGGGCGATCAGCATCTTGCGATCGAGGCGGCTCTGGACGACGGCCTTGGTCACCTGGTCGTAGGCGCTCGCGACCTCTTCGGCGGAGAACGCGCCGACAGCGGCGGGCGCGGGGACGGTGAACCCGGCCGCGCCGTCCTTCCAGTCCGCGGCCGGCGTGCGGGCGAACGGCTGCGCCAGATCCACCTTGGCGTACTGCGGCAAGGCGTTCTGCGGGGTGGTGACGTTGTCGTTCGCGTTCGTGTCGCGCAGCTGGTTCAGCGCCACGGCACCGACGACCAAAGCGACGAGCCCCAGCGATACCCACAGCGCGGGCCGCTTGGTGCGCGGGGAGTCGCTTCCGCGCTTGGACCGCTTCACTTCCGTCCACGCCTCGCGTTCGGCGTGCTTCTGCCAGTCCGGATCCATGAGCTCGGGATGTGTTTCGATACGCCGGTCTTCGGACATGGACAGCCTTCCCCCAGGGTGATGACAAACCCATCATCGCCACGGACGGGTGAGCGTTACCGCCGGCGAGCAAGGCGGATGAAACGGTGTTGAGCGGGTTCGTAGACTTGACAGGTGACCGAGAATGCCCCGCAACAGCAGCCGACCGACCTACCGGGTACCTGGACGCCGTCCGAAGAAGAAGCCGCGATCTACCAGCGCTGGGTAGACGCCGAGTACTTCACGGCCGATCCCACGTCGGACAAGCCGCCGTTCTCGGTAGTGATCCCGCCGCCGAACGTCACCGGTTCCCTGCACATCGGCCACGCCTTCGAGCACACGCTGATCGACACCATCACCCGCTACCACCGCATGCTCGGCGACGAGACGCTGTACCTGCCGGGCATGGACCACGCGAGCATCGCCGTCCACGCACTGGTCGAGAAGCAGCTCCGCGCCGAGGGCACCAGCCGCCGCGAGCTCGGCCGGGAGGCCTTCGTCGAGCGCGTCTGGCAGTGGAAGAACGAGCACGGCGGCCGCATCCTCGCCCAGATGAAGCGCCTGGGTGAAGGCGTGGACTGGACCCGCGAGCGCTTCACCATGGACGCGGGCCTGTCGCAGGCCGTGAACACGATCTTCAAGAAGCTCTACGACGACGGCTTGATCTACCGCGCCGAGCGGCTGGTCAACTGGTCGCCCGACCTGCGTTCGGTGCTTTCGGACGCCGAGGTCGAGCACAAGGAGGTCGAAGGCGAGCTCGTCTCCATGCGGTACGGCGACGGCGCGGATTCGATCGTCGTGGCCACCACGCGGGTCGAGACGATGCTGGGCGACACCGCCGTCGCGGTGCACCCGGACGACGAGCGGTACGCCCACCTCGTCGGCACCGAGGTCGAATTGCCGCTGACCGGCCGCAAGATCCCGATCGTGGCGGACAAGCACGTCGACCCCGAGTTCGGCACCGGCGCGGTCAAGGTGACCCCGGCGCACGACCCGAACGACTTCGAGATCGGCCAGCGGCACAACCTGGCGCTGCTCACGATCATGGACGAGACGGGCCGCATTGCCGACACGGGCACGGAATTCGACGGCATGGACCGGTTCGAGGCCCGCGTCGCCATCCGTGAGCGCCTGCGCGAGCAGGACAGGATCGTCGCGGAGAAGCGTCCGTACCTGCACAGCGTCGGGCATTCCGAGCGCTCGAAGGAGCCGATCGAGCCGCGGCTTTCGCTGCAGTGGTTCGTCAAGGTGGCGCCGCTGGCCAAGGCCGCCGGCGACGCCGTGCGCGACGGCCGCGTCGCGGTGCACCCGCCCGAGATGGCGAAGCGCTATTTCGACTGGGTCGACAACCTGCACGACTGGTGCATCTCGCGTCAGCTGTGGTGGGGCCACCGGATCCCGGTCTGGTACGGCCCGAACGACGAGGTCGTCTGCGTCGGCCCCGACGAGGAACCGCCGACCGGCGAAGGCTGGCACCAGGACGAGGACGTCCTCGACACCTGGTTCTCCTCTGGCCTGTGGCCGTTCTCCACGCTGGGCTGGCCGGAGAAGACGCCGGACCTGAACAAGTTCTATCCGACTTCGGCCCTGGTCACCGGATACGACATCTTGTTCTTCTGGGTCGTCCGGATGATGATGTTCGGCCTCTACGCCACCGGTGAGCCGCCGTTCAAGACGATCGTGCTGCACGGCATGGTCCGCGACCAGTTCGGCAAGAAGATGTCGAAGACCGCGGGCAACGGCGTCGACCCGATCGAGTGGATGGACCGCTACGGCACCGACGCGCTGCGGTTCACCCTGACGCGTGGGGCGAACCCGGGTACGGACGTGCCGATCAGCGAGGAGTGGGTCAACGGTTCGCGCAGTTTCTGCACGAAGCTGTGGAACGCCACCAAGTTCGCGATGATGAACGGCGCGACCGTTGCCGGCGGGCTGCCCGCGGCCGCTGACCTGACCGAAGCCGACCGCTGGATCCTCGGCAGGCTCGACACCGTAGTGTCCGAAGTGGACGGTCAGCTGGCCGACTACCAGTTCGCGAAGGCGACGGAGACGCTGTACCAGTTCACCTGGAACGAGCTCTGCGACTGGTATCTCGAACTGGCCAAGGAGCAGCTCTACAACGGCAGTGAGCCCGTGGTCGCGGCGACCCGCTCGGTGCTCGGCCACGTGCTGGACACCGTGCTGCGCCTGCTGCACCCGTTCATCCCGTTCATCACCGAGAAGCTGTGGATCGCGCTGACCGGTGGCGAGTCGCTCGTCATCGCGCAATGGCCCGCTCCCAACGGTTCCTACGCCGATCCGGCCGTCGACGCCCGGATCGCCGACGTGCAGAAGCTCGTCACCGAGGTGCGCCGCTTCCGCGCGGACCAGGGCCTGCGACCGGGCCAGAAGGTGGCGGCCAAGCTGTCGGGCGCCGGTCACGACGACCTCGTGGCGCACTCCGCCGCGATCCGCTCGCTGGTCCGGCTGACCGAGCCCGACGAAACGTTCGCGCCGAGCGCGTCGATCGAGGTCGGTCTCTCCGGCGGAGCCGCCACCGTCGAGCTGGACCTTTCGGGGACCGTCGACGTCGCCGCCGAGCGCAAGCGGCTGCAGAAGGACCTCGCGGTGGCGGAGAAGGAGCTGGCGCAGACCGATGTGAAGCTCGCGAACACCGCGTTCATCGACAAGGCGCCCGCGAACGTCATCGACAAGATCAAGCTGCGGCGGGAAACCGCGGTGGCGGACATCGAACGCATCAAGGTCCGCCTCACGGCCCTGCCGATCTCGTAGCCCCAGCACAGATCATTACCCCAAAGCGGCGTTGGGGGCACTGGATGCCCCC
>NZ_DASYMU010000114.1:0-29851 GCF_036008905.1 Amycolatopsis sp. | reverse complement strand
CGACGGCGGCAAAGTCGGCGAAGGCGACTTCGCCGCCCAGGTCGAGCAGTGCTACCTCAACCTCGGCACCGCGCTGGCCGAGGTCGGCGGCTCCTTCGACGACGTGGCGAAACTGACCGTCTACCTCGTCGACTGGACCCCGGACAAGATGCCCCTGTTCGTCGAAGGGGCCGCCCGGGCCGCCGCGAAACTGGGCATCACCCCGCTCCCGCCGCTCACCGGGATCGGCGTCACAACACTGGCCGAACCCGACCTCCTGGTCGAGATCGAAGCCACCGCGGTCATCGACTGAACGCACTCGCCCCGCGGCGCCCTGAAGGTCACAGTCCTTCAGGGCGCCGCAGGGCGATTGTCAGGCGCGCCTATTACGGTGAGTGGGTGACGATCACCGGGTTCTTCTCCTCCTTCGAAACCGGTGACCCGCAGCCGGTCGACCCCGCGCTGCAGGTGGGCCCGGGACCAGGCAAATCACCGACGGCCAAGATCGGCGCCGGCTTCACCGGTCTCAGTGCGCTGCGCTATGACTCACCGGGCAGAAAACTGCTGTTCGAGGTCGACATCCCGATCACCGAGCACACCGAACTGTCCTCTGTGGTCATCCCCGAGTCCGACGCCGAGCCGACCTACCGCAGCACGTTCGTCGCGCTCGACATCGAGTTCGACGACGGCACGACAGCAGGGTTCAGCGCGAAGCAGCAGGGCGAGTCGAAGACGCTGTACCTCGACCAGTGGAACCTCGTCCGCCACCGCCTCGGCGCATACGCGGGCCGGACAGCGCGCAAGATCCTGCTCGACGTCGCAGCCGACGCCACCGGCTGGCTCGACGACGTCACCGTCACCGAGCGCCCGATCGAAACGCGCGAACCGGTCGACCACGTCCGCACCACCCGCGGCACACACTCCAGCAGCGACTTCTCCCGCGGCAACAACATCCCCGCCACCGCCGTGCCGCACGGGTTCAACTTCTGGACCCCGGTCACCGACGCCGGCGCCACCAACTGGCTGTACCAGTACCACCGGCACAACAACGCCGACAACCGCCCGCAGCTCCAGGCGCTCGCGCTGAGCCACGAACCCAGTCCGTGGATGGGCGACCGGCACACCTTCCAGGTCATGCCCGGTAACGGGGAAGTCGTTACCGATCGACAAGCCCGCGCGCTCGCGTTCGGCCACGACAACGAGACCGACCGGCCCCACCACTACGGCGTGCGGTTCGACAACGGGATCACCACCGACATCACCCCCACCGACCACGCCGCGCTCTTCCGGTTCACGTTCCCAGGCGACGGCGGCTGGCTGCTGTTCGACAACACCGCCAACCGCGGCGGCCTGCGCCTCGACGTCCGCCGCGGCACCGTCACCGGCCACACCTGGGTCCGCAGCAGGCTCTCCACCGGCGCCCGGCGCATGTTCGTCTACGCGACCTTCGACCAGCAGCCGACCCAGGGCCGCAAGATCCGCGAGCCGTTCTACCGCACGGTGACCGGCTACCTGCGCTTCGACGCCACCGAAGTCACCATGCGGATCGCGACCTCCCTGATCAGCCTCAACCAGGCCCAGCGCAACCTCGAGCAGGAGATCCCACCCGGAACGACCTTCGAGCAGGTCCGCGCCGACGCCCGCGCGCAGTGGCAGGACATCCTCGGCCGCATCGAACTCGAAGGCGCCACCGAAGACCAGCTCACCACGTTCTACTCGAACATGTACCGGCTGTTCCTGTACCCCAACTCCGGCCACGAAAGCACCCCATCGGGCGACAAGCACGCGAGCCCGGTCATCCGCCGGTGCCGGCCGAGCACTCGCAAACGCACCGGCGCGAAGATCATCGACGGGAAGATGTACGTCAACAACGGGTTCTGGGACACCTACCGCACCACCTGGCCCGCGTACGCCCTGCTCACCCCCGCCCGCGCCGGCGAACTGGTCGACGGGTTCGTCCAGCAGTTCCGCGAAGGCGGCTGGATCGCCCGCTGGTCCTCCCCCGGCTACGCGAACCTCATGACCGGCACCAGCTCCGACGTCGCGTTCGCCGACGCCTACCTCAAGGGCGTCCACGGGTTCGACGTCGACAGCGCGTACGCCGCCGCCATCCGCAACGCCACGGTCACCCCGACCGGCCAGGGCGTCGGCCGCAAAGGGCTCGACAAGTCGATCTTCCTCGGCTTCACCCCGACCTCCACCGGCGAAGGCCTCTCGTGGGCGCTCGAAGGCTGCATCAACGACTTCGGCATCGCCAACCTCTCCGAAGCCCTGCTACGCCAAGCCGCCCCCGACGACCCGCGCCGCGCGGAATACCGCGACAACGCCCTCTACTTCCGCCAGCGCGCGCTGCACTACGTCCACCACTTCGACCCCGCCAACGGTTTCTTCCAGGGCCGCCGCCCCGACGGCACCTGGCGGCACGGCCCCGGCGCGCTCGACCCGGGCGCGTGGGGAGGCGACTACACCGAGACCAACGCCTGGAACACCGCGTTCTCCGCCCCCCACGACGGCCCCGGCCTCGCCGGACTCCACGGCGGACCCGAACAGCTCGAAGCGAAACTCGACGCCTTCTTCGCGACCCCGGAAACCGGCCGCAACCCCGGCGCGTACGGCGGGATCATCCACGAGATGACCGAAGCCCGCGACATCCGCCTCGGCCAATACGGGCACTCCAACCAGCCCTCCCACCACATCCCGTACAGCTATAACCACGCCGGCGCGCCCGCGAAAACCCAGGCGATCGTGCGCGAAGTCCTCTCGCGCTGCTACCTCGGCAGCGAGATCGGCCAGGGCTACCCCGGCGACGAGGACAACGGCGAAATGTCCGCCTGGTACCTCTTCGGCGCCCTCGGCTTCTACCCGCTCGAAGTCGGCAGTCCGGTGTACGCGATCGGCTCGCCACTGTTCACCAAGGCGACCATCCACCTGGAAAACGGGAATGACATCGTCGTCAACGCCCCCGGCAACACCGCGGCCACCGTCTACATCCGCGACCTCCGTATCAACGGCAAACCCCACAACTCGCCGTCGCTCGACCATGCAGTGCTCACCGAAGGCGCGGTGCTCGACTTCGAGATGTCCGCCGAACCCACCGACTGGGCCAGCGGACACGCGACCGCGAAGACACCCGCACCGCTCACCCCACTCGACGGAACATCGGAGATCAGCGCATTGTCCGACAAGACCACCCGCACCGAAGCGACGTTCCCGACCCGGACCCCCACCATCGAGTTCACCGCGCACGAACCCCGCGCCGTCGCCGTCTACACCCTGACGTCGTCACGCAGGAGAGGTGATCCGGTGTCCTGGGTTCTGGAAGGCTCCGACGACCACGAAACCTGGGACGTCCTCGACGAACGGACCGGCCAAGTATTCCGCTGGCGCCGCCAAACCCGGCCGTTCGCGCTGCCCGAACCCGCTGCGTGCAAGCACTATCGGCTCAGGATCACCGGCAGCACCGCGCGCCTCCGCCTGGCCCAATGGGAACTCCTGGCGGAAGCCCAGTGATCACCCGGCTCCGAGACGGCATCCGGGACAGGTTCGTGGCCTCCGACCCGGGATACATCCGCTTGCGCATCGCGCTATCCGCCGTCCTCGGCATCGTCGTCGCCGTCCTCGCACTCGCCCCGTTCGGGCAACCGCTGCCGATCCTCCTGGTCGCGGCCATCAGCGCGATGATGACGGCGTTCACCGTCAACGACTCGACACCCAGACAACAAGCCGTCACGCTCGTACTCGCCGTCGTCATCGGCGCCTGCTCGATGACCGTCGCCGCACTGGGCAGCGCCGCACCGCCGGTGAACAGCATCATCTTCGTGCTGCTGATCTTCGTCGTGGTCTACGCCCAGCGCTTCGGCCCCCGCGGCATCGCACTCGGCTCGGTGACGTTCTTCCTGTTCTTCTTCGCCATGTTCCTCCAGATCCACCTCCGGCAGATCCCCATGCTGCTCGTCGCACTGGCCGTCGGCGTGACAAGCAACGCGCTCGTCCGGTTCGTCCTGCTCCGCCGCCGCGCCGACTCCGAACTCATCCGCGTCCGCCGCGCCTTCCGCGCCCGCCTCGGCGCCGTCATCCGCGCCGCCGAGACCTACCTCGCCAGCGGTGGCAGCGAACGCAACCGCAAACAACTGCGCCGCGCCAACGCCCGCCTGCACGAATGCGTCCTGCTCATCGAAGACGCCGCCCCGGACGTCGTCGACAGCAAGGACGCCGACATGCTGCGCCGCCGCGGCATCGAGGTCGAACTCGCCGTGCAGTGGCTGTCCATCACCACCCAGCGCACCGTCGCCGAACAACTCACGCCCGAGGTACGCGACGGCCTCATCACCGGCCTCCAGCGCTTCCGGTCCCTCATCGAAAACGACCCCCGCGAACTCCCGCTGATCAGCGACACCGCCGAATTCAGCAAAATGCTCGTCGAAGGCAGCCGCATCGACACCCACCCCGAACCCGGCGACGAACTCCGCCGCGCCATCGCCCAACTCGCCCTCGCCGACGTCAACGCCCAGCGGGTCGTCACCCACGACTACTCCGACGAACCCGAACCCGAAGAAGACGAGAAAACCCCCGCCTTCGCCTACGACAACCAGACCCGCAGCGCCATCCAAGCCGTCGTCGGCGGCGGCCTCGCGGTCATCGGCGGCGAACTCGTGTCCCATCAGCGCTGGTACTGGGCCGTCCTGACCGTCTTCGTCGTCTTCGTCGGCGCCTCCACGGCCGGCGCCACCTTCGTCAAAGGCGCCCGCCGCCTCGGCGGAACCCTCATCGGCATCGTCGGCGGTGTCCTGCTCGCCCTGCTCGTCTCCGGGGACACACCCGCCACCCTGGCACTGATCTTGATCTGCGTATTCGGCATGGTCTACATGTCCCGCGTCTCCCAGGTGATCATGGCCTTCTTCATCACCTGCATGCTCGGCCTGCTCTACAGCCTGCTCGGCACCTTCAGCTACGAAGTCCTCTGGATCCGCCTCGCCGAAACCGCCGTCGGCGCCGCCGCCGGACTCCTCGCCGCCGTCGTCATCGTCCCCGTCCGCACCCGCGCGGTCATGCTCGACGACATCGCCGAAGTACTCGACGAACTCGACGACTTCCTCCAGCAAACCACGAACCTGTTGTCCGGCACCGAAAACGTCAACGTCATCGAGATCTCCCGCGACCTCGACCGCGCCGTGGAAAAGGTGCGCACCACCATCGAACCGCTGACTCACCCCATCAACCTCAGCAGCGCCCGCCGCGACTACGGCTGGTACGTCCTCACCACCCTCGAAACCATCGCCTTCCGCGCCCGCCACGTCGCCGCCCGCGCCCAACCGGGCCTGCTCGCCGACGAAAACCGCTTCCGCCTGTTCACCGGCCGCATCGCCCGCAACGTCGACGTCCTGCTCGAAGCCGTCCGCGCCCCCGGCGGCAAAACCCACGGAAAACTCATCCGCGACGACGGCACCCCGGTCTCCGACGAGATCAAGGACCCCCAAGCCCGCTCCGTGGTCTCCAGCCTCGGCCAACTCGACGAAGCAGTCATCGCACTGGGCAAGGCCTTCGACGTCGTCGCCGTCGAACCGGGCCGCTAGGTCGTGTTAACTGTGTGAAACAGACGATTCCGACCGATTGACGACCCCTCGCGCGCGGCTCCACGATCAGGCATGACCGAACCGAACACCGCCCGCGAAACCCTCATCGAAGGCCTCGGCAGGCGCGACTTCCTGCGCGCCGCCGCCGTGGTGGGCACCGCGGGCGTCGCCGCACCCGCCCTCGCCACCCCCGCCGCGGCAACGTCGTCACGCGAGATCCTCCAGCCCGGCAAAGGCCCCATCCACGGCAAGCACTACCTCCGCTCGACCCCCGACGCAGTCCGCTGGGGATACGTCCCCGCCCTCGGCAGTGACCCCGTGCTCCGCATCCGCTCCGGCGAGACGATCACCATCGACACCGTGTCGCACGAAGGAATCCTCGAGGACCAGGGCCGCGACCCGATCACCTACTTCCGCGAACACGGCGTCTCCCGCACCGACGTCCTCGACGACGCCATCGCGATCGCCCGCGACTACACCCGCACCACCCGCAACTTCGACGTCGACGGACCCCATGTCGTGACCGGACCGGTCGCCGTCACCGGCGCCGAACCCGGCGACGTCCTCAAAATCGAGATGCTCTCCATGCTCCCCCGCGTCCCGTATGGCGTCGTTTCCAGCAGACACGGCAAAGGCGCACTCCCCCGCCAAGCCGACGGCGGCGCCCCCGCGGGCATCACCCCCGCCGAAGTCATGCCCCCGATCGCCACCGACGGCCGCCCCACCGGCGACCCCACCCGCTACGGCAACGTCTCCGTGTTCACCCCCGTCCGCCGAGGCCCCGGCGGAAAACTCACCGGCATCATGCGCCGCGGCAAGTCCGGCGAAGTCGCGTTTCCCTTACGCCCCTTCATGGGCATGATGGGCGTCGCCTTCGCCGAAGCCCCCGGACTCACCGCACCCGCGCTCAACTCCATCCCGCCCACCCTCGGCGGCGGCAACATCGACATCAACCTCCTGACCACAGGCTCCACGTTCTACCTGCCCGTGTTCGCCGAGGGCGCCCTGTTCCACGTCGGCGACCCGCACATGGCCATGGGCAACGGCGAAGTCGCCCTCACCGCCATGGAAGGCTCCCTGCGCGCCACCTTCCGCCTCACCGTCTGCAAACGCGGCTCCCGCGGCACCCCGTCGGTCGCCTATGGCTACCCCTTCGCCGAAACCCCCGACGCCTGGGTCCCGATCGGACTGTCCGATCCGGACGGCGCCCAGAACGGCCAGGGCAACGACCTCGACATCGCCATGCGCCGCGCCGTGCTCAACGCCCTCGACTTCCTCGAACACGACCTCGGCATGGACCGCTCCACCGCCTACGCCTACCTCTCGGCCGCCGCCGACTTCGAGGTCTCCCAAGTCGTCGACCGCACCGTCGGCGTCCACGGCGTCATCCCCAAATCCCACTTCACGTGAGACACACCTACAGAACCGGGGAAGGTTCAGGATCGATCAAGGGGGCCACGGTGCGTCCGGTACGGGTCGCGGTAGGCCTCGGGAAAAAACAGGCGGATATGGCTGAGTAGGCTTCTGAGCTGGGGATCTTCGGGTACTGACTGGAGGTACTGCGTGGCGGCGCAGGTGTTCGCGGACGAGGAACTGGAGCGGCTTCGGGGTTCCCTGAGATCGGCCGCGAAGCTGGCGTTCCTGCGCGGCCTGGGCGCGGAGACCCTCGACCTGCCGGTGCTCCCGGCGGAGCGGCGTCAGTTCCTGGCCACGGTCGGGCGCCGGTTGACCCCGCAGGCACTGGAGCGGCGTGATCCGCAGCGCCGGTACCCGATCCTGCTCACGGTGCTGGCGCAGTCGGCGACCGACGCGCTCGATGAGGTCGTGCAGCTGTTCGACCAGGCCATCTCGGCGCGGGAGAGCAAGGCCGAACGCAAGATGCGCGACGCGCTAGCCGAGCGAAAGCTCGACGAGGCACTCGGCGAACTAGAGCAGGTCTTGGCCGGCGGCGACGGGCCGGTCCGGCTGGACGAGGCCGGCGACCTGGTGATCTCGCCGCTGACCGCCGAGGACGTCCCGTCCGAGGCGACCGCGCTGAAGGCCGAGCTCACGGAGATGCTGCCGTTCGCGCCGATCGTGTCGCTGCTGATCGAGCTGGACAAACCCCACCGGCGGCCGCGCCCTCTCCCACCGCTATCCGCGGACAGTCCCGAAAATCCCCGTAGACGGTATGGGGGGCTCTCCGGTCAGTCGCTGGCATGGGCGGTGTTGTCGAGCCAGTGCTGGGCGAGGCCGGTGTCGCCGTCGACGCGGATGTCGGTGGTTTCGCGGTCGGAGAGAGGGAGCCGGCGGGTCAAGATCAGCAGCAGCGATCGTGCCGGGCCGGTCACCGTCACCTCGGCCTGCCGGGTTCCGGGCTGCCACGTCGCCCCGTCCGGCCGCCGTTCGACGAACCAGGCGCCCGCGCCTTCCGCGGTGTCGGTGGCCCGCCACTGCAGGGTCTGCCCGGTGCCCCGGATGGCGTGAGCGGACTCGGGCCGCTGCATCTTCCACGTGGGCGAGGTGACCATCGCGAGATGGTTGGTGATGAGCGCGGCGGCGATGCCGGCGTCGACGTCGGCCGGCCGGTCCGCCGCGCCGGCCGCGTCGAAGCCGTGGACGACCGCCTCGTTCAGCATGCTGGACATCCAGAATCGCGCCCCGGATCGATCGTCACCCGCGGCGTTGAACACCGGCGCCTCAAGCGCGTCATCGGAAAACGCGCTCGCGACCCGCTGCGCGGACTCCGACAGCCACGCCTGCCACTCGCGGGGATCGGCAGGCAGCACGGCCATCTCCCTAGGCAGCTGTGTGGGGTCGGTGATGCGCCGCTCGATGATCTCCGCGACCCAGTTCAGGGTCTGGCCCACGTGCGCGACCAGATCGGTGACGGTCCACTTCGGGGCTGTCGGCACGGCGGCGTCAGGTCCGGCCGCGGCGGCCGATTCCGCCAGACGCCGGGTGTGTTCGACGATCGCGCGCCGGGCAGTTTCCGCGTTCAGTTCAGTCATGGGAGTGTCCTTGGTGTCTGGGTAGCCGGTGATCGTTCACTGAGCGCCCGCCCCTGCGGGCGCCTTCGACTACGCGTCGAACGACGATAGTCGGAATCGACAACCCCCCATCACAATTTTCGATCTTTCAGGCTGAGCATGCCGCCGGGTCACCGCTGGGGGGCACATGCAGTGGTGTGGTGGCACTGGCCGGCGCAGCGGCAGGGCTGGTCTTGCCCCAACGTCGGTCCCAAACAGCCAAACGGCTGGGAGGCCGGCGTCGACATGGCGCTGCCGCTGTTCACGAGCCTGGCCGAGTCGGCACGCGAACTAGCGCGCCTGGACAGTGCGGACCGCACGCCCCTGACCGACTTTTCGTGGTGCGGGTCCGCTGTGAGCGCTTGACGCTCCAGACACTGGCCAGGGCGAACAGCCCCGATCAACAGCGCCAAGAGATGAAACGCCTCGGCCGCGACTCCGCCGAGCTCACCGCCCTGGCCGACCACCTCACCGCGCACGGCATCGCGCTGGAGATGCTCGCCGGGCCGCTGACCGGGATTTACGACCCGTCCGGCACCGGGCGGGTGCTGTTCGCGTTCTTCGCCGCGATGGCCGAGAACATCCGCGAAGCCACCCTCGAAGGCCTCAACGCCGCGGCCCGCAAGGGAAATCACAGCATCTACCGCGCGTTGGCCGAACACGAGAAGCGGCAGGCCCACCCCGGCGCCGTCGCCCAGGCGCACACCGACTTCGCCACAACACAATCCTGAGGCTTGCCAGACGCCTGGATCACTGCAGGTCAGGCATATCCGCCCGTTTTTCCCGAGGACTACCGCGACCCCGGTACGTCACACAGTGACAGGACGCACCCGATCGGCGTGGGCGGAGCCGGATAGCATCGCAGGTACTAGCCATCGTCGTCTGCAGGAGAACCCCATGACCCAAGCCCCTGTCAACGTCACCGTCACCGGTGCTGCCGGCCAGATCGGCTACGCGCTGCTGTTCCGCATCGCGTCCGGTCAGCTGCTCGGCCCGGACACCCCGGTGAAGCTGCGGCTCCTCGAGATCCCGCAGGCGGTCAAGGCGGCTGAGGGCACCGCGATGGAACTCGACGACGGCGCGTTCCCGCTCCTGTCCGGCATCGACATCTTCGACGACGCCAAGCAGGCCTTCGAAGGCGCCAATGTCGCACTGCTCGTCGGTGCCCGCCCCCGCGCCAAGGGCATGGAGCGCGGTGACCTGCTCGAGGCCAACGGTGGCATCTTCAAGCCGCAGGGCGAGGCCATCAACGCCGGCGCCGCCTCGGACATCAAGGTCCTCGTGGTCGGCAACCCGGCCAACACCAACGCCCTCATCGCGCAGGCGCACGCCCCCGACGTCCCGGCCGAGCGCTTCACCGCGATGACCCGCCTCGACCACAACCGCGCGCTGGCCCAGCTTTCCAAGAAGCTCGGCGTGCCGGTCACCGAGATCAAGAAGCTCGCCATCTGGGGCAACCACTCCGCCACCCAGTACCCGAGCATCTTCCACGCCGAGGTCGGCGGCAAGAACGCCGCCGAGGTCGTCAACGACCAGGCCTGGCTCGCCGACACCTTCATCCCGACCGTCGCCAAGCGCGGCGCGGCGATCATCGAGGCCCGTGGGCTCTCCTCCGCCGCTTCCGCCGCCTCCGCGGCGATCGACCACGTCCACACCTGGGTCAACGGCACCCCGGAAGGCGACTGGACCTCCGCCGCGGTCGTGTCCGACGGTTCGTACGGCGTACCCGAGGGCCTGATCTCCTCGTTCCCGGTCACCGCTGCAGGTGGCAAGTACTCGATCGTCCAGGGCCTGGAAATCGACGACTTCTCCCGCGCGCGCATCGACGCCTCCGTGCAGGAGCTCGCCGAAGAGCGTGACGCCGTGAAGCAGCTCGGCCTCATCTAGTCCATGACCAAAAGGCCCCTGGGGAGATCGTTTCCCCAGGGGCCTTTTGGTGTCGCCGGGCTTGGTGGACCCTTCCGGCAGATGCTTCTTTAAAGGTGAGTTGTGCGGCTGAATGGCCTACAATATTTTCGAATTACCGTCGCCGTATAGGTCGTTATACACTAAAAGGTATCCAATGGATTAGGTAATTCGGCGAGGTAAGACCGCACTTCATGTTCGGTAAATTCGGTGCTCAGAACTGACAGAACTACACATTGTGATCTCTTTATCCCGCCCATAGTGTTCTCCTGGCGAGGACCACTCCCCTGGTTCACCTGCCGGAATCCAGCTTTTCTCCCCGGACGCTCCACTCCCCGAACGGGCAATCCCCGAATTGTCCCGGCCGTGGAATCGTCCGGTCCGACTCGTGTGCCCGGAAACGCTTCTCGCCCTGTCCGGACGACCCGTCCCGGCCAGGTGGTATGCCCCAACCATGCCAGGAGGTACTGCAATGAAGCCCAAGATGAAGAAGATCACGATCCGCAAGGCCGGTTCGGTTCGCCTCACCGCGGCCGCTTGCTCGACCTACACGACTCCGGTCAAGCCGGCCTGAGTCGACGCGGTGGGCCGGACACCTGAACCTGCCCGGCCCACCGCACCTCTTGTCCCTGGCAGCGGCGCGGAAAGGTGCGGCGATGAGTGATGCCGAAGTGCTTGGCCCGGCCGTAGAAACCCGGTTCGACCTCGGGCAGCCGGTCATCCTGCACCCGCTGGTGTACCTCGAAGACGGTAACGACGTCACGGTCGGGCGCCACGACATCGAGTCCTACGCGGTCCTCTCCCCCGACGGCGCCGCACTGGTCCGCAAACTCGAAGACGGCGTCACCCCACAGGACACCGTGCGCTGGTACGAGCAGGAGTACGGCGAACCGGTCGACATCGAAGACATGCTCGAAGGCCTCGACGAACTCGGTTTCCTCCACCACGGCGACCAGACCGAACCCGCCAAGGTCGTCGTGCGCTGGCAACACCTGGGCAAGGCGCTGTTCTCCGTCCCGGCCTGGATCGCCTACGGACTGATCGTGGCGTGGTCGCTGGTCCTCATGGCGCGCTCGCCGCAGCTGCTGCCGACCTTCCACAACATCTTCTTCACCGACTACTACACCGTCATCCAGGCGACGCTGTTCGTGGCCGCGATCCCGCTCCTGCTGCTGCACGAAAGCTTCCACGCACTCGCCGGGCGACGCCTTGGCCTGCCGTCCAAGCTCAGCATCGGGCGCCGGTTCTACTTCCTGGTACTGGAAACCTCGATGGACAGCCTGGTGACGGTCCCCCGGCGGCAGCGCTACCTGCCGATCCTCGCCGGAATGCTCGCCGACGTCGTGATGATCTCGGTCTTCACCATCGCCGCGGACCTCATGCGAGCCGCCGACGGCTCATCGACCGTCGGTGCGCGGTTCTGCCTGGCCGTCGCGTTCAGCATCTTTCTGCGCGTCCTGTGGCAGTTCTCGCTGTACCTCCGCACCGATCTGTACGCACTGGTCAGCACCGTGCTCGGCTGCGTGGACCTGCACACCACAGCCAAACGGACGCTCGCGAACCACTTCAACCGCCTGCTCGGCCGCCGCGCGAAACTGCACGACGAGTCGACGTGGCACCCGGTCGATCGCAAGGTCGCCCGCTGGTACTCGTGGCTGATCCTCGCCGGGTACACCGTCAGCCTCACGACGTTCGTCATCGCGCTGGCGCCGCTGGCGATCAAGATGTTCACCGGAGTGCTGAGCCGATTCTTCGCCGACAACGCGTACAGCGGCCTGCAGGTGCTCGACTCCGCGGTCTTCCTGACCTTCTCCATCCTGCCGTCCGCCTTCGTCGTGTTGATCGCCCTGCGCGACCGGCGCCGCCGGCGGCAAAGCCCGCAGTACCACCATGTCACCGCGTGAAAGGACGCTCGGCGTGAATCAGCACTACTGGATCAAAGCCCCTCTGCGCGGCGAGCGGGAAGCCCTGGTCGCCGG
This sequence comes from Amycolatopsis sp., assembly GCF_036008905.1. Lineage (GTDB taxonomy): Bacteria > Actinomycetota > Actinomycetes > Mycobacteriales > Pseudonocardiaceae > Amycolatopsis. The sequence goes on along the minus strand of NZ_DASYMU010000114.1, from coordinate 17,407 downwards.
TCTCGACCTGCCACCGATCCTGGCGGAGATCGACGCGCATCGGCGTCTGCGCGGACCGTTCACGGCGGCTGGGACGCTGATCCGGGCGATCGTGGACGACGCGTTCGACCGGTGTCCGGAGCTCGCGGCCCAGTTCAACATCGAGATCACCACCGCGGCGCCCGAGCTCGCGGACGCGGTGCCGCAGGTGTGGGACACGCTCGAGTGGACGGTCAGCGACGAGGAACGCACCCGGTTCTACTCGCGGCTGCACACGCTGTACGTCGCCAACGGCCTGGCCGATCTCCTGGGTGTGTACCTCCGGGCGCTCGGCGGCGGGCCACGGACGCTGCTCGTCGAGAACGCCCACCACGCCGACCCGACCGACCAGGAGTTCCTCGCGATCCTGTTGCGGCGCACCGATCTCCCGGAGTTGACCGTGGTCGTCGGCACCGGTGTCGAGCCGATCCCGGCGCCTGGCGGGGAGCCACCTGTGCTGCTCGCCGACAACCTCGTCAAGTACGCCGAGCTCGTCGAAGGCCCGATAGAGCCGATCATCGCGGACGTCGAAGGCGATCTCGCGCGCCTGTACGTCGACACCGACAGCACCAGCGACGATCCTCGTCTGCTCGCCGCTTACGCCGAACTCTCGCCGCCAGCGCGCGCCGCGTTGCACGACGACCGGCTCGCCGCGCTGCGGGACATCGGCGAGCGTTCCCTTTCCCTGGGTGCGATCCCGTACCACGCCGAACACGGCAGTAACCCGGACACCGATGGTGTCAACGCGCTCGAACACGCGATGAACCACTGCCGGAAGGTCGGGCTCTACCACGCGTCGGCAGACCTGGGCTCGCGCGGCCGCAACCTGCTCGACATGGCCGGCGAATCCAAGCTGTGGTGGCATTTCACCGAAGGCGCCAGCATTTCGCTGGCCACCATGGGCCGAGCCGACGAGTCGCTCGCGATCTACGACGACGCCCGCGCGTCGTCCATCGACCCCATCGTCCACATGCAACTCGCCTACGGCACGGCGATGTTGTACGCCCGGCATTTCACCGAAACCAGGCGGGATTTCCAGCAGGCCCGGGCGTGGATGAACCTCTCGATCGCGCTCGCCGCCGGACTGGACGTCCCGACCCACCGCTCGTTCTACTCCGTCTTCAACCGTAACGGCCTCGCCCTGATCGAAGTACGCCAGGGAAACCCGGGCGAGGCGTTGCGGCTGCTCGAAGACGGTATGGCCAAATTGGACAGTGAACTCAAGCCCGACGAGCATCTGCTGCACCGCTCCGTACTGCGCTACAACCGCGCGCAGGTCTTCGACATGACAGGAAGGCCTGAGGACGCCCTGGCGGACTTCACCGCGGCGATGGAACTCGACCCGCATTTCCCCGAGCACCACTTCAACATCGGCAACGTGCTGCGGAAACTGGGCCGCCACGAGGAAGCTCTGGCGTCCTACCTCCGCGTACTGCCGTTGTCGCCGCCGATGCCCGAGGTGTACTACAACATCGCCGACACCCGTGTGGAACTCGGCGACATCGAGGGCGCGCTGATCGCCTACGAGCGTGTCCTGCAGCTCGATCCCGCTCACGTCGAGGGCTACCTCAACCGGGCCGGTGTCCGGTGCGATCTCGGCGACCACGACGGCGCCTGGGCGGACGTCACCGCCGGACTGGAATTGGCGCCCGCCAACGCCCATCTCTTGAGCCTCAAGGGAAAGCTTCTGGCAGAGCAAGGCGAACTCGTCGCCGCCGAAGAAGCGTTGGCGCTCGCGGTGGGGCACAACGCCAAACTGGCCGAAGCCTGGGCTGTGCGCGGGCAACTCCGATACGAGGCGGGCAACTTCGTCGGTGCCATCGAGGACTTCGACCGCGCCGTCGAACTCGCGGACGGACCCGAGATCCGCTTCAACCGGGCGATCGTGTTCGAGGAAGCCGGCCGCTACGCCGACGCCGCGACGGACTACCGCACGGTACTGGCGACCGAGGACGACGTCGATGCGAGTGAGCGACTCGACTTCTGCCTGCGGACAGCGCCTAGCCGTTGATCGGCGGCCGGACGAACATGACACTGCCCGAGATGTGATCGGCCAGGTCACTGCACAGGAAGGCGGTCAGCCCGAGCAGGTCCTCGGGCTGACCGAGCCTTCCGCCGGGGTAATGCGCGGCGACCCGCTCGACATGCGCGTCGGTGACGATCTCGCGCATCCCGGGGGTGACAGTCAATCCGGGTGCGAGGGCGATGGTCCGGATTCCGTCGTTGGCCAACTCCTGGTGCACGACGTTGGACAGGATGTTGACGGCGGCCTTGGAACCGCCGTAAGCGGCCATGCCCGGTCCTGATTGGACACTCGCGGCGCTCGAAAGGTAGATGATCCGGCCACCTCCACCGCGGATCATCAGCGGCGCGAAGTATTTGGTGGTCAGGAAACTGCCGATGACGTTCGAGTGCAGCACGCGTTCGAGCACAGAGACGTCCGTCTCCAGTACCGGGTTGCGGGGCGGCATCCATCCGGCGTTGTTGATCAGCGCGTCGACCTGACCCCAGGCGGACTCCACCTCGGCGGCGGCCTCGGCCACCGCGGCCTCGTCGCTCACGTCGGCTTCGATGGCGAGCGCGGCCGGGGCGTCAGGGAGTGCTTCGATCTCCTCCACCACCAGCTGAGCTCGCTTACGGTCCCGCGCGAGCACCACGACCCGGGCGCCGTCGGCGGCGAGCCCGAGGGCCAGTGTGCGTCCGATCCCCTGGGCGGCACCGGTCACCACGATGACCTTGCCCGCGATATCGATCTTCATCCTGCGACCTCTTTCGATCGAACTAGCAACTCCAACGGTGGAGTTGCAGTTTCGACACTAGTCCCGGCGGACGGCAACCGCAACGTTGAGGTTGGAAGACGGCTAAAGTGGAGCCATGGCCTGGGACACCGAAGGAACCCGCCGACGGCTCAAGGAAGCCGCGGTGGTCGAGTTCGCCGAACGCGGACCCGACGGCACGACCATGGCCCGGATCGCCGAACGCGCCGGCATCAACAAAGAACGTCTGTACAAGTACTTCGGCGACAAACAGGCCCTCTTCGAGTCTGTGCTCGCCGAGGAACTGGAGAAACTGGCCGCCGCCGTCACCCCGCCCGCGGCGGGGTTCAGCGACATCGGGGAATTCGCCGGGCGCACCTTCGATTACCACGCCGCCCACCCCGAACTGGCCCGCCTGCTGCAGTGGGAAGGCCTGACCGGCGGGCCCGTCGCCGACGAAGCGAAGCGCACCGCCCACTACCAGGACAAGGTGCGGGCCGTCGCCGCCGCACAACGCGACGGGATCCTCGACGACGACTTCGACCCCGCGTACTTCGTGTTCATGCTCATCGGGCTGGCCGCGTGGTGGAGTTCGGTACCCCAGCTCGCCCAGATGCTCACCGGCGCCGACCCGGCGGACCAGGATGAGCACACCCGCCGCCGAGCCTGGGTCGTGCGCGCCGCGGAACGGCTGGCCCTCCCCCTCAAGTCGTGACGGATCGCGGTCTTCGGCCGAAAACCGGTTAGGGGAAGACCGTCGCCGCCAGTAGGGTCGATCTCGTGCCCTTGATCAAGTCTGTGAACCTCAGCACGACCGCCGGCGCCCGAACCGGCATCGACAAACGGCCCGTCACCGAGCCCGTCGAAGTCCGCGCGCCCGGCCCCAAGGGCATCGGCGGCAGCGGGCTGGTCGGCGACCGGATCCACAAGCTCAAGCATCACGGCGGCGACGACCAGGCCGTGTACGCCTACGCCCGCGAGGATCTCGACCTGTGGGCCGCCCAGCTCGGCAAGCCGCTGACCGACGGCATGTTCGGTGAAAACCTGACCACCACTGGAATCGACGTCACGAACGCGTTGATCGGCGAGCGCTGGCGGATCGGCGAGCAACTGGTGCTGGAGGTCTCGGTTCCCCGCATTCCCTGCAGCGTCTTCGCGAAGTGGCTCGACGAACGCGGCTGGGTGAAAACGTTCACCCAGCGGGCCATTCCCGGCGCCTACCTCCGGGTGATCACGCCCGGCACCGTCCGCGCCGGCGACTCGGTCGACGTCGTGCACCGACCGGACCACGACGTCACCATCGGTCTTGCTTTCCGTGCCCTGACAACGGAACGCGACCTGCTCCCCCGCCTGCTCGCCGCGAACGCCCTACCCCCAGCGCGAGATGTCGACATCACGTGATCTCTTAGGAACCAAAGGACCGCCATCTGTCGACAGATGGCGGTCTTCGGCGTCCGGGCGGGTTTTGTCTAAAACTGAAGTGGGGAGCATGAGGTGAGCGGGGGCATTTTCGCCGAAGCGGCGCTGTATAGGTCGTTATACACTTGACTTACGACAGCGCCGCTTCGTTGGTGCGTAAGGTTTTTACGCTCCGGCGAGGCCCCGGCGCTTGAGCAGCGGCTCGATCTCGGGATCGCGGCCCCGGAAGTTGCGGAACGCCACCATCGGATCGACCGCCCCTCCCCTGCCCAGCAGCTCACGCCGGAAATGGTCCCCGTTCTCCCGGGTCAGGCCACCGTTCTCCTTGAACCAGTCGACGGTGTCCGCGTCGAGCACCTCGCTCCAGATGTAGGAGTAGTAGCCCGCGCCGTAACCGCCGCTGAAGATGTGCGCGAAGTACGTGCTCCGGTACCGCGGCGGGATGCTCGACAGGGCCACACCGGCCTTCTCCAGCGCCGCCGTCTCGAACCGCTGGACGTCACCGATCTCGTCGTCGACGCCGAGCCCGTTCCACGCCTGGTCCAGCAGCGAAGCCGCCAGGTACTCGGTGGTCGCGAAGCCCTCGCCATACAGCTGCGACGCCAGCAGCTTGTCGACCAGCGGCTGCGGGAGCGCCTCACCGGTCTCATGGTGCTTCGCGTAGTTGGCGAGCACCTCCGGCCACAGCATCCACATCTCGTTGACCTGCGACGGGTACTCGACGAAGTCACGCGGCACGTTGGTGCCGGAGAACGTCGGGAACCGCACGTCGGAGACCAGCGCGTGCAGCGCGTGCCCGAACTCGTGGAACGCGGTGATGACCTCGTCGAAGGTCAACAGCGTCGGCTCCCCCGCCGGCGGCCGCGCGATGTTCAGGTTGTTCACCACGACCGGGTGCGTGCCGAACAGATCGGACTGGTCGACAAAGGTGTTCATCCACGCGCCGCCGCGCTTGGAATCGCGGGTGTAGTAGTCACCGAGGAACAGCCCGAGCCCGGCGCCGTCGACGTCGAAGACCTCGAAGATCCGGACCTCGGGGTGGTACTTGGGCAGGTCGTGGCGCTCGGTGAAGGTGAGCCCGTACAACTTGTTCGCGGCGAAGAAGACACCGTCGAGCAGGACGCGGTTGAGCTCGAAATACGGCCGGAGCGCCGTCGCGTCGACGTCGAAGCGGTCACGCCGCACGCGATCGGCGTAGAACGACCAGTCCCACGGGCGCAGTGTCGCGCCGGGCTCGTCGGCTTCGAGGAGGGTCTGCAACTCCTCGGCCTCGGCCTTGGCGTTGGCCACCGCGGCGGGTGCGAGACGTTCGAGCAGGCCGACAGCGGCTTCGGCGGTGCGGGCCGTCTCGTCCGAGATCACGTACGCGGCGTGGTGCGGGTGCCCGAGCAGCGCGGCACGCTCGGCACGCAGCGCGGCGGTGCGCGAGAGCGTCTCCTTGTTGTCGAACTCGTTGTCCCGGTTGCCGCGCGACACCGACGCGGTGAAGAGCCGTTCGCGGATCTCGCGTTTCTCCAGCGCCGCGAGCGACGGCTGCGACGTCGGCAGGATCAGGTTGAGCACGTACTTGCCGTCCTCGCCGCGCGAGGCCGCCGCCTCCCCCGCCGCCGCGATCGAGTCGGCCGACAGACCGGCCAGCTCGGAGACATCCTCGACGACCACGGCCAGCTCGTTGGTGTCCTTGAGCAGGTTCTGGCTGAACTGTGTGCTCAGCGTGGAGAGTTCGGCGTTGAGCTCCCGCAGGCGCTGCTGGTCCGCCTCGGGCAAACCGGCGCCGGCGCGCTGGAAATCGGTGTGGTACCGCTCCAGCAGCCACGAGGACTCGGCGTCCAGCTCCAGGGCTTCACGACGCTGGTACAGGTCGTTGATCCGCGCGAACAACTGCTCGTTGAGGTAGATCGCGTCGTGATGGGCGGCGTACTTCGGCGCGAACTCGGCCTGCAGCTCGTGGATGGCGTCGTTGCTGTCGGAGCCCGCGAGGTTGTAGAAGACGCTCGCGACACGCGACAGCAGCCGTCCGGAGAGTTCCAGCGCGACGACGGTGTTCTCGAACGTCGGCGGCTCGGGGTTCTCGGTGATCGTCTCGATCTCGGCGACCTGCTCGGCCAGCCCGGCTTCGAACGCCGGGAGGTAGTGCTCGTCGGTGATCCGATCGAACGGCGGCAGGGCGTACGGCAGCTCGCTCGAAGTGGCGAACGGGTTGTCCTGCGAAATCATGGCCGTGCTCCTGGTTCGTCGACACCCCAATGGTCTACCGGCCACCTTACTGGCGGACCGTCAAGCCTCAGTAGGTCCCGGCGGGTGGCGCTATTTGCCCGTTGTGCCGCCTACCACGGCATCACTGGAACTCGCGGCGGTCTTCGACTTGCCACGCTTGGGTTTCGGCTTCGGCGGCACGATGCCGGCGAGGTCGCCGCCGTGGTCGTTGACGCGCAGGACGAACGGGCGGGTTTCGGTGTAGCGGACCACGGAAATCGACGCCGGGTCCACCACGATCCGCTGGAACGAGTCGAGATGCTGCCCCAGCGCGTCGGCGAGCAGCGACTTGATGACATCGCCGTGACTGCACAGGAGCCAGACGGCGTCGTCGCCGTGTTCGGCGGTGATCCGGGCGTCGTGCTCCCGCACCGCGGCGACGGCGCGGGCCTGCATGGCGGCCAGCCCTTCACCGCCAGGGAAGACCGCGGCCGAGGCGTGGGCCTGGACCACCCGCCACAACGGCTCCTTGAACAGCGTCTTCAGCTCACGACCGGTCCAGTCGCCGTAGTCCACTTCGGACAGGCGCGGCTCGACCAGCTTGCTCAGCGAACGGGCCGCGGCCAGCGGCCCGACGGTCTGCTTGCAGCGCAGCAGCGGCGAGACCAGCAGCTCGGCCAGCGGCACCACGGACAGCCGCTCGACCAGCGCCTCCGCCTGGCCGCGGCCGGTCTCGTCGAGATTCACCTTGGGGGTCCGGCCGGCGAGGATGCCCGAGCCGTTCGCGGTGGACTTGCCGTGCCGCAGCAGAATGACGGTACTCACGAGCCCCACCCTACGTGGATCACGATCACCGGCCGAGCCGCGTCAGATGGCGGGGCCCGCGTTCGGGTCCAGGACGCCCGCGAAGATCAGCACGAACAGCAGCACGCCGAGGGCGAGCCGGTAGATCACGAACGGCACGAAGCTCTTGGTCTTGATGAACGCCATCAGCCACGCGATCACGACGTACCCGACGGCGAAGGCGATGATCGTCGCCAGGATCGTCGGCCCCCATTGCGCGGTCTGGCCGTCCTTGCCGATGTCGGTCAGCTTGTAGAGGCCCGAGCCGAACACCGCGGGCAGCGCCAGCAGGAACGAGTACTCGGCGGCCTCCGCGCGGGTGTACCCCATGAGCAGCCCGGCACTCGTCGTGCCACCGGAGCGCGAGACGCCCGGGATCAGCGCCAACGCCTGCGCGAACCCGAAACCGAGGCCGTGCTTGACCGAGAGGTCGTCGAGGATGCGCTCCTGCTTCCCGACGCGGTCGGCGATCAGCAGGATGATGCCGAACACGATGAGCATCGTGGCGGTGAGCCGCAGGTCGCGGAAGGTGTGGTCGATGTCGTTCTGGAACAGCAAGCCGAGGATCACGATCGGCATCGAGCCGACGATGATCAGCCAACCGAGCCGGGCGTCCGGGTGACTGCGCCAGTCCTTTTTGTACAGCGAGTAGAACCACGCGACGAGGATCTGGCCGATCTTCTTCGAGAAGTACAGGATCACCGCGAGCTCGGTGCCGATCTGGGTGACCGCGGTGAACGCCGCGCCCGGGTCGTCCCAGCCCGCCAGCGCGGCGGTGATGCGCAGATGCGCGCTCGACGAGATCGGCAGGAACTCGGTGAGGCCCTGGACCAGGCCCAGCACCATGGCTTCGAACCAGCCCATCAGGCGACCCCCGCCAGCTCGAACGCCTCGACGGCGGTGCGCAGCGCGGCACTCGACTGCGACGGCTCGGGGAGAGAAGGCGCCACGGTCAACGTGGTCACCCCGGCTTCGGCGAACGCCGTCATGCGCTCCGCGATCCTTTCCTTGGGGCCGAGCAGCGACGTGGCGTCGACGAACTCGAGCGGGACGGCGGCCATCGCGCCCGCGTAATCCTTGGCCAGGTACTTCTCCTGGACCTCGGCGGCTTCGTCGGCGAAACCCATCCGCACGGCGAGCTGGTTGTAGAAGTTCTTGTCCCGGCTGCCCATCCCGCCGAGGTAGAGCGCCGCGTACGCGCGCACGCTGTCGGCGCAGGCCTTCCAGTCGTCACCCGGTACCAGCGGCACGGTCGGGACGACGTCGAACCCGTCGAGCGAACGGCCCGCCTTCTCGGCGCCGGCGCGGATCTGCGCGAGCTGCCCGGCGGCGTGGTCCGGGGAGAAGAACACCGGCAACCAGCCGTCGGCGATCTCGCCGGTCAGTTCGAGGTTGCGCGGGCCGACCGCGGCGAGGTAGATCGGGATGTGCTCGCGGACCGGGTGCACGGTCAGCGCGAGCGCCTTGCCAGGGCCGTCGGGGAGCGGAAGCTGGAAGTGCTTGCCGTCGAAGCGGACGCGCTCGCGGCGCAGGGCCGTCCGCACGATCTCGACGTACTCGCGGGTGCGGCCGAGCGGCGAGCCGAACCGCACGCCGTGCCAGCCCTCCGACACCTGCGGGCCCGACACGCCGAGACCGAGCCGGAACCGGCCGCCGGACAAGGTGTCGAGCGTCGCGGCGGTCATCGCCGTCATGGCCGGGGTCCGCGCGGGGATCTGGAAGACCGCGCTGCCGATGTCGATGTGGGTGGTCTGCGCCGCTATCCAGGACAGGACCGTCGCCGCGTCGGAGCCGTAGGCCTCCGCCGCCCACACGACCGCGTAGCCGAGCTGATCGGCTTCCTGCGCCAGGGCCAGATTGGAGGCGTCGTTTCCGGCACCCCAGTAACCGAGATTGAGTCCGAGTCGCACGTTCGCAGACACTAATGGGGACCAAGATCGCGACACTCGCGGCCTTGCGTCAACGTCCGGGGCACCTAACGACTAGGCTCGGCCGCCGTGGAAAAGCGACAACTCGGCCGCTCGGGACTGCGTGTCTCCCGCCTGGGCCTGGGCACGATGACCTGGGGCGACGACACCGACTCGGAGGAGGCGGCGAGCCAGCTGGTCGCCTTCGTCGACGCCGGCGGAACGCTCGTCGACACCGGCGATATCTATGCCGGCGGCGAAAGCGAGCGGGTACTGGGCTCACTTCTGGGTGATCTCGTCCCCCGCGAGGACATCGTCCTGGCGACCAAGGCCGTCGCGAGGCGCACCGAAGGACCGTTCGGCGGCGGTGCCTCCCGTGGCGCTCTCCTGTCCGCTTTGGACGGTTCGCTGCGGCGGCTCGGTGTCGATCACCTGGACCTGTGGCAGCTGCACGCCTGGGACGCGACGGTCCCGCTGCAGGAGACCCTCTCCGCGCTGGATTACGCCGTCACCAGCGGCAAGGTGCGCTACGCGGGCGTTTCCAACTACACCGGCTGGCAGCTCGCGACGGCCGTGAGCAGTCCCACCACCTTCCCGATCGTGTCCACCCAGGCGGAGTACTCGCTGGTGGAACGTGGAATCGAACGTGAGCTCGTGCCGTCGGCCGCCTACCACGGCCTCGGCCTGCTCTCCTGGGCGCCGCTGGGCCGCGGGGTGCTCACCGGCAAGTACCGCTCGGGCACTCCGGCCGACTCGCGTGGCGCGTCGCCGACGTACGCGGGCTACGTCGACCACCACCGGACCGAGCGCGCGGCGAGGATCGTCCAAGCCGTCGTCACGGCCGCGGACGGACTCGGGACGTCCCCGCTGGCCGTCGCGCTGGCGTGGGTGCGGGACCGGCCAGGCGTCGTCGCGCCGATCGTCGGAGCGCGCGACACCGGGCAGCTCACGGGCTCACTGGCGGCGGAGCTGATCACGCTGCCCACGGCCATCAAATCGGCGCTGGACGACGTCAGCGCCGTCGAGTTCCGCTATCCCGAATTGGGGCCGGCGCAATAACTGTTCGAGTGACGAACGTGACTGCCAGGTGACACACACGTGACGACTCGGCGATCGTGGAGGATGCTGTTCATGACCGTCCGTAAACAACAGCCGGGAGGCCCGACCGTGCGTCGGTTCGCCGCCGTATCGCTGGTAGCGATCCTGCTCGTGTCCGGCTGCGCGCCGGACGGTAAACCCACCGACGACCTGCAGGTCGTCGCCAACCCGGTGGCCGCGACAGCGCCGCTCTCCCCCGCGCCGTCGGCTCCCCCGGTGGGCAAGCTCGTCAGCACGTCTTCGGTGACCGCGCTGGCGACCGATCCGGCATCGCGGACACTGGCCGTCGCCGTCGCCGAGCCGCCGTCGGTACTGCTCTACAACCTCGATGCGCTCGACGCCGCGCCCAAGACGGTCGCACTTCCCGGCGAGGTCGAACGGCTCTCGACGTCCCCTGGGCAGCTTCTCGCGACTGTGCCCGGCAAGGCGCAGGTGGCGAAGATCAGCCTGCCGGGTGGTGAGCTCACCACGCTGGCCGTCGACGGGCAGCCCGCGTCGGCGCGCGCGGCCGGTGGCCGGACGCTGGTCGCGGTCCGCGATCGCAAGGCCGTCGAGGTGTTCGACGGCGACAAGCTCACCAAGACCATCACCGGCCAGCTCTACAGCGCTGACGACGTCCTGACCAGCGGCAACGGCACGGTGGTGCTCGACAAGCTGCGCACCGCGCTGTTCAAGGTCGACGTCGCCGGCGGCAAGGTCGCCGAAGGCCTCCGCGCGGGCGACGGCGCGACGAACGCCGTCGCCGACTCCTTCGGACGTGTCCTGGTCACCGACACCCGCGAGAGCGCGCTGCTGGCTTTCTCCACTGATCCCCTGCTCATGCGCCAGCGGTACCCGGTCCCGGGCGGCGCGTACAGCATCGCCTATGACGCCCCGCGCAGTCTGGCGTGGGTAACGCTGACCGAACGCAACGAGGTTGTCGGATTCGACATCCGCGGTGGTGAGCCGACCGAAAAGTATCGCTTCGCCACCGTGCGCCAGCCCAACTCGGTTACCGTCGACGAGCAGACCGGCCGTGTGGTCGTCGGCTCGGCCGCCGGAGAAGGGACACAGGTGATCTCACCGTGACGAGTGTTGACGAGGCGGTGGTCGAAGGGGATTGGGAGTACCGCCGCCTGCAGATACCGGCCGGCGTGTCCAGGCGGGCGGCCGCCACCCAGCTCTCCATCCACGCGGAGTTCGCCGGGTGGGAGCTTTCCACCGTCCGGCTGTACTCCGACGGCACCAGGCGGATCTGGCTGCGGCGCAAGCGCACCGCGACCTCGACCGGTTTGCCCGGTCTGATCACCTGAGCCGGACCGAACCGTGATCCGCGTGTCGCCAGCGCCCGCTTTCGCCGCTGACACCACCACTTCGCGTTCCCGGCCCGTGAGTCGTACGTCCCGATAGGACACCCAGCTTCCGGCCTTGGCGGCGACCGAAGTCCCGCTCACCTTGCTGCGGTCGGTCAGGGCGATGCCCTGGTAGTCGTCGAAGTTCTCGGCGAGGGTCGTTTTGCCCAGATCGCGTGGTGGGATGGTTTCCCCGGCGACGAACACTCGGCTGGTCGTCTTGATGTCCGTGGCGGAACGGCCGACGGAGAAGTCGTAGAACCCGTTCTCCACCACCGATCTGCTCCTGGTGACGTCCCAGAAGGCGAGATCCGAGGCTGCGACACTCAGCTTCACCGTGGTGGTCTCGTGCGGCTTGAGGTTCACCTACTGGAAGGCCCGGAGCTGCTTGATCGGTTGCTGCGCCCGGGAATCCCCGGCACTGGAGTACAACTCGACGACGTCGGAACCCGCGCGGTTCCCCGTGTTGGTCACCTTGACGCTGCTCTCGATCCTGCCGTCCGCCTTGGTGATCGGCTTCGCGTCGCCGTACTGGAACGACGTGTAGCTCAGGCCGTATCCGAAGGGGCACAACGGTTTCCCGCGGAAGTACTGGTAGGTCATGCCGGTCTTGGAGATGTCGTAGTCGAGGATGTTCGGCAGTTCAGCGTCGTCGGCATACCAGGTCTGAGTGAGCCGGCCGCCGGGGTTGTGGTCGCCGAAAAGGAGTCGAAACTGCGCTACCGCACGTAAGAAGAGCTGCTCGGCGTCGCCCGCGAGTACAAGCGGCGCGGGCTGCCGCTGTCGGTGATCGTCGCGGACTTCTTCCACTGGGCCCATCTCGGCGACTGGCGCTTCGATCCCGCCGAGTGGCCCGATCCCGAAGCGATGACGACTGAACTGGACGAGCTCGGCGTGAAACTCATGGTTTCGATCTGGCCGACGGTCAGCCCGCTGTCGGAGAACTACCAGAAGCTGCTCACCGAAGGCCTGCTCGTCGGCACCGAGCCAGGCCTGCCGAAGCACGCGCCCTGGCGGGACAAGGGTTTCGACGCCGAAATGCCCGTCGCCTTCTACGACGCCACCGATCCCGAAGCGCGCGAATTCCTCTGGGCGAAGGTCAAGCAGAACTACTACGACAAGGGAATCCGCACCTGGTGGCTCGACGGCTGCGAGCCGGAGATCCAGCCAGGACACCCGCAGAACCTGCGTTTCCACGCCGGTCCCGGCGCCGAGGTCTTCAACCTGTACTCGATGGCGCACGCCCAGGGGTTCTACGAGGGCATGCTCGCCGAGGGCGACGACGAGGTCGTGTCGCTCAGCCGCTCCGCGTGGGCCGGGAGTCAGCGTTACGGCGCAGCACTGTGGTCCGGCGACATCGGGCCCACCTGGGAGTCGCTGCAGGCGCAGGTGCGGGCAGGGCTGAACGTCGCGGTGTCGGGAATCCCTTGGTGGACCACGGATATCGGCGGTTTCCACGGTGGCGACCCCGACTCGCCGGAGTATCGCGAGCTGATGATCCGGTGGCTCCAGTACGGCGTGTTCTGCCCGCTGTTCCGGCTCCACGGCTTCCGCGATCCACGCGCGGACTTCGGGCCGGAGATGACCGGCGGCCCGAACGAGGTGTGGGCCTACGGCGAGGAAGCGCTTGTCCTGATCGAAGAATCGCTGCGCCGGCGTGAACGTCTCCGGCCTTACCTCATGGAGCAGATGCGTGTCGCCCACGAGCGGGGCATCCCGCCGATGCGCCCGCTGTTCGTCGACTTCTCCGAGGACCCGGAGGCGTGGGACGTCGACGACCAGTTCCTGCTCGGCCCGGACGTGCTCATCGCTCCGGTCCTGCGCCCGGGCGCCGTCGAGCGTGAGGTCTACCTGCCGCTCGGTGCCTCCTGGGTCGACACCGCCACGGACCAGGAATACCCCGGTGGCACCCGTCTGCGCGCGGACGCGCCGCTGAACCGGATCCCGGTCTACTCCCGGCTAGGCCCCTGAATAGAGCGTGACGGCGTCTCCCGCGCCGACGGTGGCGGTGAACGTGCCGTCGGCGCCGACCGTGTACATGCTGTCCGCACAGCCCGAGCCGGGGTCAGCGTGCTGGACGTCGCAGTAGCTGCCCGCGCGCAACGACGTCTGGAAGGTGCGCGTGAGCGAGCCAGTCCCCCGGTTGATGGCGACGTATCCGGCACTGCCACGGCCGAACGCGATGCCGTTGACGCCGTCGGACCACCAGTTCGTCACGCCGGTGCCCGCGACGGCGTTGCGGAAGGCGACCATGTTGGCGATCTGGCGCCAGGCGTGCTGGCACGTCCAGCCGTCGCTGAAGCAGGCGTTGACCGTGCCGCCGTTGGGCGGGCCGTCGTCCGCGCCGCCGTAGGAATAGCCGGAGTACACGTTCGGCGAGCCGTACGGCCACGCCAGCATGAAGACGTTGGCGAGGGTGTACGTCGAGCCGTAGGTGCGGTTGAGGGTGGAGCCGTTGCGCTCGGTGTCCCAGTTGTCGACGAACGCGCGGGCCTTTCCGCCGCTGACGAAGCCCCAGGCCTCGCCGAACTGGCTGAGGTCAGCCAGCCTGCCGCCGCTGAAGGTCGACTTGAGACTGGTGGCGTACCGGAACTCGTCGACGTCGCCGGTGTTGAGGTACTCGCCGGGCTGGACGGCCTCGCCGCCGCCGTAGATGACCTCCTGCGCCCAGAACTTGCCCGGGTTGCTCAGCTTGGACCGGATCGCCGCCAGATCTCCGGCCGCCACATGCTTCGCCGCGTCGACCCGGACGCCGTCGACCCCGAGCGAATCGAGGTCGTTGAGGTACCCGGCGATCCGGCCACGGACGTAGTCGCTGCCGGTGTCGAGGTCGGAGAGCCCGACGAGCTCGCAGCCCTGGACGTTGTCGCGGTTGCCATAGTCGGTGATCGGCTGGCGGCACGAGTGGAAGTCCTGCGTCTGGTACCAGCCCGGGTAGTCGTACTTCGAGTACTGGCTGCCGCCGGTTCCGGTGCCGGACCCCGAGGACATGTGGTTGATCACCGCGTCCGCGATGACGCCGACACCCGCGGCGTGACAGGTGTCGATCATGCGCTTGAACGACGCCCGATCTCCGAGCCTGCCCGCGATCGAATAGCCCACGGGCTGATACGACGTCCACCACTGCGAGCCCTGAATATGCTCCTGAGCAGGAGATACCTCCACGAACCCGTAGCCACGCGGCCCCAGCACATTGGTGCACTCGCGGGCGACGGAGTCGAAACGCCACTCGAAGAGCGTCGCCGTGACGTCCTTCGCCCCTGGCGGCGCGGCTTGAGCAGGTGCGACCAGCAGCGCCGTCGCGGTGCAGACGACGACCAGGATGCGCGTGAACGAGACCACGATGTCCCCTCGATGGTGTGAATTTTTCCCACTGGCCCACCAAGGTGACGCCGCACGGCGAATCCGTCAATCCGCCGTGCGGCCCTTCTTCGTCAGGACGAGCGCAGGAACCTGTCCAGCACCCGCACGCCGAACTCGAGCGCGTCCACCGGAACCCGCTCGTCGACACCGTGGAACAACGCCGAGAAGTCCAGGTCCGCGGGCAGTTTCAGCGGCGCGAACCCGAAGTTGCGAATCCCCAGCCCCTGGAACGCCTTGGCGTCCGTACCGCCGGACAACATGTACGGCAACGTGCGCGCGCCCGGGTCCTCGGCCAGCACCGCCGCCGTCATCGCGTCCACCAGTGCGCCGTCGAAGGTGGTCTCGACCGGCGGGAGCTCCATCCACTCCTTCTCGATGTCGGGCCCGAGGATCTCGTCCAGCTCCTTGTTGAAGGCCTCCAGGCGCCCAGGCAGGATCCGGCAGTCAACAGCGGCCTCGGCGAACGACGGAATCACGTTCGACTTGTAGCCCGCGGTCAACATCGTCGGGTTGGCCGTGTCCCGCAGCGTCGCGCCGATCATGCGCGAGATGTTCCCCAGCTTCGCGACCGAACCCTCGAGGTCGTCTTCAGGAAAGTCCCACCCCGTGATCTCGGTGACGCCGGCCAGGAACTCCCGCACCGAGTCGGTGAGCACGATCGGGAACCGGTGGTTCCCCAGCTTCGCGACCGCCTCGGACAGCTTGGTGACGGCGTTGTCCCGATGGATCATCGACCCGTGCCCGGCGGTCCCCCGGACCCG
This sequence comes from Amycolatopsis sp., assembly GCF_036008905.1. Lineage (GTDB taxonomy): Bacteria > Actinomycetota > Actinomycetes > Mycobacteriales > Pseudonocardiaceae > Amycolatopsis. Next base: position 1,715 of record NZ_DASYMU010000114.1, on the reverse strand, counting down.
CAGCTTCATCCAGCGGATGCCCTTCTCCGCGGTCTCGATCAGGTAAGCCCGCACGTCGTCCTTCAACGTGATCGAGAACCCGCCGACCTCGCTGATCGCCTCGGTGACCCCCTCGAACAGCTCAGGCTTGTTGTCGACCAGCCACTGCGCCCCGAACTGCCCACCGGCCTCCTCGTCGGCGACGAACGCGAACACGAGGTCACGCGGCGGCACGATGTTGTGCTGCTTGTAGTGCCGCGCGAGGGCCAAGGTCATCCCGACCATGCCCTTCATGTCGACCGCACCCCGGCCCCACACGTACCCGTCCTGGACCGCCCCCGAAAACGGATGCACCGACCACTCCGAGGCGTCCGCCGGCACCACGTCGAGATGCCCGTGGATCAGCAACCCCCCGCGCTCACGATCAGCCCCCGGCAACCGCACGATCACGTTGTGTCGATTCTTGCCACCGGACTCGACGTAGTTGATCTCGTAGCCCACGTCGGAGAGCTTCTCCGCCACATATTCGGCGGCCTGCCGCTCCCCCACCAACGTGTCGGGATCACCGGTGTTCGTGGTGTCGATGCGGATCAACTCGCTGGTCAGCGTCACAGCTTCGGCCGCAGCTGTATCGATCAGGTTCGGTTCGGTCACCGATCATTCCTACCACTGCCCAGCCGGAAGATCTTTCCAGCGGTACCCCCGGCGACACACCCGACCCCACCTGAAAACGGGCGTCACAGACCGTATACTCTCTTCTCAGCAGGTCCGAGTGGCGGAATGGCAGACGCGCTAGCTTGAGGTGCTAGTGCCCTTAATGGGCGTGGGGGTTCAAGTCCCCCCTCGGACACACAATCACGCTCTGAATCCCGTGTTTTGCAGGTCCTCAGACACGCTGAGCGGTCACTCAGACCCTGGGCGGCGTCCCAGAGGCCCAGAGCGGCACAGCCCCTCATCCAGATCTGGTGACGTACGTCACCAGATTTCGCCGTAGTCGTCGCGCTCCACGCCCCCGAGTGGGTGTGTCATGAGCGATCACCTGGTGTCTCCGCTGGCGCTTCCGGCGCGTGGAGAGGGGGCGGCCGACGCCGAGCCAGCTCAGCGGGGACCTCTCCCTGTAGTCGATGTGGAGACCGGGCCCGCGAAGGTCCCGATGATCTACACGATCGGCAAGGTCGACGCGTCCGGCCGGGTGCGTGACCAATCATTCGTCGAGGCGATGGGCTGGGAAGCCGGTCAGACACTGACCATCACGGCCACCGCCGGCGCGGTGATCATCCAACGCGACCCACGCGGCGTGTTCAGCGTCCCCACCACATGCCAACTCGTGATCCCCGCGCCGCTGCGCGCCCGCTACCACCTGCACCACGGTGATCGGGTGCTACTGGTCGCAGCCCGCGCCTACGACACGATCCTGATCTACACCATGGCACTGCTGCACCAGTCCCTCGCTGAACGCCACGTACTGCTGCTCGACGGTGGCGGTGCCCAATGACCTCACTCGTCCCTCAGCCGGCCACCGACGCCGACCTCGACGCCGCACGGCTGACTCGCCTTGCAAGAACACGGTGCCGTCAACTCGCAGGCCATCAGCAGTTCCGCGCGGGACCAGCTGGTCGTGCTGCGCGTCCGCCAGCGTGAACAGTCCGCGGCTTCCCAGCGAAGTGGTCCGCCCGCACCTCCCGACGCTATAGGGTGTGCGCATGTACGTGACGCCGCCGATGCAGAGCGACCCG
>NZ_DASYMU010000113.1:0-27933 GCF_036008905.1 Amycolatopsis sp. | reverse complement strand
GACCCACCGAACATCCGGCTGACACCTCGGGCAGCTTAAGTCAGTGGCATTGCTGTCGACAGATGGCGGAGTGACGATGTGGAGGAGGGGAGAGCCGGAGGCGAAGCGGCGGAGTTGTTCGGCGATGAGCCGTTTCGCGCGCGGGTAGAAGGACGCCGAGCCGCCCGCGATATGCGGCGTGATCAGCACACCTGGGGCCGTCCACAGTGGATGGTCCGCCGGGAGCGGCTCGGGATCGACGACGTCGAGCGCCGCGCGAAGCCGTCCGGTGAGTACCTCGGCCAGCAGCGCGTCCGTGTCGACCGCCGTGCCCCGGCCGACGTTCACGACCAGCGCGTCATCCGGCAGCGCTGCCAGGGCGGACGCGTCGAACAAGCCCCGCGTGCCCGGGTTGTCGGGCAGGACGAGCACCACGATGTCGGCGTCGGGCAGCAGCGCGGGCAGCTCGTCGATGCCGTGCACGCCGGGCCTCGCGCGGCTGGCGACCGGCACGACGACGGCCTCGGTGGCCAGCAGTTGCCGCTCGATCGCCTTGCCGATCGAGCCGTACCCGATCAGCAGCACCCGGCTGTCCGCGATCGACCTGGTGTGTTCGCGTGCCCACGACCCGGACGCCTGCTGCTTCACCCAGCGCGGCAGATCCCGCTGTGAGGCGTGGATCAGCGCCATCGCGTGCTCGGCGACGCTCAGGTCGTGCAGGCCCTGGCCGTTCGCGAGCACGACCCCGTCCGGCAGCAGCGGCAGCAAGTTCTCGAAGCCCGCCGACAGCGCCTGGACAGCACGCAACGCGGGCAGCCGGCTGATCAGCTTCGGCGGCTCCGGCCCACGGTCGTAGGGCAGCACGTAGAACTCGACACCGCTCAAGTCCGCGGGCGGCTCGCCGACTCCGTCGTACACCCCGGCGGCCAGGCCGTCGGGAACCTCGACATCACGCCACGGGATCAGTACTCGGCTCGTCATCCCTCCATCATCTAGTGATCACCTCCGCCGACGCAGAACACGTTGCCTTCCGGGTCGGTGAGGATGGTCCAGGTCAGTCCTGGCATCTCGTGCGTGTCGAGCTCGGAGGCGCCGAGCTCGACCAGCCGTTTCACCTCGCCCGCCCGGTCCTCGGTGACGAAGTCCAGGTGCAGCCGGTTCTTGCCGGCGCGCTCTTCCGGCACCCGCTGGAAGGCCAGCTTGGTGCCGCCTTCCTTCGCGGGTGTCAGGATCAGGTACTCCTCGTAGTCCACTTCGACCTCGACGCCGAGCGCCTTCGTCCAGAAGCCCGCGAGCTGCTTCGGATCGGCGCAATCGACGGTGACCATGCCCAGTTCAAGTGCCATGCCTGGCACGCTAGCGGCCACCCCCGACAAAACCGTGATAACCGGTTGCGGCCACCCCGGAGGGGTTGACTACGCTTCGCTGAACGTCTATATCCGGCCTTTGCCGCTAGGAGTCCCGTAGTGATCACCAGGATGTCGTCGCTGTTCCTTCGCACGCTGCGCGAGGACCCGGCGGACGCCGAAGTGCCCAGCCATCGGCTGCTGGTGCGCGCCGGCTACGTCCGCCGCGTCGCTCCGGGTGGTTATTCGTGGCTGCCGCTCGGTTTGCGGGTCCTGCGCAACGTCGAGAAGGTCGTGCGCGAAGAGATGAACGCGATCGGCGCGCAGGAGATCCAGTTCCCCGCGCTGCTGCCGCGTGAGCCCTACGAGGTGACCGGTCGCTGGACCGAGTACGGCGACGGCCTGTTCCGCCTCAAGGACCGCAAGGGCGCCGACTACCTCCTCGGCCCGACCCACGAAGAGCTCTTCGCGCTCACCGTGAAGGGCGAGTACAGCTCGTACAAGGACTATCCCGTCGTCCTGTACCAAATCCAGACGAAGTACCGCGACGAAGCGCGCCCCCGCGCGGGCATCCTGCGCGGCCGCGAGTTCGTCATGAAGGACTCGTACTCCTTCGACCTCGACGACGAGGGCCTCAAGCGTTCGTACGAGCTGCACCGGCAGGCCTACACCAGCCTGTTCGACCGGCTCGGCGTCGAGTACGTCATCGTCGCGGCGACCTCCGGCGCGATGGGCGGTTCCGCGTCCGAGGAATTCCTCGCGGTGGCGGACACCGGTGAAGACACCTACGTCCGCAGCACCGAGTCGGACTACGCGGCGAACGTCGAGGCCGTCACCACACCCGCGCCGCCCGCGCAGCCCGTCGAGGACAAGCCCGCCGCGCAGGTCCACCTGACGCCGAAGACGCCGACCATCGAGAAGCTGGTCACCTTCCTCAACGAAGCCGGCCTCGGCCGCACGTTCACCGCGGCCGACACGCTCAAGAACGTGATCGTCAAGACGCGTCAGCCCGGCTCCAAGGAGTGGACGCTGCTCGCCGTCGGTCTCCCCGGAGACCGCGAGGTCGACATGAAGCGGCTCGAAGCGTCGCTCGAGCCCGCCGAGGTCGAGCTGCTCGACGAGGACGACTTCAAGGCCAACCCGTTCCTGATCAAGGGCTACATCGGCCCGAAGTCGCTGCAGGACAACGGTATCCGGTACGTCGTGGACCCCAGGATCGTCACCGGCACGGCGTGGGTCACCGGCGCCGACGAGCGTGATCACCACGTCGTCGACCTCGTCGCCGGGCGTGACTTCACCCCCGACGGCACCATCGAGGCCGCCGAGGTCCGAGAGGGCGACGAGTCGCCCGACGGTCACGGCACGCTCGTCGCGGCGCGCGGTATCGAGATCGGCCACATCTTCCAGCTCGGCCGCAAGTACGCCGACGCGTTCGAGCTCGACGCGCTGGGCCCGGACTCGAAGCCCATCCGCATCACCATGGGCTCCTACGGCGTGGGCGTGTCCCGCCTGGTCGGCGTGCTCGCCGAGCAGAACCACGACGACATCGGCCTGATCTGGCCCCGCGAGATCTCGCCGTACGACCTCCACCTCGTCATCGCGGGCAAGGACGACACCCTGTCCGCCGGTGCCGAGAAGCTGGCCGCCGAGCTCGACGCGGCCGGCCTCAGCGTGCTGCTCGACGACCGCAAGGCTTCGCCGGGCGTGAAGTTCAAGGACGCCGAACTCGTGGGTGTGCCGACGATCGTCGTCGTCGGGCGTGGCCTGGCCAACGGGCTCGTCGAGGTCAAGGACAGGCGTACCGGCGAGCGCGAAGAGGTCGCCGTCGACGGTGTGGTCGAGCACCTGGTGAAGCTCACCCGAGGCTGAGCTTCAGCCCGCCCGGCGGATGCTGCTGATGATTTCGGCGGCGACGTCGGGTTGCAGGCCCTCGCCGATCTCCTGGTCGGCGAGGGTGAGGTGCACGTGATAGCTCATCGCGTCGGCGTCGGCGTTCAACGGCAGGACGACGGCGGTGAGCGCGACGCTCGGCGGGCTGCAGGCGTTGGGCTCGACGGGCCGCACGGTCGCCGTCATCTCCATGGCTTCGACGCTGCCCCCGAAAACCTGCACGGGCTGCGCCTTGGTCACGGTGACACGCGGCTGTTTCGCGAAGTCCGCTGAGCTGTAGGCGGCTTCCGCCCAGCGCACCACGGTTTCTTCGGCCGCTTCCCTGATGCCGTTGACCTCGTCGGCGCGGATCGCGGTGAAACCGGCCTGCGCACGCGACGATACGTCGAGGTACGGGCAGAAGTTGCTCTTGAACCTGGCGACGCCGTGCAGCGAGAGCAGATCTCCGCCGGGCGCTTCGAAACCGACGATCACGCCCGGGTTCTCCACGGTCCAGTCCGGCGGGACGTCGAACGCGAACGGATGGTCGTCGGACACGACCGGTTTCCAGCCCGCGACAACGGGTAGCGTCTCCGGCCGCGGGCGGCTGGTGCCGGGCATCGGCACCGGGGTCTCGACGTCGCTCGCCGAGGTCGAGAACTCGGGGGAATCACCGATCACCACGACGACACCGACGAACATCGCCAGGACGAGCACCCCCGCCAGTGACAGGGCGATTCGCCTGCGCAGCCGGTTCCGGGGTTCGGCAGCCGGTTCGTCGGGGGTATCGAGCGGTTCCGGGCGGGGTTCTTCCGGAATCGGCCACCCGGTCAGCGGGTCGACGAACCGTGGCGGTTCCGTCCCCTCCGGCTCGGGCGGCCGATCCTCGGTCATGACTGTGGTCTGAGGCTCGCGAGGATCTTCTTGGCGTCTTCCGCGGGCAGCGCGTCGGGCACCTGCAGGTCGGTCACCAGCAGGAAGCAGACCGTCTGCGTGCCGACCTTGAACGCCGCCGACGTGACCTGGACGCTGGGTGCCGGGCAGTCCTCGTCGGCGGGCGGGGTGAACGTCACCGTCGAGCTGGTGGCCTGGAGCTTCCCGCCGTCGATCGGGATCTGGGTCGTGGCGGGCAGCGGGACCTCCGGCACCTTGCCGTCCTCGCCGGTGCCGGCGGCCTGCGCCCACAGTCGTACCGAACCGCGCGCGGCGACGTCGGGCGCGTTGTCCCCGGCGGTCATGAAGCCCGCCTTGCCGCGGTTGGATCCCTTGACCCCGGCACAGGCCTCCGGGCGGAAGGTGGTCGACTCGTGGATGGACGCCTTCACCGAACCCGAGTCATAGCCCGAAATAAAGCCCGGGCGGGTGTCCCAGTTGTCCGGTGGGAGGTCGTAGGCCACCCCGTCCTTTGTGGACAGAATGCCTTGCCAGCCCGGCGTGACGGCGTCGACCTGGTTGTTCGCCTCGGTGCTCGTCGGCGGGCTGCTGTTCGACGGGCTCGGCGGCGGCGGAGCGACCGGGGAGGACGACGGCGCGGCCTGGGGAGCCGGATCGTTGTTACCGGTCATCACGAACAGGAGCGTCACGCCGACGGCGATGACGACCACGAGCGCGCCGATCGTCACCCAGAGCGCGGTCTTGTTCTTCTTCGGCGCGGGCGGCTGCGGGCCACCGGGGTAACCACCGTAGTACTGCTGCTGCGGATGATCTTGGTAGCCCTGATACGGCTGCTGCGGGTGCTGCTGCCCCGGGTGGTTCGGCGGCTGGTAGCCCGGCTGGTATGGCTGCTGGGGCTGATCCCAGCCGTTGCCCCCTGGGTATGACATGCCGGGGAGTTTAATCCGCCCGGCCCAGTAATGCGGAGCGGACCGCCGCGGTGTCGGTGAGATCGGCCAGCACGGTGTGCGCGCCCGCCGCGTGCAGCTCCTCGGCGGTGAAGTGCCCGGTCGCGACGCCGACGGCCACCGCTCCGTGTTGCAGGGCCGCGTCGACGTCGAACGGGGTGTCGCCGATGATCACCACGTCAGCGGCGGCGAACGTCGTCGCGTGCTTGGTCGTGGCGAGCCCGACAGCGTGCGGCACCAGGTCCGGGCGATGGGCCGAAAGCGAGCCGTAGCCGCCGATCTCGAAGTCGATATGGGTGTGCAGGTCGAACGCGGAAAGCTTGTGGTGCGCGGTTTCCGGCAGGTTCCCGGTGACGAGCGTCTGGACCACGTTCGGCGATCCGGCCATTGTGGACAGTGCCGCGGCGGCGCCGGGGAGGGCTCGTCCGTGCTGTCCCAGCGTCGGACGCGACTTGTCGGCGACGGCGATGAACTCGGCCCAGAGTTCCTGGATGAGCTCCTCGGTGGCCTCGACGCCGACGGCCTCGAGGAGCTCGATCGTGACAGCGCGATCGGTGCGGCCGCCGAATTTCGGCGTGTAGAGCGGATCCTTGCCGATCACCGTCGCGAAGGCCGTCCCGAACCAGTTGCCGCCGCGAGTCAGCTCGACGAGCGTGTGGTCGATGTCCCAGAGCACCAGCCGGGGTGCGTACGTGGTCGTCACGTGACCGACGTTACCCGGCCATAGTTATTCAACGTGTGTTGACTTTCGAGCGAAAGGGGTTCTACCTTGGGAGAAGAATTCAACGTCTGACGAATAACTGGAGGAAGTCATGTCCGGTCCACGCCGCCCGCGTCCTGGGGCGTTCGCTCTCATAGCCGCGGTGGCAGGAGCGCTGGTCGCCGTTGTGCTCGGCTTCCTGACCTTCGGTGCGCAGGCGACCAGCGCGCCCGACCGGGTGCCGGTGGCCGTCTCCGCGCCACCCGCCGGGCCGCTGCAAGCTGTCGCCTCGCGTGTCTCTCAGCAGGGCGGCGGACAGCTGGAGTGGCGCCTCACGACGCCGGAGGACGGCCGGAAAGCGTTGGCGGACAAGGAGGTCTACGGCGTTCTCGAGCTCGGCGCCGGGCCGTCCGCGACCGTCGTCGTGTCCGGCGCGGTCAACCCGTCCGGTACTCAGGTGGCACAGCAGGCGCTGACCGGGGCGGCTCAGGCGCTCTCCGCGGCCGCGGCGCAAGCGGACCCCGCGGCCCCGCCGGTCGCCGTCAAGGTCGAAACGCTGAACCCCGTCAGCGTCGCCGGGCGGACCGCGCCACTGGCCGCGAGCGCGCTCGCCTGGGTCGGCTGCCTGGTCGCCGGTGCCGTACTGCTGCTGGGTTCGCGCCGGCTGGGTCTGGTGCCCGGCGTCGGAGCGCGGGTCGTGCAGGTCCTCGGCGCCGGCGTGCTGATCACGGCCGTGATCGCGGGCTTCCTGAAGCTGTGGGACTCGTCGTTGCCGCTCGGCTGGGACGTCCTCGGCTTCCTTTTCCTGGCCGCGACGGCGTTCGCGGCACTGCAGGCGGGATTGCTCCGGCTGCTCGGCGTGCGCGCGATGTCGATCCTCGGCCCGCTTTACCTGGTCGCGCCCGCCGTTGCCGGTCAGGTGCCCGAGCTGCTCAACCCCGCCTACCGCGCGCTGCTGTGGTCGTGGACGCCGTTCCGATTCTCCGCCGAAGGGCTCAGGAGCCTGCTTCAGGGCACTCCGGGCGCGCCGGACGTCGCCGCCGGGATCTGGGTCCTCGCCGGGATGCTGGTCGTCGGGCTCGTTGTCGTCGTTTGGCCCGGCCGCAGGGCTTCAGCCGTTGAGGAGACTGAAGCGCACACGCCGGACAGGGTTGTCGAGGTTGGTGTCCACTAGGCAGATCGACTGCCAGGTGCCGAGCGCCATCACCCCGCCGATGACCGGGATGGTGGCGTACGGCGGCACCAGCGCGGGGAGCACGTGATCGCGGCCGTGGCCCTTGCTGCCGTGCCGGTGCCGCCAGCGGGCGTCGTCGCGGGGGAGCAGCTCGTCGAGCGCGGACAACAGGTCGTCGTCGCTCCCGGCGCCGGTTTCGAGGATGGCCAGCCCGGCCGTCGCGTGGGGGACCCAGACGTGCAGGAGGCCGTCGTCGGCGTCGGCCTCGGTCAGGAACGCCTCGGCTTCCCTGGTGAGGTCGTAGACCACGGCCTCCCGGCCGGTGTGGACCTCGATCTCCGTGGAGTACATGGCGGCCCACGTTAGTGCCTTCGGGGCATCGATGTACCGCTCAGGGAGAGGGTCGTTGACGCGTGAACGGGCGCGGGCTTACGGTTCTCGACCGTTCAGTATGTAACGCGGTGTTCGCACATATGAATTCTGAGGTTGGCGAGTTAGGGCTGCAGGTAGCGGAGGACGGCGAGGACACGCCGGTTGTCACCGTCCGAAGGTGAGAGGCCGAGCTTGCCGAAGATGCTGGTCACGTACTTCTCCACCGAACCCGCCGACAGGAACAGGCCAGTGGCGATCGCGGCGTTGGAGCGGCCTTCCGCCATCAGGCCGAGCACTTCCCGCTCCCGCCCGGTCAGCCCGGCGAGGACGTCCGACTTCCGGGTCGACGCGAAGAGCTGCTGGACGACTTCGGGATCGAGCACGGTCTCGCCCTCGGACACCCGCCGCAGCGCGTCGAGGAAGTCGGACACCTCGGCCACGCGGTCCTTGAGCAGGTAGCCGACGCCGCCCGCGCGATCCGCGAGCAGCTCCGCGGCGTAGGTCGTCTCGACGTATTGCGAGAACAGGAGAATCGCGCAGCCGGGTAGTTCCGAACGCAACGCGATCGCGGCGCGGAGGCCCTCGTCGGTGTGCGTCGGCGGCATCCGGATGTCCGCAATGGACACGTCGGGCCGGTGCTCGGTGACGGCGGCGCGCAGGTGTTCGCCGTCCTTCACCGCGGCGACGACCTCGTGGCCGCGCAGGGTGAGCAGCTCGACGAGACCTTGACGCAGGATCGTCGAATCCTCGGCGATCACGACTCGCACAGTGCCTCCTAAAACTGCGGCGCCCCCGGCTCAATGCCGCAGCGGTATCTCGACGGTGATCACCGTAGGCCCACCGCGCGGACTGCTGATGCCGAGCCTGCCGTCGACGGTCCGCGCCCGGTCCGCCAGCCCGGCGAGGCCGCCACCCGGTATGACCCGCGCGCCGCCGTTGCCGGAGTCGGCCACGGCGAGCCGGAGCCCGCCGGGGATCAGGGCCACGTCGACGTCGATCGCCCGCCCGTCCCCGTGTTTCACCGCGTTGGTCAGGAGTTCGGCCGCGCTGAAGTACACGATCGTTTCGATCGACGGCGGCGGCCGGGTGGGCAGTTCGACACTCAGCCGCACGTCGGCGGCGCTGGTGGCGGCCAAAGTGGACAGTGCGACGCCGAGTCCCGCGTCCAGCGCCGGCGGATGGATGCCGCGGGCCAGATCCCGCAGCTCCACAAGCGCCAGTTTCGCGTTTTCGTGCGCGGCCGCCACCAATGCGCGGACCTGGTCGACGTCCGGCTCGTCCTTGGCGACACCCAGTTTCATCGCCACCGCGACCAGCCGCGCCTGCGCGCCGTCGTGCAGGTCGCGTTCGATGCGGCGGAGCTTCACCGTGGCGTCTTCGACGGCTGTCGCGCGGCTTTCCTCCAGGTCGCGGACCCGTTCGGACAGCGTGGCCGCGCCGAGCAGGCCTCGGACCAGCAGCCTGTCGAGCACGAGCAGGCCGTGCAGGATCCACGGCGTGGCGAACAGGATCAGCAGACCCAGCAAGGCGAGCGGGATGGTGAGGATCCACTCGCGGGTGAAGATGTCGAAGACCGGCTGCGCCTGGCCGTCGAGGATGAACCAGGTCACCGGGTAGGTCAGGGTGCCGAGGCCGTAGACGAGCAGCACCGCGGTCACGATCAGTTCCGCCAGCGCCAGCGGCGGCCGGACGACCAGGTACGCCGCCGCCCGCCAACCGGCCGGGTCGCCGACGCGGGACTTGACCCAGTTCCACAACCCTGGCCGGAGTTCACGCTGTGGCGGCGCCGCGACCCGCACGCCGAGCAGTCCGGACGCCAGCGCCCGGTGCAGCTTGCCGAGCCCTCGCGCGCCGAGCAGGGTCGCGGAGATCAGCAGCAAACCGAGGAAGAGCGGCGACAGGCCGACGCCGAGGGCGAGCCCGACCAGCAGCAGGACCAGGCACAGCACGGCGAGCGGCACCCCGAGGAGCACCCAGGCCAGCTCGGCCCGGAACGCGCGCCGGAAGGGCGCTGCCAGGACGAGCCGGAGGGCGTTACGGGTGGTCACCGCCCCAGCTTGCCGCGAGCCCGCCCCGCGCGCCCACCCGGTTTTCCCTACTTGTGGGCGCGTCAGTACGTAAGTGTGGCTGGGTGGGTGGCTCGTGAGTGGCTACAAGTGTTAGAACACTCGTAGCCACTCACGAGCCACGCACCCAGCCGAGCCCTGCTACTTGTCGACGACGGGGTCCGTCACGTCCGCGACCGGCTCCACCACCACGGGCGGGTTGAGGTTTTGCTCGTCTTCCTGCGCGCGGACCGAAGCTTCGCGCATCTCGATGACGTCGCTGATCCAGTCGCCGGTCTCCCGCGCGATGTCACGGACCGCGCCGGTGATGATCGTCGCGATGTTCCCGATGTGCGTGGCCGCCGATTCGGTGATCACCTGGACCGTGTCCTTGCTGCTCTCGAACTGACCGACCATGTTCGTTTCCTAAGCCGCTCGGAGTACCTTGTCCCGCTCCACGGTACTGGGCCTGCGCGGCGTACCGACCCACGGCAACGCGAGGTTCACAATCTTTTTCGCCACCGAACCGAGCTGGCGGCTCAGCGGGCCGGTGTTGTACGGCAGGCCGTACTTCTCGCAGATGGCCCGCACCTCGCCCGCGATCTGCGGGTAGCGCCGCGCCGGGATGTCCGGGAACAGGTGGTGCTCGATCTGGTGCGAGAGGTTCCCGCTCATGATGTGGAACAGCTTCCCGCCGGAGATGTTCGCCGAGCCCAGGATCTGGCGCAGGTACCACTGGCCCCGCGACTCGTCCTCGGTCTCCTCCTCGGTGAAGCTCTCGACGTCGGCGGGGAAATGGCCGCAGAAGATGATGGAGAACGACCACAGGTTGCGGGCCAGGTTCGCCGTCGCGTTGCCGGCCAAGGTCAACGGCGCGAGCGGGCCGGTCAGCAGCGGGAAGAGCACGTAGTCCTTGCCGACCTGCCGCGAGGCCTTCTTGGCCATCTTCGCCGCGACTTCCTTGGTGTCCGACCACTTGCGCTCGCCCTTGACGATCCGGTCGAACTCCAGGTCGTGCAGCATCACGCCCCACTGGAAGAACAGCGCGAGCATGATCGCGTACACCGGGTTTCCCAGGTAGTACGGGTGCCAGCGCTGCGCCGGGTCCAGCCGCAGGACGCCGTAACCGATATCGCGGTCCTTGTCGAGGATGTTCGTGTAAGTGTGGTGCAGGTAGTTGTGCGAGTGACGCCAGTTCGCGGCGGGCGCGACGTTGTCCCACTCGAAGCCCTGCGAGCTCAGCGCCGGATCACGCGTCCAGTCGTACTGGCCGTGCATGACGTTGTGGCCGATCTCCATGTTGTCGAGGATCTTCGACACCGAAAGCGCGGTGACCCCGGCGATCCACGCCGGCGGGAAGAACCCGGCGAACAGCAGCCCGCGCCCGGCGACCTCCAGTGCGCGCTGGGTCTTGATGACGTTGTGGATGTAGTCGACGTCTTCCTTGCCGAGCTGGGCGACGGTCCGCTGCCTGAGCTCGTCCATCTCGCGGCCGAATTCCTCGATCTGCTGCGGGGTGAGGCGATCCTGTAGTCCGGTCATGGCTTTCTCCTGCGACTAGGCGTTGATCTCGACGTCCCCGACCGGGACGGAGATGCAGAGCTGGATTTCTTCGTTCTCTTCTTCGGACAGCGCACCGGACTTCGCGTTCCGCACGCAGCCGGACGTCTTGACCTTCGTGCACGAGAAGCAGATGCCCATGCGACAGCCGTGCTCCGGGTTCAGCCCGGCGTCCTCGGCCTGTTCGAGCAGTGGTTTGCCGGAGTTCGCGAACTCCTTGCCGCTGTGCGCGAACCGGATCTGCCCCTCGGCGTCGGCCTTGTCGAACTTCAGCGCGGGCGGCGTGAACTCCTCGGTGTGCAGTCGTTCACTCAAGCCGTCGTCGCCGAATCGCTCGCGGACGGAGTCCATCAGGGGCTTCGGGCCGCAGAGGTAGGTTTCGGCGTCGCGGTACCAGGGCGCGGCCTTGGTCAGGTGCTTCGCGCTGAAGAAGCCGTGCAGGTCGGCGCCGGATTTCGCCAGTGTGTAAGCAAGCACGATCTTGACGCCGGAGTGCAGCGCGGCCAGCTTCGCGAGTTCTTCGCGGTAGAGCACGTCTTCGGCGGTGTTCGCGTAGTGCAGGAAGACGATTTCACCCGGGTGCCGCTCGTCGACGAGGGTGCGCAGCATCGAGAGCACCGGCGTGATCCCACTGCCGCCGCTGATCAGCAGCGTCTTCGGCGCGCGGCGCTCCGGCATGGTGAAGCCGCCGTCCGGCTGGGACAGGTTGACTACCATGCCTGGCTCGGCGTTTTCGTGCAGGTACCGGGAAACCAGGCCCTTCGGGTCGGCCTTCACGGTGAGTTCGAGCTGCCCGTCGCGGCGGTGCTGCGAGCAGGCGGGGGAGTAGCAGCGGGTGCGGCGGACGCCGTTGATGTCCACCGAAACCCGCACGTACTGACCGGCGGTGAAGCCTCGCCACGCCCGGCTGGGGCGGATCGTGAGCGTCACCGTGTCGGCGGTCTGCCGTTCGACGCCGGTCACGACGCCGCGGATCTCGCGGCGGACCAGCATCGGGTCGACCAGTTCGAGGTAGCGGTCCATGCCGTGCGGCGTCAGCAATGCCTCGGCCAGGGAGGCGAGCTTGCGACGGCTTCGGGGCACTAAGGCTGTCATGGCACCTCCAGTTCCAGTGAACAGCTGTACACTAAACAGTGGAAGGCATGACGCTGGAAGTGTCAAGGTGAGCCGCTGTGACGTGGAGAACAGGAGGGACATGCGTACGCTCGCTCAGGTGACCGCCGAGCCCGTGAGCCGCCAGGAGCGCAAGCAGCGCACCCGGCAGGCCCTTCTCGACGCAGCCCTCGAGCTGCTCGCCGAACGTGCCTTCGCCAACCTCAGCCTGCGCGAGGTCACGAAGCGGGCCGGTATCGTGCCGACGGCGTTCTACCGTCATTTCGCGTCGATGGACGAGCTCGGGGTCGCGCTCGTCGAGGAGTCGATGCGCACGCTGCGGCGGATGATCCGCTCGGCCCGCAGCAACCCGCGGACGTACACGCACATCATCCGGGCGTCGGTGCGAACACTGCATGAACATGTCCGCGCGCACGAGGACCATTTCCGCTTCCTCACGCGCGAGCGGTACAGCGGTTCGGGTCCGGTGCAACGCGCCATCGCCATCGAGCTGAAGCTTTTCTCCAGCGACCTCGCCGTCGACCTCGCGCGGTTCGAGCACCTGCGCGAATGGAACACCGACGACCTGCACATGATGGCGGACCTGATTGTCACCGCGATGCTCTCGACGGTCGTCGAACTCATCGAAGCGCGTCCGCGTGACGAGGAAACCGACGCGCTCATCGTGAAGACCGCGGAGAAGCGGCTTCGGCTGATCTTTCTCGGTGTGCCGAACTGGCGTGTTGTCCGTTAGCGAGTGGTTCGCGACGGATCCGCCCTTTCATCGAGCACGTCGCCCGAGTACCATTTCCGGATCGCCGCGTCCAATCGTCGATCCGCATTTCCGAAATTGCTCCATGTGGGCGGAAAACGGCGTCTTTCTTGCAGTTCTTTCCGGACCCGTGGTACAGCTTCGATCTTGTCTCGCGAGTTGTTCATGGCCGGGCTGCAGGAAGGAAGCGATCCGCTACAGTGCGATTCTTCTATCCACTGGTTCACTGCTCCGCGTCTGGCGCGCAACAGTGGCGAAGGCACTTCCGACCATGAGGAACTGATGGATCAACAAACCCTTGCGGTGGCGTTCTGGTTTCTGCTGGCAATTGTGCTCGTGATCGGGGTTCTGCTGGTCCGCCAGCGGCGCATCACCGCCCACGTCCGCGCCAGAGTTCAGCTCACCGAAAACGACCTGCGGGCCCGGGTCGACGAGGAACGTCATCTGGTCCAGAATCGGCTCCCCGCGCTGGTGGAGCAGGTGAACCACCGGCCGGTGGAGGTTCCCGGCCCGCTGGACGCCGAACTCGGGGAAGCCCATCGCCCGGTGCTCGACCTCGTCGCCGAGTCCGTGCAGCAGACGTCGGCCAGCGTCGAGCAGTCCGCGAAGGCGACGTTGAAGGCGATGATGCGCACCGTCCAGAACCTCGCCAACGAGCAGCAGTTGGCGATCTCGACGATGGAGGACCGCCACGACGATCCCGAGGTACTCGCGGACCTGCTGAAGATCGACCACGCGAACTCCCAGCTCAGCCGGCGCGCGCAGGCGACAGCGGTCCTCTGCGGATCCTGGCCCGGCCAGCAGCGTTCGGTGTCCTCACTGACCGACGTGGTCCGCGGCGCGACTTCGCGGATCCGGGATTACCGGCGGGTGCAGATTCCCGCGCAGGCCGACATCGCGGTGGTCAGCCGCGCGGTGGAGCCGGTCGTGCTCACCGTGGCCGAACTCCTCGACAACGGCGCGCGGCACTCGCAGCCGAGCACCACCGTCGAGGTCAACTTCCAGCAGGCGCACAACGGCATGGCGATCATGATCGACGACGCCGGCGTCGGCATGACTCTCGAAGCGTTGCAGCGCGCGGCATGGCTTCTCTCCGGACAGGGTGGGCATGACATCAACAGGCTCGGCGACCCGCCGCGGATCGGGTTCGCCGTCATCGGCGTGCTCGCCGCCCGCTACGGGTTCAGTGTTTCCGTGGACACGCAGTCGCCGTACGGCGGCGTCCGCGCGGTGGTCTTCCTGCCGACGGCACTGCTCACCCGCGCCGGCGCGCAGGCCCCGTTGAACCCGGCCCCGAAGGCGACACCGGCCGCGGTCCCGGTGCAGCAGGTCCCCCTGCAGCAGGCGCCCGCGCCGGAGCCGGTTTCCGAACCGGAGCCCCTCCGGCCGTCCCCGACCCCGCGGCAAACGCCCGCGCCCGAGGCGGAACTCGATCGCACTCCCGGTGGCCTGCCGAGGCGCACGCGCCGCGAGCCTGTCGTCGAGCGCCCGGTGAGCACCCCGTCGCAGACCCGCCCGCCGGTGGAGAAGTCGTCGGAGAAGACAGCGACCGGTCTGGCCGCGTGGCAGCGCGGCACCCGCACCGGCCGGGAGAGCACGAATTCCAGTGCCAACCCCACTGTTTCCGAAGGGAACCCCCAGTGAACAACAAGTTGGGCTGGATGCTCGACGACGCCATGAAGATGCCCGAGACGCTGTACGCGATCCTGCTCTCGGCGGACGGGCTGCTCATGGCGCACTCGGAGCGCATCAGCCGGGACGACGCGGACCGCAACGCCGCGGCCATGTCCGGCCTGCAGGCCTTGGCGCGCAACACCGCCGAGTTCTGCGGCGAGACGGCCGAGAACTGGCAGCAGACGGTGAACGAGTTCCCCGGCGGTTACATCTTCCTCGTCGCCGCGGGCCCCGGCGCCTACCTCGCGGTGTCCGCGACGGACAAGGTCGACATGGAGGGGGTTTCCTCCCGGCTGCAGGAACTGGTGCAACGGCTCGGTAACGAGCTGACCACTCCACCCCGCTACGCCCAGCAGGAATCCGGCAGTCTCGCATGAGCGGCAACCGGCGGGAGCGGGCACTGGTCCGGCCACATGTGGTGACCGGGGGCCGGGCCCACCCGACCCGCAACACCTTCGACCTCGTCACGGTCGTCGTCGCCACCCGCCAGGACGTTTCGGGGCTGAGCCCGGAAAAGAAACGCCTGATGGAGCTGTGCCGCGGCGGTGCGCTCTCGGTCGCCGAAGTCGCGGCGCACCTGAGCCTGGCCACCAGCGTGACGAAGGTGCTGCTGTCGGATCTCGTCGATTCCGGGCATATCGCCACCCATGCCGCGTTCCCGTACACCGACCACCCCGACCTCAAGCTCCTGAAGGACGTGCTCGATGGCCTCCGCGCTCTCACCTGACGGGGTATACCTGCGCGATACCGTGCAAACCGCGGTGAAAATCCTGATCGTCGGCCATTTCGCCGTCGGCAAGACCACGTTCGTCGGCACCCTGTCGGAGATCCGGCCGCTGCGCACCGAAGAAACGATGACGCAGGCCGGCGCGCTCGTCGACGATCTCGCCGGGGTGAAGGGCAAGGAAACCACCACCGTCGCGATGGACTTCGGCCGCCTGACCCTGAGCGACCAGGTGGTGCTCTACCTCTTCGGCGCCCCCGGCCAGCAGCGTTTTACCCAGCTGTGGAAGGACATCGCGCACGGCGCACTCGGCGCGCTCGTCCTCGCCGATCCCCGCCGCCTCGAGAACTCGTTCGACGTCATGGGCCTGCTGGAAGAAATCGGCCTGCCCTACGCGGTGGCCATCAACCAGTTCGACGGCGCCCCGACCTTCCCCGACGAAGAACTGCGCGACGCCCTCGACCTGCTGCCCGAAACCCAGCTCGTCAACTGTGACGCCAGGGATCGGCTCTCCTCGACGCACGCGCTGATCGCCCTAGTCGAATACCTCTTCAACCGCACCAGCAGCCAGGAGTACGTGTGACCACACCCGCCGGCCAGCTTCCACCTCCGGGCTGCCCAGCCCACGTCAACGGACGGCTTCCGTTGTACGGTCCGGAATTCGCCGCCAACCCCGCCGGTGCCTACGAGCAGCTGCGCAAGCACGGGCCGATCGCGCCGGTCGAGCTCGCTCCCGGTGTCCCGGCCAGTCTCGTGACCAGCTACGGCGCGGTCCTCGAAGTGGTGCGCAACCCGAACACCTTCCCGCGTGACCCCCGCCGCTGGCAGGCGACGCAGGCAGCGGACAGCCCCGTGCTGCCGATGATGGGGTACCGCCCCAACTGCCTGTTCACCGACGGCGCGGTGCACGCCCGGCTGCGTGGCGCGGTCACGGACAGCCTCGCGCGGGTCGACCCGAACGCGTTGCGGGTCTACGTCGAGGAAAGCGCCCGTGAGGTCATCCGGGAGTTCGGTCCCACCGGCGAGGCGGACCTGCTCAACAACTACTCCGCGCTGTTGTCCTTGCGCGTGTTCAACCATCTCTACGGCTGCCCGCAGGAGCTCGGCGACCGGCTCGTCACCGGGATGCAGGCGATCTTCGACATGATCGACGTCGAGAAGGCCAACGAGCGGCTCACGATGTGCATGCTCGAACTGCTCGCCCTCAAGCGGGCGCAGCCCGGCGACGACGTCGTGTCGTGGATGCTCGCGCACCCGGCGCGGCTGACCGACGAGGAGATGCTGCACCAGCTCGTGCTGATGATGGGCGCCGGCACCGAGCCCGAGCAGAACCTGATCGCCAACGGCATCCGGCTCCTGCTGTCCGACGACCGGTTCGCCGGAAACCTCGGCGGCGGCAGCATGCCCGTCGAAGAGGCACTCGACGAGGTCCTCTGGACCGACCCGCCGATGGCCAACTACTCCGCGAGCTATCCGTTGGAGGACCTCGACTTCGGCGGTATCCGCCTGCCCGCGGCCGAGCCCGTCGTGATCAGTTTCGCCGCCGCCAACACCGATCCCGAGCTGATCGGCGACCAGCGCATGGGCAACCGCGCCCACCTCGCCTGGGGCGCCGGCGTGCACACCTGCCCCGCCCAGCTCCAGGCCCGGCTCATCGCTTCCGCCGCCATCGAGACACTGCTCGATGGCCTGCCCGACATCCGGCTGGCCGTTCCCGTCGACGAACTCGTCTGGCGGCCGGGCCCCTTCCACCGTGCGCTCACCTCGCTCCCCGTTCGTTTCACCCCGGTAGCAGTTCCGGTACCACCCGCCGAAACGTCAGGAGACAGCCGATGGACCGCCCAGCCAGCCCCTACGTCCTCGACCCCGCAGGACGGGACATCCACGCCGAAGGCGCCGAGCTCGCCAAATCCGGCCCGGCCACGCTGGTGGAGCTTCCTGGTCAAGTGGTGGCGTGGTCAGTAACCGGCCTTGACGCGCTGAGGCGGTTACTCAGCGATCCGCGCGTGTCGAAGGACCCGCGTCAGCACTGGACGGCGTATACCAACGGCGAGATCCCCGCGGACTGGCCGCTGCACATCTGGGTGTCGGTGCAGAACATGTTCACCGCGTACGGCGGCGACCACCGGCGGCTGCGTTCGCTGGTGTCGAAGGCGTTCACCCCGCGCCGCACCGAGGCGCTGCGGCCGCAGGTCGAGCAGATCACCGCGGGTCTGCTCGACGACCTCGCGTCGAGGTCCGGCACGGTCGATCTGCGCGAGGCGTTCGCCTACCCGCTGCCGATCGAGGTCATCTGCCGGCTGTTCGGGATCCCCGAAGAGGTGCGGCCCGGGTTGAAGACGGCCGTCGACGGCGTTTTCAACACCACGGCGACGGCGGAAGAGGCGCTGGCCAACCAGATCGAGCTGTACCGCCTGCTGGGTGAGCTCGTCGCGAGCAAACGGGCCGACCCCGGCGACGATCTCGCCAGCGGCCTGATCGCGGTGCGCAACGACGACGGTTCGGCGCTGGAGGAGACCGAACTGGTCGACACGCTGATCCTGGTGATCTCGGCCGGGCACGAGACCACGGTCAACCTGCTCGACCACGCGATCACCGCGTTGCTCACCCATCCCGAGCAGCTTCAGCGGGTCCGCGACGGGTTGAGCACCTGGACCGACGTCATCGACGAAACGCTGCGCTGGCAAGCCCCCGTGGCGAACCTGCCGCTGCGCTACGCCGTCGAAGACATCGAGCTTGACGACGTTGTCACCATCCGTAAGGGCGAGGCGATCCTGGCGTCGTACGCGGCCGCGGGACGGGACGGCTCGCATCACGCGGACGCCGACGAGTTCGACATCTCGCGTGAGGACAAGGCGAGCCTCGCGTTCGGCCACGGGGTGCACTACTGCCTCGGGGCGCCGCTGGCCAGGCTGGAAGCCGAAACCGCGCTGCCCGCGCTGTTCGCGCGCTTCCCCGAGCTCGCGCTGGCCGTGCCCGTCGGCGATCTGGAGCCCATCGGCTCCTTCATCTCCAACGGCCACCGCACCTTGCCGGTCACCCTGGGCCCACCCACCCCCTGATCTCTCGGTAGCTAAGAGATCGCCATCTGTCGACAGATGGCGATACGCACCTCCCCAGTGTGGGCACGTTGCGATTCGCGTCTGTGCTGCGGAAAGCTTGACGAAGGGGACCTTCCTCACGACCATCGTGTAGAAGGTCCCCTTCGTCATGTCTTGGGTTCTCGGGTCACCAAAGATTCTCGTCCGGGCCCTGTTGCTCGCTCACGTTGATCGGCTACATTGGCATACTGTATACAGAACCCGGCCGAAGGGACGAGACCATGACGGTCGACAGTGCGTCGGTCGAAGAGCGCGTACGCGAGATCATCGACTCGCACCGCCGGGACCGTGGCGCCCTGCTGCCGATCCTGCACTCGCTCGTGGCCGAATTCGGCTACGTCGACAAGGACGTCTTGCCACTGGTGGCGAAGGAACTCAACATCTCCCGCGCCGACGTGCACGGGGTCGTCACCTTCTACGAGGACTTCCGGCAGGAGCCGCCGGGCGCCACCACCGTGCGCATCTGCCGGGCGGAGGCCTGCCAGTCGGTGGGCGCGGAGGCGCTCGCGAAGCACGCCGAGGAGCGGTTCGGCGTCAAGATGGGCGGCACCGCGATGGACGGCTCCGTGACGCTGGAGCAGGTCTTCTGCCTCGGCAACTGCGCGCTCGGGCCCGCGGCGGAGGTCAACGGCCGGCTCTACGGCCGCGTCGACGCCGATCGCCTGAACGCCATCGTCACCGCTGTCGAATAGAGGGACGGACATGACTGCTTACCCCACCACGGTTTACGTCCCCCGCGACTCCGCCGCCCTGTCCGTCGGAGCCGACGGGGTCGCCTCGGCGATCCAGCGCGAGGCCGTCGCCATGGGACGTGACGTCCGCGTGGTGCGCAACGGTTCGCGCGGCATGCTCTGGCTGGAGCCCTTCGTCGAGATCGAGACGGACGAAGGTCGCGTCGGTTACGGCCCGGTCTCCGCGAGCCAGGTCGACGAGCTGCTCTCGGCCAGGATGCTCGACGGCGCCCCGCACCCGCTCTGCCACGGCCTGGTCGAAGAACTGCCGTGGCTCAAGGACCAGAACCGCGTCTGCTTCGCCCGCGTCGGCATCACCGATCCGCTGTCGGCCGAGGACTACTTCAACCACGGCGGCACCGCGGGCCTGCGCCGCGCGCTCGAAATGGACAAGGCCGACGTCGTCGCCGAGGTGACCGCGTCCGGGCTGCGCGGCCGCGGCGGCGCGGGATTCCCCGCCGGGATCAAGTGGAAAACGGTCTCGGAGCTCGAAGACGGGCTCAAGTTCATCTGCTGCAACGCCGACGAAGGCGACAGCGGGACGTTCGCCGACAGGATGCTCATCGAGGGCGACCCGTTCTGCCTCATCGAGGGCATGACTATCGCCGCGCACGCCGTCGGCGCCACCGAGGGCTACATCTACATCCGCTCCGAGTACCCCGACGCCGTCGAGACCATGCGCCGCGCCATCGACATCGCGTACGCGCACGGCTGGCTCGGTGAGCAAATCCTCGGCTCCGAAACGAAGTTCGACCTCTTCGTGCGGGTCGGCGCGGGCGCGTACATCTGCGGCGAAGAGACGTCGATGCTGGAAAGCCTGGAAGGCAAGCGCGGCATGGTCCGCGCCAAACCGCCGATCCCGGCGATCACCGGCCTGTTCGGCAAACCCACGGTGGTCAACAACGTCCTCACGCTCGCTTCGGTCCCGGCGATCCTGGCCGACGGCGCCGAGGCGTACCAGGCACTCGGCGTCGAACGGTCGCGCGGCACGCAGGTTTTCCAGCTGGGTGGCAACATCGCGCGCGGCGGGGTCGTCGAGACGGCGTTCGGCATCACGCTCGACGAGCTCGTCAACGGCTACGGCGGCGGCACGCTGTCGGGCCGCGAAATCCGCGCGGTCCAGGTCGGCGGCCCGCTCGGCGCGTACCTGCCGACGTCGCAGTTCGACCTGCCGATGGACTACGAGGCCTTCGCCGCCGCGGGCGCGATGCTCGGGCACGGCGGCATCGTGGTCTTCGACGACACCGTCGACATGGCCGCGATGGCCCGCTTCGCGATGGAGTTCTGCGCCGAGGAATCCTGCGGGAAATGCACGCCCTGCCGCGTGGGCTCGGTACGCGGTGTCGAAACGATCGACAAGATCGTCGCCGGTGAGGATCCCGACGGGAACCTCGCGCTGCTCGGCGATCTTTGTGAGCTGATGACCGACGGCTCGCTCTGCGCGATGGGCGGGCTGACCCCGAATCCCGTACTCAGTGCACTGCGGCACTTCTCGGACGATTTCACCCCGCGCGACAAGCCACGAACTATCGCGCTCAGTATCACGGAGGCGACACGATGACCTTGATCAAGGAACAGGACTTCGGCACGCCGGCCCAAGCCGGCCCCGCGACGGTCGAGGTCGAGGTCGACGGCTTGCCGGTGACCGTGCCCGAAGGCACCTCGGTGATGCGCGCCGCCGCGATGAGCGGGATCGACATCCCCAAGCTGTGCGCCACGGACAGCCTGGAGGCGTTCGGTTCGTGCCGGCTGTGCCTCGTCGAAATCGACGGCCGCCGCGGCACCCCGGCGTCGTGCACCACACCGTGCAGCCCGGGAATGAAGGTGAAGACACAGACGCCGAAGCTGGAGAAGCTCCGCCAAGGCGTCATGGAGCTCTACATCTCCGACCACCCGCTGGACTGTTTGACCTGCTCCGCCAACGGCGACTGCGAACTGCAGGACATGTCCGGCGCGGTGGGCCTGCGTCAGGTCCGGTACGGCTACGAGGGCGAGAACCACCTCGACGAGCCGACCGACTCCAGCAACCCGTACTTCGACTTCGACGCCTCGAAGTGCATTTCCTGCTCCCGCTGCGTCCGCGCCTGCGGCGAGGTGCAGGGCACGTTCGCCCTCACCATCGAGGGCCGCGGGTTCGAGTCGAAGGTGGCGGCCGGTCTGGGTGAGTCCTTCATGGACTCCGAGTGCGTGTCCTGCGGCGCGTGCGTCCAGGCCTGCCCCACCGCCACGCTGCAGGAGAAGTCAGTGGTGCAGCTGGGAATGCCGAGCCGCAGCGTGATCACGACCTGCGCCTACTGCGGGGTCGGCTGCTCGTTCAAGGCCGAGCTGCGCGGTGACGAGCTCGTCCGCATGGTGCCCTATAAGGACGGTGGCGCCAACGAAGGCCACTCGTGTGTCAAGGGGCGCTTCGCTTTCGGCTACGCCAGCCACCCGGATCGGCAGATGAACCCGATGATCCGGGAGAAGATCACCGACGAGTGGCAGGAAGTCGACTGGGAGACCGCGATCGGCTATGCGGCCACCCGGCTCAAGGCGATCCAGGCCGAGCACGGTGTCGGCTCGATCGGCGGCATCACGTCTTCGCGCTGTACCAACGAAGAGGTCTACGTCGTGCAGAAGATGGTGCGCGCGGCCTTCGGCAACAACAACGTCGACACCTGCGCCCGCGTCTGCCACTCGCCGACCGGTTACGGCCTGAAGCAGACCTTCGGCGAATCCGCCGGGACACAGGACTTCCGCTCGGTCGCGAAGTCCGACGTGATCGTCGTGATCGGCGCCAACCCGACCGACGGGCACCCGGTGTTCGCGTCGCGGATGAAGCGCAGGCTGCGTGAGGGCGCGAAGCTCATCGTCATCGACCCGCGCCGGATCGACCTCGTGCGCTCGCCGCATATCGAGGCGCAGTACCACCTTCAGCTCGCGCCGGGCACCAACGTCGCCGTCGTCAACGCGATGGCGCACGTGGTGGTCACCGAAGGACTCGTCGACCGGTCCTTTGTGGACGACCGCTGCGAGGAGTTCGACGAGTGGGCGGAGTTCATCGCCCGCCCCGAGAACAGCCCCGAAGCCCTCGAGATCATCAGTGGTATCCCCGCCGAAGACCTGCGTGGTGCCGCCCGGCTCTACGCGGAAGCGGGCAACGGCGCGATCTACTACGGGCTCGGCGTCACCGAGCACAGCCAGGGCTCGACGATGGTGATGGGCATGGCCAACCTCGCCATGGCCACCGGCAACATCGGGCGCGAGGGCGTCGGCGTGAACCCGTTGCGCGGTCAGAACAACGTGCAGGGTTCGTGTGACATGGGCTCGTTCCCGCACGAGTTGCCCGGCTACCGGCACGTCTCCGACGACGCCGTGCGCAACGTCTTCGAGAAGCTGTGGGAGCGCGAGCTGCTTTCCGAGCCGGGGCTGCGCATCCCCAACATGTTCGACGCCGCCGTGGACGGCACGTTCCGCGCGCTGTACGTCCAGGGAGAGGACATCGCGCAGTCCGATCCGAACACCAACCACGTGCACGCGGCGCTGAACGCGCTCGATCTCTGCATCGTGCAGGACCTGTTCCTCAACGAGACGGCCAAGTTCGCGCACGTGTTCTTCCCCGGCACCTCGTTCCTGGAGAAGGACGGCACCTTCACCAACGCCGAGCGCCGGATCAACCGCGTGCGCCCGGTGATGGCACCGAAGACCGGCAAGCACGAGCATGAGATCGTCAGCGATCTGGCGGAGGCGATGGGCTACCCGATGCGGTACAACCACCCCAGCGAGATCATGGACGAGATCGCGACCTTGACGCCGACGTTCGCCGGTGTCTCGTTCGACCGGCTCGACAAGCTCGGCAGCATCCAGTGGCCGTGCAACGAAAGCGCGCCCGAGGGCACGCCGACCATGCACGTCGACGAGTTCACCCGCGGCAAGGGCAAGTTCGTCCAGACGGCGTACGTGCCCACCGCCGAGCGGAGCACCCGCAAGTACCCGCTGATCCTCACCACCGGCCGGATCCTGAGCCAGTACAACGTCGGCGCGCAGACCCGGCGCACCGGCAACGTCGCCTGGCATCCCGAGGACATCCTCGAGATCCACCCGCACGACGCCGAGGTCCGCGGCATCGGCAGCGGGGACCTGGTGGGTATGGCGAGCCGGGTCGGCACGACCACCCTGCACGCGGTGCTCTCCGACCGGATGCCGGTCGGGGTCGTCTACACGACGTTCCACCATCCGGTGACCGGAGCCAACGTGGTGACCACCGACAACTCCGACTGGGCGACCAACTGCCCGGAGTACAAGGTGACCGCGGTCCAGGTCGAGTTGCGCAACCCCGTACCCGCCCAGAGCGCCGAGGCCCAGCAGGAGATCCCTGTCGGCCTCGGGGCACACCGGGACTGATCCCATGTCCCACGCACCCCAGGCCAAGATGGCCAACGAGATCGCCGTCCAGTTCCGGCACCGACCTCCCGGAGAGGCGGCGCAAACGATTGCGTCGCACATCCAGCGGTTCTGGGCGCCCCGGATGGTCCAGCAGTTGATCGGCCACGCGGACAACCGCGACGCCGAGCTCGACCCGCTGATCGTCGAGGCGGTCAAGCTCCTCAGATAAAAAACCGGGCGGTAATCCACACGTCTGCGAGACGGCTCAGGACGTCTCGCAGACGTGCTTGCTTTGTCGATCAAGTATCGATCAAGAAGAGCCGCGTTACGCCAAAGCGGACTCTCCGGCACCGGGAAAGTCACGTCACTTTCACATGGGATTCGTTAATCACGCGTGGTACAACCTTGCGTGATCCAAACCCAAAACCCGCAGTCCCTCATTTAAGAGGAGGTCGCGCAGTGGCCCAGACCGAGCAGCTCACGGTCGGCGTCGTCAAGGAATCCAGGCCGGGAGAACGCCGGGTAGCGCTCGTTCCGAAACTCATCGAGCGCCTCGCCAAGCGTGGCTTGAAGATCGTCGTCGAATCCGGTGCCGGGCAGCGTGCGCACCTTTCCGACGAGGTCTTCGAGCAGGCCGGTGCGAGTATCGGTGATCCGTGGAGCGCGGACGTCGTCCTCAAGGTCGCCCCGCCGACGGCGGACGAGGTCGGCAAACTCGCCACCGGCACCCTCCTCATCGGATTCCTCAATCCCCGCGGCGACGCCGACGGCATCGCCGCGCTGGAGAGAGCCGGGATCGTCGCGTTCGCCGTCGAGGCCATTCCCCGGATTTCGCGGGCGCAGGCGATGGACGCGTTGTCCTCGCAAAGCAGTGTCTCCGGTTATCGCGCGGTCCTTTTGGCCGCCGAAAAGCTGACCCGCTTCTTCCCGATGCTCACCACCGCGGCGGGCACGGTTCCGCCCGCGAAGGTGCTCGTCCTCGGCGCCGGCGTCGCCGGGTTGCAGGCGCTGGCCACGGCCAAACGCCTCGGCGCGCAGACGACCGGCTACGACGTCCGCGCGGAAGTCGGGGAGCAGGTGCGCTCGATCGGGGCCAAGTTCCTCGATCTCGGCATCGAAGCGTCCGGCGAAGGCGGGTACGCCCGCGAGCTCACCGAGGACGAGCGCGCCGAGCAACAGCGACGGCTGACCGAGGCGATCACGCGGTTCGACGTCGTGATCACCACCGCGCTCGTGCCTGGCCGCAAGGCACCGACGCTGGTCACCGCGGACGCCGTGCGCGGAATGCCGGCGGGCAGCGTGGTCGTCGACCTCGCGGGCGAGTCCGGCGGCAACTGCGAACTGACGAAACCGGGCGAAGAGGTCGTCGAATTCGACGTCACCATCTGCTCACCGCTCAACCTGCCCGCCGAAATGCCGGCGCACGCGAGCGAGCTCTACGCCCGCAACGTCACCGAACTGCTTGAGTTGCTCGTGGACGGCGAGGGAAAGCTCGCGCTCGACTTCACCGACGAGATCGTCGCCGGCGCGTGCGTGGCAGGGCGCCCCGCGGAGCCCGAGCCAGAGTCCGCGCCCGTGGCGGAGTCCGATGAGAAAGGGGTGGTGTGATGCTGGTGCAGAGCTTGGCGGTACTCGTCCTCGCCGGATTCGTGGGGTTCACGGTGATCTCCAAGGTGCCCAACACCT
This sequence comes from Amycolatopsis sp., assembly GCF_036008905.1. Taxonomy (GTDB): domain Bacteria; phylum Actinomycetota; class Actinomycetes; order Mycobacteriales; family Pseudonocardiaceae; genus Amycolatopsis. Next base: position 2,902 of record NZ_DASYMU010000113.1, on the reverse strand, counting down.
TGCACACCCCGCTGATGTCCGGCACCAACGCCATCCACGGCATCGTGCTGCTCGGCGGGCTGATCGTCCTCGGCCTCGGCGCCGACGGCGTGCTGAACAAGATCCTTTTGGTGATCGCGATCGCGTTCGGCACGATCAACGTCGTCGGCGGCTTCCTGGTGACCGACCGGATGTTGGCGATGTTCAAGCAGAAGAAACCTGAGATCGCCCCGGTCGACAAGGACGGTGCCGATTCATGAGCAGTTTCATCGCCGTGCTCTACATCATTTCGTTCGCCCTGTTCATCTACGGCCTGATGGGACTGACCGGCCCGCGCACCGCCGTCCGCGGTAACTGGATCGCCGCGGTCGGCATGGGCATCGCGGTGATCGCGACGCTGCTGACACCGGGCATGGGCAACTGGCTCCTGATCGTCCTGGGTGTCGCGATCGGTGCCGTGATCGGCGTTCCGGCCGCGCGCAAGGTGAAGATGACGGCCATGCCGCAGATGGTGGCGCTGTTCAACGGCGTCGGCGGTGGCGCGGTCGCGCTGATCGCGTGGGTCGAATTCCGGCAGACCCACGGCTACGAGCACGAACCGAAGTACGTCGCCATCGCGTCGCTGTTCGCCGCGCTGGTCGGGTCGATCTCGTTCTGGGGCTCCAATATCGCGTTCGGGAAGCTGCAGGAGCTGATCTCCGGGCGCCCGATCACCTTGGGCGCACTGCAGAAACCGCTGAACGCGGCGCTACTCGTCGTCGCCGTGGGCTGTGGGGTGGCCATCGCGGCCGGTGGCAGTTCGCAGTGGCTGATCGTCCTGCTGCTCTTGGCGGCCGCGGTGCTCGGCGTGACCGCGGTGCTGCCGATCGGCGGCGCGGACATGCCGGTGGTGATCTCGCTGCTGAACGCGTTGACCGGATTGTCCGCCGCGGCAATGGGTCTCGCGCTCAACAACACCGCGCTGATCGTCGCGGGCATGATCGTCGGGGCGTCGGGCTCGATCCTGACGAACCTCATGGCCAAGGCGATGAACCGGTCGATCCCGGCGATCGTGGCCGGCGGTTTCGGTGGTGGCGCGGCGGTTTCTGGGAGTGGAGGTTCCGCGGAGGACCGGCCGGTCCAGAGCACCAGCGCGTCGGACACCGCCATCCAGATGGCCTACGCGAGCAAGGTCGTGGTCGTACCCGGTTACGGGATGGCCGTCGCGCAGGCGCAGCACGTGGTGCGCGAGATGGCGAAGCTGCTGGAAGCCAAGGGCATCGAGGTGGCCTACGCGATCCACCCGGTCGCCGGCCGGATGCCGGGGCATATGAACGTCCTGCTCGCCGAGGCCGACGTGCCCTACGAGCAGCTCAAGGAGATGGAGGAGATCAACTCCGAGTTCGCCCAGACCGACGTCGCGCTGGTCATCGGCGCGAACGACGTCACGAACCCGGCCGCCGAAACCGATCCCGGCTCGCCGATCTACGGCATGCCGATCCTCAAGGTGAACCACAGCCGGTCGGTGATCGTGCTGAAACGCTCCATGAGCTCGGGGTTCGCCGGGATCGACAACGACCTGTTCTACGATCCCAAGACAAGCATGCTCTTCGGTGACGCGAAGACGTCTGTCGGCTCGATCGTGGAGGAGCTCAAAGCACTTTGATGGTGCGGAAATCGTAAGCGGGGCCAGCCGGATCGTCGGGGAGTCCGACGATCCGGCTGAAAACCTCGCGCTGGACGAAGCTTTGCTGCGCGCGGCCCCCGCCGCACCGGTGCTGTGGCTGTGGCGCAACCCGGCCTGCGTGGTCGTCGGGCGCGGGCAGAAGGTGTACCGCGAAGTCCGCGAGGATGTCTGCGCGCAGGACGGGATTCCGGTGCTGCGGCGGGCCAGCGGCGGCGGCACGGTATTCCATGATCGGGGGAACCTCAACGTTTCCCTGGTGATCCCGGGTCCGGTCGATCGGCCTCTCGAGGCGATCGGTTCCCTGATGAGCGACGGTGTTTCGCGGCTGGGCCTGCCGCCTCGGCTCGGTGAGCGGGGTTTGTTCATCGGCGACGCCAAGCTCTGCGGGTTCGCCGTCTTCCGGACCAAGACCGGTCTGCTGGCACATTCGACCCTGCTGATCTCGACAGCCGCTGAGCGCGTCGGCCGCTACCTGACGGGCCCGTCGCCCGACCCGCGGCCGCTGGACTCACATCGCAGCGAGGTCGCTTCCCTTGCCGATCATGGACTCCGCGTCGGCCTCGAGGGAGTCACCTCCGCGATCCTCGCCGCCGCCGCTTCGCAGTTCGGCCCGCTCTCGACGCGGAAGCCAGACGCCACCGAACGCGCCTGGCAGCGGAAACTGCTCACCTCCCGCTACCACCACGCCCCCTGGCACGCCGAGGGCCGCCAGCAAGACGCCCCCTGGACCCCCCAGTCCGTGTGACCGGTGACCCTGCGGGGCCCAGCGTTTGGGACGGGGAGCGGGCTGGGTGGGTGGGTGGGTCGTGAGTGGCAACAAGTGTTCTAACACTCGTAGCCACTCACGAGCCACTTACTTGGCGGCGGCGGAGAACTTGACCGGCGGAGCCTTGCGGATCGTCTTCTTGGCGGCGGCGACTGCCGGGGCCGGGGTGGCGGGCGCGACCGCGGCGGTCTTGGCGGCAGGAGCCTTGGCAGCCGGGGTCTTGACGGCCGGAGCCTTCGCCGCGGCAGGGGCCTTCGTGGCCGCGGACTTCGCGGTGGAAGTCTTGGCAGCGGGGGCATTCGCGGCAGAAGCCTTGGCGGGGGCCGCCTTGGCGGGAGTCTTGGCCGCGGCGGTCCTCGTGGTCGCGGGGGACTTGGTCAGGGCCTTCGCAGCGGCGGGCTTGGTCGCGGACGCCTTGGCAGCCGGAGCCTTGGCGGCCGCTGCCTTCGCCGGAGCCTTGGCAGCAGTGGCCTTCGTGGCGGAAGCCTTCG
>NZ_DASYMU010000112.1:0-1984 GCF_036008905.1 Amycolatopsis sp. | reverse complement strand
GGATCGCCACGATCTCTGCGAGCACCACCGCGTCGGCTCGCTGCCGGTCGGATGGGTGGCGTTGGCGGTCGAGCCAGCCGTAGAAGGTCGACGGTGCGACGCCGAGGACGCGCAGGATCGGGTCGACTCCGAACCGGTCGCTTTCAATACTTCTTCCTTGTCGGGTCCATCTCCTGGGCGAAAGAAGCGCTCGCCGCCTTCAGAATCTCGTTGGCCCGGCGCAGTTCGGCGTTCTCCTTACGGAGTCGGCGCAGTTCCTCGGTCTCTTCGGTGGTGGGCCGGTCGGTGCGCTCGCCGCGGTTGGCCTCGTCTTGGCGGATCCAGTTCCGCAACGCCTCGTGGTGCACGCCCAGCTGCTCGGCCAGCCGGCGGATCACCGGGCGCGGGTGCATCTCCCGATAGAGACGGACAGCGCGTTCACGCAGCTCGTCGGGGTACTTCTTCGGTGCTGCCACAGAGACTCCCTTCACGGCCTACGGCCATGATCGTCGGTCTCCGAGCTACCGGGGGAACCTCACCCCGTCCTCGCGACAGCGTCGCAGGGGAAAAGCACGGTCAACCAGGCCGGCGCACAGGGTTCGAGGGGGCCTTGCCCGGTGAGCGGAGCGACGCAGCACCAGCCGTCCTCAACCGGCCTGCTCGAGCCGGCCGCCGCGGCGCGGCCCGCCGAATCGCACGCGTCCTGCCCGGCCGGGTTGCTCAGCTCGCCCGGCGCATGGCCACGCCGAACCGAATACGAACTCGACCGCGCCCAGCGCTCCGCGCCCCGCATGCTCGCTTCCCATGTTGACACCGTGGCCACCACGAGTCCGGGCGCCCAGAGCCCGGTGACGCCAACCCCGTCCGGACCCCTGGCTCTGCCAGCACGGGATCAGCGCGACAAGGACGAGACCGCCGCCGACGGCGGCATCAACTTCAGACAGGACCGGAGACCGAACGGCCTTCCGCATGCCGGGACGGTCACGGCTCACCCGTCGCGGGTGAGCCCGATCCGGTGGGATCGGGCGACGATGACTCCGCCTCGCATCCGGCCGTCAGGAGGGGAACCGATGACCGAGAACGCAGCTTGGGCGACATCGTCCGGTCTGGCGGGCGGCACTTCGACTGAGGTCGAACGGGGCCGGGACGAGTTCGTTGCACTCTCGGCGATCACGCTGAACGTGAACGGTCGTGGGCTGCGCCTCGAGGTGGATACGCGTACCTCGCTGCTGGACGCGCTGCGCGAGCATCTGCGCTTGACCGGGACGAAGAAGGGGTGCGACCACGGTCAGTGCGGCGCTTGCACGGTGCTGGTCAACGGGCGGCGCATCTACTCGTGTCTGGCGCTTGCCGTGATGCACGAGGACGACGAGATCGTGACGATCGAAGGCCTGGGTGAGCCCGGCGATCTGCACCCGGTGCAGGCCGCCTTTGTCGAGTGCGACGGCTTCCAGTGCGGCTATTGCACCCCCGGTCAGATCTGCTCCGCCGTCGGCATGCTCGCGGAAGCGGTAGCGGGGTGGCCCAGCCACGTCACGGCGGACGTGTCGTCCCCGCAGATCGCGTTGAGCGGTGCGGAGATCCGCGAGCGGATGAGCGGCAACATCTGTCGGTGCGCCGCCTATCCGAACATCGTCGCGGCCATCCGTGTCGTTTCCGAAGGGGGCCCGGCATGAGGTCCTTCACCTACGAGCGGGCGACGGATGCCCGGGCCGCTGTGGCTGCGGTGTCGCGGCCGGGTGCGAAGTTCATCAGTGGCGGCACGAATCTGCTGGATCTGATGAAGCTGGAGGTCGAGCGGCCGAGTCATCTGGTCGACATCAGCCGGCTTCCGTTGCGGGGCATCGAGGAGCTTCCGGATGGGGGAGTGCGAATCGGTGCCCAGGCGGCGAACTCCGACACCGCTGCCGATGTGCTGGTGCGGAGCCGGTACCCGGTGTTGTCGCAGGCGCTGGTGGCCGGCGCGTCGGGACAGTTGCGCAACAAGGCGTCGATCGGCGGGAAT
>NZ_DASYMU010000111.1:0-26956 GCF_036008905.1 Amycolatopsis sp. | reverse complement strand
TGGTCAGACCGGGTCGATTACCTCGCGGATCCCACTGCGGTACTGGATGTTCCGTGCGTCCTGCTACGCCCCGACGGCCACGTCGCCTGGATCGGCGACGATCAGCAGGACCTGGACGACCACCTCTCCCGCTGGTTCGGCTACGAGTGAGCAGGCGGTTTCCGTCGGCGTCGTAGAGGTAGCGACTGACAGCGCCGGTGGCGGCGACATGGCCTTCGGCGTCGCGAGTGAACCTCCGGGCGGCGCCGGCCAAGTCAGTTTATGCAGGTCAACGGGACCGGACATGGATGGCCGGTCGGTAACCTGGTGATGGCCGCCCCGACGATCCGAGCATTGATGGCAACAAGCTCGGACGAACTCGTGGGGAGCGCAGTGGATGATCGACGACCCGGTCGCGGCGATGGCCAACACGGTCGCCGCTGGTGTAGCGGACATGACCGACGCCGTCACGGCGGTGCTGACGGAGATCGACGTCGCGGGGCAGGCCGTTGTCGCCATGCTGACCGCCATGTTGGCCGGTACCGAAAATCTGGACGAAGGGACCGGCACGGCCGAGGGCGCCTCATTCGGCCCGGCGAACTGGGCGGCCTACAGCCACGAACAGCTGTACCAGATGTTGCGGGACCAGGCGGACGTCGGCGACGTCAGCGAGATCGCCGCCGAGTGGGGCCGGCACGCCGAGGTGTTGACCGGCCACGCGGACACGGTGCGCGAGCAACGCGCCGCGCTCACCGCGAACTGGCAGGGGGAGGCCTCCGAGCGGGCGGCCGACCGGATCGATCAGCTGGCCGAGCTGATCGATGCCATCGGCGCGAGGGCAGGCCAGGTTCGGCAGGCCGCACAGGATTCGGCGGATGCGCTCGCGCTGGCCAGGAACATGATGCCGGCTCCGTTCGGACAGTCGGCGCTCACCGCGACGAGCGGTGGCTCCGGCGCCGAGACCGCGGCGAGCGGCGGCGTGGTCTTCGCGGTCGGGGCGGTGTCCACCGGCGGCACCAGCATGTTCGACACCGACTTCTTCACCGGCTCCGGCAGGTCGCGGGCGGTGGAGGTGATGCGCGGCTACGAGTCGAGCCTGCACGGCAGCGATGCGCTGATCGCGCCGCCCGTCCGGACCACAGCGGGCGGCGCGGACCTGACGGGCTTGACGGAAACGGCCGGCTTCGTGCCGGGCGGTGTCGGTCCGGGCGTGCCGGGAGGTGTCGGCGGCGGCATGTCGTGGTCCCAGCTGACTCACGGTGGTGTGCCGGAACCGGGTGGCGCGCTCGGCCGGGGCCCGCTGCCGCCCGGTGCGGGCGGGATCGCGCTGCGCACCGCGATGAACCAGCTGCTGGCGTCTGGCCGCGTGCCAGGTGGTGCCGGCGGCGCGGGATTCTCGCCGTTTCTGTCCCCGGCCACGGTGCCGGACGGGGACAAGGAGCACAAGCGGCGACAACCGAATGTCAACACGGGTCTGTTCGCCGACGAGCGAACGGCCAGCAAACCGATCATCGGGGAATGACCGGCGACGCGCTTCCACCCGAATCACATGGGGAGACGACATGCCAGACAAGACATCGGGACGTGGCTACGCGGTCGCGCCTGAGGAACTGAACGCGTTGGTCAAGACGGTAGGTGACGTCGCGGACGCGATCGCCGAGCTGGTGGCCTCCGCCGACCGGCTCGGGCAGCGGTCACCACTGCTCGGCACCGCGCCACCCGCGCTGGCGCTGGCCGACCGGTTGCGTGCCACAGCGGGCCAGGCCGGGCTGACCGGCGAGCTCGGCGCAGCGGACACCCAACTGCGCGACTACCACCGGTCGCTGGTCTCGGCATTGGCCGGCTACCTCGACTTCGACCAGACTGTGTCGTCCACAATGGACGCCGCGGCGACGACGCTCGACACGGCCACGGGCGTGGTCGGGGGGCTGCTCCGGTGATCGCGACCAGCGACTCGATCGGCGAGCCGGCGGGCAGTTCCCGCACCCACACCGTTCACTTCGGACTTGCCGAGCTCGACCTATTGACCACGCACGCCGGGGTGCGGATGCCGTATCCGGTGCGGGTGCCGTGCTACGGCCGGACGGGCGCCGAACGCACCGCGGTGCTGGCCATGGCGGGCGCGACGCTGACCGCGCGCGGCCTCGCCGACGACGCCGGACCGACTGGCCTGGCGGCCGAGCTGGTGACCGCGTTGCGGACTCGGCGGAGCACCGTAGACCTGGTGCTGACCGGTATCGCCGACGGCCCGGTCGGCGTGCTGGCGCTGCGGTGCGGGTCGGCGGCGCTGGTGTGTCGGCAATCGCTGACGCACGCACACGCCAACCGGGTCGCGGTCACGCGGCTCGGGCAGGACGAGCTGGCCGACGAGCTGTTCGGGTACCTGCCAAAGCTGGCCGGCGCGACTGTGGTGCCGATCTCGCTGGACGCCGGGGTGTTGGTCGCGGCGTCCTCGGCGGCGGGCGAGCCGGAGGAGGTCACGCAGGACCGGCTGCGCGCGCTGACCAGGGCCGCCGGCGGTGACCCGGACGAGCTGGACCGGCTGGCCGTGCTGTTGCCAACGGTGACCGGCCGGGGCCAACTCGGCGCGACCAGCGCCGGTCGGCGCACCGCCGAACTTTCCTGGTTGGACAGTCCATCCGGGAGAGTCCGGATCGACCACGACCGGGACGGGTGGGTGAGCGTGAACCCGTTGCGCCCGAAGGATATTCACCGCTTCGCCCGCCGGGTAGCGAGCGGTGTCGCGGAATCGAACACAGGAAAGGAGCCATCGTGAGTGCAGAACAGCGGCTGGCCGACTACCAACGAGAGTTGGCCGGTGCGGCGGACGGCGCGGCCCGGGCGAACGCCCGGCTGCGCCAGGTCGGCGGGCATGCCATCGCCCCGCGCGGCGAGGTCGAGGCATGGGTCGGCGTGAGTGGCGCGCTGGAGCGGCTCCGGCTGACCGCGCACGCCCGCGCCCTCGAACCGGATGCGCTGGCCAGACTGATCGTGGCGACGGCCAAGGCGGCACAGCAGTCGGCGGCCGGGCAGATCACCGAGATCATGACCGACTTCGTCGGCCCGAGCGCGGCGCTTGATCTGGTCAAGGCGCATCTGCCGGGCGAAGTGGACAACACGCCGGCCAGCGCTCGCCGCCCTCGTCAGTCCACTGTGGACGACGACGAGTACTTCGCGAGCCCGGAGGTGCGGGAATGAGTGACTTCGACGTCGACATCGAGCAGTTGCGTTGGCATGCCAACACGATCGCCAGCATCGCCGACCAGCTTTCCGGGGTGTCCGACCGGGCGCCGGACCGCGTGGCCGACGGCGCGCTCGGCACGTTCACCCAGTTCCTCACCGCCGGACTGTCCGGCGCGATCGGGCAATCCGGCGCCGCGATCGGCGGTGTGTCCGCCGCGGTGGACACGATGAGCGTCGCCATCCGCCGCGCCGCGGAGGCGTACCAGCGCACCGACGAGAACTCCGCCAGCCGGCTCGCCCAGGAGTACCAACGATGAGCACTGACAAGACAACCAGCCAGCTGCTGACCGAACTGTCCACAGTGTCCAATGCGGTGCTTGACCGGGAATGGTCCACCGGTGGCTTGGCCGCCCTCCCGAAACCGGGTGACTTCGGCGCGCTCATCTCGTCGGCCAACCCGCTGGCGAACCTGACCAGCGCGGGTGTCGGCATGCTGACCCCACACGTGTCGTTCCTGGCCAAACCACTCGACGAGTTCCGCGGCGACTCGGGCGCGGTGAGCACGCCGGCGCAGGGCATGGCCACCGCGGCGGCGGACATCCGCACGCTTGCCGACACCTTCCGCCAGACCAGCACCACCGAGACCAGCGGTTGGACCGGCGAGGCCGCGGAGGGGCACCGGGTCACCAGCGCTCAGTTCGCCGAAGGCATCACCGCGATTGCCGAGGCGGCCAAAACGATCTCCGGCGCGATCATCGGCGCGGGCGAGGAGGTGGTCAAGGCGCTCACCGAAATCACCCAGAAGATCGGTATGGCGGTCGGCGAGATGGTCCCGGTGATGGCGGACGGCATCGCCCGCGCCCCACTGACCATGGGTGCGAGCATCGTCGAGGCGATCGGCGCCTGCGTCGCGATCGCCACCAAGTACGGCGGAGAGATCGCCGAAGTCATGGCGAACCTGCTGGCCAACGGCATGAACCTGATGAAGCTGGTCAACATGGTGCTGACCATCGTGCACACGGTCGCCCAGCTGCTGCAGAAGCTGGTCAAACTGGCCGAAGGCGGCGACGCGTCAGCGACCACGGGCACACCGTCGAACACCCCTGAGAGCGGGGAGAAGACGGCCACCCAGCACGGCCGGCCGACCGGCACCGGCGACCCGGCGACCGAGAACGCCGCCACGTCGACCGGAGCCAAGCCGGCGACGCCCGGCGCGGCCGACCCGACCGGTGCCACCGCCGGCCCGCCCAGCGGTATCAACCAGGCCGCTTCGCTGCCGGCCGGTGCGACGACCGGCGCTGCGGCGTCCCCGCTGAGCACGCCGAGCTCGACCGTCGGGACCCCGTCGACGCCCAGCCCGTCGACCGGCACCGCGGGCACGGTTCCGCTTGGCGGCATGGCCCCGATGGCCGGCGCGGCGTCGAACACCAGCGCGTCGGGCGTCCGGCCGCCGAGCCGGCTGGCCCCGGGCAGGTCCGTTTTCGCGGGCCAGCCGAAAGAAATGACCGCGGGCCGGCAGGTCGCCACCGCCGACGACGACGCCTCGCCGGCCGGTGGGCCGACCGGGCCGATGGCCACGGGCGCCGGCGCGAGGGGGCAGGGCGCCGAGGACACCGAGCACGAGCGCCACTACCCGCTCGAGGCCGAAGGTGACACGTTCGCCGCCGACGATCAGGTCGGCATCGCCGCCTCCGGCGTCATCGGCGCGACACCCGAGTGGCAACCAGCCAGTGAGCCACCGGGAAAGCGGGCCAAATGACTACCTATCAACAACTGATGGGCGTTGATCCGCAGTCGTTCTCGGTCACGGCCGACGACTGGCTCAAGCTGGCCGAGGAGGCAGAGGCGGCGGCGGACCACCTTTACGAACGTGATGGAAAGGCACTTAAGGAGAACTGGGCCGACGAGGTTGGCGAAAAGGCACGGCAGACCATCCGCAAGGTTGCCCAGGACTTCCAGGCGGCCGGGATGTCCATGCGCGGCGTGTTGTCCACCCTGGACGGCTTCGCCGACGCCATAGCCCTGTGCAAACGGAACCTTGAGTCCGCGGTCGACTTCGCCGTCGGGTCAGGGCTGACGGTCGACGCCAACGGACAGGTCATTGTACCGGCAGGCACGAAGGACCAGCAGTTGGTTGAACGAGCGAAGCAGTCCAGTGCGCTCATCGCGGACGCGGTGCGCGATGCCACCGAGATCGACAAGGATGCGGCGGCAAGCCTGGTCAGGTTGACCGAACCGGCCGGCATCACCGAGGTGCTCACGCAGGACGAGCTCCGCGACCAAGTGCTCAACAAGTCGGTAAGAGACGCCACCGGCAGCACCCTGGAAATGATCAAGCAAACGATGCCGCTGGACGCCGATCCGGATACGCAGTCGGCCTGGTGGAACTCGTTGACAAAGGAACAGCAGGAGCAGTACATGAAGGCGGCTCCCGTCGAGCTGCACGACATGAAGGGGACTCCGGACAACGTCCGGAAGGAGCTCATCGGAAACGACGGCTTGAACCGGGTCGAAATGCTCCGCTGGGTGGCCGAGCATGGCGACACTACCCACAAGGACGTTCCTGGCATGTCCAACTGCACGAACTTCGTCTCGCACGCGATGCGCGACGGCGGCGGCCTGCCAGAAGAAGGTGACGGTCAGGGTTGGAATAATCCCGACGACTGGTACACGAATCGAGGAGAGCCTGGCGACCGGCCTTATTTGCCCAACAACAAAGACCACTCCGAGCCGTGGGGGCGGCGCAGAACAATCATGACTACATGCTGCGGCATGGCGGTGAAACCGTTCCGGTGGAGCAGGCAAAACCGGGTGACATCGTCTACTTCAAGGATGAGGAAAGCATTCATCACGCCGCCGTTGTTACCGCGGTCATGCCGGATGGCGAGGTCGTATACACGCAGCACACGCCGAGCCTGTCCAGCTTGGGCCTGAACGACCGGGTACCGCACAACAACATCGAGAACGGGCCGGACACCCCGATCATCGTTCGCCCGCACCCGGACTGGGTTTGACCAGGTTCGGCAACGAATGCCAGGAGACGAGCGAATGGCGCCACGGCAAGACGACACCATCAACATGACGCCGGAAGCGGTGCGGCTGATCGCCGACCGGATCAGGACGGACGCGGAAGCGTCGAAGGGGAACATCAACACTCTGTTCGCCGGCACCAACGTGGCGGTGGAGCGGCATCCTGGCTGGTTGACCACGGAAGCGCTGAAGAAATGCGGCGAAACGTGGCAGCAGGAACTGCTTGGCCTGATCGACCAAAGCGAACAGACAGCGGAGAGCCTGTTGTCAAGCGCAGGTCTGGTGAATGGCATGGACGACGAGGCGCGACAACGATTCGGCGCGGTGCTCAGCGAAATGTCCACGAGTTGACCGCCGTTCACCCCGGACGCGATCTCCGGCCCACCGGTCTGGCCGCTCGACGGCGCGTGGAACCCGGCCGATCCGAGGCGGCGAGGTGAGCCTGCAGGCGGGCATGCCGGAACTGGTAGTGCGGACCGGACTGGCGGAGCACGCCGCGCTGGCAAGCGTCCTCAAGGAACGCGACCACCGTCCAGGGCAGCTGCCCGGTGAACGGCAGCCAGATCCGCCCGAACACCAGCCACTGGCCCCACGGGGTCATGCCGAGCACGTAACCGATGCCGCCGCCGATCGCGCTGATCAGGCCGGCGGTGACGACGAGCGACGGCGCCCAGTCGAGTTCAAGCCCGAACGGCCGACCGGCGTCGAGCGCGTCCAGCACCTCGGCCGTGGCCACGATGAATCCGGCGAAAAGCGGTGCGAGCACGAGCGTCGGGCCGACGAACATCGTGCGGTTAGCGCGGATCAGGTCGGCGGGGCTGCCGGCTGACGCGAGGTCGACCGGAGCCACGATCATGCCGATGAACCAGAACACGAGTGCGACCCCGAGCGCGTAGACGAGCCCGAACATGATCGCGTCAACCGTCCAGACCACGAACGCGGCTGCGGATCGGGTCGTGACCACTTCGAGCAGGTTCTGCGCCGTGCCAAGGCAGACACCGAACACGAACCCGCAGAGGACGCCGAGCCGCAGCCGGGTTCTCGTTCTCGCGCTCGGCCGCCGCCCGCCGCCGCGGACGCTGATCCGGAGGTACAACGGCACCGGCACCTTGCGACCGATCACCAACCCGTAGCTGATCACCATGAGCACGGCGGCGAGGAAACCGATCAGCAGACCGGAGACAAACCACGGGCTGGTCCCGATTTGCACCCCGAACGCGCTGGCGGCACCTTCCACGAGCCAGTCGACCATGGTGGCCATGACGCCGGCGAACAGGCCGAGCACCAGTGTTCGTGGCCAGGAGCGCAGCGCGGTACCGAACTCCCACCAGGCGAGGTCGGTGGTGCGCCGCCTGGTCAGGTGGGTGGCGAGGAACCGAAGCCAGCGCGTGGCCTGCTCGACCGACCAGCGTTGGTCAAGGCCTACGGCTCGATCGAGCGGTTGGCGCCGGTACGCGGCGGGCACGAAGCTCGTCAACAGATGGTCGGAGATGCTCTCCACGGTGGGAAACCGCGCAGTCTCAAGCAGTTCGGCCGGGTTGCGGGCGGCGGTGTCGCTGTAGATGGCGCGGGCGAGGCCGACCATGAGCGGGGTGGTGAGCGCGGCTGCCAGCGGGCTGTCCGGCTGCTCGGCCAACTCGCGCAGTACCAGGTCCCAACTGGTCACCGCGTCGCTGGCGGCCTTGCGCGCGGTGCGCGGCAGATAGTCGGCGAGGTCGGCGACGGTGAGGTCGGCCAACTCGACGGCGGCCGCGCCGCGCAACACCTTGGTGGCCTTGACCGCGTCCCGGTACTCGTCAGGTCGGCTGGTCAGCACGAGCGGCAGGGCGATCTGGTTGAGGGCGGCGAGGGCCGGTTGGTGCAGCCCGTCGGCGATCTCGTCGAAGCCGTCGAGCACCGGGAGGATCCGGCCACTCTCGATCAGCCGGGCGGCGAGCGTCGAGCCGCTGCGGCTCGGTTTGGCAAGGCCGGGGTAGTACCGGGTCAGCTGGGTGACCAGCCAGTCGTGGAAGGACGTCTTGACCGGATGCCATGAGCTGATGCCGATGACGACAGGGACCGCACCGGCCACTGTGGACGGTTTGAGCAGGTCGAGGACGAGCCGGACGGCGAGCATGCTCTTGCCGGCGCCGGCCTTGCCGAGCACGACGAGCCTGCCGGACGGAACGCGTCGGTAGCGGGACACGATTTCGTCGAGCGTGCCGGCGAGGTCGGTCGGTGCGTCGCGGTCGGCCAGTTCGGCGCCTGCCGAGCGCCAGTGCACCGGCAACGGGCCGGGATCGTGGATCCGGCGCCGGATCTCCTCCTGCTGCCACCGGGCCCGCACCACGTCGGCGAGCTCATCGGCCGCTTCGAGCAGCTCGCGTTCGTTCGCCGTCAGGTATCGCGCCGGATCGGGCCGGACGTCCGCCGCTTTGGCAAGCGCTGCCGGTGAGTCCAATGTGGGCGGTTGGGTAAGCGGCGGTGCGCGCTTATCTATCGTGGCAAGCAGTTTCGCATGGTCCGATGTGGACAAATCGAGTGCTGCCGCCAGTTGGCGTACAGTGCTCAACTGCGGGTTGGCGCGCGCCTCGGTCTCGAACCGCCGGATGGTGCGCACCGCGATCTCCGACCGAGCGGCCAGCTCGTCCTGGGTCAGCCCGGCCTGTCGGCGGAACTGGCGTAGGAACACGCCGAACTGGTCTGTCACTATCATGCCCCCCACCGATAGTCCGTAGTCGAATCTTACCCAACCCCCGTGTCCACGTGCGGATGACGTGAACTTCGACTCGGCCGAACTGACCGTTGGACGCCAACTCCAGCGGGCTCAACGCGCGTTGTGCTGGGAACGGCTTTCGGTGTCGCAGTGACTTCTGTTGGCGTAGGTGGTGGAATCCCTTCGTCGCAACGGTTCTCGACGCGATGCCCGAAGCCGACATCCCAGTGACCGAGTACGACCTCGGGGTCCGGATGCCGGTGATCCATCGAGGCCGCGACCGGACAGGGTGCCTGGTTATACTCGCCCGATGCTGCTCGTTGATCTTCTGGGAGCACCGCACGCGACGATCGACGGACGTGAACTCGAGCTGGGGCCGCCCCGGCAGCAGGCGCTGTTCGCGCAGTTGGCGACCCGACGCAACCAAGTGGTCTCGCGGACCGAGCTGATCGACGGTATCTGGGGGGAGCAGCCGCCGAGCAGCGTTCGCGGCAGCATCTACACCTACGTCTCCCAGCTGCGGCAGACGCTGGCCGGAGGCCGCAAGATACCCGCGAAGGAATCGGTGCTGACCAGCATCGGATCGGGCTACCGGCTGCGGCTGGAACCGGAGGGCATCGACAGCTGGCGGTTCGAGAACGCCTTCCGCCGGGCGACCGAATTGCTGGCCGGCGGCGATGCCGAAGGGGCGATCGGTCGCTGGGACGAGGGCCTCGGGCTGTGGCCGGGTGAACCGCTGGCGGGGGTACCGGGTCCGTTCGCCGACAACGAGCGAGCGCGCCTGCAGGAGCTACGGCTGGCGGCCATCGAGGACAGGGCCGAGGCGTTGCTGAGGCTCGGCCGGGAAGCCGATGTCGTCGTCGACCTCGCGACGGCCGTGGCGGAAAACCCCCTGCGGGAACGGCTACGCGCACGGCACATGGTCGCGCTGTACCGCGGCGGCCGCCAGGCCGACGCATTGGAGCAACACGAGCAACTCCGCCGGACGCTGGCCGACGAACTGGGCGTCGATCCCGGGACCGAGGTACAAGAGGTCTACCAGCGGATCCTGGTCAACGATCCGGCATTGGCCGGACCGGCAACGCGCCGGGTCGCCCGGCCCGCCGAACACGTGCCGCCACCGATGAGCGACCGCAGTCCGTACCCGGGGTTGCTGTCCTTCTCCGTCGGCAACGCCCAGTACTTCTTCGGCCGGGAGCAGCTGACCACCACGCTGGTGGACCGGCTCGGTGATCCGGAGGCGGACGGTGGCCCGATCGCCGTGGTCGGCGCGTCGGGTTCGGGCAAGTCCTCGCTGCTGCGCGCCGGGCTGGTGCCGGCGATCGACGGCATGGACCTGGCGACACCCCGTCGATGGTCGTGGTTGCTGATCACGCCCGGCAACAAGCCGGTGGAGACACTCGCCTCGGCGCTGGCCCCGGCGACCGGCCGCACGCCGGCGGAGATCCACGGCCACCTCCAGCACCAGCCCGCCGAACTGGCGCACGCCTTCGACAACCAGGAAAGCGAGCGACTGGTCATCGTGATCGACCAGTTCGAAGAGCTGTTCACGTTGTGCGAACAGGAAAGCGAGCGCCGCACGTTCGTGCGGGCCTTGAGCGCACTGAGCACGCCGACCGAGGACGTGCCGGTCCCACCGGTCGCGGTGGTCCTCGGGATCCGCGCCGACTTCTACGGGCATTGCGCCCACTACCCCGAACTCGTGGCGTCGCTCGAACGCGCGCTCGTGGTCGGCCCGATGACCGGCGCGTCGCTGCGGGAGGCCATCGAGCGGCCGGCGCAGTTGGCCGGGCTCGAACTGGAACCCGGCTTGGCCGACCTGTTGCTGCGCGATCTCGGCGCCGAGGAGGACACCGGCGGCCCGCTCCCGCTGCTCGCACACGCCCTGCTGGCGATCTGGCAGGTCCGTGCGGGCAATCGGCTGACCCTGCGTGCTTACGCCGAGGTCGGCGGTGTCCACAAGGCCATTGCCACCACCGCCGACACGACCTACGCCCGCTTCGACCCGTTCGGCCGCGAGATGGTGCGCCGGATGTTGCTGCGCATGGTCCACGTCGGCGAGGGCCTGGAGGTCACCCGCAGACGTGTTGAGCGGACCAGCCTGGTCGAGGGGGCCGGCGACCTCGGGACCGCCGTCGCGGTGCTGGACGCGCTAGCTCGTGCCCGGCTGGTCGTGCTGGACGAGAACACCGCCGAAATCAGTCACGAGGCGTTGCTGCGCTCGTGGCCGAGGCTGCGCCAGTGGATCGCGGACGACCGCGAGGGACTGCGGCTGCACCAGCAGCTGACCCAGGACGCGCGGGCATGGCAGCGAGACGGCAAGGACGAGTCCGCGCTGTACCGGGGCGCGCGACTGGCCATCGCGAAGAACTGGGCCGATGCCCTGCCGGACGATCGCACGCTGGCCCCGGTCGAGCGTGAACTGCTGACGACGAGCGAAGCGCGGGAGGACCGCAAACGGCAGACGGCCGTGCGCCGCACCAGACGGCTGCGCCAACTCGTCGCCGGATTGACCGTGCTGCTGCTGGTCGCCGTCACGTCAACGGTGGTCGCACTGACCGAGCGGAGCACGGCGTTGCGGGAACGGGCCGACGCCACCTCCCGTCAGGTCGCGCTGCGGGCGAACTCGATCCTCGCCGCCGATCCGGCGCTCGCGGCGCAGCTCAGCCTTGCCGCGTATCGCATCTCGCCGACCACGCAGGCCCGCAGCAGCCTGCTCACGACCTCCGGCGTGCCGTCGGCGACCAGGCTGCTCGGGCACACCGGCGGGGTGGCCGCGTTGGCGTTCGACGGCAGCCGAACGCTGCTCGCGACCGCCGGCAAGGACAAGACGGTCCGGCTGTGGGATGGCAAGACGCACACCGAGCTGGCCACCGTACCCACGGCGAGCGCCGCGTTCGGGGCGGCGCTGAGCAAGGACGGCCGGCTCATGGCGGCCGGCATCGCCGACGGCAGCGTGCTGCTGTGGGACGTGCACGATCCACGTCACCCGGCCCCGTTGGCCACGGGGCTCGGGCACACCGACAGCGCGGTCGCGGTGGCGTTCAGCCCGGACGGCAAGCAGATCGCCAGTGCCAGTGCCGACAAGACGGTTCGGCTGTGGCATGTGGACTCCCGCGGCCTGAGCTCGCCCCTCGTGCTCGCCGGCCACGAGCAAGCGGTCACCTCGGTGGCGTTCAGCCCGGACGGCAAGCTGATCGCCAGTGGCGGCTACGACAATTCCGTCCGACTCTGGAACGCCGCCGATGGGACGCCGGCCGGGGTGCTCGCAGGGCACACCAGGGCCGTGACGGCGGTGGCGTTCAGCCCGGTCGGGCACCTGCTCGCGAGCGCCAGCTACGACGGGACCGTCCGGCTGTGGGACACCGCGAGCCACACACCGGTCACGACGTTGACCGGCGCGACCAGCTTCCTGGAGGCGGTGGCGTTCAGCCCGGACGGGCACACCGTCGCCGCCGGCGGCGACGATCACAACACCTTGCTGTGGGATGTCGACGCGCGGCTCCAAGTCGCCACCTTCACCGCGCCCGCGACCGTTCGCGCGGTGGCGTTCAGCCCCGACGGGTCCCAGATCGCCACCGGCGCGGCGGACTGGGCGGTGACCGTGTGGGACGTGCGGGCCGCCGAAGTGAACGGGCACGCGATGTCCGGCTGGAGCCTGGCGTTCAACCCGTCCGGCAGTGTGCTCGCGAGCGGGCACTACGACGGCACGGTTCACCTGTGGGACATGGCCGATCCACGGCGCCCGGCGGAATTGGCCACGCTGCCCCCGCACGCCAACGCGGTCACCTCGGTCACCTTCAGCCCGGACGGCAGGCTGCTGGCCGATGCCGGCTATGACCACACCGTCCGGCTGTGGGACGTCTCCGACCCACGTCACGCCGTCGCTTTGTCCACTGTCGACGCCTCGTCGGGGCAACTGGAATCCGTGGCGTTCAGCCCGGACGGTCGCACGCTCGCCAGTGCCGGCGACGACCACATGATCCGGCTGTGGGACGTATCGGACCCCCGGCACGTGACGCCGATCGGCCGGCCGCTCGGCGAGCACGCCGACGTGGTGAGTTCCGTGGTGTTCAGCGGTGACGGGAAGACGCTGGCCAGTGGCAGCTACGACGGTACGGCCCGGCTGTGGGACGTGTCGGATCCGCTGCACGTGGTGCCCAAAGCGAAGGTGTCCGCCGGTCAGGCCGCCCCGATCCGGGGCATCGCGCTGGCACGGGACGGGCACACCCTAGTCACCGCCGGCGACGACCACGCGGTGGAGCTGTGGGACGTCACCGGAACGCCCACGCTGCTCAGTTCGCTGACCGACCACACGAACACGGTCACCTCGGTGGCGTTGAGCCCGGACGGGAAGCGCCTCGCGAGCGCCGGCTGGGACCGCACTGTGTCCACTTGGGACATCAGCGATCCAGGCAATCCCGCGTTGACCGCGACCTTCTCCGGCCCTACCGACAATGTGACCTCGGTGGCCTTCAGTCCACAGGGCGACAGTGTCGCGGCCGGTGTCGCGAACGCGCCGAATGTCGTCTGGCAGAACGATCCCGAGGCGGTCGCCAAGCGGATCTGCGCGACCAGGGGGACCCCGATCAGCGCGGCGGAATGGGACACCTACGTCAGCGACGGCTCCCTGATCGATCCGTGCGCCACGCGCTGAGGCGGGACCCGCCCAGGTGTACCCGGCAATGATCGGCGCGCCGACGCACTGAGCTATGTCGCGTCGGCGCGAACGCGGGCCGACAGATCGGCGGCGGCTCGAGTCAGGGCCTTCCGCGCCATGAGCCGGTCCGGTTCCAGCACGGTGGTCTTGAACGCGAGCGTCGCGATCACGCCGACCAGTGTGTCGTCGACGAGGACGGGAACCGCCATCGTGGTCGTGCCGCCGTCCTCCGCCACGTCGTGCGACGCGAAATGCTCCTTGCGCGCGAGTTCGAGTTCCGGCTCGAGCTCCCGCAGACGCGGGTCCGAAGCGTGAGTGCGTCGCGCGTCCTCTGAGAACGCCAGGAAGAGGCGCCCCTGTGCCGAGTCGAAGACCGGAAGGCAGGAGTACAGCGGCATGGTGGCGATCACGACCATCCGCCGCACCTGGATACCGGTGCGGACCAGGACCGGGCAGTCGCCGTTCCACACCGACGCGACCGCGGTGTAGTTCGTCTCTTCCGACAGCCGCCGCAGAACGGGTTCGGTCCGCCGGACGAAGGCGCTGGCGAACTTCGCCGAATCATGGACGACCGCCGCGTAGTCCAGCGTCTTGACGCCGAGCGTGTACACCCCTCGCGAGGGCTCGTAGGCGAGAAGGTTGGTGGCCCGCAACGTGATCAGGTAGCGGTGGGCGGTCGCACGGGACATGTCCAGCCGTTCGGCGATGTCCCCGAGCGTCAGCTCCGGCTCCTGGGACGTGAACAGGTTCAGCACGGCAACCGCCTTCTGCACCGCCTGGATCGGCTGCACGCCACCGGGGCGGCCGGCCACGATCTCGCCGTCCACCTGCAGGTCGCCGTCGGCTGATTCGCTCACGTCGCCCATCTTGACACCTCCGGCGCCCAGCTTGACGGCTCGGTGTCTGCGGGCTACCTTCGTATCATGATGCGATATGTAATCGTATCGTAGAGCGATACAGGAGGAAGTCGTGCAGTATGTGAGGCCAGTCGATTTCGACTCCGCCGAAATCACCGGGGACAAGGACTACCAGGGCAAGATCCTTTACAGCGGCGAGACCTGCGCCCTGATCGCCACTCGGGTACCGCCCGGCGCGCGGGGGCCGGAGAACCACGTGCACCCGTCGGACCAGCTGTACTTCGTCACCCACGGGGAAGCGACGATCAAGCTGGGCAAGGACGAGCACAAGGCGGCCGCCGACTCCGCGATATTCATTCCCGCCGGTGTCCCCCACCACAACTGGAACGAGGGGGACGAGACCGAAGTACACCTGGAGGTCATCGCGCCCGGCAGCGCCGGAATCCGGCCGATGCTCACCTTCGCCGAGTCGGACGACGCACACGACCTTCCCTACGCCGTGGTCAAGCCCTCCGTGGATCAGACGATGTCGCTCGAAGGTGGAATGACGGTCACGCCGCTGGTCGGGCCCGAGCAAGACTCCAAGAACGCGCTGATCTACATCGGGGGCCTGCCGGCCGGGGCGGCCGGTCCAAGCCTGCACACCCACAAGTTCGATCAGTTCTACCTGGTTCTCGAAGGACTGCTCGGAGTGCAGGTCGGCTTGACGGAATTCACCGTCGGCCCGCAGCACCTCGTCGTTCTGCCGGCTGGGGTTCCGCACCGGCAGTGGAACGCGGGCGCGGACGCCGAGCGGCACCTCACGATCATCGCGCCACCGCCGCCGGAGCTCACCGAGACGGACGCCGACGGCGAACCGTGGGACTTCTCCGTCGAGCTGCGCGCGGTGGAACACACGACGCGGGTCGCGCCATGACAAGCCTGGTGCAGGCCTGGTCTGAGGGTGCCACGACGTGCGGCGCCTGGACGATGGTGAACACTCCGGTGCTCGCCGAACAGCTCGCCCTCCTCGGACACGACTACGTCTGTCTCGACCAGCAACACGGGATCGTGGACGACGCCAATCTGGTCGCGAGCCTCATAGCCGTCTCCGCCGGTGGATCGGCGCCGCTCGTCCGCGTCGCCGCGAACGAACCGAGCCTGATCAGCAAAGCGCTCGACTGCGGCGCCGCGGGAGTGATCGTGCCGTTGGTCAACGATCGCCGGGACGCCGAGCGCGCCGTCCAGTCCTGCAATTACCCGCCGGACGGCAATCGGAGCATCGGGCCCATTCGCCGGCCACCAGGCCGGCCCGCGTGCATAGTCATGGCGGAAAGTGAGTCCGCCGTGAACAACATCGACGAGATCTGCGCCGTGCGCGGTGTCGACGCCGTCTACGTGGGCCCGGCGGACCTCGCGGCCAGCCTGGGCTGCGCGCCGTCCCTCGGCGTGACGCCGGGCGTCCACGCCGAGGCTGTCGCCGCCATCCTGGCCGGCTGTTCGCGGCGCGGAATTATCGCTGGGATCCATTGCGGCACAACGGAACAAGCGATCGAGTGCGCCGGCATGGGATTCCGGATGATCACGATATCGACCGACCTGCAACTGCTCACCGAAGCGGCCACCCTTCGTTTCGACGAGGTGCGCGAGGGCCTGAAAGGACAGCACGTCTGATGGCCGAACAAGAACAAGGTCGTTACCGGGGCTTCGGCCCGCGTCCCGCCGGAGTGCTCCCGTTGAGCCACGGCCTGCTGGACATCTCTTCCTTCCCGCCAGCGGTCAAAGCACTGTTTCCGCAGGTGCCCGAGGCAGCACAGGAACCGTTCACCGGCATCACCACCGACGGGCGCGTCGTGCCCGACCTGTTCAACCTCCGCGACACCGGCTGGGATCCCGAACCGGCGGCGAAAGCCGCATCGTCCTTTCTGGACAGTCTCACCCCCGTGCAGCGCAAGACCGTCGTGTTCGAGATCGACGCGACCGAGTGGCGCATGTGGATCAACGCGTTCCCCACCTGGGATCCGCACGGTCTGCGGCTGGAAGACGTCGAGCCCGGACAACGCGACCGCGCGCTGGCCATCATGCGCGCCTGCCTGTCCGACGAGGGCTACGCCGACGCCCGGGCGGCGATGAAACTCAACGCCGCGCTCGGCGAGCTGATCGACCAGTACCGCGACACGTTGACCGAGTACGGCTACTACTTCGCGCTGTTCGGCACTCCGTCGTCGACCGAGCCGTGGGGCTGGCAGCTATGGGGACACCACCTCGACGTGCACTGTTTCATTCTTGGCCGGCAGCTGGTGCTCACCCCGACGTTCATGGGCGCTGAGCCCGTGGAGGCCGATCGCGGCACCTACAACGGGACACGGTTGTTCGACGCACAGCGGGAAGCGGGACTGGAACTGCGGCGCAGCCTGCGCCCCGAGCAAGCTCGCCTGGCCGTGGTGCACGAGTCGATCCGGGTGCAGGACCTGCCGCCCGATTTGGCGGATCTGGCCGACGGCCGGCACCGGGGCGGCGCCGGACAGGACAACCGAGTCATCCCCTACGAGGGACTGCGGGCGGCGAACATGTCCTCCGGACAGCAGGAGATGCTGCTCGCTCTGGTGCGCACCTACGCGCATCGGATGCCGGCCGGTCCCGCCGGTGCGGTGCTGGAGGACGTCCAGCGACACCTGGACGACACGCACATCTCGTGGATCGGCGGCGCCGGCAGCGATGACGCCTTCTACTACCGGGTCCACAGTCCCGTCGTCCTCATCGAGTACGACTGCCACCAAGGGGTCTTCCTGGACAACGATCAGCCCGAGCCGTTCCACGTGCACACCATCGTGCGGACACCCAACGGCGGTGACTACGGACACGATCTGCTCCGCCGCCACCTCGCGCTCCACCACCGTCCAGGTCAGCGATGACGGGCGGCGGCACCGGCCCGATGGCCGGCAAGACCGTGCTGGTGACCGGCGGCACCAGCGGTATCGGTAAAGCCACGGCCCTGGGCCTGGCCGCGCTGGGTGCCAGAGTCGCCATTACGGGCCGCGACCTCGCCCGCACCCGGGACGCGGCGGCCGGCATCGCGGCGGCGGCAGGCAATCCGGCGGTCGACCCGTTCGCCGCCGACATGTCCTCGCAGGCAGCGGTACGGCAGCTCGCTCAGGAGATCCTGGACGCCTACCCGCGCCTGGATGTCCTGGTCAACAATGCCGGCGGGTTCTGGGCCACCCGCCGGTTGACCGCCGACGGGCAGGAGCACACCTTCGCGGTCAACCACCTCGCCGGTTTCCTGCTCACCAACCTGCTCCTCGACCGGCTCAAGGCCGGCGCCCCGGCCCGGATCGTGACGGTCGCGTCCGCCGCCCACAGCAGCGGACGGATTGACTTCGACGATCTGCAGGACGAGCACGGCTACTCGGCGCAACGGGCTTACGCCGAGTCGAAGCTGGCCAACGTCATGTTCACCTATGAACTGGCACGCCGGCTGCACGGCACCGGTGTCAGCGCCACCACTCTGCATCCGGGCGGTGTCCGCACCGGAATCGGCACTGAAGACCCCGGTCTGCTGTTCAAGCTCGCCTTTTCCCTGGCTCGGCCCTTGCTGAAGACGCCGCAGCAGGGTGCGGCGACGTCGATCTACCTGGCGTCCTCACCCGCCGCCGAAGGCATCACCGGCAAGTATTTCGTCAACAGCAAGCCAAAAGCCTCGAGCAAATCCTCCTATGACGAGGCCGCCGCGGCACGCCTGTGGCAGATCAGTGCCGACCTCGTAGGGCTCACGGCCCGCGGGCAGCAACCCAACTAACGCACCGGGAACGGACCATGACAGATCCAAAGAACCCCGCTCTCTTGGTGACCGGCCGCCGCGCGCAAAGCTGTCCCTTCGAGCCGGCATCCGAACTGACCGCGTTGCGCGAGCAGGGCGACCTCCCGAGCATCTCCGGCGAGCATCCGTTCCTCGGGCATTTCGACGTCCGCGCCGTCAGTCGCTACGCCGACGTTCGCGCGGTGTTCGCGCACGAGCACTTGGCTGCCGGCGCGAACGTCGTCGACCCCGACGGACCACGCACCCTGTTCAACCAGCCCGGTTTCCTGCTCAGCTACGACGGGCCCGAACACGCGCGGCTACGGCGGATGCTGACCGGCGCGTTCACCGTCCGCCGGCTGCAGCAGATGCGGCCGTGGATCGAGCGGATCGTGTCCGCGCAGCTCGACGCGATGCAGGAGGCCGATCCCGTGGTCGACCTCGTTCAGTTGTACGCCCTGCCCATCCCGTCCCTCGTGATCTGCGAGTTGCTCGGCGTCCCCTACACCGACCGTGCCGACTTCCAGCACCGCAGCGCTGTTCTGCTCGACTTCACCCGCACAGCGGAGGAACAGATCGCCAACTACACCGGGATGTACGCCTACATGGCCGAACTTGTCGCCCGGCTGCGCGCCGAGCCCGGCGACAGTCTGCTCGGCGAGGTGGTCGGCAAGCACGGCGACGACGTCACCGACGAAGAGCTGATCGGCTTCGGCAACCTGCTGCTGATCGCCGGGCACGAGACCACCTCCAACATGATCGCGCTGGGCACCCTGGCCCTGTTGCAGAACCCCGAGCAGCTCGCCGCCGTCCGCGACGACGAGGTGACCACCCCCGCGGTCGAGGAGCTGTTGCGCTACCTGTCCATCGTCGGCCAGATCGGCCGGCACGCGACAACCGACTTGGCCGTCAACGGCCATGAGATCGCGGCCGGTGAACGACTGTCGCTGTCGATCCTGGCCGCCAACCAGGACCCCGGGCTGGTCGGCCGGGACGCCGGACTCGACGTGCGTCGCAAGCCGGTCCCGCACCTCGCTTTCGGCTTCGGCGCCCATCAGTGTCTCGGTCAGCAACTGGCCCGCATCGAACTGAAGGCCGCGCTGCCCGCGCTGCTGCGTCGCTTCCCGACGCTGCGGTTGGCCTTGCCGTTCGAACAGATCGACTTTCGGGTCCTCTCGCCGGTCTACGGCCTCAAGTCCCTGCCTCTGACCTGGTGATCCCGAGTAGTTGAGAAGTTCAAGCACGAGTCGCAGCACACGAACGTGCGCTCAGCGGTCGTGATGCCCAACCAACGAAAGGCTTGTCGTGACAGAAATCGCGATCATCGGGGGCGGCCCCGGCGGGCTGACGGCCGCCATCGCACTGGCCCGCAGGGGCATCCGCACAACGGTGTTCGAGCGTGACGACCATCCCGAGCGCATGCCTCGCTTCAACCCCGATCGCTCGTACCCGATCGACATCACCGGGCACGGCCTCAAAGCGGTCAGGCACATCGACGGGCTCGCGCACTTCGACGCCCACCTGACCCCGTTCAACGGGATCAGAGGCCGGAGTCGGTTGTTCGACCCGTGGACCGAGCCCGGTTGGATCGGCTCGCGCGGAGACATCACGCGGGCGCTGATGTCGGTCGTCGAGGACCGGCACCACGACATGATCGACTTCGTGTTCCACAGTGATGTGCGCACCGTCGACGTAGCCGCGGGCGAGGTGGCCGGACGGCGCTTCGACCTCGTCATCGGCTCCGACGGCGCGGGCTCCGTCGTCCGCGCGGCCATGCGGGACCAGGTCGCGGGATTCACCGTCGAGACGTCCTCCGTCCCCAACTACGGGCTCCTGCTCGAACTCGACCAGGTCGGCGAGAAGCTGGACAAGCACTGCTTGAACGGGCTCGCGGTCAACCCGCTCACCCTCGCGGCCGTGATTCGCGACGAGGACAAGCCGGACGGTGTGCGCTGGTTGTGCGTGATCGGACTGGGCAAACCGGTCACCTTCGCTTCTCCTGTCCAGGCCACCACGTGGTTGCGCAAGCACTGCCCGCGCGTGCTGGACCTGACCAGTGAGCAAGCGATCACCGAGTTCTCGCGGCGGGAGTATGTCCACCTGGGACAGCGCGCGACCTGCTCCCACCTCTACGGCGGCCGGGCCGTGCTGCTCGGCGACGCCGCCGCCGCGTTCCCGCCGGTCGGCCAGGGCGGCAACGCGGCCCTGGAGTCGGCGATGGTGCTCGACCAGTGTCTGGCCGCTGGCACCCTGGAAACCGTAGGCGCTCGCTACGACGCGGTCTGGAAGCCCGAAGCTGACGCGGTCTCCTGGATTGGTGCACAGATTCGCTACCAGGACCTCAGAATGGTCGCCCGCATGGTCATCGCCCGCGCCGTCGGGGTCAACATCGGAAGCCTGGCCAAGAGCTCCACTCGCCCCTACTCCGACGTGCGGCGCGCGGCCCGACGACTCGGACCGATCTGGGCCTAGTGGTCGTCGGACGCTACGTCGGCGGCAGGGGGCGGCTCATCGCGGCGAGCTGGACGGCGAACGCGTCGAGAGCGTCGCGGCATCCGGTGGTATCCCGGTCGGTCAGCCAGTTCAGGCACAGCCCGTCGGTCACCGTGACCAGCAGCCGGGCCAGCGTGCGCATCGGCACGGTCCACTCCACACCGGTCTCGTCGGCGACGAAGGCCAGGTAGTCGGTGGCCTGCCGGTAGTAGGACTCGTACTGCCACTGCGCCAGCTGCGCGGTCGAGGGATCACGCAGCGCGTAGGTGGTCAGCTCGTAGGTCACCAACTGCTCATCGGGATGCTCGATCGCGGACTCCCACAGTGCCCGTAGCCCCGCCCGCAGGCTGTCGCACACGTTCATTCCGTCGATCCTCGCCGCACGCGCGGCTTGGACCATGTCCCCGACGACGACGGTGATCAGTTCGCGAAGAAGTTCGTCCTTGGAACGGAAGCAGTAGTGGAACGAGCCGCGTGGCATGTCGGCCTCGGCGGTGATCGCGCGGGTCGTGGTCTGTGCGATGCCGTCGCGCGCCATGACTCGCGCTGCCGCGGTGATCAATAGCCGTCGGCGCTGGGCGACGGGAAGCCTTGCCACAAGTGCGGTCCTTCCGTTCGGGTCGCGAGAATCCGAAACCAATCGTACCAGGGCACTTGACTAGGGCGCTTGCCCTAGTTCATGCTTCTGCGACCACGGTCAGTCCGCGCGAACCGACGACGAGATTCGGCGATGTCCCGGAGTGACGTGTCGCGGGCATTCCTGCGCCCAGCGCATAAAAGAAGATCCCCAACGCGGAAACCCATTGGGAGGAACCGTGACAGGTTCACCGACAACCAAGGTCTGTGTCGTAGGCGCCGGACCGTCCGGCCTGATCATGGCCCGAACGCTGCTCGAGGCGGGCATCGATTTCGATCTCTACGAACGGCACAGCGACGTGGGTGGCATCTGGGACCCCGACAACCCAGGCAGCCCCGTCTATGAATCCGCCCATTTCATCTCGTCGAAGTTCACGTCCTACTTCTACGGCTACCCGATGCCGGAGAACTATCCGGACTATCCCGGATATCGGCAGCTGCGGGATTACATCCGCGCGTTCGCCGGCGAGTACGGGCTCTACGACCACACCACGCTCGACATTGGTGTGGACAGGGCAGATCTCGTCGACGGCCGATGGCAGGTCCGGCTCGCCGACGGCCGGCAACACACCTACAGCCACCTCGTCTGCGCCAACGGCGTGACCTGGCACCCGAACCTGCCGTCCTACCCGGGGCTGGACGGTTTCACCGGCGAAGCCCGGCACTCCGGCACGTTCCGCTACCCCGAGGAGTTCAAGGGCAAGCGCGTCCTGATCGTCGGCGGCGGCAACTCCGGTGTGGACATCGCCTGCGACGCCGCGCTCAACGCCGACGCCGCGTTCCTGTCGGTCCGGCGCGGCTACCGCTATATCCCCAAACACGTGTTCGGCGTGCCGCTGGACGTGTTCATCAACGAAGGCGGCTCACCACCGCCCGGCATCACCGCTCCCGAGGATCCCAGTGAGCTCATCGACGCACTGGTCGGCGATCTGACCCGGTACGGACTGCCCAAGCCCGACCACGCCGCGCTGTCGTCCCATCCGATCGTGAACGACCAGATCATCCATCACCTCAACCACGGCAACATCACCGCCAAGGGCGACGTCGCCGAATTCCGTGGCGACAGCGTGGTATTCGCGGACGGGTCGAGGGAAAAGGTCGATCTAGTGCTGTTCGCGACGGGCTACGATTACGCGATCCCTTATGTGGACAAAGACCTTTTCCGGTGGAACCGGGGACAACCCCAGCTTTACCTGAACATGTTCAGCCGGGAGATCGACTCCCTCTATGTCCTCGGGTTCATCGAGTTCGCCGACGCCGCCTATCACCGTTTCGACGAGATGGCGCAGCTCATCGCGTTCGATGTCGCCGCGACCGGGGAGACGAAGCGCAGGCTGGCCGAACTCAAGCGAGCCGACCAGCCCGACGTACGCGGCGGCATGCACTACATCGACACCCCCCGCCACGCCAACTACGTCGAAACCCATACCTACCAACATGTTCTCGCCGAGCTGCGGGACAGGTTCGGGCTTCGGGCGCTGGACGACCAGTCCCACGACCGGCTGCGCCGGAGCGCCGCCTCGCAGGTCGGGGTCTAGCTCATGGACATGTTCACCCTGGCCGGCAAGACTGCCGTGATCACCGGCGGTGCCTCCGGCATCGGGCGCGCGACCGCGGCCCGGTTCGCGCTGGCCGGTGCGCGAGTCGTCCTCGCCGACCGCACCGACGCCTCGGACTACGCCCGCGAGATCGGCGGCAGCTACGTCGAGACCGATGTCAGCGACGAGCACGCCGTCGAAGAGTTGCTGGCCCGCGCCGCCGCGTCCGGGCCTGTCGACATCCTGATCAACAGTGCCGGCGTCACCAGCGAGGCGGCGCTGCCCGACATCGAGATCGCGGAATTCGACCGGATGCTCGCGACGAACGCCCGCAGCGTGCTGCTGACGATGAAACACGCGGTCAACTACATGACCAACGGTGGCGCGATCGTCAACGTCTCGTCGCTGGCCGCTTTCGTCGGCCTGCCGACCTATGCCTGTTACGCCGCTTCGAAAGCCGCGGTCATCGCACTCACTAAGGTCGCAGCGCTGGAGTACGGACCATTGGGAATCCGGGTGAACTGCATCTGCCCGACGTCGGTCGACACGCCCATGCTCCGAGCGCAACCCGGCGGCGAACTGGAGGCCGCCCTCGCCCGTACGGCCGCGCCGCTGGGCCGGATCTGCTCGGCGGAGGACGTCGCGGCGCTGCTGCACTTCCTGTCCGCCGACGACTGTCCGCTCATCTCCGGGCAGGCACTGTCGATCGACGGCGGTGCCACCGCGGGCTTCAGCTTGGCCATCCTCGATCGTCTCGCCGCCGGAATCGACGCGGCAGACGCCTGATCCGCAGTCGTCTCTTCCGAGAAGTCAGGAGACTCCCATGACCAACCACGTCGATGGTGGCGAGTTACCGCGTAGACCCCGGCTAACCACCCCGAAAATCGTGTTCCTTGTCGTCGCGGCGGCCGCGCCCATGGCGGCGATGGTGGGCGTTGTCCCGCTGCAGTTCGCCCTCGGCAACGGCGCCGGCACGCCCGGTACCTTCGTGCTGGCCGGCGTCGTCCTCTTCTGCTTCGGCGTCGGCTACGCGGCGATGAGCCGCCGCATCACCAACACCGGCGGGTTCTACACCTTCATCGGCCGGGGGCTGGGCAGACCACCGGCCGTGGCGTGCGCCCTGATCGCGGTGATCTCCTACAACGCGGTCGCAGTTCAACTCGTCGGCGCCTTCGGCTACTTCGCCCGGCTCGTCGTCGCGCAGCAGACCGGCCTCACCCTGCCATGGGAGCTCTACTCGGGTGTCGCGGTGGCCGTCACCGCGCTTCTCGGCTACCGCCAGATCGACCTCAGCGCCAAAGTGCTCGGCACCCTGATGGTCGCCGAGATCGCCATTCTGCTCATCCTCGACTTCGCGGTGCTCGGCCACAAAGGAGCCAGTGCCCTCCCCCTCACGTCCTTCGCCCCCGGCACGGTGTTCGACAGCGGCTTCGGCATCTCGCTGCTTTTCGCTTTCGGTGCGTTCGTCGGCTTCGAGTCCGCAGCGCTCTACGGCGAAGAGGCGCGCGATCCCAAGCGCAGTGTGCCGCTGGCCACCTACGCGGCGCTGATCGTGATCACCGTGTTCTACGGCTTCACCACCTGGGCCACGGTCGGAGCCGTCGGCGTCGACCACGTCCGGTCCACCGCCGGTAGCGAACTGGGCAACCTGCTGTTCACGGTGAACGACCAGTACGTCAGCACGACCATGACGACGATCATGTCGGTTCTGTTGTGCACCAGCCTGTTCGCTTCCCTGCTGGCGCTGCACAACGCGAGCAGCCGGTACATGTACGCCCTCGGCCGTGATCGCGTCCTGCCCGGCGGGCTCGGCCGGCTGCACCCACGTCACCGCTCACCGAGCCGCGGCAGCCTCATGCAGACCGGTGTCAACATCGTCGTCACAACGGCGTTCGCCGTCGCGGGACTGGACCCCTACCTCAACCTCGCCACCAGCATGGCCGGGCTCGGCACTCTCGGCGTGATCGTCCTGCAGGCCGTCGCGACGGCGGCGGTGATCGGATTCTTCCTGCGCCGCCCGGATCGGCACTGGTGGCGAACCGGGCTGGCGCCGGCCATCGGACTCGTGGGTCTGGTCACGGCCACCGTGCTCGTGGTGCGGAACTTCGCCGTGCTCACCGGTACCACCTCCGCCGCGGTCACCTCGATTCCCTGGCTGATCGCCGTCGCCGCCCTCGCCGGTCTCGGGTACGCCTGGTGGCTACGCCGCCACCGGCCGACAACCTATGCCGCGCTCGCCCAGGACCCGGCAACCTCACCACAGGCGGACGAACTGCCCGCCCCGTAACCGGCGACGGCTCAATGACGGCCTGGCCGTCCCTGCCTGTGCCCGAGTAAGTGCTCTCGGCTGTCGTCGATGCACAAGGGTTCGCCGGGGGGAGAGAAATGGGCCAAACGCCCTCAACGGCGCTTCAACTGGGAATGCTGGTACTCCTCGTGCTTCCCGGGATCACCTACCAATTCCTGCGTGAACGGTGATGCGGGCCGGTTCCCGGCGAACGCGATCTGGGAGAACGCGTCCTGCAGACCGGGTGGATCATGGCCCCGGACGGCCGTTTCGTCCGGCCCATCGAAGGAAGCGCCGGACTACATCTCCGCGCTGTCGATCTTGAGATGTTCGAACTGCTCCTGCCGCCCGAACAGAACCAGCCCGCCGTGGAGACCTCATGAACCGCCCGGAATTGACTACCTACGAGCAAGAACTGCTCGGCGACCCCGTCCACTGTCGGGGCTATACGCCGGACGACGACCTCCCCGAGCCGACGGAAGGTCCGTCGGAGCCCGCCCGGACCTCCGGCACTGTCGGTGAGAAAGTGCACTCCGACTTGTCTCCGATGTCGTGCTGGCCACCCTGTGGAGTTCGGCCGCTCAAGGCGGCCGTCACCGCGTCCCGGCGACGGTCCTGCCGGACATCTCCGCTGGTGAGGTGGGGTCGTGAGTGGCAACAAGTGGTTACTGGTCAGGTGGTTGCCAGGTTGTGCTGGTTCACCGCGGGCACGTTGGACCGCCTGGATGGCCCAGGTCGACGCCGACGACCTACGCTTCGTCCGAGGACTCAAGCGCGACCACACAGCGGTCCTCAATGGACTCACACTCCCGTATAGCTCTGGCGCCGCGGAGGGCAACGTGACCAGAATCAAAATGATCAAGAGGAACTATTTGGTTGCGCCAACTTCGACCTTCTACGCAAGGTCATCTGCTCCGCGCGTGACGCCACGAGGGCTAACTCGATCACGAAATATGGGCCAGATCCGAATTACGTGAGCGTTCACACTGCCGCTGGTAACGGCTGTGCACGGCGACCGAGACCGAGGCACAGTCCGGGCACACAGCGCTCATGCCACGCGGCCGCGCGCTGATCAGGAGCGTGCCGTCCACGACCTCGATTTGATCAACAACGACCCCGGCCAGATGCGGGAACACAGCCTGGAACAGCTTGGTATCAAACACAAACGACCATGATCACCAACGACGATCACCGACCGTCGCCGGGTCACGCTTCCCGTGCCAGAACCAAATTGCATGAGCGCTGACAATAAGGCGCCGTCAGACAGGCCCATTTCGTCGTAGATCTCGGCGAGTTCACGTTCCTCGGCCCCGGAGCCTCCGAGCGCGCTCTGCGCCTGCTGGCCGAGTGAGCCGACTTCCCCGGCCTGGTCCTGTCTCACCACTACATCCTCGATCGAGTCTGAGCGGCCCCTGGTCGAAGGTGGCCACGCTCGAGCACTGGTGCAGCCCGGCCCGGGTTCCTCACCAACGAGGGTGGAAGACACAAGGCCGAGATCGGCGAACGCCTATATCGGCTGCCAGTGCAAGGCTTGACCCCTCCTGGTCGTCACGCATGCGGTGAACCGTCAGTACACGTCGTTCACATCGGACCGTGGAACGTTGAGATCGCAGTATGAGTACAGTTCGGTTCGTTTATCGTCCGCGTTCTGTGGTATGTCCTGCAACGGCACGATCCATGTGCTGCGCTCGCCTGGTGAGCATGATGGGCTCGCTGGGGGTTGTTGTGGGCTGCCAGCCGGATTGCCCTTGCCATCGGGCGGGACGAGGTCGCCACCCACGATTTTACCGGTCGCGTCGCGGAACACCACTGCCGTGCGA
>NZ_DASYMU010000110.1:0-69338 GCF_036008905.1 Amycolatopsis sp. | reverse complement strand
GTCGTCGCCGTCCAGGTTCGCGACCCCCGCGGTGACCGCGGGAGTCGACGTGTCGATCGCCAGTACTAACACGGTGATCCAGCCTACGACCCACCCCCACCGCGTTCGCGTTTAGCCCACCCGTCTCCCTCCACCACCCTCAACGGACACGCTTCGCGCGACTGCCGGTCTGCTAAACGCGCTCGCCCCGCTCCACGGCCCCGAGCGCCTTTCGCGGGCTAATCGCGCTCACCCTGGTCCAGAGCCGCGTGCGCCTTTAGCGGGCTAAACGCGCTCGCGCAGGTGGAGGGGCGATTCGGGGGCGGGGCTAGGAGGGAAGGGTGGTGAGGCGCGAGGTCCAGGTGCCGTGGGGTTCGAGGGTGACCACGCGCACGTCGTCGTCGAGGCGTTCGAGGCGGACGACGAGGTAGTCCTCCGAGAGACGATCCGCGGTGCCCTCTCCCCACTCGACGACGATCGCGGAGCGTTCGAGGTCGGCGTCCAGATCGAGGTCGTCGAGCTGCGTGAGGTCGCCGCCGAGGCGATACGCGTCGACGTGCACGAGCCCGACGCCGCTCTCCCCCGCCGGATGGACCCGCGCGAGCACGAACGTCGGCGAGCTCACCCGCCCGGACACGCCGAGTCCGTCGGCGATCCCCCTGGTCAGCGTGGTCTTACCGGCGCCGAGCGGCCCGGCGAGCAGCACGAGGTCGCCCGCGCGCAGCGTCCGTCCCAATGATCGACCGAAGTCGATCGTGTCGTCGGCGGTCAGGAATTCGAAGGTCATCGCCGCAGCCACCGCCAGGTCCGTCCGGGAGTACTCACGCCGTCAACGCCGGAGCAGCGCTGCAGCAGGTCGATCAAATGACTGTTCACGAGCTCGGGCTGCTCAAGCTGCACCATGTGCCCCGCGCCCCGGACCCGCACGAGCTCGGCGTCGGGCAGCTCGGCCGCGATCCGCTCGGCGTGCGAGAACGGCGTGAACCGGTCCGAATCGCCGCCGACCACCAGCACATGTGCGTGTTTCAACCCGGCCAGCGCCGCATAGCGATTGTGGCTGCCGAGCGTGTCGACGAAGTTCACCAGGCCACGGACCGGCGTCACTTCCAGCATCTCGAGCATGAAGTCCACCAGCCGCGGGCTGACGTCACGGCTGCCGAACGCCAGGCGTCGAACCGCCTGCCGCGTCAGCTGCCCACCGGCCGCGCGCACGAACTCCACGAGCCCCGGCTGCCATCCGGCGAGCCCGCCGACACCGCGCGTCAGCGGGTTGTACTTCGACAGCAGCGAGCGCGGCAGCCCGCGGGCGCCGATCTCCCCCGCGGCCGTCGCGATCAGCGCGACCCCGCGGACCCGCTCGGCGAAGATCTCGGGAAAGGTCGCCGCGAATTCCATGATGACCATGCCGCCCATCGAGTGCCCCATGAGCACGAGCGGGCCCTCGGGCGCGACCGAACGGATCACCTCATCGAGGTCACGCGCCAGCTGCTCGATCGTGCTCGTCTCGTGGTTGGCCGGGCCGGAAAGCCCGTGCCCGCGATGGTCGTAGTAGACCTGCCGGACGCGCGGCAGCGTCAGCGCGGCGAGGTCACGACGCTGGAAATGCCAGCTGCGCCGCGAAAGCGCGAAGCCGTGCACCCCGACCACGGTCAGTTCGGGCTTGCGTCCGTCCGCGGGATCGATCTCTTCGACGGACAGCCGTGTGCCGTCGTCGGCCGAAACCGTCGACAGCCGATCTGCTTTCAGCCCGCCGAGTGCCTCGTCCACGAACGGGTCCTCACTCTGTCGGCGTTGCTGAGCGGCGATGGCCAAGGCCGCGGCGGCGGTGCCGGTCGCAATGGCACCCACTCCGCCGACGATGGCCCAAAGGCGGCGAGAAGGGGTCACGACTGCTCTCCCACGTACTGCCGGCGCACCCGCGGCCGGTACATCGACGTGACGATTTCGTAGTCGATGGTGCCCAAGGTGTCCGCCCACTCACGCGCTGTCGGCTCGCCTCTGGTTCCCGCGCCGAAAAGGATCACTTCGGAACCGATACCCGGTTCGTCGTCCCCGCAATCCACAATGAGTTGATCCATACACACGCGACCGACGACCGGACGCCGTTTCCCGCCGAGCCAGACGTCCATCCGCCCGGACAGACTGCGCGGAACGCCGTCGGCGTAACCGACCGGGACCAGCGCCAACGTCGTGTCGCGCGTCGCCGTCCACGAGTGTCCATAGGAGACGGACTCACCCGCGGGAAGTCGTTTGGTGAGCACAACCGACGAATGGAACTTCATGGCCGGGCGTAAGTCTTCTTGCTGGGGAACGGGATTGAGCCCGTACATCGCGATACCGGTGCGGACGAGGTCGAAATGCAGCTCCGGCCTGGTGAGCACGGCGGCCGAATTGGCTATGTGCCGCAAGGGATTCAGACCCGCTCCACAGGCTAACTCATACGCCGTCCGGAATCGCGCGGCTTGGGCGTCGATCGACGGATGTCCCGGCTCGTCGGCGCACGCGAGATGTGACCAGATGCCGACGACGTCGAACGCGGGGTCGTTCGCGGCCTTGACCAGCGCGGGCCATTCGTAGGCCGGGCAACCGTTCCGGGACAGCCCGGTGTCGATCTTGAGATGCACCCGCGCGGGTGAACCGGCGCGCTGAGCGGCGTCGGCGACCCGCGCGAGCTCACCCACGGAACTGACCGAAAGGTCGATCCCATGGGTGAGCGCGGGCAGAAAGTCCACGTCAGGCGTGTCGAGCCAGCTGAACAGCCGGGCGGTGATCCCCGCCCGGCGCAGGTCCAGCGCCTCACCCAGCGAACAGGCACCCAGCCAGGTCGCGCCGGCTTCGAGTGCGGCGCGAGCGACCGGCAACGCGCCGTGGCCGTAACCGTCAGCTTTGACCACGGCCATCGTCTCCGCGCCGGACACCGCGGCTCGCGCGGCCAGCAAAGAGACGTTGTGCCTGATCGAGGGCAGGTCGATGACGACCTCGGCGCGTACGGAGAGTGGAGTCATAACGCTGGGTAAGATAACAGGGTCAGTTTCCCATATGCCGGTTCAGGAAAGGCGCGCCCCGCTGGTGGCGGAGAACACGTGCAGCTCGTCGGGACGGATCCGCAGGTGCAGGGTGTCGCCCATGGCCGGGGTCTGGCGGGGGTTGACCCGCGCGACCACGTTGGACTTGCCGTCTTCGACGACCTGCTCGACGAGCGTGCAGTAGCAGTAGGCGTCTGAACCGAGCTCCTCGACGAGGTCGACCTTGACCGCGATCGAATCCGCGGACTCGGTCGTCGGCTCGAGCGACTCCGGGCGGAAGCCGAGCGTCACGGTGTCACCGTCGGCCGCGGCGAGGATTTCGCGCGACAGCGGGATGTGCACGCCGCCGAGCTGCGCGCCGCCTTCGGTCAGCTTGCCGGTCACCAGGTTCATGGCGGGCGAGCCGATGAAACCGGCGACGAAAGCGTTGGCGGGCTTCTCGTACAGCGAGCGCGGGGTGTCGCATTGCTGCAGGATGCCGTCGGAGAGCACCGCGACGCGGTCGCCCATCGTCATGGCCTCGACCTGATCGTGCGTGACGTACACCGTGGTGACGCCGAGCCGGCGCTGCAGCGCGGCGATCTGCGTACGGGTGGACACCCGGAGCTTCGCGTCCAAGTTGGACAGTGGCTCGTCCATGAGGAACACCTGCGGCTCACGCACGATCGCGCGGCCCATCGCGACACGCTGCCGCTGGCCACCGGAGAGCGCCTTGGGCTTGCGGTCGAGGTAGTCCTCGATGTCGAGCAGCTTCGCCGCGTCGAGCACCTTCTGCTTGATCTCGGAAGCCGGGCGGCCCGCGATCTTCAGCGCGAAGCCCATGTTCTGGCCCACGGTCATGTGCGGGTACAGCGCGTAGTTCTGGAACACCATCGCGATGTCGCGCGACCGCGGCGGGAGCTGCGTGACGTCACGCTCGCCGATCCACACGGCACCGTCGTCGATGTCCTCGAGGCCGGCGAGCATGCGCAGGCTGGTCGACTTGCCGCAGCCGGAAGGTCCGACGAGCACGAGGAATTCGCCGTCGGCGATCTCCAGGTCGAGCGCGTCGACCGCGGGACGATCTGCGCCCGGGTAGCGCCGGGACGCCTTGTCGTAAGTGATCGTGGCCATCGGATCAATCCTCTCAAGCTTTCGGTTTGTCGCTTTCAGACAGCTTTTTCAGACAGCGGGAATGCCGTGTTCGAGTTCGCGGGCGATGAGATGCCGCTGCTGGATCTGCCGGCCCTCGGCGAGTTCCGCCTCGCTCGGCTCGGTCAGTTCGAGCCGGGTTTTTCCTTGCCAGGTCGGGGGTTCCGAGCTGGAAGCCAATTGACTGGAAAGCAGGGCCCAGGCCGCCTGACGCGCGGCTCCGATCGCCACGTGCTCGGCGATCTCCGGGAGGTGGACCGGCACGCCGAAGACGGCCGGGGCGACCGCGCGCACGGCGGCGGACTGTGCGCCACCACCGATCAGGAGGACCCTGCGGACTTCGATGCCGTGACGTCGTACGGCGTCCAAACCGGCGGCGAGTCCGCAGAGCATGCCTTCGACGGCCGAGCGCGCCAGGTTCTCGGGCGTCATGTTCGAGCGCTTGAGCCCGAACAGGGAACCGGTGGCGGACGGGAGGTTCGGCGTGCGCTCACCGTCCAAATAGGGCAGCAGCGTCAGGCCGCCGGAGCCGGGTTCGGCGGCGAGCGCGAGCCGGTCGAACTCGGCCTGGTCGACACCGAGCATCGCGGCGGCCGACGTCAGCACGCGTGCCGCGTTGAGGGTGCAGGCCAGCGGCAGGAACCGGCCGGTGGCGTCGGCGAATCCGGCGACCGTGCCGGACGGGTCCGCGGCCGCTTTCTCGGCGACGCCGAAGACCGTTCCGCTGGTGCCGAGCGAAACCACGACGTCACCGACACCGAGTTCCAGCGCGAGCGCGGCGGCCATGTTGTCGCCTGTACCGGCGGAAACGAGCACGCCGTCAGCGGTGCGTCCGGCGGCTTCCGCCGGGCCGAGCAGCTTCGGCAGATCCGGGGTGCGGCCACCGAACGCGTGCGAGAGCAGGTCTAGGCGGTAGCGGTTTTCGGCCGGCGAGAAGTAGCCGGTGCCCGAAGCGTCGCCACGATCGGTGACGGGTTGCGCGTCCGCACCGAGGAGGCGCCAGGTCAGCCAATCGTGGGGCAGCATGACGCGGGCGACCTTGTCGGCGAGCTCGGGCTCGTTCTCCGCCATCCAGCGCAGCTTCGTGACGGTGAAGCTGGCGACCGGGACCGAGCCGACCGACTTCGCCCACTGGTCCGGGCCGCCGAGCTCTTCGCTCAGCTCCGCCGCGGCTTTCGCCGAGCGGGTGTCGTTCCACAGCAACGCGGGGCGCACGACGTCGCCGCGTTCGTCCAGGGTGACCATGCCGTGCTGCTGGCCGGCGACCCCGATCGCTTCGACGCCGTCGAGCAGGCCGTTGGTGGCCTCACCGAACGCGTCCCACCAGAAGGCGGGGTCGACCTCGGTGCTGTCCGGGTGCGCCGCGCGGCCGGTGCGCACGATCTCGCCGGTTTCGGCGTCGCACACCACGACCTTGGTCGACTGGGTCGATGAGTCGATCCCCGCGACGAGGCTCCCGTGCTCAGCTTTCGTACTCATGGGCGAGGGCCTTACCTTCCTGAACCGAGTGGTCGACGGTGACTAGCTCGACAGCTGTGCCGAAGTTGGCGGCGGCTTCGATTTCCGGCGTGGGGGCGGCGTCGTCGGTGATCATCAGGTCGTAGTCGCCGACGTTGCCGTGCGGGTAGGTCGCGGTCTTGCCGAACTTCGAGTTGTCGACGACCAGGACGTTTCGGTTCGATGCCCGCAGCGCGGCCA
Source organism: Amycolatopsis sp. (assembly GCF_036008905.1). GTDB lineage: Bacteria > Actinomycetota > Actinomycetes > Mycobacteriales > Pseudonocardiaceae > Amycolatopsis. The sequence continues at coordinate 63,504 of NZ_DASYMU010000110.1, read as the reverse complement.
TCTTCAGTTCGGCGTAGTCCTGGACCGGGTGGTAGAGGCGACCGGCGGCGACCGCGGTGACGGAGATGAAACCGATGTCGGCGCGGATGCGGTCCAGCGCGGCGAGGACGTGCGGGCCCATACAGGAGTCGAACTCGTTGCTGTAGCGGCCGCCGAGCAGCACGACCTCGACGCCATCGGCCGGGCCGAGCATCTGCGCGATGCGCAGCGAGTTGGTGACCACGACGAGCTGGCTGACCTCGGCGAGGCGGTGGACCAGAGGGAACAGGGTCGTCGAGTCGTCGACGAAGACCGTCTGGCCAGGCTCGACGTGGGCGACGGCCGCGATGGCGAGCGCCTCTTTCTCCGGCTGGTTCAAGCCGTCACGGAAGCGGGCGGCCGTCTCGACGGTGAGGGCCGGGTACGCCTCGACCTTTCCGCGGAGCTTGACCAGGAGGCGCCGCTCGGCGAGGTCGTCGAGGTCGCGGTGGATGGTCATCAGGCTGACGCCGAAGCGCTCCGGGAGGTCGTCGATGCGGACCTCGCGCTGCTCGATGACGAACTCGAGCACGTCCTGGCGACGCTGCTCGACGGCCGCGTCCGACGGTCTGGTCTTAGCCATGAGCAGCCTTCATCCCCGAGCCGTTCACACTTTCGGGGAAACCCATGGGACGTTCTTACCAGAAAATCCCACCATTGTTAACACGCAACTCGATATCCCCTCCCTGTCCTCTCCACCGACCCCACGCGCCTTTCGCGGGCTAATCGCGCTCGCGGCGTCCCCCTGCCCACCCTCACCGCCCGCGCTTGCGTTTCGCGGGCTAAACGCGAACGCGCAGGTCAGGGGCGGGGAGCGGGGCGCTTGCGTTTCGCGGGCTAAACGTCAACGCGCAGGTCAGCGGGGTAGGGAGCGGATGGCGGCGGGGATGGCGTCGACGAGGCCAGAGGCCGACGTCGGGGCGCCGGACGCTGCGAGTTCGGCGGCGATGGAGTGGAGGTAGGTGGCGCAGCCCGCCGCGAGCCACGGGTCGAGCCCGGCGGCGAGGAGGGAGCCGACCAGGCCGGAGAGGACGTCGCCGGAGCCCGCGGTGGCGGGCCAGGAGCCGCGCGGCATGTTGACCAGGGTGCGGCCGTCAGGAGCGGCGACGACGGTGCAGTGCCCCTTGAGCAGGACGACGGCGTTGTAGCGACGGGCGGCAGCGCGAGCGGCTTCGACGCGATCGGCGCCGGGCGCCTCGCCCATGAGCCGCTTGAACTCGCCCGCGTGCGGCGTCAGCACCAGCGGGGTGTCCGGGTCTCGCGCGTCCAGCAACTCGGGCGAGTGCGCGATGAGCGTCGTGGCGTCGGCGTCCGCGCAGACGGGCACTCCGGCTTCGAGCACGAACCGCAGCACTTCACGGCCTTCGTGACCGGTGCCGATACCGGGCCCGACGACCCACGCCTGCACGCGTCCCGCATCCGTCACCGACCCGTTCGCGACGACTTCGGGCCAGCGACTGCGGACGAGGTCGGCGGCATGACCCGCGTAGCGCACCAAGCCGGCGGTCGCGTGGACGGCGGAACCGGTCGCCAACACCGCGGCGCCGGGATACGTCGCCGATCCGGCCGCGATACCGACCACGCCCTGGCTGTACTTGTCGTCGTCCGGACCGGGGAACGGCCAGGCTTCGGCGACGTCCACCGCGTCCAGCCGCACGAAGTCCGGCTCGTCGAGCTCGGGCCCGAGACCGATGTCGACCAGCTCGACCTCGCCGCAGTGCGCGGGAGCGAGCGCGTGAACCGGTTTGCGCGCACCGAACGTCACCGTGCGGGTGGCACGGATCGCCGGGCCGTCGACCGCGCCGGTGTCGGGGTCGACACCGCTGGGCAGGTCGACGGCGATGACCGGAGCGTTGATATACGTCAGCAAACCGGCGGCATCCGGGCGCAACGGCCCCTTCGCGGAGATCCCGACGATTCCGTCGATCACCAGATCAGCGCCGGAAATCCACTGTGCACTGTCCTTAAAGGACACGATGCGACCGCCCGCTCGGCGCAGAGCGGCCAAACCCTCGGCATGGGCGCGCTCAGGCTTGAGCAGAACAGCGGAAACAGCGACACCGCGCTTGCGCAGAAAAGCGCCGGCCCACAGCGCATCGCCACCGTTGTTACCGGCGCCGACCAGCAAAGCGACCCGACTGCCGAAAACGGAACCGGTCTCCTCAACGAGCATCGCCGCGGCGCTCACCGAAAGCCCGAAGGCCGCTTTGCGCATGAGCGCACCGTCCGGTGTCACCGCCAGCAATCTGTCCTCCGCCGCGCGAATTCGATCCGTGGTCCAGATCCCTTGCACGCGACGACCTCCGGTTACTCGACGGTGACGGACTTCGCCAGATTACGCGGCTTGTCGACGTCGTAGCCACGCGCGCGAGCGATCTCGGCGGCCAGCACCTGCAGCGGCACGGTCGCGACCAGCGGCTGCAGCAACGTCGGCACCGCGGGGATCTCGATCAGTTCGTCGGCGTACGGACGCACGACTTCGTCGCCCTCTTCGGCGATCACGATCGTGCGCGCACCGCGGGCCTGGACCTGCTGAATGCTGGACACGAGCTTCGAGTGCAGCACCGCGCGGGTCTTCGGCGAAGGCATGATGACGACGACCGGCAGTCCTTCTTCGATCAGCGCGATCGGGCCGTGCTTGAGCTCACCGGCCGCGAAACCCTCGGCGTGCATGTACGCGAGTTCCTTGAGTTTCAGCGCGCCTTCGAGCGCGACCGGGAAGCCGACGTGCCGGCCAAGGAAGAGCACGGCTTTGGAGTCGCCGATCCGCCGGGCGATGTCCTTCACCTGATCCACTGTGGACAGTACTTTTTGGACCGCGGCGGGCATCGCCTCGAGCGCGGCGAACTCGCGGGCGACCTCGTCCGGGTACTTCGTGCCGCGAGCCTGCGCCAGCGCCAAGCCGACCAGGTAGTTCGCCGCGATCTGCGCGAGGAACGCCTTCGTCGACGCGACACCGATCTCCGGCCCGGCGTGCGTGTACAGCACGGCGTCGGACTCACGCGGGATCTGCGCGCCGTTGGTGTTGCAGACGGCGAGCACACGCGCTTTCTGTTCCCGGGCATGGCGGACGGCTTCGAGCGTGTCCGCCGTCTCGCCGGACTGCGAAACGGCGACGACGAGCGTCGCACGGTCCAGAACCGGGTCTCGGTAGCGGAACTCACTGGCCAGCTCGACCTCGACCGGCAGCCGCGTCCAGTGCTCGATCGCGTACTTCGCCACCAGCCCCGAGTGGTACGCGGAACCGCAGGCGACGACGAACACCTTGTCGACGTCACGCAGGTCCTGGTCGGAGATGCGCTGCTCGTCGAGGATGATCCGGCTGCCGTCGAAGTGCCCGCGCAGCGTGTTCGCCAGTGCCTCGGGCTGCTCCTCGATCTCCTTGAGCATGAAGTACTCGTGGCCGCCCTTTTCGGCGGCGGAGAGGTCCCAGTCGACCGTGAACGGCTTGGCTTGCGCGGGCTCGCCGTGGAAGTCCGTGACGTCGTAGCCGTCGCGGCTGATCACGACGACCTGGTCCTGTCCCAGCTCGACGGCCTCGCGGGTGTGCTCGATGAAGGCCGAAACGTCCGAGGCGACGAACGTCTCGCCGTCACCGACGCCGACGACCAGCGGCGAGGAACGACGGGCCGCGATGATCGAGTCCGGCTGGTCGGCGTGCGTCACTACGAGCGTGAACGCACCTTCGAGGCGTCGGCACACCGCGCGGACGCTGGCCTCGAAGTCGCCCTTGGTGTCACCGGTGTCGTACGCGCGCGCGATGAGATGCGCGGCGGTCTCGGTGTCGGTGTCGCTGGTGAGTTCGATGCCGTCGGCTTCGAGTTCGATCCGGAGCGCGGCGAAGTTCTCGATGATGCCGTTGTGGACGACGGCGACCTTCTTCGAGCCGTCCTGATGCGGGTGCGAGTTGCGGTCGACCGGGGCGCCGTGCGTCGCCCAGCGCGTATGCCCCATGCCCGCGGAGCCCGCGAACGCGTCCCTGCCGACGGCGTCGAGCTGGTCCTCGAGGTTCTGCAGCCGGCCCGCTTTGCGCTCGACGGTCAGGCCGCCGGAGCCGTCCAGCACGGCGATACCCGAGGAGTCGTAGCCGCGGTACTCCATCCGGCGCAGTCCGCCGAGAACGACGTCGAGAGCTGCCCGGTGGCCGACATATCCCACGATTCCACACACGCGAGACAGCCTAACGAGGCAGATCCACCCCCTCTGCCCGGCACTCGCCTCACCCGCCCCCACCTGCGTTTAGCGGGCTAATCGTCCTCGCGGGGGTGGAGGGGGCCGGATTGCTTAGCATCCCTAACGAGCGCGATTAGCCCGCGAAAGGCGCGCGCCCGGGGCGGTCGGCAGGCTGTGGGGCTGGTGGGGCAGTAAGGTCACCGCCATGGCCAGCAAGCCCAAGGAATTGCTCGCGGAGCTCTCTCATCCAGGTCCGCACGAGGTGCTGCGCGGCAATCTCTCCCTCGTCGGGCTTCCCGGTGTGGTGTTCACGCCCCAGTCCGGCCTGAGCCTGCCCGCGATCGCCTTCGGCCACGGCTGGCTCCAGCCGCCGGGACGCTACCGCCAACTGCTCCACCACCTCGCCAGCTGGGGCATCGTCGCGGCCGCGCCCGCCACACAGCTCGGCCCGCTGCCGTCGCACCGCCTCTTCGCGGTCGACCTGCTCAACACCCTCGACATCGTCACGGGCGTCCGGCTCGGCCCCAACGGCATCAGCGTCGACCCCGAACGCCTCGGCCTCGCCGGGCATTCGACGGGAGGCGGGAGCGCGGTGCTGGCCGCCGCCGCGGAGGACGCGCCGAAGCTCAAGGCCGTCGCCACGATCGCGCTCGCCCAGACGCTGCCGCCGGCGTCCGAAGCCGCGCGCAAGATCACCGTTCCCGGCCTGCACCTGGCCATCGAGGGTGACCTCGTCGCCCCGTCGGTCGGTCATGCCGAGGCCGTGGCGAAGAACTGGGGCGGCCCCGTGCAGCTCCGGACGCTGCCGAAGTCGACCCACCTGGGCGTCACCGAGGGCAAGCACTGGAGCCAAATGCTGCTGCACGGCAAGCCCCGCCGCAGCACGCAACGCCTGGTGCAGGCCCTGTTCACCGCGTACTTCCTGACTCACCTGACCGGCACGGACAAGTACCGTGCCCTGCTGGACGCCGATTTCAAGAAGGCCACCATCGACCCGCTCAACGCGGAACTCGCCACGACCCACTGATCAGAACGGCCCGGCTCACTTGAGGCGGACCGTTCTGATTACTCGACCATCCAAGAGTTGTTCGAGAAGTCGTCGTCGTCGAAGCCGGAGTCACTGCGCGCGTGACGTCCTCTGCGACGCGGCTGTTCGGCTTCCGCTGTGGCAGGAGCCGCCGGCACGGGCGGCGCCGAGGACGGCGGTTCCTGCCAGGTCTGGGCGGCGGGCACCTCTGGCCGTGGCGGAGTCGGCGCGGCGTTCTGGAACTGCTCGTAGCCCGTCGGCTTGGTGACCGGCTCGTCGTCGTCCGGCCCGAGCGCCATCACGGTGTTCTTCTCGGACAACGTCTTCTCCGTGGCCCAGCCACCGGCTTCCTTCTCCCGGCGGCCGAGCTCGCGGCGGTGCTCGACGTACCGCTCGGCCGCCTGCACCTGCTTCGTCATGTACTCGTCGGCCTTGGCCTTGATCTCGGCGCCCTGCCGCTCCTGCAGCGCTTGGCGGTCGCGCTGTTCGCGCACGAGACCGTCGAGCTCGGCCCGCATCCGCTCGACCTTGTCCGTGATGCTCATGATCCCACCTCAGTCACCGGTCGTACCGGATCGAACGGTCACCCTCGTCGTCCAGCGAACCACTGATCCGGCCGCCGGCGCCACTGGTCTCGAAAAGCGCGCCCTCGACCTTGTACTGGCTGGAGCCGCGCTGCTGGTCGCCGCCGCCTCCGCCGCCACCCGCGCCCATGCCACCCATCATGCCGCCGCCCATCGCCCCCATGCCGCCGGTGCTCGTTCCCGCGCCCGCGCCGACGGGCTGGGCGCCGTTCGGGTCCATGCCACCCGGCGCGGAGCCGAGGCCGTTGTCCGAAGAAGCGATCGAGCTGTCGCTGCCTGTCTGCGCGCCGGGCTGCAGGTCGGCGGTGTCACCGAGACCCGCCATCGCACTCGCCGAGTCACTGATCGGACCACCGGCGAAGACTTCGCCGCCCGACGACGCCGCGCTGGTCGTCTCGGGATTGGCGCCGGCACCACCACCTCCACCGGCCTCACTGCCACCGGACCCACTGCCACCGGCCGAGTCGCCACCGGCGGCACCGTCCAGCGAAGCGCCATCCGTACCCGCGGCGAAGTCGCCTTCCAAGTTCAGCCCGCCCGGCGTCGAGAACCCGGCCTCCGCGGGCATCGTGTGCACCCCTTCGAGGCTCTCGCCACCGGCGGGGCTTCCCACCGAGCCGTCGCCACCCGCCCCACCGGTGTCGCCGCCGATGGCGTCCTCGGGCCGCATGACCGCGGGGCGTCCCTCGACGGGCTTGATCTCCTCGGCCTTCAGGTCCGTCTTCGTCGGATCCGTCTTGTCTTCGTCCAGGGTGTACTTGGTCGGCTCACCCTTGCCGTCATCGACCGTGACGAGCGTTGGGCCGTTCGGTCCCTGCGGCTGTTCGGCGGTGATCTTGAGGTTGCCGTCCTGGATGTGGATCTTCCCGTCGGGACCGGGCCGGTAAACGCCGTCCTGACCGGGTTCACCCTCCTTGACCGTGCCCTCGGGCCCGAACTCGCCCGGCTTGCCGTCCTTCGGCGCGCCGTCCGCTGCCGCGGGGTCGCCCGCTGCCGCCGGGTCGTCGAAGTCGAGCTTGTAGTCCTTCGGGTTGCCCTTGCCGTCGTCGACGGAGACTTCCATCTGACCGTCTTTGTCGGGCTCGGTCATGGTGATCTTGTTGTCACCCTTTTCGACCGTGACCTTGTCCTGGTCGTCCCCGGCGTCCTTGATGGCTTCACCGGTCGTCGGGTCGATCGGGAACGGCTTGCCGGTCTCCGGATCGACCTCCAGCGGCTTGCCCGTGACCGGGTTCGTGCCCTCCGCGCCCGGCGTCGGCGCCTCGGGTGGCGTCGCGGACGGAGCCGTGCCTCCCCCGCCGGTACCGCCACCGGTGCCACCACCAGTACCGCCGCCGGTACCGCCACCAGTGCCACCGCCACCACCCGGCGGGTTGTTGGGGTTGTTCGGGGGCGGGGGCGGCGGAGGCGTCTGAGCGCCTTCGAACTCGTTCTCGATATCGGCCATGACCGTGTCGAGCGAGTCCCAGGCCTTGTCGACGAACTCCTTGGTGTTGTCGCAGTTCTTGACGAACCCCTCGTAGAGGATGTCCCAGAGATGCGGGTTGAAATGCATCTGGATCCACTGCTTCGAGAGCCGGATGCCCTCTTTCTTGATGTCGTCGTCATCGCAGCAGCCGTCGTCGTTCAACGCGTCGCGCAGGTTGGTGCCGAAGTTGGTGTCCATCCACCCGGCGACGCGCTCCATCTCGTCCTTGCCGGCGTGGGTGTCGTTGGCGATGTTGATGACCGTCTCGGCCATCGCCTTGTCCGCCTTGCCGACCAGGCTGGTGTAGGCCTTGTTGACCGCGTCGGCCTTGTTCTTGCACAGCTCGAAGACCGTGGTGACGGCGGTTTCGATCGCCGTGCTCGCGCCGGTCAGGTTCTCGTGGACGACCTTCGCCTTCGCGGAGATCTTCTCGTTGTAGTGCTTCGCCGCGGCATCCGCGGCGTCGCCCTGCCAGGTGCCGAACAGCGTGCTGACCTGGGTGTTGGAATCGGTCATCGTGCTGTCGACGCTGGTCGCGCCCGCGGTGAAGCGCTCGGCGTCCGCCATGAACTTCTGGAAGCTGATGCCGCGCTGCTCGTCGTACCGCTTCTTGATGTCGTTGTCGAAGTTCAGGGCCTTCGTGTTGCCCTTGCAGTCACCGGGCAGCTTGCCCAGGAGCGGGAGGAAGTCCTCGAACATCTTCAGCGAAGCCTCGGCGGCGTCGAAGATCTCGTCCGAGGTCTTCGTGCCGACACCGTTGGCGCCGGGCGGCTTCTTCTCGCCCAGCGCCTTCTTACCGGCGTTGACCTCTTTCTGGTGCTCACGCTCGTTGTAGCTGGCCTGGTCGCCGGCCTCGTCGGCGTCCTTGTACGCCTCGTCGGTCGTCTTCCCATAGTTCGGAAAAGCGTTGTAGGCCTCGAAATACTCCTTCGAGTCCTTCGGCAGCTTGTCGTAGTCGGGAAGGCCGCCGTACGGCCCGTAGGCACTGTTCTCCGCCATGTAGGCGCTCAGCAACGCCTGCTTCTTGTCCGGCGGGACGCTCGGGTCGTCACAGACCGCCTTGATCTCTTCCCACTTCTTCGCCATGACGGCTACCTCCCCGCGTTCGTCACGGCGTCGGACTGGGCACCTTCGTTGGCCGAGTAGGCCTGGCCACCGGTCTGGATGTTGGTCGCGAAGCCGGTCAGCGCCACCCCGTAGCCCTTCACCGACGCGGCCAGCATGTCGACACCCGCCTTATAGTCCGTCGCATGCGGACCGTGGATGGTGCCGAACTCCTTGGGCGTGATCTCCGTCTTACCGGTTTTCTCGGTCTCGTCGGTCAGATCTTCCGCAAGCTGGGTGATGTTCTTCGACGCGGTCGCCATGGCTTCCGTGTCGGCCTTCTGCCCGTTGCCCACCGTTGGAGTCCCCCTGTCCGGTCGTTCCTGTCCTACCTACGACGCACCCGGATGGCGTCCGGTGCCGTCGCATATGCACACAAAATGTACCCACCCGGGATGGCCGCCGCACGCAATTCGCCAGTTCCGGGCCTTAAGAAGTCTCAAGAACCCGAGCGGCCGGCGAACGTGTCGGCGACGACAGCCGCCGCGCCCAGCACATCGGTGAGCCGATGCCTCTCCTCCAGGTCGATCACGATGTCGAAGTGGATCTCGAGCGTCGCCAGCAGCTGGACCCGTTTCCTGGAGTCGATGCCGAGATCCTCCAGCGGCGTCGACTCGTCGAAGGTCCCCGCGTCGATGAGGAACGACTCGCTCACGAGCTGCTTGACGTCGTCGACGTACTTCGACGCCCCGGTCACCTCGTCCATTTCGACCCCGCGTCCTCTCCGGCCAGGAACGCCGTCCTGGCTGCGCTCCTGGCGACCTTGCCACTGGACGTCCGCGGCACCGTACCCGGCTCGACCAAGCGGAAGCCGCTCAGCGCGACGTCGTGCTCGGCCGCGACGGCGCGGCGGACGACCTGCGCTATTTCTTCGGAGCTGCCGGCGTACTTCACCCGTTCGGCGACCACGACCACGCCCACCTCGCCGTCCTCGCCGCCGACCTCGAACGCGGCCACCCGGCCCTGCCGGATCACGGGATGCGCCGCGGCCACCGTCGCCTCGATGTCCTGGGGATAGTGGTTCTTGCCGTCGATGATGATGAGGTCCTTGATCCGCCCGGTCAGGTAGAGCAGGCCTTCGTGGACGACACCGAGGTCGCCGGTGCGGAGCCAGCCGCCGGTGGGAATGTCGCCGGGGGCGTCGACGAGTTGCGCGTCGAACGTCTCCGCGGTGCGCTCCGGCTGTCGCCAGTAACCCGCGGCGAGATGCGGCCCGTGCACCCAGAGTTCGCCGACTTCACCGTCCGGCAGCACCGTCGAGGACGGCCGGTCGACGATTCGGACCAGCTGTCCGAACGGCTGCCCGATCGACACGAGCTCACGGCCCTCGGCGACCTCGACGGCGTGCCCGAGCGCGAGCTCGTCACGGTCGAACGCGGTGATCGTCGGGCCCTTTGCGCCGGAACTCGACACGTAAACAGTGGCCTCGGCCAAGCCGTACGACGGGTCGTGGGCCGAGGCGGGGAATCCGTAGGGGCCGAAAGCCGCGTTGAAGGCCGCGATCGTGGCCGGGCGCACCGGCTCGCTGCCGTTGAGCGCGACCCGCACCCCCGACAGATCCAGCTTCGCGCGCGCGGCCTCGGGAAGCTGCGCGGCGAGGTCGAAGGCGAAGTTGGGGGCGGCGGTGAAGACGTTGGGATAGTCGGAAAGCTGCTCCAGCCAGCGGATCGGCCGGCGGATGAACTCCAGCGGCGGCAGGAACACCGACCGCGCGCCCGTGTAGACCGGGACAGCCAGCAGCTGGATGAGCCCCATGTCGTGGAAGAACGGGATCCACCCGGCGCAGGTCACCGTCTCGTCGACCCGGTACGCCGTCGCGACCTGCCAGCAACTCGCCGTCAACGCCCGATGCGTGATCACCGCTCCAGCCGGGTCGCGGGTGGACCCCGAGGTGTACTGCAGGTACGCGACCCCGTCGAGCGCGTTTAGCGGGCTAAATGCGCTCGCGCAGGTCAGGGGCAGGTTATCGACGGCGATGAGCTCGGCGGGGGACGGGACGTCGGTGTCGGCCACGAAGGCGCGGACCTTCTCGACGAGCCGCTCGGAGGTGAGCCAGACGCGGGCGTCGCAGTCGGTGAGCGCGCCGACCAGGCGGGTCTGGTGTGTGCCGGGCGAGGGCGCGAAGAGCGGGACGGCGACGGCCCCGGCATGCAGCGCGCCGAGGAAGCCGACGACGTAGTCGAGGTTCTGCTCGGCGAGCACGGCCACCCGATCGCCCGGCCCGGCCAACAGCCGCAGACGCGCCGAAACCGCACAGACGCGGGCGAACAGCTCGCGACCGCTCAGCGTGTGCGGCACGGCGTCACGCCCGGAGGAACAGTCGAGATAAGTGAACGCGGGCCGATCGGACTCGGCGCGTAAGGCCAGGTAGTCGAGCAACGACCGCTGCTCGTCCCCCGGGCTCTCCAACTCAGGCATCACAACGACAGTAGACGCGGGCGGACGCTATCCGGTGCCCACCCGCGACGGTGATTCTCAGGCCTCAAGCCAGTCAGTGTTGGCGTAGTCGTCTTCCTCGTCCTGCTGCCCACGAGGCCGATGCCGCCCCGGCGACCGCGCGGGCTCCGGCGGCACGACCGGAGGCGGCGGGGGAACCTGGCGCTGAGCCACCGGGAGCGGCACGTCGAGCGGATCAGCGGTCTTGTATCCGGCGCGACGCTGGTTCTCTTCTTCGTCTTCTTCGAACCCGAAGTCGCCGTCGTCTTCGACCTTGTCCGCGAGCGAGGATTCGGTGGCCCAGCCGCCCGCGGCCCTGGCGCGCTGGTTCCGCTCGGCGAGACTGGCGACGACAAGGCTGGTCTCCTTGCGGAGTTTGTCCCCGTTCTCTTTGCTTTCTTCCATCGATCTCGCGACACGCCTGTCGATGAGCGACATCCGATCGGCGTTCTCACGCTCGACGTCGGCCAGTCCGCTTTTCAGGCGGGCCAAATCGTCTTCAGAGCTCAACTGCCCTCCCCTCAACCCAGCTGGACAAATCCGTCAGCGGGAACCGATCGCACTGTCGTCGTCCAAGGATCCACTGATCCGGCCACCGGCGGACGCCGTGTCGAAAAGCCCACCGTCCACCCGGTAAGCACTGGCAGCTCGTTCCTGGTCTTCGCCACCACCGCCACCACCGCCGGCCCCCATCATGCCGCCCATCATTCCCATTCCTCCGGACGTGGACGTGGCCGCGACGCCGCCGGGAGCATCGCCGAGACCCGTTGAGGACTGGGAGGACGATGATCCGCTCGTCGCTTCGGTATCCGAAGACGGCGTGTCCCCTAGGCCGCCATCCACGAAATCGGGGATGTCCTGACCGCCGTCGAACAGGTCGGATCCGCTCATGGAACCGGTGACCGACTGAGCAGAGGTGGACTCACTCGAATCGGCGCTCGCCACCGTCGGCTCCGCGTAGGGCGAACCTGCCTGCACGGCACCGTCCGGCATCGCCGCGGAGCGGCCGGCCCCCGCGTCTCCGACCACTTGTTCGTGCGGCCGGAGAGCGGGATCCTGCTGGCCGGAGCCGGTCATGGGGGCGTCCGCAGCCGCGTGCCTGCCGACGTCGACCTGACGTGCGAGCTCGGTGTCGTTCGCGCCGAGGGTGTACTTCGTCGGCTCGCCGCTGCCGTCGTCGACGGTTACCACTGTCTGTCCATCGGGACCGTTCGGACGCTCGGCAGTGATCTTGACGTTGCCGTCTTCGATCTGAATCTGGCCGTCGGGCCCCGGCCGGTAGGCCGTTGCCGCGTCCGCCAACGGCAGCGCCTTGTCGCCGTTCTCGCCGAAATCAAGCGTGTAGTCCCGCGGCGAGCCGGTTCCGTTGTCGACGGAGATCCCCATCTTGCCGTCCGGACCCGGCTCTTCCAGCGAAATCTTGTTCGCGCCCTGCTGAACCGTCATAGAGTCGCGATCGGGAGCGACGTCCTTGACCGGCGCGCCGGTCAAAGGGTCGATCGGGTAGGGCTGCCCGGTACTCGGATCGGTTTCCAGCGGAGAGTGCGTCACCGGATTGATATTCGGCTCTGGCGTCTCCGGCTTCGGCATCTCAGGTTTGGGCATCTCGGGCGGTTTGGGCATCGCCGGAGTTCCCGGGCCGCTTCCTCCGGAACCCGGCCCCGAACCACCGGAACCGCTCCCGCTCTTGCCGGCGCCTTGATCACCACCGCCCTGGTCCCTCGGATCTCCCGCCGGCGCCTTGCCGACATCAACGTAAGGATTCTCCGACACCTTGCCCAGCAGATCGGAATAGAGTTTCCAGGCCGTGTCGACGGCTGTCCTGGTGTTGGCGCACATCAATTGGAAGTTCTTGATGTGCTCCTCGAACCACGCGCAGAACACACCCTTCAACCATTTCTTCGCCTGACCGACGAGGAAGGTGATGGTGTCTTCATCAAGACTTCCCGCATCGTCGTTGTAGGCGTCCTTCGACTCGATATCCATGAACCGGATGCAATGGATGAAATCGTTTTGGCTCGCACCACTGCCGAGTTCGGCCACGCGCAAAAGCCGTTCGACGTCTTGCGCTGTGACGTCACCCCATTGGTCGAAGTAGTACTTCTGAACCCAGCCGACCTTTTCCCGAAGGGTGGCACCGATCGTGCCGATCGTGTGCAGCAAACCATCCGCGGCACCGTGGAATACCTCGGCCACCGCGGCCGTCTTCTCGACATAGCCTTGCTGGAACTGGTGAGCCCGATCGGCGGCGGCGCCTTCCCAGCCGTCCAGCGAACCACGCAGTTTTCCCGATACATCGTTGGCCGAATTGACGATAGCACCGTTCACGGCGGTGAACTCGTCGGCCTGCGCCTTGAATTTCGTGAACGGAATACCGGACTGCTCGAAATACAACCGCTTGATCTCGGCGAACTGTATGGCGACACCTCCGCCACTGACAGCCAACCCTCTGGCCACCAACGGCAGAAATACTTCGAACACTCGCAAGGAAGCCGCGCCGGAGTTCAAGATCTCGTCCGAGGTGGCGGCCCCGGGATTCGTCGCAGAGGCTTGCCCGGCGATCTTCTGCAGCGCCTCGGCGCCCGCGTTCACCGCGGCACGATCACCTTGACGGCCTTTTTCCTGCCCTTTGTCGAATTCCGTCTTGGCCTCTGTATAAGCCGCCTTGACGTCGTCGAGACCACCGTTGTTACCGTTGATGTCCCCTTCGTCGATCCAGTCGCCATGGAGAGACTTCAGATAGTCACGGTAACCATTGCGGTCGGCCTCGTCCGCGAATCCGGCGTCACTCGGGTTATCGACGTCCTCGACGTAGTCGATGTACTCGAGCGCCAGTTGACGCTTGACGTCCATACCGACGTTCGGGTCGTTGAGGATCTGGTCGACTTCTTGGCGGCTGGGAATGTCTTCGCCGCTGTTACCCACCGAAGCGAGAGGCATCAGTGACGCCTCATCTCGTCGGTTGCGCGCTTTTCGTTCCCACCGTACTTCTTGGCCGCGTCATCGAGCCTCGACGCGAAGTCCGCCGACGCCGTCAAGTAACTCCGCGCACAAACAGCGAGCTTGCGGACACCCGCCGAGAAAGCATCCGCGTGATCTCCGTGCTGTACACCGAAATCCGCCGCGACGATCTGACTTTGTCCGACCGCTTGCAACGGTTGCTCAAGTGCCTGCTTGGGCACCTCGTTGAGCACCCTCGCGGCCTGCTGCAGCTGATCCGCATCGACAGCGTGCCCGCCTGCCATAACTCCCCCTCCACCCGAGCACCCGGAACGTCCGCCGTGACCACGACGTATCCGGGTGTCCCGCCACCGCATACGCAACGAAATGTACCGGGCCGGTAACCCGGACGCAGGGGTTTGACCGGATCAAGCACGCGTGGGTGAAGGACTGCTTCAGGAAACGGCGGAGACGACTCCGGCCAGCCTGTCGGCGGCGGCCTGTGCGGTGTCTTGCGCGGGGGCCTCGACCATCACGCGGACGAGCTGCTCGGTCCCTGAAGGACGCAGCAGGACTCGGCCCTCTTCGCCGAGTTCGGCCTCGACGGCGTCGACGGCGTCGCGCACGGCGGAGGAGATGGCGACCGCGGCTTTGTCGGCGACGCGGACGTTCACGAGCACCTGCGGCAGGCGCTGCATCACGCCGGCGAGCTCGGCGATGGACTTGCCGGTGGACGCCATCCGGGACATCAGGCGCAGCGCGGTCAGCAGGCCGTCACCGGTGGTGGCGTAGGCGGGCAGCACAACGTGGCCGGACTGTTCGCCGCCCAGGGCGTAGCCGCCTGTCCGCAGTTCTTCGAGCACGTACCTGTCACCCACGGCGGTGGTGAGCACGTTCACACCGTGGGCGCGCATCGCGAGGTGGAGCCCCAGGTTGCTCATCACGGTGGCGACGAGGGTGTCGTCCTTGAGCTCACCGGCTTCGGCCATGGCCAGCGCGAGAACGGCCATGATCTGGTCGCCGTCGACCAGTTCGCCGTCGGCGTCGACCGCGACGCACCTGTCGGCGTCACCGTCGTGGGCGATGCCGAGGTCGGCCTTGTGTTCCAGGACAGCGGCACGCAACTGATCGGGGTGATTGGACCCACAGTCGTCGTTGATGTTGACGCCGTCGGGATCGGCGTGGATCGCGATGACCTCGGCACCGGCCCGGCGGTACACCTCGGGAGCCGCGGAAGCCGACGCGCCGTTCGCGCAGTCGACGACAACGCGGATGCCGGCCAGCGGGTGCGGAGTCGCGGAAAGAAGATGGTCGAGATACCGGTCGACGGCGTCCGCGACGTCGGTGACCCGGCCGATGCCGGAACCGGTCGGGCGGTTGACGTCGGCTTCGAGACCGGCTTCGATCTCGTCCTCGATGCCGTCGGGGAGCTTGTGCCCGCCCGCGGCGAAGAACTTGATGCCGTTGTCCGGCATGGGGTTGTGCGAGGCGGAGATCATCACGCCGAGGTCGGCGTTGAGGATGCCGACCAGGTAGGCGACAGCGGGAGTGGGCAGGACACCCACTCGCAGCACGTCAGCTCCGGCGGAAGCGAGACCGGCGACGACGGCGCCTTCGAGCATCTCGCCGCTGAGTCGCGGGTCGCGGCCGACGACGGCGATCGGCCGGTGCGTGCGGTCATGTGCGGCGAGGACCCTGGCGGCGCTCGCCGACAACGCCAGTGCCAGCTCCGGCTTCAGTGCGCCGTTGGCAAGGCCACGTACTCCATCGGTACCGAACAGGCGAGCCATCTGCCGAACCTCCTTGTACGACCAACCACGACAACCTAGCGACCGCCCACCAACGCCGCCCCGACCCCCGCCCGACCAGCGCGCTCGCGTTTAGCCCGCGAAACGCAAACGGGGGCGGGAGGGTGGGTGGTGGCAGAGTGCACCCCGGGAGCGGGGGTCTGCGAAAACACGGAAGCGCCCACCCGACAGACGGATGAGCGCTTCCGAGGGTTGCTCCTGGGCGCAGATCAGCGCTTGCTGTACTGCGGAGCCTTACGGGCCTTCTTCAGGCCGTACTTCTTACGCTCGACGGCGCGAGCATCGCGCTTGAGGAATCCGGCCTTCTTCAGCACCGGACGGTCATCGGCGTCGACCTCGACGAGCGCACGGGCGATCGCGAGACGCAGCGCACCGGCCTGGCCGGAGATGCCGCCGCCGTGCAGGCGGGCGAAGATGTCGAACGAGTCCGGCTTCTCGACGGTGACGAGCGGCTCACGGATGAGCTGCTGGTGCACCTTGTTCGGGAAGTACTCCTCGAGCTTGCGGCCGTTGAGCTTGAACTCACCGGTGCCCGGGACGACACGGACGCGAACGACGGCCTCTTTACGACGGCCGACGGTCTGCGCGGTGCCACCGGCGGCGCGCGACGGCTTGGGAGCCGCCGGCGTCTCGCTGGTCACGACCGCGGCGGGCGTCTCGGAAACCTCGACGGCCTCCGTCACGGCCTCGGTTTCGGTGCTGGTCACAGACTCTTCCTCACTCACTGGACGACCTGCGCGATCTTGGTGATCTCGAAGGCCTGCGGCTGCTGCGCAACGTGCGGGTGCTGGGGGCCGGCGTAGACCTTCAGCTTCTTACCCTGCGCGCGACCGAGCTTGTTCTTCGGGAGCATGCCCTTGACGACCTTCTCGAGCAGGCGCTCGGGCTTGGTGTCGAGCATCTCGCCGAAGGAGCGCTTGCGGAGGCCACCGGGGTAGCCACTGTGCCGGTACGCGAACTTCTGCTCGCGCTTGTTACCGGTGAGCGCGACCTTCTCGGCGTTGACGATGATGACGAAGTCACCGGTGTCCACGTGGGGAGCAAAGGTCGGCTTGTGCTTGCCGCGCAGCAGCGTGGCGACCTCAGTCGCGAGCCGGCCGAGCACGACATCCTCGGCGTCGATCACGTGCCAGGCACGAGTGACGTCGCCGGGCTTGGGGCTGTACGTGGGCAAGGGTCTACCTCGTCGTCAACATTGCGTGTGGGTTCTGTGCGGGCCTAACGCTTTCACGCCGCGGCGCACAACGACATATGAAGATACCCGCCCGTCCGATCCGAGGGCGAAGCGGGGTACTCCAACGATCCCGAACTCGGGCCGCACCAGCTCGCTCTGTCGTCGTACCCGGAGGCGTGAAGCCGAACATGCCGGCGAAGCCTTCGAAGGCACCGCAGTGGGCAATGATACCGACCGGCACCTGGCCGCTCCGCACAGGCTGGCCGAAAGCCGAGTTCACGGGCTCGCGACCGGCCGTCGAATCCGCCCAACTCGCGTACGCGGCGAGGCCAAAGGGGAGAGAATGAGACGATTCACGCGCGGGGACTCGAGCAGGGGCAGGGTATGAAACAACGGGCAACGACCACGATGGCCGCAGTGGGCGCGGTCCTCCTGCTGGCGACGGCCTGCGGCCAGGCGCGTGCGGGCACCGCTCTCCCCAAGGGGGACGAAGCGGCCGCGTACGTCAGCGCGAAGTTCGAGGGCGCGATGGACAAGCTGTCCGACACCCTCGGCATGCAGCGGGACACCACGGCCGCCTTCGAGACGTACTTCCGGCTCGACGAGAAATGGCTCCGGGCGACCATCACTTCCGCGCGGCTGGGATCACCGGAAACCCGGGTCTCCCGCAACCACTCACAGAAGAACCCGGACGAGTCGCTCGACAACTTCATCCCGGCCGAGGGCACGGTGAGCTACATGTACCTCGGGCCGGTCTACAAGAGCCTGGCTCCCACGGCCTGGGTTTCGATGCCGAAACCCGAAAGCGGCAACAGTCTGGTCTGCGCCTGGGCCGGTATCGCCCCGGCGTGCAAAATGGTCTCCGCGGTCCAGCGTGCCTTCAGTTCCAACAAAAAGGCCGTCACCGGCGCCCGCACCCTGCCGGACGGCAAGACGGAGGTCACCGCGGCCGTTCCGCTCGGCGCGTTCCTCGATGCGAGGGTGGAGGTTCTTCCGCAGTCGGCTCTGGACCAGATCGGGACCGAGATGCGCAAGGAGATCGTGCCCACGAAGATCACCATCGGCCCAGACGGCGTGCTCAGCCAGATCGTCATGGAAGCGACGCTGACCAAGGAAAACCACCGGATCGAACTGCGCGAGGACTTCCACTTCACCGGGAAGGCGACCCCGCAGGACTTCCCGAAGCTGCCGGATCCCGCCGACGTGACCGTCCTGCCGGACCAGCCCGCGGTGGACGACTTCTACCGCCGTCTCGGCGAACTGCAAGGAAGCTGAACCGTGGCAGACCGAAACGCGCCGACGCTCAGCCGCACGCGAGGAGACCGTCGATGACCCAGCCGCCCAATCAGCAACCACAGTGGTGGCAGCCGCCCGCGGCGCCGGGAACTCCCCCGCCGGGACAATGGCCGCAGAACCCGCAGCAGCCGAATTCCGGCGCTTATCCCGGCCAGTGGCAGCAGCAGCCTCAGCAGCCCGTCGCGCCGCAACAGGCGCCTTGGCAGCCCGCGCCCCAGCCGGGGACTCCCCCGCAGGGCCAGTTCGGCGGCGGATTCCAGCCGTCCCAGTACGGCGGACTGGGAGCGTTTCCCGAAGACATCAGGAAGCAGCCGGAACGTTCGAAGAAGCCGCTGATCTTCGGCGCGATCGGGGTCGTCGTGCTGGCCGGTGCCGGTGCCGCCGCGTGGCTCCTCGGCGCGTTTTCCGGGGACACCCTCGAACAGGGGTCCCTGCAGGACGGCGTTTCCAAGGTATTGAAGGAAAACTACGGTGAACACGACGTGCGGGACGTGTCCTGCCCGGCGGGTCAGGAGATCAAAACCGGCACGACCTTCGACTGCACCGCGAAGGTGGCGGGGACGCCGAAGACGATCACCGTGCGGGTACTCAACGACACTCCCGAATACGAGGTCGGCGCCCCGCACTGAGATTTTCTTGTGATACAACGAAAACGGTGGGCCTGCGCTCTCGCGCCAGGCCCACCGTGGTTCGTGCGAACGGCTCAGAAAAGCTGCTCGACGCCCGACTCCGTGCCCTGGTAGCCATCGGCGATCTGCGGAAGAACGATCGCGATCTGCGCGAGGACCTGCTTGAGGTCGTCGAACTTGGCGTCCCACTGCTTCTGGGCGTTCAGGTAGGACTCTTTGGCGTTACCGTCCCAGGTGTTGATCAGCGGGTTGAGGTCGTTCTTCAGGTCACCGAAGAGCCTTTCGAGCTCCGTGGTGGTGCTCTTGCAGTCGTCGGCCGCGGTCTGGATCGTCGCGTAATTGACCTTGATTTCGCCTGATGGCATTACATCCTCCGAAGTTTGTAGAAGTGGTTAGCGAAAGTTTGTGGAGCGGGTACCGCTAGATCAGCCGAGGACGCCGAACTTGCCCTGCATGGAGTTCATGGCCTCGCGCTGCTGGGCTTCCGCCGCGCTGTACTTGGAGCCGGCCTGCTCCAGAAGGTCCGCGATGTTCTGCAGCGCGGTGTTCAGGCCGCGGCCGTCCTCGTCGAAGCGGATCATGACGGCGTCGAACGCCTTGGCTGCCTCACCACTCCAGCCGGCCTTCGTGGCCTCGATGCGGTCACGCAGCTGCGAGAGGTTCGAGTCCATCTGGACCTTGACGTCGCTGACGCGCTTCTCTGCTTCGGTGAACTGCTCAACTGTCCCGGTAAATCCCGACATGGGACCAACCCCCTTCGTTTGTGGTGTATCCGTACACGCTCGGTTTTGTTTGTACGGACCCTATGACGAAGACCCTGCCATGGTTGGTTCCACGTTGTCGTCCTTTGCTCGCAAGTAGTTGCTAGCGTGAACGGTCGAACCGGGAACCGAACGCCATCTGCTGTTCACCTATCGCCGCGAAGACGCCGAACACCTTGCGAAAAATGCCGCCCACCAGGGTTTTCGCGATCACGGAAACTCCACAGTGCACAGCGGTCAGTCCCAGCGAAGCATGATTCGCTCTTGCGAAAAGTCTTCGTCGTCGTCACCCGATCGGGGCGGTTCAGCCGCTTTCGGCCGACTGGGTGCAACGGATTCAGCCCTAACGGGCAATCGCGAATTCCCGAGTCCGCCGGCCGACCGGAACCTTTTCGCGGCGTCCCGAACGGTCGACGGCGCGCCGGAACCCGCGAGCCTTCTCTGCTCGAACTGTTTGATCAGTTCGGCGTTGTCCGCCCGATGCCGCGCGTTGCGCTCCTTGGCCGCGCTCGCGACACGGCTGGCGTAGGTGATCGCGTGTTGCGTGGTCCGGGTCAGCTCGGCACCCGCGTGCTCGTCGCCCGCCATCAGTTGACGATCTTGACCGTGTTCACGACCTGCTCGCACGCGGCGCGCACCCGCGTCTCGAGCGACTTCTCGGCGAACTGACAGCCGATGTGGACGCGGACCTTTCCCTGCGCCACGACGTACCAGTCCACGCTCGCCACGTCCTTGAGCTGGTGGTAGAAGACGACGTTTTTACCCGCGTACGTCTTGTTCGGATCGAATCCGGTGTACGCCGGGTTGTTGGCCGCCAAGCTCTGGAGGCTGGTGACCATGCGCGGCCTGTTCGCGGTCGCGTCGTAGTCCATCACGTACTCCTGGACCACCACCAGGTCGTTTCCCGTCTGCGCGGTGTCGGGCCGGATGATCACCTGGCGGCCGACGACGTTGTCGCCGGTCTGGACCCAGTCGTCGGGCGCGAAGAAGCTGTAGTCGTACTGCGCGTAATTGTGGCCCGGGGAGGGGTCGTCTCCTCCGCCCAGGGTGAGGATCAATCCGGCGGCCACGGCGGCGACCACGACCACGGCGCCGCCGATCAGCCACGGCAGCTTCCGTCGTCCCTCGTTCTTGGGCGTCTCCGTCTTGGCCGCTTCCTGCGGCTGCCACGGCGGCGGCCCGCCGCCCGTTCCGGGGCCGGGGCCCCTCCCGTGGCCCGCCTGCGCCACCTGCGCCCCACCCCGTTGACTTGCGTTTAGCGGGCTAAACGTCGCGCCGGAGGGGGGTGTGGGTGGGCGGGAGGGGGTGAAGGGGCGGACGACTTCGGTGCGCTGTTCGGCGGAAGACGGGGCACCGGTGGGGCGGGCGGCGGAGCTGCCAGGGAGCGCGCCGGTGCGGTCCGGGTCGACGAGGACGGCGCGCAGCGCGCCACGGGCGACGACGGTCTCCGGCTGATCGAGGGTGGTGGGGACGACGCCCATGCGTTCGTGGACGAGCCGGGAGATCATCGGGATCCGGCTCGAGCCGCCGACCAGGAAAATCGCGGTCAGCTGCTTGGGCCGCAGGCTCGCCTCGTCGATCGCCGCGCGGGTGAGCTCGGCGGCACGGCCCAGCGGACCGGCGATGAGCCGCTCCAGGTCCTCGCGCGTGACGTGCGCGTCGGCGAACGGCGGCGGCATCGGGACATCGGTGTACGCGTGGCGGGACAGCGTTTCCTTCGCCCCGCGGACGTCTTGGCGGAGCACCCGCCGACGTCGCCGCTCGGACAGCTCTCGTCCTTCGACGAGCTGTGTCCAAGCCGCCGGGTCCACCGACGAGACCAGCGACCCGACGTGCTCCAGCAGCGCCTGATCGATGTCGGCGCCGCCGAAACTGGGATCACCCCGGGTGGCCAGCACCTGGAAGCCACCACGCCTCGGACCGTTGTTCGCGACCCGCCGGACCACGCTGACGTCCACCGTCCCGCCACCGAAGTCGAGCACGGCGAGCGTTTCCCCGGGACGGCCGCTGAACTCGACCGTCCGCTCCGACTTGAGATCGGACGGCGCGAAGGTGGCGGCGTGGAAGATCGCCGCGGCGACCGGCTCCGGGACCAGCGCGACCTCCTGCGCCAGCCGACCGGCGGCCTGCCGCAGCAGCCTCGTCCT
The DNA here is from genome assembly GCF_036008905.1 of Amycolatopsis sp. Classification (GTDB taxonomy): domain Bacteria; phylum Actinomycetota; class Actinomycetes; order Mycobacteriales; family Pseudonocardiaceae; genus Amycolatopsis. The sequence goes on along the minus strand of NZ_DASYMU010000110.1, from coordinate 41,939 downwards.
GATCGCGCCCCAGTCCGCGGGGTGGGTCAGGACGAGCAGATCCACTTCGGCGCCCCCCGCGAGCACGCGGGCCTCGGTCACCGCACGCCGCAGGACGGCGTGGATCACGTCGGTCACCCGCAGCACGCTGTCGCCAAGGAGCAGCTCGCCCTCGTCGATCCGGCGCTTCGGGTTCGGCTCGTAACGCGACGGGTCGACGGCGGCCTGACGTTCGGCCTCCTGCCCGACGAACAGAGTGCCGTCCGCAGCCGCGTACACGGCCGAGGACATCAACGGCTGCCCGTCGACCACCACCACCTGCGGATCACGTCCGTTGACCGAAGCGACGACACAGGTGCTCGATGTCCCGAAGTCCACCGCCACCCGCAACGTCACAAGCCACTCCCGCTGTTCTTCACCGTGTTCGCCGTTCTACTTTCACTTACATCCCGCCGGGCGAAGTCAGTCAGGCGAAATCCACGAAACCTGCATGAGCTGCTTGCCGGTCTTGCGGCTGACCATGGTGCCCCGGCCCGGCGGCATCTGGCTGGCCTTGACCGTACCGATCAGGTTGCCCTCGTCGCGCGAGCCGTTCATCACCAGGCCGGGCGCGGCGATTTCCTTGAGCTTGCCGAGCACTGGGTCGAACATCGCGCGGCTGGCACCACCGGTACGCCGGACCGCGATGATGTGCAGGCCGACGTCCTTGGCCTGGGCCAGGTAGTCCGCGAGCGGCTTGAGCGGGTTGTTCGACTGCGTGACGACGAGGTCGTAGTCGTCGACGATGACGAACAGGTCCGGACCGGTCCACCAGTTGCGGTTCTTGAGCTGCTCCTGGGTGACGTCCGGCCCCGGCAGCCGCCGGGACATCGAGCCCGCGACGTCCTTGATCATGCTGTCGAGCTGCTGTGCCGACACCGCGTAGCCGAGCAACTGGTCCCCGCCGATGAAGCCAAGCATCGTGCGGCGGTAGTCCACCAGGATGATGACGGCTTCCTCGTAGGTGTACCGCTCGACGATGCCTCGCGTGATCTGGCGCAGCAGGTTCGTCTTGCCCGACTCGCCGTCCGCGAACGCGTAGAAGTGCGGATCCGCGTCGAAGTCGAGGTACACCGGTGACAGGCTGTCCTCGTTGACACCGATCGGGACGAGCTTGCTGTTGCGGTGCGGATCCTGCGCGAGCACATCTTCGTAGTTGATGAGTTCGGGCAGCAGGCGCACCTTCGGCGCGACCGGGCCACGCCACGCGGCCTTGATCTTGGCGACCGCGTCGATGACGCCGGCGGCGACGTTTTCGGAATCGCTGGAGCCGTCGATCCGCGGGAGCCCGGTCAGCAGGTGCAGCTTGTCCCGGGTCAGGCCACGACCCGGCCGGCCGGCCGGCACGTTGACCGCGACGCGGCGGTCGATGTCGGACTCGCTCGGGTCACCGAGGCGGAGTTCGAACCGGGTACCGATCATGTCCTTGATCGCCGGGCGGATGTCCGCCCAGCGGTTGGCGGCGATGAACACGTGCACGCCGTAGGACAGACCCTGCGTGGCGAGCTTCGTGATCTGGCCTTCGAGCTCCTCGAAGTCCTCGCGCAGCGCCTTCCAGCCGTCGACCACCAGGAACGCGTCACCGAACGCGTCCTGCTCGGGCTTGATCTCACCACGCCGCTTGCGGTTGCGGAACTCGGCCATCGAGTCGATGCCCAGCGCGCCGAACCGGCCTTCGCGTTCGGTCAGCAGCGTGGTGAGCTCGGCGACGATCCGGCGGGCCTTGTCAGGCTCGCGCCGCGCGACGGCGACCCCACCCACGTGCGGCAGGTCGGCGAGACCGGTGAGCGAACCACCACCGAGGTCGATGCAGTAGAACTGCACCTCCTCCGGGGTGTGCGTCAGCGCCATGGACATGATCAGCGTCCGGAGCATGGTCGACTTGCCGGACTGCGGACCACCGACGAGCACCCCGTGCCCGGTCGCACCGGAGAAGTCGGCCCAGAGCGGGTCACGGCGCTGCTCGTACGGCCGATCGACGATGCCCAGCGGCACCTGCAGCCGGCCGTTGCCGAAGAACCCGACCGGCGAAAGACCTCTGTCTTCGGTCGGGTTGAGGTTCGGCAGCAGCGTGTCGAGCGAGTTCGGTTCCTTCAGCGGCGGCAGCCACACCTCGTGCGCGGGCGGGCCTTGGCCGATGAGCCTGGTGACGATGACGTCGAGCTCACTCGGCTCGACGGCTTCCTCGGACTCGCGCTCCACCTTGACCGGGGCGATCTCGCCGATCACCGGCTCCGGCTCACGAGGCAGCTCGATGAAGTCCGGTACGAACAGCTGGGGCCGCTTGTCAGCGCGGACCACAGCCGCACCCGGCGCCACGGCCTTGATCCCCGCGGGCCGGTACGGACCCGAGACGTACGACGCCTTGAACCGGACCATCGTGGACGTGTCGTACTTGAGGTACCCGCCACCGGGGACCGACGGCAGCTCGAACGCGTCCGGCACCCCGATCGCCGCGCGGGATTCCGCCGCGGAGAACGTCTTCAGGCCGATCCGGTAGGACAGGTGCGAGTCGAGACCACGCAGCTTGCCCTCTTCGAGCCGCTGCGACGCGAGCAGCATGTGCATCTGCAGCGACCGGCCCAGCCGGCCGATCGCGACGAACAGGTCGATGAAGTCGGGCTTCGCGCTCAGCAGCTCGGAGAACTCGTCGACCACGATGAACAACGCGGGCAGCGGGTCGAGGTCGGCGCCGTTCTCACGGGCCTTCTCGTACTCCCAGACGTTCTTGAAGTTACCGCCGTTCTTCAACGCCTCCTGCCGTCGGTTCATCTCACCGGCGAGGGCGTCCTTCATCCTGTCGACCAGCGTGACTTCGTCGGCGAGGTTGGTGATGGTCGCCGAGACGTGCGGGGCGACGTCGAGACCGAGGAAGGTCGCACCACCCTTGAAGTCGACAAGGACGAAGTTCAGCGTTGTCGACGAATGCGTGGCCAGCATGCCGAGAACCAGGGTCCGCAGGAACTCGGACTTACCGGAACCGGTGGCGCCGATGCACAAGCCGTGGGGGCCCATGCCCTCCATCGCCGCTTCCTTGATGTCCAGCTCGACCGGCTGGCCGAACTCGCCGACCCCGAACGGGACGCGGTAACGGTCCCGGACCGGCCGGGGACGCCAGGACTGCTGCACGTCGAAGGTCATCGGGTCGCCCGGGATACCGAGCAGCTCGAGCAGCGACGGGTTGGACAGCAGCGGCTCTTCTTCGCTGGCCTCCTGCGCGGCGGAACCGACGCGGTACGGCGAAAGCTTGCGGGCGAGCGCTTCGACCTCGACCACGCTGAGCGTGTCCGGGCGGCCGAACCACTCGACACCGCTGGCGCTGCGGGCACCCAGGCGGTCCGGCTCCACCACGAGGCGGAGACCACGGCGGGCCGACAGGTTGCCGGTGGAGTCGGAGAGGTCGACCAGCGTGACGCCGACCAGGCCCTCTTCCAGGATTATCTGCTCTTCGCGGGTGACCTCGGCGTCGTCGATGATGATGACGACGTGCGGCTGGTCGGGCGCCGGGGTGGCGTTACGGGAGAAGCGCTGGCGATCACGCAGCTCCTCGTCGAGCCACAGCTCGATCTGGGCGAGCGAACCGGCCATCATCCGCAGCTGGCCGATGCCGTCGGACATCGTGGGGTGCTGGGTGTGCGGCAGCCACTTCGCCCACTCCCACTCCTCCTTGGCGCGACCGGCCGTGGCGATGGCCACCAGCACGTCGTCGGAGCTGTGGAAGGCGACCATCTGCGCGAGCATCGCGCGGGTCAGGCCGCGGGTGAGCTCACGCTCGCCCTGCATGCTGACCGCGGCGAACCCGCGGAGCGTGATCTGCGTCGGCAGATCGGGCACGATCGAGTGAGCACGGACGAACCGGCGCAGCGCGAGGGTGGCGATCGGCTCGAGCTCGTCGACCGGGCCGGTCTGCGGCGGAACGAGCCGCGTCGCGAGCCGATGGGAACTACGGCCTACCCGAAGGTGCAGAAAATCCTGGTCGTTCTGACGGCGTTCCCACATCCGGCGGCTCGCGGCGAGCGACCACAGCGTCTGCGGATCAGGGTGTACCCATTCGAGTGCCGCCCGCTGGTCGACCATGGCCTCACGGGCCCGGTCGCGCATCTGGCCGAGGTAACGCAGGTAGTCCTTGCGGTCCTCGTTCATCTCGGCCTTCTTGGCGCCACCACCCTTGCCGCCACCGGCGAACATGCCGCCCATGCCCATGAGCATCATCATCGGGAACATCAGCGTGGTCGGGCTTCTCGCGGCCGCCCCACCAGAGGTGAACATCACCACGACCATGCCGACCATGGCCACGATCATGACCACCGGCATCAGCTTCATCACGATGTTGCCCGGAATGGTCCGCGGTACCTCGGGCGGCGGCTCGAGGTGGACCTCGCCGCCCGGCGGGCGGGGCGCAGCAAGGCGCGGCGACCGCTTGAATTGCAGCGTGCTCACCGAAAGACCCCTCTTCAACTCGGCGATGACTACCAGCCGGATGCGCGGCCGGTTCACACGGTAGCGAACAGGCGGGTGCACCCCATGACGGCGTCCAGTGCGTTAATACTAGGACCGCGCACCGACATCGGCGGGGCCTTTCGGCCAAGTTCGACCCCCATTGCGCCGGTTTCCCACGAAACGTGGGTCCTTACCGGTAGTTTCTGGGCGGCAATGATGCGTGCACGGGTAGTTCGGTATAAGTACCCGGAGCATTCTCTCCAGGCAGGGGGCTAGCAGGTGGCAACGGGCACGACGGTATTCAGCAGGGTGACGGTGGTGGCACCACGCACTCGGATCGACGTGGCTTTGCCGGCCGACGTCGCGGTGGCCGATTTGCTGCCGATGCTGCTGGACATGGCGAACGAGGTCTCGCCAGACGGTGGCGCGCGCCACGGCGGGTGGGCACTGGCGAAGCTGGGCGACGCTCCGCTTGATCCCAGCAGGACTCTCGCGTCTCTCGGCGTCATCGACGGCGAACTGCTGCAGTTGCGGCGCCGCAACGAAAATCCGCCGCCGCCGCTGTACGACGACGTCGTCGACGCGATCGCGGAGTCCACACCGGACAGCTTCCGGCCGTGGACGAAGGAGACGGCGCACCGCTTCGGGCACGTCGCCGGCGGGCTCGCGCTCTTCCTCGCCGCGGTGGCACTGTTCACCAGCGGATCGATGTTCCCCGGTGGCAACGGGCTCGCCGCCGCGATCGCGGCGGGTGTCGGCGCGATCGCGTGTGTCGCCGTCGGCGCCACGCTCGCGAAGGCGTACCAAGCCGAAGCGACCGGAGTCCTGATCGCCGCGGCCGGTGGACTGCCCTTGGCGTTCGTCAGCGGGTTCTACATCGTGCCCGGGCTGTCGGTCCGGGCGAACCTGCTGCTCGCCAGCGTGCTCGTGATCATCGTCGCGTCGGTGTGCATCATGATCATCGGCGCCGGGATCACGACGTTCATCGCGGCGGCCACCGCGGCGACCTTCGGCGCCCTCGCGTTCCTGTTCGCCACCCTGGTCAACCATCCCGCCGCCGGTATCGCCGCGGGCACCACGGCCTTCGCGCTCGCCTGCATCTCGATCCTGCCGCGGGCGACCATCTGGCTGGCGAAGCTGCCGCTGCCGCACGTGCCGGGAACGGCCGAGGAACTCAAGGAAGACACCGGGTTCCCCGACTACCGGATGATCGAACAGCGCACCAGCGTCGCCCACAACTACATGACCGGGCTGCTCATCGGCTGCGGCACGGCGGCCGCGATCGCCGCGATCATCGCCGCGAGCTCGCCCAGCGTCTTCGGCATCATCATGGGTGTCGTGGCCACGCTGGTGCTCCTGCTGCGTGCCCGCGCGTACGCCAACGGCAGCCAGGCTGTCGCGCTGCTGACCACGGGAATGCTGTCCGGCACCGGCATCCTGCTCGGCTGGATGACCACGCAGAGCCCGCTCGGCCGGGTGCTGTGGGTGTTCGGCATCCTCGTGCTCATCGCGGCGGGCGCGCTCGTCACCGGTGTGGTGTTCCCTGGCCAGCGTTTCTCACCGCCGCTTCGCAGGACCGTTGAGATCATCGAAGCGATCTGCATCGCGACCGTCCTGCCGCTGGCGCTCGGCGTGATGGACCTCTACTCGACGCTGCGGCACATCAACTTCAAGTAAATCTGTCTCAGGGGATCGGATGAGTACGGTGACGGCATCTGTGCGGCGGTCCAGGGGGACGCGTACCCGCTCGGTCAAATTCCCGATGCGCGCGACAAGTCTGCTGCTCGCCGCCGGTATCGGCGTCCTGTCGCCGACGGCGGGCGCGGTGCCCGCCTGGGCACAGCAGACGACCACGCCCCCGACGTCGGGCCCGGGCAGTTTCTTCGCGAACCCGCCCGACGTCGTCGGCGGGCCGCCGAACGACACGAACGGGCCGCTGAAGAACTACGTGCAAGGCAACCAGTGCGTCCAGCGGAACCTCGGGCCGAACGTCGATCCCAAGGGCAAGCCGTGGGGTCAGCAGTACCTGCAGATCGAGGCGATCCAGAAGATCGTGCGGGCCTCCAGTCCGGACGGTTCGGCCGGCGGCGGCATCAAGGTCGGCGTGATCGACACCGGGGTCACCAGGCATCCGTATTTCCAGAACCGGCTCGTCGGGGGCGGCGAGTACGTGAAGCGCACCCCCGCCGGCGAAGGCCTTGAGGACTGCGACGGACACGGCACCGAAGTCGCCGGGATCATCGCGGCGAATCCGCCCAAGAATGCGGATATCGGTTTCATCGGCGTCGCGCCCGACGCGACCATCGTGTCGATCCGGCAGTCCAGCCAGAACTACAAGGAAGAAACCCAGTCGTCGGCCACGTCGTCGACGTCCGGAACGCCCAACGGCGGGGCGGGCACGGAGATCCCCGGCAACAACGGCGGCGGGCAGCCGGGTGGGGACAACACACGGCCGGGACAGCAAGGCGGTGGCCGTCAGCAGGAGCAGGCCGGGACCGCCGGTGACCTGAAGAGCCTGGCTCAGGCCGTCGTCCATGCCGCGAACTTCCCCGGCATGAAGGTCATCAACATGTCGGTCGACAACTGCCGTCCGGCGACCGGGTTCATCACCGACGGTGAAGCACAGCTCCAGGCCGCGATCCGGTTCGCCGTCGACAAGAGGGACGTCGTGGTCGTCGCGGCGGCCGGGAACACCTCCCAGTCGTGCACGCAGAACGACCAGCCCGACCCGAACAAGCCGAAGAACATCGTCACCCCGCCGTGGTTCTCGAAGGACGTGCTGTCGGTCGCCGCGATCGACGAGTCCGGCGGTGTCGCGTCGTTCAGCGTCAACGGGCCTTGGGTGAGCGTGGCCGCGCCCGGGACGAAGATCACCTCGCTGGACCCGGCGGTGGGTTCCAGCGGCCTGGCGAACCTGACCATCGAGGGCAGCGGCGAGCCGAGCGAGATCCAAGGCACGAGCTTCGCCGCGCCTTACGTGGCCGGCGTGGCCGCGCTGGTGCGGGCGAAGTTCCCGGCGCTCAGCGCACGCGCGGTGATGAACCGGATCACCAGTACCGCCCAGCACCCCGGCGCGCCGGGTGGGCGGGACGCGTTCGTCGGGTTCGGTGTGGTCAACCCGATGGCGGCGTTGACGGCGAGTGTGGCGTCGGAGGACGGCATCCCGCCGGCGAAGGCCGTGCAGGTGCCCTCGGACCTACCGCCGCTCAACCCGAAGGACTGGACGCCGATGATCGTCGCCCTCGCCGGCGCCGGTGGCGGCCTCGTCGCGCTGGTGATCACCATGTTCGTCGTCCGCACCGTCCGACGGAACCGGCCCGCGCCCACCCCCCGAACCCCCTCCTGACCAGGGCGCGGACGTTTCGCGGGCTAAACGTCCGCGCCCTGGTCAGGGGTCATTTCAGCGGAGACTTGCCGTCTTTGGGGAGTGACGCCTTGGGTGCGGTGTCTTCGCCGATGACGGGCGGGACGACTTGGCCCGCCTCGCCGAAGAGTTCCGAGGGCTTCGTGGTGGTGCGAGGTTTGACCTTGTGGTCACTGGCCCCACCGCCGCCACCCATGCCGCCGCCCATGCCCATGCCCATCGGCATCATCGGTGCACCTGCGAAACCCTGACCGGCCGCGACACTGGCGGTGGCGGCCGCGCCGGTGACGGCGCCCGCAGTGAAGTTGCTCACATCCGGGGCAGTCGTGGTCTCCTTCCCGTCCTCCAACGGCGTCGCGCCAGTCCCGCCTTTCGAGGCGTCCTCGGACGTTCCCTTGGCGGAGGACGGCGACGTCGCGCCATCGTCATCGTTACCGGCAGCCTGAGCCCCGCCACCGTCGTCCGGTACGGCGAAGGGGTGCTGCGGGTACGGGTGGGCGATTTCGAGACTGCGCGAAGCGGCGTCCGGGCCGTCGACGCCATCGCAGAACCGTGAGAACGCCTCGAGCACGTCGCGCGCGGTTTCGTAGAGCGCCTTCGCGGATTGCTCCGTCTCGAGCAGTTGATTCCGTGCGCGCATTTCGCCGCCGGCAGGCAGCAGGGCTGACTGCGAGGTCAGCTCGGCGGTGTCCGTCAGCAACTCCGCCATCTCGGCGGTGATTCGCTCGACGGCATCCGCGACGTCTTCCAAGGCTCCGGCCATGATGTTCATGGCGTCTTCGACGTCCTTGCCCGCGACATCGATCTCGCCGATGTACGCGATGAAAGCGTCGGCGTCCTTGCCCTCCCAGGCGGCGTCCAGACGGCCGAGATGGTCGTCCAGCTCGCCGGACACCCGGCCCGCGGTTTCCGCCGCCTCACGCCACGCTGCGGCCTCGGTGCGCAAGTCGCTCCAGCGCCCGGAGATCGGTGCGAAGTAAGTCCCCACCACGTCGGTCACGCCGAGGTCGTTCGCCAGCGTCGTGAGGTACTCCAGGTGCCCCCCGCCCGCGTTTGCGTTTAGCGGGCTAAACGCGCTCGCCGAGGTGGCGGGGTGCATGAGGGGCTCCGTGGGGTAGCTGTCCCGGTCCGAGGCCGACATGGTGATCAGAGCTCCCCGGCGCGTTTGATCAGCGCGGCCGACTCGGCGTCGCCCTCGGTGTGGCGACCCATGACCTGGTGCAACGCGGCCGACGCCGATCGCAGGGCCACGGAGCCGTCGAGCAGTTGACTCCGCAGCACCTCCGACGCGTGGGCATAGGACGCACCGAGCCCGGCCTGCTCGCCGAGTTCGCCGAACGACGCGACGGTGAGGCCGTCCCCGGACACCGCATCGGTGACCGAGTTCAGCTCATCGGCCGTCGCGTCGACCCTCTTGGCATAGTCCGCGATGACATCCGCGCTGACCTTGAAACCCGCCACGAAAACCCTCCAGCTTCGACGTCGTTCACCGGCATTGTGACGTCAAGCGGTGGGCTGGGGTTCCGGCCGGGGTCACCCCGGTGGCGCGGCCTGCGCCTGCGACGCCGGGAACGAGCCCGCTCGCGGGTCGATGGGCACGGAGTCGAACGTCTTCAGCACTTCCTGGGTGTTGAGCGAAGCACCGGTCGGAAGCAGCCTGAGGATCGCGTCCGGCGCCGGCTGCGGGTTGTCTAGTCCCAGCGTATCCGCGGTCTTGGTGTCGGGGACGCCGTAGCGGAGCCCACGGTCGGAAACCAGCTGGATGCTGCCCCTGCCAAAGGTTTCCTTCACGGTGGCGGACTGCACCACCGCCCCGAACCCGGGCTGCATGTAGAACTTGTCGATCTTCGAGCCGTCCGGGCTCGGGGTGCCGACGGCGATGGACTGCTGGTCCTTCGGCGTGGGCACCACGGTCCCCACGAACACCGCGGTGTGCGGTTCCCTGGCGTCGCCCGCGCCGGTGACGTTCCAGCCGAGGCAGGACACCGGTGAGCGGACCGGGTCGAGCACGACGGGCACTTCCTGCGGGTAGTCGTCGACCTGGAGGTATCCCGGGTCGGCGGGCTGCAACGTCCTGACGTTCTGGATCTTGTCCAAGCCCAGCTCGGTGATGTTCGCCCGGCCGTTGCTCGTGGTCCGGATGATATCGGCGACCGCCGACGAGATCTTCTGGATGCCGTTCTGCAGCACCACCCACGACGTCTTGGGTCCGCCTGTCGGCGACGTGGAGAACACGTTGCCCACCGCCAGACCGGCCATCGGGAAGCTCGGCTGGGTCTTCTCACCGGGGATCCTCGGCGGCGCGAGACGCGGAACCTCCGGGATCGCGTTGAGCAGCTCGGTGGAGATCTTCCGCGGCGTGGCCGTCAACCGAAGCGCCGCGGTGACCGCGTTGCTGCTCAGGTCGACCTCCGCGCGCACGGCGTTGGCGGTCAACTGGTTCGGGCTGCTGGTCAGGCGGTAGATCAGGTACGTCTTGCCGTTGACGTTGCTGGCATAGATCGCTTCGCCCGGTGCCAACTCACGCCCGAGATCCGCGACGCCGGCCAGCGCCGTCGTCTCGCGCTTGTTGATGCTGGTCGGGTCCGGCAGGTTCTGGTCCAGCAGGATCTGGTCGCAAACGGCCCAGTTGGTCGAAATCCGCTGTTTGTCGCTCGGGAGCAACTGCGGGCCGTCCGGAATTCCGGTCAGTTTGCCGCGGGGAATGTTCGCGAGTTGTTCATCCGAAATAACGGTCGCTGTCTTGGCAGGCCCGGAAGAACCGCCGGAGGCCGCCGCTCCAGGAGCCGCACCGGGCGCCGCCGCGGTCTGGCTCTGCGACGCGAGCAACAACCGCGCGGACGCCATGTTGAACGTGGGTATCAGCTTCTTCGGGTTTCCCGCGACGACGTACACCGTGCCGGACTGTTCACCGATGACGATGTTCCCGGCTTCCGGGACCGTCGGCTTGGGGCTGATCAAGCCGAAGACCACGAAGCCGACCATGGCCAGCAAGCTGATCACGAAGCCCACGATCGTCGCACGGGAATGCGTCCGCATCGGGTCGTTCAGCATCACGGCATCCCGGCGGACCAGCGCGGACTGCATACGGCGCAGTACGAACTGATGAGCTTGGACTTGAGACTTTGTCGTCGGTGTTGATGGCATTCTCGACCTACTGCTCTCCCAGTCGCGGTACGGTTCCGCAGGATAGCCGTACGGGGACCGTCTGGTGTGGGGTTTCTACCAACTCCGACTAGGGTCGGACACCTCGGGACCGGCTTTCTGGATATGCAGCACGCACGAGGGGAAGAGAACGCGCGGATGTCCGTCACAACTCCTCCACGCCCGAATGGGCCGCCACCGGGATCTCAGCCACCGCATGGCCGCCCACCAGGGCCACCACCCCGGCCGGGCAGGCCCGGCGGACCGGGTGGTCCCGTCGGCGGGCCCGGCGGACCGGCGGGGCCTGCTGGACCGCGAGGTCCTGGCGGACCCGGAGGTCCCGGCGGCCCAGGTGGACCTGGTGGTCCCGGTGGTCCCGGTGGACCGCCACCCGGTGGGCCTCCGCCCGCGCCGCAACCGGGAGCCGCGGCTCCCGCGCCTCGGACGGCACCTCCGGCAAGACGGCGCAAAACAGGCTCCAGCCTGGGCGCCCTGCCGGTGGCGAACGTCGTCGTGCTCGAGGTCGGCCTGGCGATCGGGCTGGTCCTGATCGCGATCAACCTGTCGCTGAAGTACGTCGGCATCGGTGTGCTCGCGGTCGCTTTGGTGATCGCGTTTCTCCGCTGGCGCGGCCGCTGGTTCACCCAATGGGTTGGACTTACCACGCGCTACACCTTCCGTTCGCACGATCGGGTGGCGAACCCGGTGCCGCCCACCAGTTTGGAAGAGATCGCCGCCGAAGAGGACGCGGTGACGGGGCCCGATGACGCCCGCGTCAACCTCCTCCGGCTGGCCGTTCCGGACCTCGTGGTGGCGCACGGCGTCGACCACGAGCGTCAGCAGGTCGGTATCGCCTGGAACGACGGCACGTGGACGGCGGTGCTGCTCGTCGAGCCCGCTCCCGAGCTGATCACGCAGGCGGACGGCGCGCCCAGTCTTCCGTTGGCGGCGCTCGCGCCTTGTCTGGAAGACCGCGGCGTAGTGCTCGACTCGATCCAGATCATCTGGCACACCTACCCCGGAAGTGCCGCGCTGCCTTCGGATTCACCCGCGCTCAGTTCGTACATGGAGGTGCTCGGCCCGCTGCCCGCCGCGGCGCGCCGGACCACCTGGGTCGCGATCCGGCTGGACCCGCGCCGGTGTCCCGCCGCCGTGCGGGAACGTGGTGGCGGCGTCGTCGGCGCGCACCGCGCCCTCATCGGCGCGCTGTCGCGGGTGCGGAATGCCTTGGAGTCGCAGGGAGTTCCGACCCGGCCGCTCGATCCCGACGAGCTGCTGCGGGCCGGTATCTCGGCCGCCGAACTCACCGCGGTCGCCGGTTCCACCACCAGCGTGAGCATGCAAGAACGCTGGACCGGTGTGACGGCGGCCGGAATCGGTCACGCGAGCTACGCGATCACCAGCTGGCCGAAGGGCCAGATCACCAGCAGCCTCAACGCTTTGACGAGTGTCCGCGCGCTGTCGGCCACGATCGCGATGTCGATCTCGCCGTCTTCGGACGACGGCCAGATCGGCCTGCGCGGAGTCGTCCGCCTGAGCGCACGGAACCCTCGTGAGCTGGAGGCCGCCGACCAGCGGCTGCAGAGCATCGCCGGAAGGCTGGGCGTGACCTTGACCCCGTTGCGCGGACTGCAGATCGCCGCGTTCGCCGCGACGCTGCCCATCGGAGGTACGGCATGAGTACGCGTGTCCGCGACGCGGGCCAGCGCGCCGGTGTCGCTCCTGAGTTCACCGTCGACCCGGCGCTGCTCGACGCGATCAGCCCGTCCGGCGACCGCGGCGGCATCGTCCTCGGTTCCGGTCTCAAGGGTGAGCCGCTGACGATTTCGGCGCTGCGCTCGACACCGACCCGGATCGTGCTCGTCGGCGGGCTGTATCTGGCCCGCCAGGTGGCGCTGAGGGCGATGGCCGTCGGCGCTTGGGTGGTTGTGGCCACCGGGCGGCCCGCGGCGTGGCAGGTGCTGTCCAAGGCGGCCGGAACGCAGCCCAACGGCGGCCCGTCTCCCCTGGTGCAGATCCGGCGGCTCTCGCCGGTCGAGCTGCCCCGCCCGTCGGAGGACGCGCCGCTGCTGGTCGTCACCGACGGCGGCCCGACGCCGCAGGACCTGTTCCCGCCGCGTTCGCCCTGGCAGACGACGATCTACGTGCTCCCGTACCTGCACCCGCAGGCCGGCGCGACGGCCAACGCGGCCGACCTCGTGCTGATGCAGCGGCTGCCGATCGGGCAGGCCGAACTCGCCGCGCGGATCTGGCGGCTGCCGCCCCAGATGATGCGGCAGCTGACCACGTTGAAGGACGACCAGGTCGTCGCCCTCGGGCGCAACCTGTGGCGTCCCCTCCGCCTGGTCACCACGGCCAAGGAGCAGCAGCTGCTCGGCCCCGTCCGCCGAGGCGACTGACCTGCGGCGCGCGCGTTTAGCGGGCTAATCGCGCGCGCTGAGGTCGGTGAGCTGGGGCGGGAAGTTATCCACAGGCGTGGGTTGATGTGGACAACTCGGCAGTTGTTGATCTTGATCGGCAGAAATCGTCGGTGCTCGTGCCGACGGTGTCGGAGTGGCAAAGACACTTGATCTCAGCGAACTTCCCGACGTCTTCCGTGGCTCCGAAGCGCGCAAAGCGGGCCTCATAACCCCCGGGCAACTTCGCGGACACGCCGTCCGACGGCTCTTCCAGGACGTCTACACCAAGGCCGACATCGAGGTGACGCACGAGCTGCGGTGCCGAGGTGCCGCATTAATCGTGCCCGAAGAGGCAGTCTTGACCGGCCGATCCGCGGCGACTGTCCTCGGCATCGAACTCGCCCAGCCGCTCGATCCCGTCGAATTCGTCGTTCCGGAGAAGTTCCGGTTCGGGCCCATCGTCGGCATCAAGGTCCGCAGAACAGAAGTCCTGGCGACCGAATCCAAGCCCTGGGAAGGCGCGCGGATCGCGACACCGGACCGGATCGCGCTCGACCTCCTGCTGCGGCTTTCCCCGCGCACCCGCGGGTGGATCAGGCGGCTGCGCATCGGCGTCCCAGACCTCGACGCCTTCCTGCGCGCTCGGCTCGTCAGCGAACTCCGGTTGAGGGCACTGTTCGCGGAGAAGCGGCTCCGGGGAATCCGACTCGCTCGCAATGCCTTGCAGCTTGCCGACCACCGCGCCGAATCACTGCCCGAGTCGGAGCTGCGAGTCGTCATGGTGGTGGCCGGGTTCCGGCCGAAACCGCAGCACAAGGTCTACAAGAAACGAAAGTTCCTGGGCAGGCTCGACCTCGCGATCCAGGCGTGCCTGGTAGCCGTCGAATACGACGGCCGATGGCATGACACACCCGAGCAACGCCGCCTCGACCGTGAGCGAAGACAGCGGATGGAGGCCGAAGGCTGGCGCTTCGTCATCGTCACCGCCGAGCAACTGGCGACCGACTACGGCGGCATTCTCGACCGCATCCGTGACGCCGTGCGCGCGCAGTTAGCCCGCTAACCGCGCCCGTCGGGGGACGGGGAGGGGTTTCGCGTGCGGATGTTGCGGGTTTCTTTGGCGCGCGCGGCGAGTTGGGAGTCGGGCGGGTAGTCGACGGCGACCAGGGTCAAGCCGCGAGCAGGAGCGACGACGCTGCCCCGGACGCGGCTGTCGAGAACTTGCGCCGGCCATTTGATGCCGCGACGACCGTCGCCGACAAGCAGTATGACGCCCACAAGACTTCGCACCATCGAATGACAGAAGGCGTCCGCCGACACCTCGGCGACGACGGTGTGGCGGTCGGTCCGATGCCAGGTCAGCCGCTGCAGCTCGCGGACGGTGGTCGCCCCGGCCCGCTGCTTGCAGTACGCGGCGAAGTCCTGAAGCCCGAGCAGGCCCAGCGACGCCTCGTTCATTCTGTCGACCGACAGCGCCCGCCCCCAGCCCACGGTGTCGTGACGCCGCAACGGCTCCACGCCCCACGACGAGTCCGACACCTGGTAGCGATAATGCCGCCGCACGGCCGAAAAGCGCGCGTCGAAGCCCGCCGGGGCGATACGCGCGTCCAACACCCTCACATCGCGTGGAAGGAGGCTGTTCCAGCGATACTGCATGCGCTGCAGGTCGAAGATGCCGTGCTCGTTCACCGCGATGCGCCCGTGCGACGGTTTGCCCGCTAAAGGCGCCACGTCGACGTGGATGACTTGGCCGGACGCGTGCACACCGGCATCTGTGCGGCCTGCGACGACGACTGGGCCCGCCACGGACGCGCCGGGGGGTTGTTTCTCCAGCGCGTCCTCGATGAGGCTCTGAACGGTCCTGAGGCCCGGTTGCGCGGCCCAGCCCGAAAAGTCGGTGCCGTCGTAGCTGACGTCCAAGCGGAGACGAACAAACCCGCCCTCCCCAATGGGGACAGCGGGCTCGTTCGGGTCGGTAAAAGCGGTCAGGACTCGTCGTCCTCAACCTGCGACGGCGGCAGGCTGTAGCCCGCTGCCTCGGCGGCTTCGGTGCTGGCGAACCAGACCTCGGGCACCGTCTGGTCGTAGTACGCGCTCTCCGGCGTGTGGTACAGCTTCGAGTCCGCGTTTCCCTTGATCGGGAAACCTTCGGGCTGCGAGCCGTCCTCGAGCGGAGCGTGGCCGCCTTCGGGGACCTCGGCCGCTTCGACCTCGGCCACCTCGGTGGTCTCGACAGCAGCGGCCGCCTTCGGGGCGTCCTTGGCGAACTTCGTCTTGCGAGCCGCCTCGGCTTCCCGCGTCACGGTCGGCTCGGTGACCAGTTCGATGACGGCCATGGCCGCGTTGTCACCCTTGCGGGGCATCGTCTTGGTGATCCGGGTGTAGCCACCCGGACGCTCGGCGAACATCGGGCCGATCTCGGCGATCAGCTTGTGCACGACGGGCTTCGCGCGGATGACCTTCTGGATCATCCGGCGGTTGTGCAGGTCGCCCCGCTTCGCCTTCGTGATCAGCTTCTCGGCCAGCGGACGAAGGTGCTTGGCCTTCGCCTCGGTGGTCGTGATCTTGCCGTGCTCGAACAGCTGGGTGGCCAAGTTGGCCAGGATCAGCTTCTGGTGGGCGGCAGACCCGCCGAGACGGGCGCCTTTAGTGGGCGTGGGCATCGATTCTCCTAGTTCAGCTGTACAGCTGGAGGCCAGGTCCGTCCACTGAGGACATCCACAGTGGACGGACCAGGGCAGGCCTTACAGCTGTTCCGTCTCTGCGTAGTCTTGGCCATCATCGTGGCTGCTGTCCGAAATACCGTCCGTGATGCCTTCGACGCCCTCGGACCAGCCTTCTCCGTCATAGCTGGCCGCGGCCGCCGTCGGGTCGAACCCGGGCGGGCTGTCCTTGAGCGCGAGGCCCAGACCGACGAGCTTAAGCTTGACCTCGTCGATGGACTTCGCACCGAAGTTGCGGATGTCGAGCAGGTCGGCCTCGCTGCGCGAGACCAGTTCGCCGACGGTGTGGATGCCTTCGCGCTTGAGGCAGTTGTACGACCGGACCGTGAGGTCCAGGTCCTCGATCGGCATCGCGTAGGCGGCGATGGTGTCCGCTTCCTGCGGCGACGGGCCGATCTCGATGCCCTCGGCGTCGACGTTGAGCTCGCGAGCCAGTCCGAACAGCTCGACCAGCGTCTTACCGGCGGACGCGACAGCGTCCCGCGGCGTGATCGACGGCTTGGTCTCGACGTCCAGGATCAGCTTGTCGAAGTCGGTGCGCTGCTCGACACGGGTCGCCTCGACCTTGTAGGTCACCTTGAGGACCGGCGAGTAGATCGAGTCGACCGGGATCCGGCCGATCTCCGCGCCGGCCTGCTTGTTCTGCAGGGCGGGCACGTAGCCGCGGCCGCGCTCGACGACCAGCTCGATCTCCAGCTTGCCCTTGCCGTTGAGCGAGGCGATGTGCAAGTCGGGGTTGTGCACGGTGACACCGGCCGGCGGCACGATGTCGGCCGCGGTGACCTCACCCGGGCCCTGCTTGCGCAGGTACATGGTGACCGGCTCGTCCTCTTCGGAGCTGACGACGAGTTCCTTGAGGTTCAGGATGATGTCGGTGACATCTTCCTTCACGCCCGGAACCGTGGTGAACTCGTGCAGGACACCGTCGATGCGGATGCTCGTGACTGCCGCGCCCGGGATGGACGAGAGCAGCGTGCGCCGCAGCGAGTTGCCGAGGGTGTAACCGAACCCGGGCTCCAGTGGTTCGATGGTGAACCGGGAACGGGTCTCGTTGACCGTCTCTTCGCCGAGAGCCGGCCGCTGGGAAATCAGCATGTTTTCCTTATCCTTTCCGTTCGACGACCGCCATATGACGTCGAAGGGGATGGCGCACCTTAGCCGCCCACGGTGAGGATCCACCGCGGACGGCCGAGGCAAGGCGAACGGCGCACCCTGCGCGCCGCCGCTCGATCACGAACCGGGCCGGAGCCCGGACGGGATCACTTCGAGTAAAGCTCGACGATCAGCTGTTCCTGAACCGGAACGTCGATCTGCGCGCGCTCCGGGAGCTGGTGGACCAGCACACGGAGGTTCGACGGGACAACCTGCAGCCACGCCGGGATCGGCCGGTCACCGAAGGACTCCTTGGCGATGACGAACGGCAGCATCGCGAACGACTTGGGTCGCACGTCGATGATGTCGAACTTCGACACCTGGAAGCTCGGGACGTTGACCTTCTTGCCGTTGACGATGAAGTGGCCGTGGCTCACCAGCTGGCGAGCGGCACGACGCGTCCGGGCGAGGCCGGCGCGGTAAACCACGTTGTCGAGGCGCGACTCCAGGATCTGGAGCAGGTTCTCACCGGTCTTGCCGGAGCGGCGGACGGCTTCCTTGTAGTAGCGGACGAACTGCCGCTCAAGAACGCCATAGGTGTAACGAGCCTTCTGCTTCTCCTGGAGCTGAAGCAGGTACTCGCTCTCCTTGATCCGACCGCGGCCGTGCTGGCCGGGCGGGTACGGACGGCGCTCGAACGCCTGGTCGCCACCAACAAGGTCAACCTTGAGGCGACGGGAAATACGAGTTGCGGGGCCTGTGTAACGTGCCATCTCTTCTTATTCCTCCCCGTTCCTCAGACCCGGCGCCGCTTGGGCGGGCGGCAACCGTTGTGTGGCTGCGGGGTCACGTCCTGGATGGTGCCGACCTCGAGGCCGGCGGCCTGAAGCGACCTGATCGCGGTCTCACGGCCGGAGCCGGGGCCCTTGACGAAGACGTCGACCTTCTTCATGCCGTGCTCGGCGGCCTTGCGGGCCGCGCTCTCGGCTGCCATCTGCGCGGCGAACGGAGTCGACTTACGCGAGCCCTTGAAGCCCACGTGACCACTCGACGCCCACGCGATTACCGCACCCGTGGGGTCGGTGATCGAAACGATGGTGTTGTTGAAGGTGCTCTTGATGTGCGCGTGACCGTGCGCGATGTTCTTCTTTTCCTTGCGCCGGACCTTTTTGGTCCCAGCGCCAGTACGAGACTTCGGTGGCATGTCTTGCGGGTTCTCCTCTTAGCGCGCGTTCTCTTGGTGAGCGGCTGCTGCTTCACGCTGTCCGTTGCGGATGACTGATCCGGCGTCGGTGTACAGCTGGCGCAGTGCCATCGGGCGGGCATAGAGCGCCTTCGGCGAAACGCAGGAAGCCGTGCCGCGGCGCTGGGCGCCGCCCATGTGCATGATCTTCTTGCCGACGACGACACTCACTTCTTGCCAGCCTTCTTCTTGCCGGCGACCGTCTTCTTCGGACCCTTACGAGTACGAGCGTTGGTCTTGGTGCGCTGCCCACGGACGGGAAGTCCGCGGCGCCAACGAAGACCCTCGTAGCACCCGATCTCGATCTTCCGACGGATGTCGGCGTTCACCTCGCGGCGAAGGTCACCCTCGACCTTGAAGTTCTCTTCGATGTGGACCCGCAGCTTGTTCAGGTCATCGTCACCGATGTCCTTAACGCGGGTGTCCGCGTTAAGCTCGGCAGCGGCGATGAGCTGCTTGGAGCGGGTACGGCCGATGCCGTAGATGTAAGTCAGCGCGATCTCCAACCGCTTTTCGCGGGGGAGGTCTACGCCAGCGAGTCGTGCCATTGGCGCTGGTGCTCCTTGTCGTTCGTTTCTTCAGGTCTGCTCCCCGTCCGATTCCGGGACCGACTCGCTTGTCGTCCACCCACTCGCGTGGTTGGTGTCCCGGCCCCGGCCTGAAGTCCGGGGGTGAACCGGACCGCATCACACGGCCCGGCAGGTGCGGGGAGGCTTTATGGCTGTCAATCCACTCTGTTACGAGTGCGGGGAGATCAGCCCTGCCGCTGCTTGTGCCGCAGGTTTTCGCAGATCACCATGATCCGGCCGTGACGGCGGATCACCTTGCACTTGTCGCAGATCTTCTTGACGCTCGGCTGAACCTTCACGTCTCCTGCTCTCCTGCTTGTGCTCTACTCTTCGTGATCACTTGTAGCGGTAGACAATGCGACCACGAGTCAGGTCGTAGGGCGAAAGCTCCACGACAACCCTGTCCTCCGGCAGGATGCGGATATAGTGCTGCCGCATCTTGCCGCTGATGTGTGCAAGGACCTTGTGGCCATTCTCCAACTCGACACGGAACATCGCGTTGGGGAGTGGCTCGACTACGCGGCCTTCGACCTCGATGGCCCCGTCTTTCTTGCCCATGTCCTCCGCATTTCCTCGTGCTACGCAGCGTAATCGTTTTGAGCGAGTGCTTGGCTGGGTGGTGCTGGCGCACGGCACACCCGACTCCAATGTGCCAAACTTTCACGAGCGCGCTGGAATCGGCGTGATGAGTACGCCGACTTGATAGTGTACGCAACCCGTGTCAAGGTCCCCAAACGGGGGTAACCGTGTTAGTGAACCGCCCACCGCGCCCCGCCGCCCTGACCACTGAAAAAGTGCGTTTAGCGGGCTAATCGCGAACGCGCGCAGGCCACAGACCTGCGTTTAGCGGGCTAAACGCGTTTTTTGAGGTGGGGGGTCAGACGTCTTCGGGGGCGGTGAGCACCCAGGGGCCGTCTTCGGTGATCGCGACGGTGTGCTCCCAGTGCGCGGCACGGGAGCCGTCGGCGGTGACCACTGTCCAGCCGTCGTCGAGCTCGAGGGTTTCGCCGCCGCCACCGGTCAGCATCGGCTCGATCGCCAACGCCATCCCGACCTTGAGCCGCGGGCCCTTGCCCGGCTTGCCGACGTTCGGCAGGAACGGATCCATATGCATTTCCGTGCCGATGCCGTGGCCGCCGTACTCGAGGATCATCCCGTACTTGATGCCGTCGGCGAGGCTCGTGGCCTCCGCGGACGTCTGCACCGCGTGGGAAATATCCGTAAGCCGTCCGCCGGCTTTCACCGCTTCGACGCCGGCCCACATCGCGGCCTTGGTGGCCTCGGACAACGCGAGATCGGCGGCCGAAACAGTGCCGATCGCCAGCGTCACCGCGGAGTCGCCGTGCCAGCCGTCGAGGATCGCGCCACAGTCGACCGAGATGATGTCGCCGTCGGCGAGCACCTGGGACGGAGCCGGGATCCCGTGCACGATCTGCTCGTTGACCGAGGCACAGATCGACGCCGGGAAACCGTGATAGCCCTTGAAGGACGGCACGGCACCGGCATCGCGGATCGTCTGCTCGGCGATTTCGTCAAGCTCGGCGGTACTCGTACCGGCCTTCGCCGCCTCGGCGACAGCGGCGAGGGTGCGTGCGACCACCAAACCGGCCGCACGCATCGCCTGCAACTCACCGGGCGTCTTGATTTCGATCATGCGCCCACGACGGAGCACTTGCAGAACACGCAATCCTCCGAGATTCACGAGTGGTCGCGCAGC
Organism: Amycolatopsis sp.; assembly: GCF_036008905.1. Taxonomy (GTDB): domain Bacteria; phylum Actinomycetota; class Actinomycetes; order Mycobacteriales; family Pseudonocardiaceae; genus Amycolatopsis. The sequence goes on along the minus strand of NZ_DASYMU010000110.1, from coordinate 21,230 downwards.
GCTTCCAGCACCCGCGCGGCTACCTCGTCAACTTCACCGACTCCGTCGACAGTGATCAAGATGTCGGCGTAGTACTCGAGCAGCGGGGCCGTCTCCGACATGTAGATCTGCTGACGGCGACGGATGACCTCTTCGTTGTCGTCCGCGCGACCCCGGGCGAGCAGGCGGTTGACGACGACGTCCTCGGCCACCTTCAGCTGGATCACCGCGTCGAGACCGAGTTCGTTCTCGGCCAGGATCTGCCCGAGAACCTCGGCCTGCTTCGTGTTGCGGGGAAAGCCGTCGAGCAGGAAGCCGGACTTGGCGTCCGGCTCGCTGAGCCGCTCGCGGACCATCTCGTTCGTCACCGAATCCGGCACAAGTTCGCCGGAGTCCATGTAGCGCTTGGCTTCCTGACCCAGCGGGGTCTGCTCTCCGACGTGCGCCCGGAACAGGTCACCCGTCGAGATGTGCGGAATGCCGAGACGCTCGGACAGCGTGATGGCCTGCGTCCCTTTGCCTGCGCCGGGAGGACCGACGAGAACCAGGCGCGTCACTTCAAGAACCCTTCGTAGTTGCGCTGCATCAGCTGGCTTTCGATCTGCTTCACGGTGTCGAGACCGACACCGACCATGATCAGCACAGCCGTGCCACCGAACGGGAAGTTCTGGTTGTTCCCCCCACCGGTGATGGACAGGAAGAAGTTCGGCAGAATCGCGATAATGCCCAGGTAGATCGAGCCCGGCAGGGTGATCCGGCCGAGGACATAGCTGAGGTACTCCGCGGTGGGGCGTCCCGGCCTGATGCCGGGGATGAAGCCACCGAACTTCTTCATCTCTTCCGCACGCTCGTCCACGTTGAACGTGATCGTGATGTAGAAGTACGTGAAGAAGATGATCAACGCGAAGTACAGCAGGACGTGCACCCAGCTGGACTGGTTGACCACGTAGTTGGCCAGGAAGACCTGCCAGCCGGAGCTGCTGTTCGGGTTCCCGACCAGACGGCTGATCAGGTCCGGCAGGTACAGCAGCGACGAGGCGAAGATGACCGGGATGACACCGGCTTGGTTCACCTTGATCGGCAGATAGGTCGACGTGCCGCCGTACATCCGGCGGCCGATCATGCGCTTGGCGTACTGCACCGGGATCCGGCGCTGCCCCTGCTCGACGAAGATGACGCTGGCGATGATGACCAGGCCGAACAGGCAGATCAGGAAGAAGACGAGCGGGCCGGAGCTGCTCCAGATGTTCGCGCCCTCGTGCGGGATCCGGGCGGCGATGTTCAGGAAGATCAGCACGGACATGCCATTACCGATGCCGCGTTCCGTGATCAGCTCACCGAGCCACATCATGACGGCGGTACCGGCGGTCATCGTGATGACGATGAGCGCGAGCGAGTACACGCTGCCGTCGGGGATGACCTCGCAGTCGGGGAAGAGCTGCTTGCGGTCGGCCAGCGCCACGACACCGGTCGCCTGCAGGATCGCGAGCGCGATCGTCAGGTACCGCGTGTACTGCGTGAGCTTGCCCTGGCCAGACTGGCCTTCCTTCTTGAGCTCCTCGAACCGAGGGATCACGACGGTCAGCAGCTGAACAATGATGCTCGCCGTGATGTAGGGCATGATGCCGGTCGAGAAAATCGAGAGCTGGAGAAGGGCGCCGCCACTGAACAGGTTCAGCAGGGAGTAGATCCCCTGCTCCTGTACCTGGGCTTGACAGCCCTGCACGGCGATATAGGAGACCCCCGGCGCTGGGGTGATCGCGCCGATTCGGTAGACGGCAACGATGGCCAGCGTGAACAGGATCTTCTTACGTAGATCCGGCGTCGCGAGAGCCGAGCGGAAGGCGCTGAGCACGCGGGGGACCTCCTCGGCGTCGCCGGTCATCGAACCGGCGATCGGCTTAGCCGGCACTAGTCCGGCGGGAACACAACTCACTGGCAGGCAAGCCAGGAACGCTTCAGGACAGACTCGTCCCGAAGCGTGTCGCCGACTCTAACAGCTTCACGGGGAGTGTCCGCAGTGTGTGTGCGTTTTCCCGACCTAGGTCGGGAATCCACGCTCTGTGGACCTCGCGCAGTTGGCCTGCGAGTGTGTCGATGATATGGGCTTTTCCTGATGTCAGAAGCATGTTGGGGTTTCGCGCTCGGCGTATTTCCGGTCTTTCGGCGGATTGGATCTTGCTTTTTCCGGCGGTGTGCGGTGACTCCGGAGCGTCGATGTCGCGCGATCACGAACGCCCCTCAGGGGTGCGCTCCCCGCGCTCTCCGTCACACCCCTCCCCCGACCTGCGGCGCGACGTTTAGCCCGCGAAACGCAAATTTGCGCCCTGGGCGACCTTGGACCTGGCGCGAGCGCGTTTAGCCCGCTAAACGCGCGTGAGAGGGGTGCGTGAGGGGCGCCAGGCTCAGAGGGGCGGACGAGGGGCCGCGGGCTGGGGCGTTTGCGTTTCGCGGGCTAAACGTCGACGTGCTGGTGGGGAGAGGGCTTGGAGGTCGGGGCGAGCGCGTTTCGCGGGCTAAACGTCGCGGGGTGGGGGTGGGGACGTGAAAAGGCCCGCCTGGTCCTGGGGACCGGGCGGGCCTTTTCGGGGGGTGAAGCGGTACTGAGGCGGTTAGGCGTCAGTTGATGGTGGCGGAGCCACCGGCTGCTTCGAGCTTCTCCTTGGCAGAGCCAGAGAAACCGTCGGCGGTGATGTCGAGCTTCACGTTGTTCAGGTCGCCGTTCGCGAGGACCTTGACGAGCCGGCCCTTACGGACAAGGCCCTTCTCGACGAGGTCCTCGTTGCCGACCTTGCCACCGTCCGGGAACACGCGGGCGATGTCGCCCAGGTTCACCGGCTGGTACTCGGTACGGAAACGGTTCTTGAACCCACGCAGCTTCGGCAGCCGCATGTGGATGGGCATCTGCCCACCCTCGAAACCGGCGGGCACGTTCTTCCGGGCCTTGGTGCCCTTGGTACCGCGACCGGCGGTCTTGCCCTTCGAGCCCTCACCACGGCCGACTCGCATCTTGTCGCGCTTGGCGCCAGGAGCGGGACGAAGGTGGTGGATCTTGATGGCCGTCATTCTTTGACCTCCTCAACAACCACGAGGTGCCGGACGGCCTTGATCAGGCCGCGGACCTCGGGGGTGTCTTCACGCACTGTCGACTGCCGGATCTTGCGCAGCCCGAGGGTGCGCAGCGATTCGCGGTGGTTACGCTTGGCGCCGATCTTGCTCTTGACCTGGGTGACCTTCAGCTTTGCCATGTCAGACCCCCTGACCAGCGCGCTGACGCAGCATCCGGGCGGGAGCGACGTCCTCGAGCGGCAGGCCGCGGCGGGCCGCGACCTCCTCGGGACGCTGCAGGCCCTTCAGCGCGGCGACGGTCGCGTGCACGATGTTGATGGCGTTGTCGCTACCCAGCGACTTCGACAGCACGTCGTGGACACCCGCGCACTCCAGCACGGCACGCACCGGGCCACCGGCGATAACACCGGTACCGGCGGAAGCCGGGCGAAGCAGCACCACTCCGGCCGAGGCCTCACCCTGGATCGGGTGGGGAATCGTGCCGGCGACGCGGGGGACGCGGAAGAAGTTCTTCTTCGCTTCCTCTACGCCCTTGGCGATGGCCGCGGGGACCTCTTTGGCCTTGCCGTAGCCGACACCGACCTGGCCGTCGCCGTCGCCGACGACCACCAGTGCGGTGAAGCTGAACCGACGACCACCCTTGACGACCTTGGCGACACGGTTGATCGCCACGACCTTCTCGAGGTGCGGGGTCTTCTCCTGGCCGGCTCCACGGCCACTGTCGCGACGATCGCGGCCGCCACCACGACGGTCATTGCGGTCGTTGCCGCCCTGACCACCCTGGCCCGGGGGGCCGCCCTGACCGCCGCCGAATTGCCGTGTACGTCCCGGCATCAGGCTTTCCTTCCGTTCACAAGCTTCTGCATCGTCAGAACACCAACCCGGCTTCGCGGGCGGCGTCGGCAAGAGCGGCGATCCGGCCCTGGTAGGCGTTGCCACCACGGTCGAACACCACGGCCGTGATACCGGCGTCCTTCGCACGAGCCGCGAGCAGCTCGCCGACCTTCGCGGCCTTGGCCTTCTTGTCGCCGTCCATCGCACGGACATCGGCTTCCAGCGTGGAAGCCGATGCCAGGGTGTGGCCGACCAGGTCGTCGATGAGCTGAACCGCGATGTGCCGCGAGGACCGCTTGACGACCAAGCGCGGACGCTGGTCGGTGCCGCTGATCTTCTTGCGCAGGCGGAAGTGGCGACGAGCCTTGGCAACGCGGCGGCGGGTCGAGATGTCCCGGCCGACCGTCTTGCGCTTCGTAGTAGTCGTGTCGCTCATGATCACTTACCCGTCTTTCCGACCTTGCGGCGGATCTTCTCACCCTCGTAGCGCAGACCCTTACCCTTGTACGGGTCGGGCTTCCGCAGCCTACGAATGACAGCAGCGATCTGGCCGACCTTCTGCTTGTCGATGCCGGAGACCGAGAAGCGCGTCGGCGTCTCGACCTTGAAGGTGATGCCTTCCGGCGCGGCGATCTTGACCGGGTGGCTGTAGCCGAGCGCGAACTCGAGGTCCGAACCCTTCGCAGCGACACGGTAACCAACGCCGTGGATTTCCATCTTCTTCTCGTAGCCCTGGGTAACCCCGACGATGAGGTTGTCCACGAGGGTACGGGTCAGACCGTGGAGTGCACGGCTTGTGCGCTCCTCGTTGGGGCGCTTGACGAGCAGCGTGCCCTCTTCGCGCTCGACCGAAATCGGCTCCGCGATGGTGTGCTCGAGGGTGCCCTTGGGACCCTTGACCTGAATATGCTGACCGTTGATGGTCACCTCGACCCCGGCAGGGACGGTGACCGGCAGCTTTCCGATGCGTGACATGCCTAAGCCCCCTTCCTTACCAGACGTAGGCGAGGACTTCGCCGCCCACGCTGTTGCGCTTGGCCTGACGATCGGTCTGGAGGCCGGAGGACGTCGAAATGATCGCGACGCCAAGGCCACCGAGAACGTTCGGCAGTTCGGTCGATTTTGCGTAGACCCGCAGACCCGGCTTGGAGACACGCCGGAGGCCGGCGATGCTCCGCTCACGGTTGGGGCCGTACTTCAGCTCAACGACGAGGTTCTTGTGCTTCTCGCCCGGCTCGTCGCGGTAACCCGCGATGTAGCCCTCGCGCTTCAAGATCTCGGCGATGTTCGCCTTGATCTTGGAGTGGGGAAGCACGACCTCGTCGTGGTACGCCGAGTTCGCGTTACGCAGACGAGTCAAGAAGTCTGCGATGGGGTCGGTCATCGTCATGGTGACCTGTCAACCTTTCTCGCCTGGTTCCCCGCCGGCTAAAAGTCGGGCGGGGCCTGTGGCGAAGTGGGAGTTAAGAAGCTTTACCAGCTGGACTTGCGCACACCGGGAAGTTCGCCTGCATGTGCCATCTCGCGAAGGCAGATCCGGCAAAGCCCGAACTTGCGGAAGACGGCGTGCGGACGTCCGCAACGCTGGCAGCGCGTGTAGCCGCGAACCTTGAACTTCGGCGTCTTCGCGGCCTTGTGGACCAGTGCTTTCTTGGCCATCGGCTTAGTTCTCCTTGAACGGGAAGCCGAGCTTGCGAAGCAGCGCGCGGCCCTCGTCGTCGGTGGTGGCGGTGGTGACGACAGTGACGTCCATACCGCGCGGGCGGTCGATGGCGTCCGGGTCGATCTCGTGGAACATCGACTGCTCGTTGAGACCGAAGGTGTAGTTGCCGTTGCCGTCGAACTGCTTGGGCGAAAGACCGCGGAAGTCGCGGATACGCGGCAGTGCGATGGTCACGAGCCGGTCGAGGAACTCCCACATGCGGTCGTTGCGCAGCGTGACGCGCGCACCGATCGGCTGGCCTTCGCGAAGCTTGAACTGCGCGATGGACTTGCGGGCCTTGCGGACCTCGGGCTTCTGGCCGGTGATCGCGGCCAGGTCCCGAACGGCACCCTCGATCAGCTTGCTGTCGCGAGCGGCGTCACCGACACCCATGTTCACGACGACCTTGACGACACCCGGGATCTGGTGGACGTTCTCGAACGAGAACTCCTCCTGGAGCTGTCCCTTGATCTCGTCGCGGTAGCGAACCTTCAACCGCGGGATGATCTTCTCTGCGGTGGTCATCAGATGTCCTTACCGTTCCTGCGCGAGACGCGAACCTTCTTGCCGTCCTCGCCGATGCGGTAGCCCACGCGGGCCGGCTTGCCGTCGGAGTCGACCACCTGCACGTTGGAAACGTGGATCGGGGCCTCCTGCGTGACGATGCCACCGGACTGCGCGCCGCGCTGGGTCTGGGTGATCGCGGTGTGCTTCTTGATCCGGTTCACACCTTCGACCAGCACGCGCTCGCGCTCGGGGTAGGCCACAATGACCTTGCCCTTGGCGCCCTTGTCCTTGCCGGCGATAACGACGACCGTGTCGCCCTTCTTCACCTTCATGCTCTACAACACCTCCGGCGCGAGCGAAATGATCTTCATGAACTTTCGGTCGCGCAGCTCGCGGCCCACCGGGCCGAAGATGCGGGTGCCTCGGGGCTCATTGTCGTTCTTGATGAGCACAGCGGCGTTCTCGTCGAACCGGATGTACGAACCGTCCGGACGACGACGCTCCTTGACCGTGCGGACGATGACAGCCTTGACGACGTCGCCCTTCTTCACCCCGGCAGCCGGGATGGCGTCCTTCACGGTGGCGACGATGATGTCGCCGATACCCGCGTAGCGCCGCCCCGAGCCACCGAGCACGCGGATGCAAAGGATTTCCTTCGCGCCCGTGTTGTCGGCAACCCGTAGCCGCGACTCCTGCTGGATCACGTCAACTCCTGTATGTCGCGCTGGTTCTCGGCTGTTGAAACCCAACCAAGCCGAGCCTTGCGGAACTGAGGGGGCTCGAAACCCCTAATTACTGCCTAGCGCCCGACGGCCCCGAGGGGCCGGTCGGAACTACTTGGCCTTCTCCACGATCTTGACCAAACGCCAGCGCTTGGTGGCCGACAGCGGACGGGTCTCCATCAGGGAGACCCGGTCGCCCACGCCAGCCTCGTTGTTCTCGTCGTGCACCTTGACCTTGCTGGTGCTGCGAAGAACCTTGGCGTAGCGGTGGTGCTTCTTGCGGTCCTCGAGCTCGACCACGATCGTCTTGTTCATCTTGTCCGAGACGACCAGGCCCTCGCGGGTCTTACGGTCGTTGCGGGACTTGACGTCCTGCGCCTCGTTGAGCGATTCGCTCATGCCGCACCTTCACTTTCGGCCTCGGGAGAAACGGACAACCCGAGTTCACGCTCACGCATAACCGTGTAGATCCGCGCGATGTCCGTGCGAACCGTGCGCAGGCGGCGGTTGTTGTCCAGCTGCCCGGTGGCCATCTGGAACCGGAGGTTGAACAGCTCCTCCTTGAATTCCTTCAAGCGCAACACGAGCTCTTCTGCTGTGAGCTCACGAAGTTCTGACGCGTCAACTGCTCCAGCTTTGCTCGCCATCAGAACTCACCACCTTCACGGGTCACGATTCGGCATTTCATCGGCAGTTTGTGGATCGCGCGGCGGAGTGCCTCGCGAGCCGTCTCCTCGTTCGGGTAACTGATCTCGAACATCACCCGGCCGGGCTTGACGTTGGCGACCCACCACTCGGGCGAACCCTTACCGGAACCCATGCGGGTTTCGGCGGGCTTCTTGGTGAGGGGGCGATCCGGGAAGATCGTCGTCCACACCTTGCCGCCACGCTTGATGTGCCGCGTCATGGCAATACGAGCGGACTCGATCTGCCTGTTGGTCACGTAGCTGTGCTCAAGTGCCTGGATGCCGTACTCACCGAACGTCACCTTGGTACCGCCCTTGGCGGCACCGGCGCGCTTCGGAGAGTGCTGCTTCCGGTGCTTGACCCTGCGTGGGATGAGCACGTCAGCCCTCCGTCTTCTCTGGCGCACCCGTCGACGCGTCAGGCGTCGGGTTGGTGGCGACCTCGGGGGTCTGCGCACCATCCTGTGCTGCTGCGGCGGCCCGACCGGCTTCGGTCGAAGTCGCGGTGGTGCCCGACGCACCGGAACGGCGCGGGCGGGCGGGACGGTCTCCACGGTCGCGACGCGGTGCACGCTCGGCGGCCGCGGCGGCGTCACGCGCCTCCTTGGCCTTGAGCCCACCGACGATCTCGCCCTTGTAGATCCACACCTTCACGCCGATGCGACCGAACGTCGTCTTGGCCTCAAAGAAGCCGTAGTCGATGTCGGCGCGCAGCGTGTGCAGGGGGACACGGCCGTCGTGGTAGTGCTCGGAACGGGACATCTCGGCACCGCCGAGACGACCGCCGCACTGCACGCGGATGCCCTTGACCTGCGGCGAACGCATGGACGTCTGAAGCGCCTTCCGCATCGCGCGGCGGAACGCCACGCGGTTGGACAGCTGCTCCGCGACGCCCTGTGCAACGAGCTGGGCGTCGGCCTCGGGGTTCTTGACCTCGAGGATGTTCAGCTGGACCTGCTTCTTGGTCAGCTTCTCCAGTGCGCCACGGATCCGGTCGGCCTCCGCGCCGCGGCGGCCGATGACGATGCCCGGCCGGGCGGTGTGGATGTCGACGCGGACGCGGTCACGGGTGCGCTCGATCTCGACCTTGGAGATGCCAGCGCGTTCCATGCCCGTGGAGAGCAGCTTGCGGATCTTGACGTCTTCGCCAACGTATTCCGCGTACTGCTTGTCGGCGTACCAGCGGGACTTCCAGTCGGTGGTGATTCCCAGCCGGAAGCCGTGCGGGTTGATTTTCTGGCCCACTACCGGCCACCTGCCTTCTTCTTGCCTTGGGCCTTCTTCGGCTCGGCCTTGGGCCGAGACTCGACCTCCACGGTCACGTGGCTGGTCCGCTTACGGATCCGGTACGCACGACCCTGTGCACGCGGCCTGATGCGCTTGAGGGTCGGGCCCTCGTCGGCGTAAGCGTTCTTGACCCAGAGCGTGTCCGGGTCCAGATCGAGGTTGTTCTCGGCATTGGCCACGGCGCTGGCAAGCACCTTCGCCACAGTCTCGCTAGCCGCCTGCGGCGCGAACCGGAGCACGGCCAAGGCGTCAGTGGCGCTACGACCCTTAATGAGCTCGATTACCCGGCGCACCTTCATGGGCGAGTCCCGGACGAAGCGAGCCCGAGCAAAAGCCACGGGCAGAGCATCTGCCGTCGCTGTTGCGTCGTTACGGGCGTTCATCGCTGTTCCCTTGCTTCCGTTGTCTCGTGCCCGCTCAGCGGCGGCGCGACTTGCGGTCGTCCTTGATGTGGCCCTTGAAGGTCCGAGTCGGAGCGAATTCGCCCAACTTGTGACCCACCATCGCCTCGGTCACGAAGACCGGAACGTGCTTGCGTCCGTCGTGGACCGCGATCGTGTGACCCAGGAAATCCGGGATGATCGTGGAGCGGCGGGACCAGGTCTTGATGACCGTCTTCTTGTTGGCCTCGTTGAGAACGTCCACCTTCTTGAGCAGGTGGTCATCCACGAAGGGGCCCTTTTTAAGGCTGCGTGGCATATTTGTCTACCTCCCTGCTCAGCGCTTCTTGCCGGTACGCCGGCGGCGGACGATCATTTGGTCCGAGGCCTTGCGGCGACGGGTGCGACCCTCGGGCTTACCGTTCGGGTTCACCGGGTGACGCCCACCGGAGGTCTTACCCTCACCACCACCATGCGGGTGGTCGACCGGGTTCATCACGACACCACGAACGGTGGGGCGCTTGCCCCGCCAGCGGTTTCGTCCGGCCTTGCCCCAGTTGATGTTGGAGTGGTCGGAGTTACCGACCTCACCGATGGTGGCGCGGTTGCGCACGTCCACGTTCCGGATTTCGCCGGAAGGCAGGCGGAGCTGGGCGTAAGGCCCGTCCTTGGCCACCAGCTGCACCTTCGCGCCGGCCGACCGCGCCATCTTCGCGCCGCCACCGGGGCGGAGCTCGATCGCGTGGATCACGGTACCGACGGGGATGTTGCGCAGCGGCAGGTTGTTGCCCGGCTTGATGTCGGCCCGGGGGCCGTTCTCAATCAGGTCGCCCTGCTTCAGCTTCTCCGGCGCGATGATGTAGCGCTTCTCGCCATCGGCGTAGTGCAGAAGCGCGATACGCGCGGAACGGTTGGGGTCGTACTCGATGTGCGCGACCTTGGCCGGCACGCCGTCCTTGTCGTTCCGGCGGAAGTCGATGACCCGGTAGGCGCGCTTGTGACCGCCACCCTTGTGCCGGGTCGTGATCTTGCCGGAGGAGTTACGACCGCCCTTGCCGTGCAGCGGACGCAGCAGCGACTTCTCCGGCGTCGACCGAGTGATCTCGGCGAAGTCGGAAACACTCGAGCCACGCCGGCCCGGCGTTGTCGGCTTGTACTTGCGGATGCCCATGTCTGCTCAGTCCTTTACGCGGCTGGTCCGCCGAAGATCTCAATCGGCTTGCTCTCAGCCGAAAGAGTCACGATGGCGCGCTTGGTGTTCTTGCGCTTGCCGAAGCCCGCACGAGTGCGCTTCCGCTTGCCCTGGCGGTTAAGCGTGTTGACACTGACCACCTTGACGCCGAAGACCTGCTCGACCGCGATCTTGATCTGGGTCTTGTTGGAATCCGGGCGAACCACGAACGTGTACTTGTGCTCCTCGAGAAGCCCGTAGGACTTCTCGGAGATGACCGGTGCGAGCAAGATGTCGCGGTGGTCTGGAATGGCGACTGAACTCACTGCTCGTCACTCCCTTCCGTAACCTCGCTCGACCTTGCGCTGGCCTTCGCGCCCTTGCCCCTGACGGGACCGGCGACGAAGACGTCATACGCGGCCTTCGTGAACACCACGTCGTCGTTGACCAGCACGTCGTACGTGTTGAGCTGGTCCGGCGTGATGAGGTGGATCTCGTTCAGGTTCTGCGCGGAACGCCAGGTGTGGACGTCGTCGCGGTGCAGCACCACGAGGATCCGCCGAGCCTGGGTCACCGCGGAGATCGCCGTCTTGGCGGCCTTGGTGGACGGCGCTTCACCGGACACCAGTTCCGTCACGATGTGAAGCTGTCCGGCGCGCACCCGGTCGGAGAGGGCGCCACGCAGGGCGGCGGCCTTCATCTTCTTGGGGGTCCGCTGCGAGTAGTCGCGCGGCTGCGGGCCGTGGACAACGCCACCACCGGTGTACTGCGGCGCGCGGGTCGAGCCCTGACGGGCGCGGCCGGTGCCCTTCTGGCGGTAAGGCTTGCGGCCACCACCGGACACCTCCCCACGAGTCTTCGTGGAGTGCGTGCCCTGGCGTGCGGCGGCCAGCTGGGCCACCACGACCTGGTGCATCAGCGGGATGTTCGCCTGCACGTCGAAGATCTCGGCGGGCAGTTCGACCGTGCCGTCGGCCTTGCCGGCGGGGGTCTTCAACTCGACCGTGCTCATTCGGTTACACCACCCTTCACGGCGTTACGGACGAACACGACGCCGCCCTTGGGGCCCGGTACGGCACCCTTGATCAGCAGCAGGCCGTCGTCGGCACGCACTGCGTGCACGGTGAGGCCCTGCGTGGTGACCTTGTCGTTACCCATCCGGCCGGCCATGCGCACGCCCTTGAAGACGCGGCCCGGGGTGGCACAGCCACCGATGGAACCCGGCCGGCGGTGCACAGCCTGCGCACCGTGGCTCGCGCCCTGTCCCTTGAAGCCGTGACGCTTCATGACACCGGCGTAGCCCTTGCCCTTGCTGGTACCGGTGATGTCCACGACCGCGCCGTCGGCGAACACCTCTGCGGTGATCTCCTGGCCAATTTCGTAGGTCGCGGCATCGGTGGTACGCAGCTCGGCGAGGTAACGCCGCGGCGTCACGCCGGCCTTGTCGAAGTGCCCGGTCTTCGGCTTGTTGACCCTGCGCGGGTCAATGGCACCGAATGCCAGCTGGATGGCCACATAGCCATCGATTTCCTGAGTGCGAACCTGGGTGACCACGTTCGGCCCCGCCTGCACGACGGTCACCGGAATCATCCGGTTGTTCTCGTCGAACACCTGGGTCATGCCGAGCTTGGTGCCCAGGATGCCTTTCACTTGCCTGTCAGACATGAGTCTCTTATCTCCGCCGCTCGCCCGCCGCTACTGGATGTTGACGTCGACGCTCGCCGGCAGGTCGATGCGCATGAGCGCGTCGACCGTCTTCGGCGTCGGGTCGAGGATGTCGATCAGACGCTTGTGCGTGCGCATCTCGAAGTGCTCGCGCGAGTCCTTGTACTTGTGCGGCGAGCGGATGACGCAGTAAACGTTCTTCTCGGTGGGCAGCGGCACCGGCCCGACAACACGGGCGCCGGTGCGCGTGACCGTCTCAACGATCTTGCGCGCCGAGGAGTCGATCGCCTCGTGGTCGTAGGCCTTGAGCCGGATGCGGATCTTCTGTCCCGCCATGGTGGCTGCTCGTTCCTTGTCGTCTCGTGCCGCTATCTCACTACCGGAGCTTTGCAGCCTTACAGCCTTACAAAGGGCAGTTTGGCCCCGGTTTTCGCAGTTCAAGGATCTGTGTCCGGTCCACGCGGTCGGGCGTGTCGCGCCCGATGCACAGACCGATCCCGCAGGATCCTCGTCTTGCCTGGTAATCCTCAACATGAGGGGGTTTGCCGCTCGCGATCAACGCCACCGGCATTCCCTTGCCCGTGTGCCTCTACCCGAAGGTGAAGCTCAACGGACCAAGGCCGCTCGCGCGGGGGGCGGCCGAACCGTGCGAATCTCTCGACTCGCATATCCGGCCGCCCCACGACGAGCAACCTAAATAGTGTCGCATACGTGCTTTCGCGACCTGAACGCGGGGTGTATATGCCCCGCGTTCAGGCGGAAATCACTTGTTGATCTTGGTAACCTGTCCCGCACCGACGGTCCGGCCACCCTCACGGATGGCGAAACGCAGGTTGAGGTCCATGGCGACCGGCTGGATGAGGGTCACCGAGATGTCGGTGTTGTCACCCGGCATGACCATTTCCGTGCCCTCGGGGAGGGTGACGACGCCGGTGACGTCGGTCGTACGGAAGTAGAACTGCGGCCGGTAGTTGTTGAAGAACGGCGTGTGACGGCCACCCTCATCCTTGGAAAGGATGTACACCGAAGCGTCGAACTCGGTGTGCGGGGTGGTCGTGCCCGGCTTCACGATGACCTGGCCACGCTCGACGTCTTCACGCTTGATGCCACGCAGGAGCAGGGCGGCGTTGTCGCCGGCCTGGCCCGAGTCGAGAAGCTTGTTGAACATCTCGATGCTGGTGACGGTGGTCTTGCGAGCGGTCTCGCGGATACCGACGATCTCAACTTCTTCGTTGAGCTTGACCTCGCCACGCTCGATACGGCCGGTGACGACCGTGCCGCGACCGGTGATCGTGAAGACGTCCTCGACGGGCATGAGGAACGGCTTCTCGGTCTCACGGATCGGCTGCGGGACGTTCTCGTCCACGGCGTCCATGAGCTCGATGACGGTCTCGGCCCACTTCTCGTCGCCTTCAAGCGCCTTGAGGCCCGAAACGCGGATGACCGGAGCGTCGTCGCCGGGGAACTCCTGCGACGAAAGCAGCTCGCGAACCTCGAGCTCGACGAGCTCCAGGATCTCGTCGTCATCGACCATGTCGGACTTGTTCAGCGCGACGACGATGTAGGGCACGCCGACCTGACGGGCGAGCAGAACGTGCTCGCGGGTCTGGGGCATGGGGCCGTCGGTCGCCGCGACCACCAGGATGGCGCCGTCCATCTGCGCCGCACCGGTGATCATGTTCTTGATGTAGTCAGCGTGACCGGGGGCGTCTACGTGGGCGTAGTGGCGCTTCTCGGTCTGGTACTCGACGTGCGAGATGTTGATCGTGATACCACGCGCCTTCTCTTCGGGCGCGTTGTCGATCTGGTCGAACGCGCGGGCCGCGTTCAGCTCGGGGTACTTGTCGTGCAGAACCTTGGTGATCGCCGCGGTCAGAGTGGTCTTTCCGTGGTCGACGTGACCGATGGTTCCGATGTTGACGTGCGGCTTGCTCCGCTCGAACTTCGCCTTTGCCACTGGAATGTCCTCCTGGACTGTTTCACTTGCTCGCCGGCCAACGTGGCTGTCGGGCGGCGACTCGCTGGTATTTTGCCTTATTCGGTGGTGCGGACGTTCAGGAGTGTTCCTTGTGCCCGCGTGTGACAGGGAACTACTCCCCTGTCACCCTCGCGATGATTTCCTTCGCGACGTTCGCGGGAACCTCGGCGTAGGAGTCGAACACCATGGAGTAGTTCGCACGACCCTGGGTACGGGACCGCAGGTCGCCTACATAGCCGAACATCTCCGACAACGGCACCGTCGCCTTGACGACTCGGGTACCGGCGCGCTCCTCCATGGCCTGGATCTGGCCACGGCGGGAGTTCAGGTCACCGATGACATCGCCCATGTAGTCCTCTGGCGTGGTCACCTCGACGGCCATGATCGGCTCGAGAAGAACCGGGCTGGCCTTCCTGGCGGCTTCCTTCATCGCCATGGAGCCGGCGATCTTGAAGGCCATTTCGGAAGAGTCGACCTCGTGGTAGGCACCGTCGAGCAGGGTGAACTTCAACCCCACCAGCGGGTAGCCCGCGAGTACGCCGTACTGCATGGCGTCCTGGGCGCCCGCGTCGACCGACGGGATGTACTCCCGCGGCACGCGGCCACCACTGACCTTGTTGACGAACTCGTACAGCGCGCCATCGGTCGTCTCGAGCGGCTCGAGCTTCACGATCACCTTGGCGAACTGGCCAGAGCCACCGGTCTGCTTCTTGTGCACTACATCGAGCTTCTCGACGGTCTTGCGGACCGTCTCGCGGTACGCGACCTGCGGCTTACCGATGTTCGCCTCGACCTTGTAGTCGGACTTCATGCGGTTGACCAGCACCTCGAGGTGCAGCTCGCCCATCCCCTGGATGATGGTCTGGCCCGTGTCGTCGTCCTGGTGGACTCGGAACGTCGGGTCTTCCTCAGCCAGCTTCTGGATCGCGATGCCGAGCTTCTCCTGGTCGGCCTTCGTCTTCGGCTCGATGGCAACCGAGATGACGGGCTCAGGGAAGGTCATCGACTCGAGGATGATCGGGTGCTGCGGGTCCGCAAGGGTGTCACCGGTGGTGGTGTCCTTGAGGCCCTGCACCGCGTAGATGTGGCCGGCCTGGCCCACCTCGATCGGGTTCTCCTTGTTGGAGTGCATCTGGAAGAGCTTCCCGATGCGCTCCTTGCGGTCCTTGGTCGCGTTGACGACCTGGGTACCGCCGGCGACCTGACCGGAGTAGACGCGGATGTAGGTCAGCTTGCCGAAGAACGGGTGCGCCGCGATCTTGAACGCGAGGGCCGCGAACGGCTCCTCGGTGTTCGGGCGACGCAGTTCCTTGGTCTCGTGGTCGAGGAGCACGCCCTCGACCGCGGGAACGTCCAGCGGCGACGGGAGGTAGTCGATGACCGCGTCGAGCATGGGCTGAACGCCCTTGTTCTTGAACGCGGAACCGGTCAGGACCGGGTACGCCGTCTGCTCGATGGTGAGCTTCCGGATACCGGCCTTGACCTCGGCCATCGTCAACTCTTCGCCCTCGAGGAACTTCTCCATGAGGGTGTCGTCCGTCTCGGCCACGGCCTCGATCAGCTTTTCCCGGTACTCCGCTGCCTTGTCGGCGAGCTCGGCCGGGATGTCCTCGATGGCGTAGTCCTCGCCCTTTTGCACGTCTCCGCGCCAGGTGAGGGCCTTCATCTGGACGAGGTCGACAACACCCTCGAAGTCGTTCTCGGCGCCGATCGGCAGCTGGATGACCAGCGGCCGGGCACCGAGGCGGTCTTCGATGGTCTTGACGGTGTAGTAGAAGTCCGCGCCCAGCTTGTCCATCTTGTTGACGAAACAGATCCGGGGGACTTCGTACTTGTCGGCCTGGCGCCAGACCTGCTCGGACTGAGGCTCGACACCTTCCTTGCCGTCGAAGACCGCGACCGCACCGTCGAGCACCCGGAGCGAACGCTCCACCTCGACGGTGAAGTCGACGTGGCCGGGGGTGTCGATGATGTTGATCTGGTGGTCGGCCCAGAAGGTGGTGGTGGCAGCCGAGGTGATGGTGATACCCCGCTTCTGCTCCTCCTCCATCCAGTCCATCGTCGCGGCGCCGTCGTGGACCTCGCCGATCTTGTAGTTGACCCCGGTGTAGAACAGGATCCGCTCAGTCGTGGTGGTCTTACCGGCGTCGATGTGGGCCATGATGCCGATATTGCGGACCTTGTTCAGGTCGGTCAGCACGTCACGTGCCACGAGAATGTTCCCCTGTCTCAAGCTTGGGGCCCGGCATGGCTTCTTCTCGGCTGCCGGGCGGATATCACCAGCGGTAGTGCGCGAACGCCTTGTTCGACTCCGCCATCTTGTGCGTGTCCTCGCGGCGCTTGACGCTGGCCCCGAGGCCGTTGCTCGCATCGAGCAGCTCGTTCTGCAAACGCTCGATCATGGTCTTCTCACGGCGAGCCTGCGAGAAGGACACCAACCAGCGCAGTGCAAGGGTGGTCGAGCGACCGGGCTTGACCTCGATCGGCACCTGGTAGGTGGCGCCACCGACACGGCGGCTCTTCACCTCGATGGAGGGCTTCACGTTGTCGAGCGCGCGCTTCAGCGTGACGACCGGGTCGGTACCGGACTTCTCGCGAGCGCCTTCGAGTGCGCCGTAGACGATGCGCTCGGCCAGGGACCGCTTGCCGTCCTTGAGCACCTTGTTCACCAACTGGGTGACCAGCGGCGAGGCGTAGACGGGGTCGGAGATCAAAGGCCGCTTCGGGGCCGGACCCTTGCGGGGCATTAGCTCTTCTCCTTCTTCGCGCCGTACTTGCTGCGCGCCTGCTTACGGTTCTTCACACCCTGGGTGTCGAGAGAACCGCGGATGATCTTGTAACGAACACCCGGCAGGTCCTTCACTCGGCCACCACGCACGAGCACCATCGAGTGCTCCTGGAGGTTGTGACCCTCACCGGGAATGTAGGCGGTGACTTCGACTCCGCTGGTCAGCTTCACACGCGCGACCTTGCGCAGCGCCGAGTTCGGCTTCTTCGGGGTCGTGGTGTACACGCGAGTGCACACGCCACGCCGCTGCGGGCTCCCCTTGAGGGCCGCGGTCTTCTGCTTGGCAGCCTTGTCCTGGCGGCCCTTCCGGACCAGCTGCTGGATCGTGGGCAATGGACCAGCTTTCTGTCGCGTCTTGCTTTTTTTCGTGTCTTCCCCGGCCCCCGCGGTCGGGCGTGTCGGCCCGCGTCACGGTCTTTCGACCGGTAACTTCCCGTAGGGATTTCGGTGGAACCCCGCAATACCCTGGCTGACGACCGGATGCCTGAGCACCCCGTCGATACCGAAAGGCACGCGGAGCGGCCCGACGCCTGCCGGGCACGGTCTCCAAAGATACCCGGGTGCCTCACCGGCAACCTAATCGGGGGGTCTCAATACCAGAGAAAGCCCGGGTCACCTGGTAATGCAGGCCGGGCGTATTCGAGTTTACTCCTCATCCGGCTTGGCGTGGTCCGCCTTGCCGGAGTTCGGATCCCGCTTCAAGTCGATCAAGGGGTGCACTCCCGCACCCTCGGGTGCGGCGTGCGCACCACCTGACTTCTCGGCCGGAATGTGCTCAGGGTCATGCTCTTCGGCGTCCACTCGCCCCTCCTCGTTTCCACGAATGCTCGCCCCGAAGACGCTACCCAGTCTCTCTGCGCGCACGAACGGGTGACAGAGCGGAGCCGAAATCCGGTGGACACCGCCGTGACAATCACAGACATGACCCCGTGGACCATCTCGCCGGCAGCCCTCGACCACCCCGAGTCGGCCGCGGTGCACCGTGCGTACTTCGTCGACATCGTCGGCCGCTACTTCGGCCGTGACGCCACCGAGGACGAGGTCGACGCGGCGCTGGCGGACGAACCCGGAACCGACCTCGTGGCCCCGACAGGGCTGTTCCTCTTGGCCCGGCGTGACGGCGTGGTCAGCGGGTGCGTCGGCGTGCGGGTGCTCGAGCCTGGGATCGGCGGACTGACGAAGATGTTCGTCCTTCCCCACGCGCGGCGTGAGCGCGGCGCCTCCCAGTTGATCTCCGCGGCCGAAGACGCGGCCCGGGGTATCGGGCTGGACGTCATGCGGCTGGACGTCCGGGCCGATCTCGTCGAGGCGCGGGCGCTGTACGCGTCACTCGGATACAAGGAGGTCGCGCCGTTCTCCGATGCGAAGTACGCCGACCACTGGTTCGAGAAGGCCCTTTAGCCCTCCCGTCGCCCACCACCACCCTCAACGGAGCTTCGCCCTGCGCTAACCCAGCTTCCCGGCACAACTCGCCACCTCGCCGGCCGCTGCCTGCTGCGTGACCGCCAGAACGCCGCCGACGGAAACCCGGCATTCGACCTGCCCTTCACCCTGGCCGAGGAGCTTCACCGTCGGCGCGACTCCTGACGGGGGCCACGCGAGCTCCTTGCGCCAGGGCAGGGTCACGGCGAGCTCCTGATGGACCAGCCCGAGCCCGTTCTCGTCGTAGACCACGGTGGCGGTGCCCGACCCGGCCAGCTCGTAGCGGATCTGCCATTGACCGGGCGTCGACTGCTGGGGCGCGAGTACCGGCGTGGGCTCGGGTGGGTACTCGATCGGCGGCGGCGTGCTTACCGAAGGCGGCGACGGCTCCCCCACGACCGCGACGGGTGCCGCGGCGGGCGGCGTCTCGCCGGTCATGGTCAGGATCAGGTAGCCGCCCGCCAGCGCGCTTACCGCCACCGCGGCGATACCGAGCCGCGCTATCGACTGCCGGTCAGCCATGAAGACTCCTGAAGGCCTCGCCGATTCGAGTGAATTCGTTTTCCATTGTGTGCCGTTTTCTCAGGAAGTGGAAGCGGTATTCGTGTATTGCCAAATCGTGGGATGCTTTGCCCGGCAGATCCAGCACTCCTTTCGAAGGACACATCCATGAAGAAAACCCTTGCCGCCGTAGTGCTCGCGGGACTGGCTGTTGTCGGCTTCGCGTCTCCCGCGTTGGCCGCCGAAACTCCCCAGAACAACGGCGTGGTCGTGGTCGACGAGCCGGACACGACCGACCTCGAGAACATCTGGACGTTCGCGCCGCTCGGCGTCCCGGTCCTCGGCCTGATCCAGTCGGTCAACGGCGTCCCCGGCAAGCTGCTGCCAAGCTTCTGAGCCGATCACACGACAAGCCGCTTCCCCGCCGAGCCGACGGCGGGGAAGCGGCTTTTTCGGTTGCCTGCAAGGGTTACGAGATCAGCGTGATGATGCCGTAGATCGGCGCGAGCAGCTCGGTCGGCGCCTGCACGAGCGGGCCCAGCAGGCCGCCGACGTCGAGACCGGGCAGTGCCCAGATGGGCGTGTCCTGGGCGACGGGGGCCGCGCCGGCGACACCGCCGGACAGTCCGAGCAGGACCGACGCGGTGGCGAGCGGAATCAGGATTCGGGCAGCGATCTTCTTCATTTAATCATCTCCTGTTTCTCGGGTTACTTTTCCTGCCCAGTGACGGGCAGAAGGATTCTCAGCGCAAAACCGTGCTCACCGGAACAATGGTTCCGTTGGGGACCCATTGCCCGGCGTAGTCGCGGTTCATCACCATTCCCGCGGAATGCGGTTCGTTCGGATACATCGGCATGGCGTTCACCTGTGCCGAGGCGAAGATCTGGACGTCGCCGAGCACGGTTTTCGCCTGCTCGCCGAGCCAGTTGCGGAAGCCGGCGATGGTCGGGCTCTCCCCGCCGAACTCGTTGCCGACGGCCACCGAGTAGCTGACGGCGAGTTGCTCGCGCGGGTCGAAGCGCAGCGGCAGCGACGAGCTCGCGACCGAGTTGACGATCGGGCCGTTGAGCAGCCAAGGCGCCAGGTAGAGGCCGTACTGGTAGGTCGGCGAGAGGCGCTGGGCCTCGGCGGCGCGGGTCGTCGCGGTGTAGCCGTCGGCCCAGCCGGAGACCACCAGGAGTGCCGAGTCCGGATCCGATTCGGCCTGGACCCGCACGCCCGCACGCTCGGCGGTGTCGCGGACGAGCTTGGCCGCGGCGACGCTGCGGGGCGAGTCGTCCTGGACGAGGGTGATCGCACTGGGTTTGCGCGCGGCAAGGAACTCGACGAGCTTGACGAGCGCGCCACTGTCCTCCGAGGTCAGCGCATCGGATGGGCAGGCGGTGAGCACGTCATGGCGGGCGTTGACGAGCCCGCCGAGCGCGGCCGCGGCGCACTCGGGCGCGTCGGCGTCGGTGATCGCTGGACCGGGCCGGTCGCCCGCGTCGACGTCGATCGACACCTCCTCGCCGTCCTTGTGGACGACCAGGTCGCTGCGGCCCGGCGGCAACTCGACGGTCGCCCAGGTACCTTCCGCGCCGGGACGGGCGGTGGCGGGCGTGACGAGTCCACCTTCGACACCGACCGACAGGCCGGGCCCGGCGCTGTCCGGGAAGTGCACCAGGTTGCGGCCCGGCCGTTGCGGGCTGACCAACAGCGGACTGGCGAAAGCGTGGGACAGCAAGGGAACGCCGGGAATCGGGAGCGGTGCCGGCTGCGGAATGGCGGCCAGCGCGCTCCACGCGAGGAAGCCGAGCGCGATACCAGCCGAACCGAGACGGTAGGCGCGGCCGGGTTCGGTGCCGCGCAACAGGAATCCGGAAAGGACGGTCACGGCGATCGGCAGCGCGATGATCACCAGCAGCGCGAGGCCGAACGTGGTCTCGTAAAGACGTCGATCGAAACCGACGCCGGATAGCGCGAGCTGCACGGCCCCGGCCAGCACGATCAGCGAGGCGAGGGTCAGCGAGAGCGGGCCAAGGCGGAAGTTCGTCGTCCGCCAGTGTTCTTCGGAGAGCAGCGTGACGCCGAACCAGATGGCCGCGCTGGCGACGTACACGGTGTCGACGGCGAAGTCGATGCCCGAGCGGCCGAGCGCGGTTTCCAGTACCACCAAGACAATCAGGGCCACCGACACCCAGCGCACCGCCGACGGGCGGGTGAGCAGCGCGGGCACGGCGAGCGCGAGCAGCACGTGGACCACCACGGCGACGACGTTCACCTCGGCGGTGAGACCGGAGACGAACGCCAGCGCGGCCGACAGCCCGCCGAGCGCGGCGATGGTGACGACCCGCTTGCGCGGCAGCTCGCCGACCAGCGGTCGCAGCAAGCCCGCACCCGCGACAAACGCCGTCGCCAGCAGTAAACCGAGCCGGAGCGCGAGGGCCGCGGCGTCGAAGCTGGGCGACCCCAGAGCCGGGGAGACGTGGTGATCCATGGGGAACCTTCCGGAGAGGTCGTGAGTGGCTACGAGTGTTAGAACACTCGTAGCCACTCACG
>NZ_DASYMU010000109.1:0-32036 GCF_036008905.1 Amycolatopsis sp. | reverse complement strand
CGCGCGCTCGGCAGGCTCAGTGTCGGGCGGGTCGGCCGTCCATTCTCGACGGTGGCGCTCAGTTCGCCGTCACAGTGTCCTATGTGGACGTTCACCCGTGCGCCGGGTGCGTGCTTGCGCGCATTGGTCAACGCTTCCTGGGTCGTCCGGTAGATCGCTGTCGCCGTCGTAGCGCTGCTCGGCGTCGCGTTTTTCGGCGGCGGGTCCATCACGGGCTGGTCCGCACGGGCGGCGGTCCGACCGGCCGGGTCCCGCTGTCGAAGCTCGAACGCGCCAACATGGTGCTCGTCCTCGCACTCACCCAGGCCTTCCAGACACTGGTCTTCGCCACGCTGACGTTCGGCTTCTTCGTGACGTTCGGCAAGATCGCGCTCAAGGACGAGGTGATCAAGGCCTACACGACGCGAGACCCCACCCCGGGAATCCTGTTCGGCACCCAGATCCCGGTGCCCAACGAACTGCTCCAGGTGTCACTGTTCATCGCGGCGTTCTCGGCGGTGTACTTCGTCTCCTCGACGGTGAGCGACGCCAAGTACCGGAGCGCCTTCTTCGACCCGCTGGCCGACCACCTCGCGGTCAGCCTCGCCGCGCGGGACGTCTACCTCGCCCGGTTGCCGTGAACGCGGGTGTCGTCGCGGTCAGCCGGCCGGGCGTCCGACGCCCGGGTCACTCGGGTGGGGCTTGAACGGCGTGACCGTGACGGTCATCCACTTGTTGAGCGGCATCGAGGTGAGCACTTGGTGCAACTCGTTCTCGTCGGTGGCGTTGAACAGGCCGAGAGTGTGCCATTCGCCGGGCGCCTCCGGTGGCTTCCACAGCCGCAGCACATGGCCTTGCGCGGCGAGTTCCTTGACCCGCGCGGCCTCGCGTCGCCTGGTGTCGTCGACGGTTTCTCGGGCGGTGCCTTCGGGCACGGTGGTCACCATGTCCACCAGAAATTCCATGGCTGTGCTCCCTTTCTTTCTCAGCTGTGATCGCGGGGGTTGGAGTCGCCGAGCCAGGAGACCTGGTAGTGGCTGATGAGCCAGGTCTCGCCGGTGCGGCGGAGAATGACGCTGAGATACACGGTCAGTGTCGGCCGGTCGGTGAAGGCGAAGTCGACGCTGAGGTAGCCGAGGACCAGATCGTCGGCGAGGCGCCGGGTCTGCAGGACGGTGTATTCCGCGGTCAGGCCGAGGGGCTGGCTGTCGTAGTACGCGGCCACGCTGTCCGGGCCGACGCTGTAGGGGTGCAGGCCCTGGAAGATTACGTCGTCGGTGAAGTGTGTGGCGACGCGTTGGGGGTCGTGCGCGTCGACCGCCGACTTCCACTGGTCGAGCACTGTCGTGAGGATGTCGGTCTCGGTGCTGGTCATGATGGTCTCCATTGTCGGTGAGGGCTGGGATTCAACTACTTGAGGCGAGTGGCACGGACCCGGCTGGGCAGCGGGCCCAGGTCGTGCGGGAAGCGCAGCCGCAGCACGCCCGCGGCGACCGCCGCCAGTGCGACCACGCCCGCGCTGGCCAGTAATGTCACCTGGTAACCGTGGTGCAGCAACGGGGCGACGGCTACCGGGCCGAGGATCTGCCCGGCGCTGTAACCGGTGGTGAGGATCGCGACCGCACGCGCGACACGCAGGTGGGTGCCGACTGCCAGGGCCAGGGTGCTGATGCCGAGAAAGGTCCCGCCGAACAGGATCGCCGAGGCGAGCGCCGCCGCGGCGCCACCGCCGAGTACGGGCAGTGCGATGCCCACCGCCTGGACGACCAGGGCCACCAGCAGCAGTGCGGGCCGGGACCAGGTTCGGCTCAGCCAAGCCCAGAGTGCCGGGGATGGCACGGCGGCGAGGCCGACCAGCACCCACGCGCCGGTGCCGAGCCAACCCGACGCGCTCTGGTCGATCGCGGCGACCAGGAAGGTCCCGGCGATGATGTAGCCGATCCCCTCCAGTGAGTAGCTGGTCAGCAGTGCGGTGAACGCACGCGGCCCGGCCTGCGGACCGCCCGGTGACGCGGCCGGCCCGGCCCGGTGCGCGGGCATCGGCAGCCGCCACGCGAGGATCGCGAACACCACGGTCAGACCGGCCGCGCTCCACCACGCCTGCTGCCAGGTCGCGGTGGTGCGCAGGACGAGGAGCAGGCCGCCGGAAAGCGCGATCCCCGCTCCGACGCCGCCGAAACCCCAGCCGACGAGATGCTGTGCGCGGGTGTGCAGTCCCGCGAGCAATGCGCTCACGGCGATGACGAAGATCAGCGCGCTGGCCACCCCGGCGACGAACCTCAGGCCCAGCCAGACGTCCCCCGCCCGGGTCGCCGGCATCAGTGCCAGCGAAGCGGTGAGCACGACGAGCGACCCGCGCAGGGCCAGACGGGCTCTCGCCAGGGCAGGCACGGCGATCGTGGCCAGCGCGCCGACGAGGTAGCCGGCGTAGTTCGACGTCGCCAGCCCGGCGCCCAACTGGGGTGACAGCCCGGCCTGGGCGTGCATCAGCGGCAGGATCGGCGTGTAGACGAATCTGCCGACACCCATTCCCGCGGCCAGCGCGGCGGCCGCTTGTCCGGCGAGCGCCCACGGCCTCGCTGTCGCAGCCCCTCCAGTGGAGTCGGGGTTGCCCTGCGGTACCACGGCCATCAGGTCCTTCTTCCTTGGTGTGGCCATGGGGATGTTTCCCTTCAACGCTAACGGAAATCGCCGGCATCAAGCTGACATCGACTGCATAGACGACCAGTCTACTAAGAAGCTAGACGACTGGTCGTATACTGTCAAACATGGGACGTACGAGTGATGCACGCGACAAGATCCTCATCGCGGCGAACCGGCTGATCGAACAGCACGGCTACTCGGCACTGGGCGTCGCGCAGATCTGTGCCGCCGCCGGGGTGCCGAAGGGCAGCTTCTATTACTTCTTCGAGTCCAAGCAGGCCCTCGCACTCACCGTCATCGACGAACACTGGGCGGAGCAACAGGGCCAGTGGACCGAACTGCTCGACAACGACCGGCCGCCGTTACAGCGGCTGCGGGACTTGTTCGAGGCCACCGAGACGGTGCAGCGCGACGGTCAGCGCGACACCGGGACCGTCGTCGGCTGCCTGTTCGGCAATCTCGCTCTGGAGCTGAGCAACGAGTCCGAGGAAATCCGGGTTCGGCTCCAGGAGATCTTCGAAGCGCAGATCGACATGATCGAGCGAGTCGTTGTCGAGGCCCGGAAAACCGGCGACGCCGCGGTGACCGTGGACGCTCGCGAGGCCGCTCGCTCCATCGTCGCGCAGCTGGAGGGACGGGTCCTGTTCGCCAAGCTGCTCAACGATCCGGCTCAGCTGGAAACGTTGTGGCGAAACAGTCTCGCGCTGCTGGGAGTGGCGGCCGACGCACCCGCCATGACCGGCTAGCCGCGCACGGCTCGGCCGTTGCCGGATTATCGGGCCGGTGCGGTCGATCGTCGCCGGCTCGCTGGGTGGTGTGCCATCGGTCCACTTGGGACGGTGGTCGACGGTTCTTGACCCAGCACGGGTTCAACCTTGGTTGTCGCGGACGTGGGCGAGGATGGAGTCGGCGATGTCCGGAAGCGCGACGACCTGCTCTACCAGCGTTGTGTCGATGGCGGCGCCGGGCATCCCGAAATGCGCCGAAGTGGCCTGGTCCTGGGCGAGTACCGTCCCGCCGCAATGTGCGACCGCGCGGATCCCGGCTTGCGCGTCGGTGCCTTTGCCGGTGAGCACCACGGCCAGCACCCTCGGCCCGCAGGTCACGGCCAGCGTCGCCAGCATTAGATCCGCAGACGGCCGGGACGGGGGAAGAGTGCCGGAGTCGATCAACCCGATGCGGGCTTCCGAAGTCACCAGGAGATGCCGTCCCTCCGGCGCGACCAGCACCCTGCTGGGTAGCAGCTCGTCGCCGTTGCGCGCGGTGGCCACGGTCAAATCGGTGCGATGATCGAGGATCGCCGCCAACTGGCTGGGATGCTCAGGCTGCAGGTGCTGCACCACGAGTACAGCCGCGGGCAGGTCACCCGGCAACTTGGCCAGCACCTGGGTCAGCGCGTCGAGGCCGCCACTCGAGGCCACCAGCGCGACGACCGGGAATCTCAGCGCGTAGGAATCCGGGCCACCTCTGTGGTGTGCGCGGGGGCGAGCGGTCTCGTGGCCGTCGGCAGCTGTCACGTACTCACGGTCTCATGTTTGTGCCAACCGGGTCAGGCAGCGTAAACGACCTGGCCGAACGTACGAGTTCCATGGACTGCTGACCGTGGACGAGATCCGGCCCGGTTCCTGCGGCACCAGTACTCCGGCTCTTACTGTCCACTTCGTACTGGCCGCTCGAGTGGCCGCGCCGGCCAAAGTGTGTGAACGGCAGGACGCCTGGGTATCTCGCTGGAGTGATCACCGCGAGAATGGGGCGACGCGCCGGGCTGATTGTCCTGGTCATGTGCCTGATGTCCGCTTGTTCCGGCTCGAGTGGGCAAGAGCCCGTGAAGGCCATGACGCAACGGTTTCTCGACGCTTTCGGCGCCGGGGACACCGCGGCGGCCTGTGGTGCGCTCGCGCCGCGCGCCCGCGATTCGCTCACGCGCGGTGGCGGTACCTGCGAGAGCACGCTGTCGTCGGTGAAGCTTCCCCGCGATCCCGTCGGCTCGGTGGCGGTGTGGAGTGACGAAGCGCAGGTCAAAACGGCCGGGGATACCGTGTTCCTGCACGAGTTCTCCACGGGCTGGCGGATTACCGGCGTCGGGTGCCGCCCGGAGAACGAGCAGGTCTACTCGTGCGAGGTGGGCGGGCCATGAAGACCAAAGCGCTGTTCGCGGTGTACCTGGTGTTCGTGGTCGCCGGGCTCGGTTACTGCATTCTGCTGGGGGTGCTGCACCGATGAAGCGATTCTTGCGGGACAACGGACTCGCCCTCGCGTTCGGGGCGTTGTTCCTGGTCAGCCTCGCCGGTCAGGCGCTCGCCGGGCACAGTGCCTTCAACGCCGACCAGCTCGCGCACGCCGCTGAGCCGGTGGGGCTGCCGAGTTACCTGACGTCGGCCGACTTCGCGGTGGATGTCGCGGAGAACTGGCAGTCGGAGTACCTGCAGTTCTTCCTGTACGTGTTCGCGACGGTCTGGCTGGTTCAGCGTGGCTCACCGGAATCGAAACCCGCCGGGCGGATCGGGCAGGAGTCGGACAAGGACCAGCAGATCGGCGTCCATGCCGGCGAGGGCTCTCCGCGGTGGGCGAAGACGGGTGGCTGGCGGACGGCGGTCTTCTCCCGCTCGCTGGGTTTGGTGATGCTGGGGTTGTTCCTGTTGTCGTGGATCGCGCAGTCGGTGGCGGGGATGAGCGCGTACAACACCGCCCAGCTCGGTGATTTCGGTGATCCGGTGAGCTGGCTGGGGTATGTCGGTTCTTCGGATTTCTGGAGCCGGACGTTGCAGAACTGGCAGTCGGAATTCCTGGCGATCGGTTCCATGGCCGTGTTCAGTGTGTATCTGCGCCAGCGCGGATCCCCCGAGTCGAAGCCGGTGGGCGCCCCGCACATGGTCACCGATGAAACGGGCTGAACTTCGGCCTTGAGTTCGGGGCTGGTCTCGAGGCGGGAATACCTGCGCGTCAGTGTCGGCGAAGCTCTTTGACGGCCCCGGCCGGAATAGCGGCTGTGTGTGTCGGGTTGAGTGCATACATGGCCGATGACACTGCGGAACTCAGCCCGACAAACTGGGTCCAGGACCAGACGAAGAAGATCCTCGAGACCGGCACGACCGAGGGGCTCGACGTCCTCGGGATGCCGATCGTGCTGCTGACTTTGCGGGGCGCGAAGTCCGGCAAGCTGCGCTACACCCCGGTGATGCGCGTGGAGCACAACGGCAGCTACGCCGTGGTGGCGTCGAAGGGCGGCGCTCCCGAGCACCCCCTCTGGTACCACAACATCAAGGCGTACCCGGAGTTCCCGCTGCAGGACGGGACCGTCACCAAGGACTACGTCGCCCGCGAGGTCGAGGGCGAAGAGCGTGCGGAATGGTGGGCGCGCTCCGTCGAGGCCTACCCGTCCTACGCCGAGTACCAGACGAAGACGGACCGGCAGATCCCCGTCTTCGTGCTCGACCCGAAGTCCTGATCCCACCGCCGGATCCGTACTGTGTGGTGCGGATCCAGCACGCGACGGGGCTAAAAGTCCAGGTTGAAGTCCGTGACGTACCAGCCGCCTTCGACCTTGCTCACGCCGAAGGTGATGTTGGTCTCGCCGGGTTTCACTCCGGTGGAGTTGGCCAGCACGACCTCGTCCAGGGTCTTCCCGTTGACGGTGATCTTGTCGGCGGCGATCGTCGCCGAGTCGCCGGTGGGCGCCGGGCCTGTGACCTGGACCTCGGGCTTGCCCGTCGAGTTCGCGGGGGTGAACGTCTCCCGCAGGCCCTTGAGTACCCGCTCCATGGTCTTGATCTCGGCGTTGGCGGGGTCGCAAGTCGCCGCGGTGTAAACCTTCGGCGGCGAGGCCGAGACGTCGGCCATGTCGGTGCACGCCCGCTTGTAGTCGCCGGCGATGACCGCGCCGACCCAGTCGGCGAGCACCTGCTGGCCGGTCGCCGGCCGACCGGCCTGATCGGGTTCCGCTACCTTCGAATTGCCGGGGGCGGCCGAAACGGAAGTGCCGGGGAATTGTGAAACGGCAGTACCTTCCAATTGTGTCGAACACCCGGCGGTAATGCCGGCGACCGCCAAGGCGACTCCAATTTTTCGCATGACGGCCCGGTTCATGTTAACTGATCCCATAGTGGGAAATTATCGCCCGGATGGGTGATTAAGTCCAGATATGTTACAGATTTTGTTTGCCTGTCCCGATTTTCAGACTTTCTTCGGACAATAAGAAACGCGGTTTCTCGAAAGGAGAAACCGATCGGTTTGCCGGGAAAGTCAGTGCGAAGAATTCAGCTGAGCCGTCCGGTGAGCCATTTGGCCACGTCGTCGAGTATCTCCGTGTCGACCGGCTCTCGCAGTAACCGGCGATAAGACCGCACCGAAGCCGGACCGGGATCGCGGCGCAGGATGTGGGTCAGGCCGGGTATCCGCCGGACATCGACGTCGCCGGGAACCAGCTTGGCGATCGTGTCGAGATCGCCGGGGTCCACCTGGACGTCCTTGTCGCCGGTGATCGCGAGCACCGGGACGCGGATGGCCCGCAGGTGGCGGCGCGGGTCGTGCGCCAGGATCTCCCGGAACCAGCGGGCGTTGACCCGCACGCCGGCGATCCGGGCCACGTCGGTCGACGTCACCTTGATCCGCTCCAGTCGCCCATAGGCGAACCGGACCAGGAACGGGCGCAGCACCCGCGGCAGATTGTCGGCGAGTTGCAATATCTGCCATTTCAGGGCGTCTTCGGCGGTACGCGCGAACCCGGCCAGCAGCACGATCGCCGCGGCGTTTCCGGTCGCCCCCAGTCGCATCGCGTGCACGGCACCTTCGCTGTGGCCCACGACGCCGGTCGCGTTCGTTTGGATCTCCGGTCGCCCTGCGAGCGCCCGCAAAGCTGTGGCGGCATCGTCATAGTTGTCAACGAAACCGGTCGACTGCCAGTCGCCGGGGGAGGCGCCGACGCCGCGGCGGTCGTAACGCAGTGAGGCGATTCCGTGGTTCGCCAGTGCCGCCGCCAGCGGCTGCCCCAGGTCCATGCGCAGCCGGCCGGCGTTGGAATCGCGGTCCAGCTTGCCGGAACCGGCCAGCAACAGGACCGCGGGATGCGGACCGGGACCGGCGGGCAACGTGAGCGTGCCCGCCAGGGCGAGCCCGTCGCCGGCCGTCACCGTCACCTCGGTCTCCCGCATGACCCCCGCGAGCACTCCAGTGCTGTCCGGGATCGGGAACTCCGACATCCCCACTCCTCACCGTTCTCGAATGTGATCCCCGACCGGCGAATAGCGGCGGCGCGACGCAGGCGCGGCCAGAGGAAGGTGACTGTAGGGGTTCGCCGGTGGCCGGCGCCATCTTTTCGACGATGTTCAAAAGGTCCGCCGGGTCGCTCGGGTACCTTGTGCGGCACGAGCCGCGATCGGAGGACGGCGCCATGGCAGGCTTCAGCAAGCTGGACCTCGGGCAGCTGGACCAGGTCGGGATCACTGTCGTGGACCAGCCGGGCGCGACGCTCCTGTCCTTGACCGCCGACGCGCTGGGCGGCAGGCCGCAGGGCATTCCGGCCAAGTGGCGCGACCTGATCCGGGCCGCCGCACCACCCGGAACCGCCGAAGTCCTGCGGCCGATGTTCGCGCCAGGGCATTCGGGCGTGCCGTACAGCTTGACGCCGGACATGACCGCGCGCTCGGTGCCGGACATCCCCGCCTATCTGGCGCAGCTCGGTGATCTGCCGGCCGAGGTCCTGATCAACGATCTGGAGTCGGATTTCGGCGGCGAGATACCACCGCGATGGCAGTCCGTCGTCGATGCTCCCCGGCAGTGGATCGCCGCCTACGTCCGGGTCCTGCAGTCGGTGTGGGACGCGTTCGCCCCGATCTGGCGGGCGGCGGATCCGTTGCGCAAGCGCGAGGCCGAACGGATCGGCACCGCCGTGGTGGGCGACGGGCTGGACGTGCTGCTGGCCGGGATCAACTCCCGCAACCGGCTCGTCGGTACCACGCTGTACCTGCCCGACGTGGATCCGGCGGATTTCGACCTCGCCCGGCGGCGGCTCCTGCTGGTACCGGTGGTCTCCGGCAACGGTGCGTCGATCTTCAGTTTCGAGCGGCCCGACGTCGTCTGGCTCGGCTATCCACTGCCGGGACTGGGACTGCTGTGGGACGACCAGCCCGCGCCGCCTCGGGCCGACGACGCGTTGACGCTGGTGCTGGGCGCTGTCCGCGCGGCGATTCTCCGGGCCGCGGGCCGGACGCCCACGATGGGTGAGATCGCCGGCGTGATCCAGTGCAGCGCCGCGACGGCCACCTATCACTGTGTCCAGCTCGAAGCGGCCGGTCTGCTCACCCGGGAACGCCGTGGCCGCAACGTGCGGCTGCTGCGCACTCCCCGTGGTGCCGCTCTTGTCGATTTGATGAGCTGACGGGCACCACCGAAGGCGGCGCCCGTCAGCGATCGGTCACATCTCGAGCAGCGGGCGGACTTCGACGGCGCCGTCCATGATCGGCAGCAGTTTGCCGATGGCGATCGCGGTGTCGAGGTCGGTGGTCTCGACCACGAAGAACCCGGCGATCACCTCTTTGCTCTCCAGGAACGGGCCGTCGGTGACCAAGCCGTCCTTGTGGATCGTCCGGGCGTTCGCGACGGGCTCCAGGGCCTGCTCGTGGACGATCTTCGCGCCCATGGCGGCGATCTTCGGCCCTGCGCTCATATTCGCTTCCATGACCTCGGGCGGGATGTCGGCCACGCCTCCTGGCGTTTCGGCTTCGTAGATCAGAATCGCGTACTGCGGCATGGGGTGTCCTCGTGGTCGCTTCGGTCGTTCACCAGTTCCCGGTCTCCGGTCCCATCGCACCGTATTCGAGCTTGCCGTCCCGTGCGTAGGTGCTGACGACGACTCCGCGGCCCGACGTCGTGATGTTCACCAGCTTGAGCGCGGCGGGGATGGTGCCTTCGCCGAAGAGCCGCTTGCCGGAGCCGAGGAGCACCGGGAAGACCAGCAGGTGGAGCTCGTCGACGAGGTCGTGTTCGAGCAGCGTCTGGACCAGGCCGCCGCTGCCGTGGACCTGGATCTCGTCGCCCTCGCCCTGCTTGAGTTCGCCGACGGCCTTGGCGACGTCGCCGGTCAGCAGGGTCGAGTTCTGCCACGACAGGGTGTCCAGCGTCCGCGACGCGACGTATTTGGGCATGCTGTTCAACTTCGACCCGATCGGGTCGTCGGCCTCGGCCAGCGGCCACGTGGCGGCGAAGATGTCGTAGGTCTTGCGGCCGAGCAGCAGCGCGCCCGCCCGGCGGGTCAGGTCCGTCATCAGGCCGATGAGCTGCTCGTCGAAGTACGAGACGGACCAGCCGCCGTGCTCGAAGCCGCCGTCGGTGTCCTCATCGGGTCCGCCCGGGCCCTGCATGACCCCGTCCAGGGACACGAACGTGGTCACCATCAGTTTTCGCATGTCGCTTCCTTCGCTCGCGGGCACCGCCGGGGGATGCCCTCACCACTACGACAACCGGGGCCGCCCGGAATCGACAACCCGGCGCGACGAGTTTCTTTCGGTCCGCTTACGCGGGGGCGCGATCCCAGTCTTCCGGCTCACCGGTGCTGAATGATGGATCTCGGGCGGCACGCGCGTGACGGAGGTTCTGGGGAAATGTGGACACTGGTCCTGATCGGGCTGCTCGGCGGTCTGATCACCGGCGTCTCGCCGTGCATCCTCCCGGTGCTGCCGATCGTGTTCTTCGCGGGCGGCTCGACACGGGCGCAAGTCGAATGGCCCCGGAAGAACCGGCGGCCGTACGCGGTGATCGGCGGGCTGGTGCTCAGCTTCACCGTGTTCACCCTGCTCGGTTCGCTGCTGATCAAGGCGCTGCACACCGTCACGATCTCCGGCACCCCGAATCTCTATCGGCTGACGCAGACCCCGGAGCTGGAAGCCGGTGACGTCACCCTGAATTTCACCCCCGGGCTGCAGGTGTACGCCGTCACCTTCGACTGAGCGCAGGTCCATGATCGAGTAGGGCCGCCCGCCACCGAGCTGCCCGAATTTCGCCCGAAACGAGGAGTTTCCGCATGCGTATCGGTTTCACCCTGCCGCAGTTCGGGCCGCTGGCCCATCAGCCCGACCAGGTCGCGCATTTCGCGCGGCAGATCGAGGAGCAGGTGGGCGGGGACAGCCTGTGGGTCGGGGACCGGCTGCTCGCCCCGGCCAACCCGACCGTCGGCTACGGCGGCGGGGACACGATCCCCGCGTTGTTCAACTCGATCCTGGACCCGTTCGCCCTGCTCACCGTGGCCGCCACCGTCACCGAACGCGTCGAACTCGGCGCCAACGTGCTCAACGCGCCGTGGTACCCGCCCGCGATGCTCGCCCGGTCGCTCACCACCATCGACCTGCTCAGCGCGGGACGGCTGCTGCCCGGTTTCGGCGTCGGCTGGTCGCCGGAGGAGTACGAGGCCACCGGGGTGCCGATGAGCGAGCGCGGCGCCCGGCTCGACGAGTGCCTCGACGCCCTCGAAGCGCTGTGGACCACTGATCCCGCCGAGTACAACGGCAAGTACTGGAAGGTGCCCAGCACCCGCTCCGAGCTCAAGCCCACCCGGAAAGGCGGCCCGCCGATCTACCTCGCGGGGTTCGCCCCGGCCGCGCTTCGCCGGGTCGCCCGCCGCGCGGACGGCTGGCTCCCGGTCCACCGGCCCGGCACCGGCGAGTTCGACCCGGAAGCCTCGATCACCACCCCGCTGAACCACATCCGGCAGCTCGCGGAGGCCGAAGGCCGCGACCCGGCGAGCATCGGGACGGTCCTGCGCGTCTATCCCGTCGAAGGCGTCACCGCGGAGGAGTGCGGGGACGTGCTCGCCAGGGCCGGGCGGGAAGCCGGTACCGAGCACGCGTTCGTCGACCTGCAGTGCCTTGCCGAAAGCGTCGACCACGCACTGGAACTCGCCGAGCGCATCCTGGCCCGCGCGCGGCGGTAATGACCGATTCGGCCCGGGTAAGGTCGGAAACCCGGCCGAAGCGGGCCTCGGGAATCGTTGAGGACCGAAGTCCGTTGGAGAGGTAGGAGGAGAGTGACGACATGACTGTGTCCAGTGAGAAGGCTGTCCTGGCCGGCGGCTGTTTCTGGGGCGTGCAGGACCTGATCCGCAAGTACGACGGGGTCATTTCCACCCGCGTCGGCTACACCGGCGGTGACGTGCCCAACGCGACGTACCGCAACCACGGGACCCACGCCGAGGCCCTCGAAATCGTGTTCGACCCGGAGAAGATCAGCTACCGGCGGCTGCTGGAGTTCTTCTTCCAGATCCACGACCCGACGACGAAGAACCGTCAGGGCAACGACATCGGGCTGAGCTACCGGTCCGCGATCTACTACGTCAGCGACGAGCAGAAGCGGGTCGCCGAGGAGACCATCGCGGACGTCGACGCGTCGGGTCTCTGGCCGGGCAAGGCCGTGACCGAGGTCGAGCCCGCCGGGCCGTTCTGGGAAGCGGAGCCCGAGCACCAGGACTACCTGCTGCGTTACCCGCAGGGCTACACCTGCCACTTCATCCGGCCGGACTGGAAACTCCCGTCCCGCAAGGCGTCGGCTTCGCAGTGACGATCCGCTAGTCGTACTCAGGGTAGATAGGGGTCTCCTCAAGGGAGGCCCCTATCACTTTGTCACCGCCCTACGAGCGGTTGACGGTCGTACCTCTCGCTGACAGGCTCGGACCGGACGGACCGGACTGGAGGGGACACCGATGCCGGAAGGTGGCCCGAGCGCGCCGCCGCGCGCGTTCGTCAGCACCCTGCTTCGTCATGGCATGCCGGAAGAGCGCATCGATCCGGCCGACGACGACGAAACGGGCGACGCCGAGAGCATTGGCGAAGCCACCCTCGCGCGCGCGTCCCGCTACGCCGTGATCGGCCCCCTGCTGTACCGCATCGCCGCTTTTCCCAAGGTATTCATCGGTTTCGCCAGCGCGAACGGCTCGGTCGGGCTGGCCCCGGTCCTGACCACGACCGTGCTCGCGGTGGTGGTCAACGCGGCCGCGCTCGCCTGGGTGCTGCGGGCCGGTGGCCTGCGCGCCAGGACGGCCGGCCGCGCCCTCGCGCTCGACCTCGTGGTCGGCCTGCTGCTCAACGTCGCCGTCGCGGTCAGTGTCCCGGATTCGGTGCAGCCCTTCGCCATCGACGTCACGTGGACCTGGATGGTGGGCGCCATCGGCATGTGGGTGTGCGCCTTCGGGCTCCCCGCGGCACTGTGGCTGCTGGCGGCGGCCGTGCCGCTGCGGCTGGCGCTGACCTGGGCCGGCGGGCTGCCGCTGTCCGACCCGCTCGCGCTGAACCGGTCGGTCGGCTGCATGGTGGCGCTGCTCGTGTCCATCGTGACCTGCGCGGGGATTCTCATCCTGCTCGGCGTCGGCACCCGGTTCGCCCTCGACATCGGGCTCCGGCGTGGTCAACAGGTGGAGCGCCGCCGGACCCGGCGCCTCATGCACGACAGTGTGTTGCAGACGTTGGAGGCGCTCGCGCTCGCGACACCGAGCGACGACGCCCAGGCCGCGCAACGGTTGTCGGAACTCCGCTCACTCGCGGGGGCCGAAGCGGCCGACCTGCGCCGCCGGATCAGCGAGCCGCTGCCGACGGGGTCGTCCCGCAGCCTGGTGGTGGAACTCGCCGAAGTGGCCGCGGACATGGCCCGTGACGGCCTGCGCACGCAACTGGTCGCGGCCGACCTCGACGAGGAGTACGCGATGTCGCAGGCGCGGCGGACGGCGATGTGCGAGGCGGTGCGGGAATCGTTGCGCAACACCGTCAAACACGCCGACACCAACCAGGTCGTGCTCCGGGTGGAGGAACGCGACGGCGGGATCATGGTGGTCGCGCGGGACCACGGCGAGGGGTTCGACGTACGGGATCGGCCGCCAGGTTTCGGGATCAGCCAGTCGATCATGGCCCGGCTCGCGGAGGTCGGCGGCCACGGCGCCATCGACTCACAACCGGGTCACGGCACCAAGGTCACCCTGTGGGTACCCCGCTGAGCAGCAACCTTCGCCATCTGTCGACAGATGGCGGTCGTTAAGAACTGAGGGAATCGAGCAGCTTGAGGCGTTCGGCCGAGCTCGACCCCGCTTCCGCGCCACTGAAGACGATCCGCTGACCCGGGTCGTCGGGCAGGCGAAGGCTTTCCGTGTTGAGGATCAGGTCTCCGACGACCGGGTGGTGCAGCTTGCGCACCGAATGCAGGCATTCGCCGACCGGATGGGTGGCCCAGATCCGCACGAAGTCCGGGCTCTTGATGCTCAGTTCACCGATCAGCTCGGCCAGCAGATGGTCGTCGGGCTGATCACTCGACGCGTTGCGGAGGTAGGACGCGGAGCTGCGTGCTTCGGTTTCCCAGTCGGCGTGGAGGTCGCGCATCGCCGGGTCGAGGAAGAGGTTCTTCGTCATGTTCGGCCGCTGGTCGGGCCGCAGGCCGAACAGCGCGAAGCCGAGCCGGTTGGCGCCGAGCAGGTCCGAGCGGCGGCCGACGATGATCGCCGCCTGGTCCGCGCTGCTTTCGGCGAGCGCCAGTACCGATTTGCGGACCTGTTCGGGTCCGGTGTCCCGGCGCACGACCTGGGCCGGCCGGGCCAGGCGCAGCAGATGTGACCGCTCACCGGTGTCGAGCTGGAGCGCGTTGGCGATCGACTCCATCACCGAGTCCGACATCTGGTGGCTCTCGCCCTGCTCGATGCGGGTGTAGTAGTTGACGCTGACTCCCGCGAGCTGGGCGACCTCTTCGCGGCGTAAGCCCGGAACGCGGCGCGGGTTGCCGTAGGTCCGCACCCCGCTGTCCTCCGGGGACAAAGCCGCGCGGCGCGTCCGGAGGAAGTCTCCGAGGACTTGGGACGGGTTCCTCTGCTCGCTCATGACCCCATCTTCCTTCCGCCGTCGGGCCGGTGCCTATCCCTGCCGTGGGTACCCATCGCAGGGTGCGGCGCGGGGCTTTCCCCAGTGACAACGTGAGGAAGCGACGAAGTATTCGCTGTTGATGGTGAAAGAGGAGCAGAAATGACCGACAAGAAGATCATCGCCGTGGTGGGTGCGACCGGTTCGCAGGGCGGTGGCCTGGTCAGGGCGATCCTGGCCGACCCGGAAGGCCCGTTCACGGTACGGGCGCTGACGCGCAGCGCAGACTCGGCCGCGGCGAAGGAATTCGCCGCGCAAGGTGCCGAGGTGGTCGAGGCCGACCTGGACGACGAGGCCAGCCTGCGCAAGGCCTTCGACGGCGCGTACGGCGCTTTCGTGGTCACGAACTTCTGGGTCCAGCGGACACCGGAAGAGGAGAAGGCCCGCACCCGCGCCGAGATGGAACTCGCGCAGGCGGCCGCGGCGGCCAGGGCCGCGAAGGACGCCGGACTCGAGCACGTGGTCTGGTCCACTCTCGAAGACACCCGGCCGCATTTCGAGCGGCTCGGCAGTGAGCTCCCGACGCTCCTGGAGACCTACAAGGTCCCGCATTTCGACGCGAAGGGCGAGGCGAACGAGTTCTTCACCGAGCTCGGCGTGCCCACCACGTTCCTGCAGACGACCTTCTACTACGAGTCGTTCCTGCTCGGACAGGGCCCGCACCGCGACGAAAACGGTCAGCTCGTCCTGACGAACCCCATGGCAGATCAGAAGATGTCCCTTATCGCGTCCGAGGACATCGGGCGCACGGCGTTCGGCATCTTCCGGCGCGGGGCCGACTTCATCGGCAAGACGGTGAGTATCGCCGGTACGCACGCCACGGGCGACGAGCTCGCCGCGAAGTTCACCGACGTGCTCGGCGAGAAGGTCGTCTACCGGCCGCAGACGCACCACGAGGTCCGGGCGGCGGGATTCCCCGGTGCGGACGAAATCGCGAACATGTACCAGTTCTACTCGGACGCGTCCGAGTACTTCGTCGGCGTCCGCGACCTCGATCTGGTGCGGGAGCTCAACCCGCAGCTCCGCTCGCTCGATTCGTGGCTGCGGGAGCACAAGAGCGAGATCCCGCTCGGCTGAGCGTTTCCGACCAACTGAGGGGAGAAGAAATGCACAACGAACTGACCGGCAAAGTGGCACTGGTGACCGGTGGTTCCCGCGGAGTCGGCGCGGCCGTCGCACGCCGGCTCGCCGAGGCGGGCGCGGACGTGGCCTTCAGCTACGTGAACTCCAAGGACAAAGCGAACGCGCTGGTCGACGAGCTCAAAGCGCTCGGGGTGCGTGCTTCCGCGTACCGAGCCGACCATGCCGACGACGCCAGAGTGACCCGGCTGGTCGACGAAGTCGCGGCGGACTTCGGGCGGCTGGACGTCCTGGTCAACAACGCCGGCGTCTTCGTCACCGGCGGGCTCGCGGACCCGGATCGCGACGAAACCGTGTTCGCGCACCAGTTCGCGGTCAATGTCACCTCGGCGGTGACGGTGACGCGGTCCGCGGCGAAGCACCTCGGCGACGGTGGGCGGATCATCCTGATCAGTTCGGTCGGGGTGAACCGCACCACCGGCCCGTACGGCGATTACGCCGCGGGCAAGGCGGCTTTGGAGACCTACGGCCGAACGTGGAGCCACGAGTTCGGCCCACGGGGGATCACCGTCAACACCGTGCAGCTCGGCCAGATCGAGACCGACATGCTGATCCTGGCGCCGGACGAGGCCGCGCTGTCGGCGATTCCCATGCGGCGCTTCGGGAAACCGGAGGAGGTCGCCGAAGCCGTCGCCTATCTCGCGGGCCCGGCGGCCGGGTTCGTCACCGGTGCCAACCTGCGGATCGACGGCGGCTTCAGCGCCTGATCGGCCACCGCCATCTGTCGACAGATGGCGGGTGTCAGGCGCGGGGTTTCAGCTGGCCGTTCGGCATCACCGGGGCGGGGAGGACGGTGAGCCAGGCGTCGGGGAACGTTCCGTACGGACCTTCCTCGTGGTCGGTCGCGGCCTGGGCCTGCCATTCCGTGCGGAACCGGACGATCTCCTCATGGGTGCGGCCGATGAAGTTCCACCACATGATGATGCGTTCGTTCAGCGGTTCCCCGCCCAGCAGCACCGCACGGACCGGCCGATCGCCGGTTTCGATCGTCAGCGAGGTCGCGCCGAGCGGGACGTAGAGCAGTTCCGCGTCGGTGGCGGTGATCCCCGCGACCCGGATCTCTCCGGCGTCGACCAGGATCCCGTGTTCGAAGGCCGGGTCGACGTCGAGCTCGAGGGTGGTCCCGGCGGGGATGTTCAGTTCCGCGCCGAGCAGGGGCGTGCTCGTTTCGACCGGGGACGTCGAGCCCATCAGGGAGCCGAGGAAGACGGTCAGCTTCGCGTCGCCGACGATGATCGGCTCCGGGGCGAAGTATTCGAACCGCGGCTCGGTGAACCGGTCGCGCTCCGGTAGCGCGACCCACAGCTGGACACCGTGCAGGACCTTGGTTTCCGGCGTGGTGAACTCCGAATGCGCGATGCCCCGGCCCGCGGTCATCAGGTTCATCTCCCCGGCGCGGATCAGGGATTTCGTCCCGATCGTGTCGAGGTGTTCGAGCAGTCCCGAGAACAACCACGAGACCGTCTGCAGGCCAGTGTGGGGATGGCCGGGCAGGTTCATCGCGGTGGTTTCGGAGATTTCGTTCGGGCCGTAGTGGTCGACGAAGCACCACGCCCCGATCAGCGACCTCGCGCGCTGCGGCAGCGTCCGCCGCACCGGCTTGGCACGGGGCCCGCCGAGCGGGACGAGCCGTGGTTCCAGTACTTCCGGGGTGGCCTGGGCTGCCGACGATTCACACGGCACGACCTCCGGGTGTGCGTCGAGATTGCTCACGGGAGGTTCCTCACTCGCGCTGGGAGAACGGCCATGCGGCGATGGTACGCCCGAGTTGACATGTCCACCACCGCGCGCTATCCGTTGTCGATATGACCGCGGACGTCGCCGTTCTCGCCGATCCAGCCCTTGGTGGCGGCGTACGCGAGCATCTTGTCGAAGCGGGACGACCAGTCCTCGCCCGTCCTCCCGTCGGCCAGCGCGCGCAGTGCCTCCGGCGAGACGAACACATGCTTCTCGCCGGCCGCGAGCGTGCCGATCTTGTGCTTGGCCAAGAGCGCCGTGAGCGCCTCGGTGTCGAGTTCCGGGGCCACCACGACGTCGAACGTCGTGCAGTCGTCGGGCTCGACCAGGTCGGGTCCCGAACTGGTCAGGTGCAGGTGCATGGATGAACCTTACGATCGTGGAGGGCGGCGGTCTCCACGATCGTAGGGCTAAGGGCGACCGACCCGCGTGCTTTCGGGCGGTCCCGCGGAACACGAGTCGGCCGGGCTGGTTCTCCTGCAGAACAGCGACTTCCACGTCCGCCTGCTGCTGAGTCAAGGCCGGAAGCTACCCCGCGTCCGCAACCACCGCCATCTGTCGACAGATGGCGAAGACAACAGCGCCGCTCAGCCGAGGCCGTTGTGGTTGATCACCTGCGAGTACCAGCGCGCGCTTTGTTTCGGCGTGCGGCGCTGGGTTTCGTAGTCGACGTGCACGATGCCGAACCGCTTGGCATAGCCCTCCGCCCATTCGAAGTTGTCCAGCAGCGACCAGTAGAAGTACCCCCGGAGGTCCACGCCACCCAGGATCGCGGCATGCGCGGCCCGCAGGTGGGAGTCGAGGAACGCGACCCGGTCGTGATCGTCGACCTGTCCGTCACCGTGCTCGTGATCGGGATAGGCGGCGCCGTTTTCGGTGATGTACAACGGGATCGCGGGGTACTCCCGGTGGACGCGCAGCAGGATGTCGGTCAGCCCGTCCGGCTGGACCTGCCAGCCGGACTCGGTGCGCGGCAGGCCGTCGTCGGTCACGAACGCGACGGTTTCCGCGCCGATCCAGGCCGGTCCGCCCGGCTCGGTGCCCTCCCGCGGCGTCCCGGTGACCTGGTAGCCGCGGTAGTAGTTCACCCCGAGCAGATCCAGCGGCGCGGAGATGACGCCGAGGTCGCCCGCGCGGACGTGGTCGGCCAGGCCGAAGGGCGCGAGATCTTCCACGAGGTCTTCGGGATACGCGCCGCGCAGCACCGGATCGAGGAACAACCGGTTCTGCAGGCCGTCGATCCGCCGCACCGCCTCGAGATCGGCGGCCGACCCGGGATCGGCCGGAACCACTGGGAAAAGGTTGAGTGTGAGGCCCGCCTTCGACCCGGGCGCGTGCCGCCGGATGACGTCCATCGCGAGGCCGTGCCCGAGCAGGAGGTGGTGCACCGCGGCGACAGCGGCTTTCGGATCGGTGCGGCCCGGGGCGTGGATCCCTTGTGCGTAGCCGAGGATCGCGGCACACCATGGCTCGTTCAACGTCGTCCAGGACACGACGCGGTCGCCGAGCCGGGACACGATCGTCTCGGCGTATTCGGCGAAGCGGTACGCCGTGTCCCGATTGGCCCAGCCGCCGTCGTCCTCGAGCGTCTGCGGCAGGTCCCAGTGGTAAAGCGTCGCCCACGGCGCGATCCCGGCGGCGAGCAGCCGGTCGACCAGCCTGTCGTAGAAGTCGAGGCCGCGGCTGTCCGGTTCCCCGGCGTCGGGCCGGATCCGGGGCCAGGCGGTGGAAAACCGGTACGCGCCGAGACCGAGATCCCGCATGAGTTCGACGTCTTCGCCGTACCGGCGGTAGTGGTCCGCGGCCGGTTCACCGGTGTCGCCGTTCACCACCGCGCCCGGCTGGCGGCAGAAAGTGTCCCACACGGACGGCGAACGTCCGTCCACTGTGGTCGAACCCTCGATCTGGAAGGCGGCGGTGGCCGCGCCCCAGACGAACCCCGGCGGGAAGGCGACCTCGGTCGCGGCTTCGGCGGGTTGTACGGACATGGTCACCCTTTCACGGCACCTTGCATGATTCCGGCCACGATCTGGCGGCCGAGGAGGAGGAAGACGATCAGGATCGGGATGGTCGCCAGCGTCGTCCCGGCCAGTACCAGCGAATAGTCGACGTAGTAACCGCTTTGCAGCTTTTCCAGTGCCAGCTGGATGGTCGGGTTGCCGACGTCGAGCACCACCAGTGGCCACAGGAAGTCGTTCCACGAGGTCATGAACGTGAACATGGCGAGGATCGCCGCGGCCGGTCGCACGGCGGGCATACAGACGCTCCAGAAGATCCGGAACATGCTGCAGCCGTCCATGCGTGCCGCCTCGATGAGCTCGTACGGCAAAGCGTCCATTGTGTACTGACGCATCCAGAACACGCCGAACGCGGTGACCAGGTTGGGCACGATCACCGCCTGCA
Organism: Amycolatopsis sp.; assembly: GCF_036008905.1. Lineage (GTDB taxonomy): Bacteria > Actinomycetota > Actinomycetes > Mycobacteriales > Pseudonocardiaceae > Amycolatopsis. The sequence continues at coordinate 12,252 of NZ_DASYMU010000109.1, read as the reverse complement.
ATCCGCCGGCCCAGCCCAGCTCGGACATCGCGATGAACAGCGGGATGATGCCGAGCTGGGTCGGCACCGCCAGCGTCACCACGATGAACACGAACAGCGCGTTGCGACCGGGGAATCTCACCTTGGCGAAGGCGAACCCGGCCAAGGACGAGAAGAGCACGGTGCTCACGGTCACCGTGCCCGCCACGATGACGCTGTTGCCGAGCGCCTTCCAGAACGGGACCGCGTCGAACACCCTCGCCGCGTTGGCGAAGAAGTTCCCGCCCGGCAGGATCGGCGGCACCTTCTCGGTGAGCATCGAACTGTCCCGGCTGGCGACCAGCGCCGACCAGTAGAACGGGAAGATCGAGCCCAGTACGAACGCGATCAGCAGGCCGTACACCAGGAAGTTCGGCCGGCCGAGCCGGGAACCGCCGTCAGTGCGCCGCAGGAACTGGGGGAGTACGGCCATCACTTGAGTCCCGTCGTCCGCGTGAGCCTTCGGGTGACCAGGAAGTTGACCCCGGCGATCACGATGATCAGCACGAACAGCACCCAGGCGATCGCCGAGGCGTAACCGAGGCTGAAGTTCTCGAAACCGGACTGGTACATGTACAGCGTCACCGTCTGGAACTGGTTGGTGGAACCGCCGTTGTTCGATCCGGGCATGGCGTCGAACAACTTGGGCTCGGTGAAGATCTGCAGGCCGCCGATGGTCGAGGTGATCACCACGAAGATCAGCGTCGGCTTGAGCAACGGCAGGGTGATGCTCACGAACCGGCGGATCGGCCCGGCGCCGTCGACGATCGCCGCTTCCTGCAGCTCCCTGGGGATCGCCTGCATCGCGGCCAGCACGATCAATGCGTTGTAACCGGTCCAGCGCCAGTTGACCATCACGGCGATGGCGACATGGCTGGAGAACGAACCGGCCTGCCAGTCGACGCGGTCCAGCCCGAGGGTCTCGAGCAGGCCGTTGACCAGGCCGTAGCGCGTGCCGAACAGGTTCGCGAAGATGATGCCCAGCGCCACGAGACTGGCCGCGTACGGCAGCAGGATCCCGACCCGCCAGCCGGTCGGCCCGCGGAGTTTGGTGTTGAGCAACGCCGCGAGCAGGACGGCCATGATGATCTGCGGCCCGCTGGAGAGCACGAAAATGCTGAGCGTGTTGGTCAGCGAGTTCCAGAACTGCGCGTCGCCGAACAGTTCCGAGTAGTTCTCGAACCCGATGAACTTCGGGTTGTCGTCCCCGATCTCCCAGTCGAACAACGACACGTAAGCCGTGTACAGCAAGGGAAATACGCCGACGAGCGCGAAGACGACGAAAAACGGCGCGATGTAGAGATACGGCGAATACCGGACATCCCAGCGGCTGAGGCGTTGCCGGAAAGTGGGCCGGGGGGATTGGTGCTTCGGCCCGGCCGCACTTTCCGGCACGATCTTTTCGATCGTGGTCATCGCTTAGCGGGTGATCTTCTTGGCGCCGTCGACGACCTGGGTCCAGGCCTCCGCCGCGGACTTGCCCTGCTCCACCGCGGTCAGGGCGGGACTGGTCACGTTCTCCTGGATCTGGCCGTCACCGGGGCCCTTGTACTGCGGCTTGGTGACCTTTTTCGCCTGGGTCACGAAGAGTTCGCCGACCTTGGTGTCGCCGAAGTACGGGTTGGTCTCGGCCAGCAGCTGCGGGGATTCCAGTGCCTTGGTCTGGCTCGGGAAGGTTCCCTTGGCCTCGAACGCCTTCAGCTGCTGCTCGGGCGCGGTCAGCCAGGCGGCGAGTTCGGCGGCTTCCTTCGGGTGCTTGCTCTGCGTCGGGACGGTCAGGAACGAGCCGCCCCAGTTTCCGCCGCCGCCGGGGAAGGCGTCGGTCACGGCCCACTTGTTGGCGTTCTCCGGCCCGGCCTGTTCCTTGATGACCCCGAGCATCCACGCGGGGCAGACCTTCGTGGCGAAGGCGCTCTGCTTGAAACCGCTGTTCCACTCGTTGCTGAACGCGGTCAGCTTCGCCGACTGTCCCTGTGCGACAGCGGCGGTCACCTTGTCCCAGGCGGACCTGATGCCCGCGTTGGACTCGATCGTCAGTTTGTCGTCACGGTCGAGGTAGCCGACGTCGAGCTGGTTGACCATCGCGTTGAAGTTCTGCGCGGCGGAGTCGAACCACGCCTTGCCGCCGGACTTGCCGATGAACTGCGCACCGGCGGCGAAGTAGCTGTCCCAGGTGGCGAACAGCGGCTTGACCGACGCCGGGTCGGACGGCAGCCCGGCTGCTTCGAACATGTCCTTGCGGTAGCACATCGCCAGCGGCCCGATGTCGGTGCCGTAGCCGACCAGCTTGCCGTCCTTGCTCTTCCCGGCGTCGTACTTCCAGCCGAGCCAGCGGTCCGGGGTGACCTCCTGCGGGCCGATCTTGGTCAGGTCGTTGAACTTCGAGGACTTGTCGAGGATGTCGGAGAGATGGCCTTCCTCGACCGCCTCGATGTCGGCGAGACCGGAACCCGCGCCGAGCTTGGCGATGAGGTTCTGGTGGTGCGGCCCGCCCTGCCCGGTCTTGCGGTGGGTGATCTTGATGTTCGGGTGGAGTGATTCGTACTCCGGCAACAGGTTCTCGTAGCCGAACTCGGTGAAGGTCGCGATGGTGAGCTCGACCTTCTCCCCGGGAGCCGCCGCGGCCGGGGCCGCGGTGTCGTCACCGCCCGCGCAGGCGGTGCTCATGGCAGCCGTTACGGCCAGGCCGACGGCGATGGTGAGGCCTTTTCGGATTCGTCGCACTGCAAACCCCTCAATGGATGGATGACTTCGCCCGGCAAACCGGTGGGTGGATCAAGACTGGGAGCGCTCCCAGATGGGCACTGAGTGTGTCGTGCGCCACCGATCGTGTCAAGATTCCGTGTCCGTGGTGTTACCTTGCGGGAGCGCTCCCAGGTCGGGGCGGCGCGGTATTAAGCTGGTCGGACACAGGGTGAATTCGGGGGGTGTGGTGATTCCGGGTGGTGATGACGGCCGGCCGACGCTGGAGGATGTCGCCGCGTTCGCGGGGGTGTCCCGTTCGACGGCGTCGCGTGCGCTGAACGACGACGCCTACGTCAGCGCCAGGTCCAAGGAGAAGGTTCTCGCGGCGGCGAAGGATCTGGGGTATTTCCCGAACCAGGCCGCGCGGTCGTTGGTGACGCGGCGGACGGGCGCGATCGCGTTGGTGCTTTCCGAGCCCGAGGCGCGGTTGCTCGACGACCCGTACCGGACCGCGGTCATGCGCGCGGGGTACCGCGAACTCGCCGACGTCGGCAGCCAGATGGTGCTGATGTTCGTCGACGGTGGCGAGGATTTGGCTCGTACCATGCGTTTCCTCGAAGGCGGCCACGTCGACGGCGCGCTGGTGTTCGCGCCGCATCGCGCGGATCCGTTGCCCAAGGCGTTGAAGGGGCTTCGGATGCCGGTGGTGTTCGGGGGACAGGCGGGCAGCATCCGCAGCGGCGTGCACGTCGTGGACTTCGACAACAAGGGCGGTGCCCGCCAAGCGGTGCGTCATCTCGTCGAGATCGGCCGGACGCGGATCGCCACCATCGCCGGGCCACAGGACCAAACCGCCGCGGTACAACGGCTTTCCAGTTGGCGTTCGACCCTGCTCGCCGCGGGACTGGACCCGGCCGAGCTGGCCGAGGAAGCCGATTTCACCCTTACCGGCGGGCGTGACGCGATGAGCAGGCTCCTCGCGCGCCGGGGTGACCTCGACGCGGTGTTCGTCGCGAGCGACATGATGGCCGCCGGTGCCCTGCGCACGCTGACCGAGGCCGGGCGGAAGATCCCCGACGACGTCGCCGTCATCAGCTTCGACAACCACGCCTCACTGGCGCCGGTGATGAACCCGCCGCTGACGTCGATCCATCAGGATCCGCAGGCGCAGGTGCGCGAGATGGTCACCATCCTCATGGGACTCCTCGCCGGGGAGGAGATCAAGCCCCGCAACCAGGTGCTGCCGGTGTCCATGACCGTCCGCGAATCGGCGTAAATGGGGTCGCGGGGGTCGCCGAGGTCGGCTACACAGGCAGGGTGAGCGCTGTCGAGATCGCCTGCGACGAGTCCGGGTCGGAGGGCGAAAAGCTCGTCGGCGGCGAGACCGACGTCTTCGCGCACGCCAGCGTCCGCTTGAGTGTCGAAGCGGCGGAGGCCTGTGTCCAGGAGATCCGGGACAGGATCCGGTCGCCGGCCGTGGAGTACAAGGCCAACCACCTGCTCAGGGCGAAGAACCGGCCCGTCCTCGTCTGGCTCCTCGGCCCGTTGGGGCCGATCCACGGCCACGCCCGCGTGCACCTCACCGACAAGACGTTCTTCCTCCTCGGCAAGCTCACCGGCCTGCTGCTGGGATCACCCGACTTAGCCACCACCCTGTACCGCGACGGCCCCGGCGCCTTCGGCCAAGCCAGGTGGGACGCCTTCCTCGAAGCGGGCAACAACCTCCTGCGCGTCAAGAACCGCCGGGCCGTCCGCCCGGTCGAGGAGTTCCTGAGCGTGGTCGACGACCCGAGCACCGGAGTCCTGAGCGAAATCCTGGAACGCTTCCGCCAAGCCACCCCACGCGCGGAGGCCTTCCGCGCGAAGGTGCGCGACGACCCGCAGATGATCCCGCCCCTGGACTCCTGGCTCCCCGCGATCGTCCGGGCCGTCGCCGGCTGGGAAGGCGACTCCGTCTCGATCGTCCACGACGAACAGCTCACCCTGTCCGAAGCGCGTGTCTCGCAGCTCAAGGCCGTCATCGGCGACAGGCTGGCCGGTATCCGGCTGGTCGACTCCCGCTCCGACGCCCGTGTCCAGGTCGCCGACTTCCTCGCCGGCGTCGCCAGGAGGATAGCCTCGGACGAGCTCAACCACCAGGGCGACGCGGAGCTCATCGCGGCACTCCGGCCCTATGTGGACCCGCTGTCGATCTGGATCGGGTGAATACGACCGGGGACTCAACCTTTCGCCCCGTCCATCCGTCGCTACGGGTATGAGGGGATCGAATGGCGCGTGGTGACGACGAGTTCGTCGAGTTCATGCAGGCCTGTTCGGCGCGCCTGCAGCATGCCGCGTACCTGCTCACCGGCGATCGCCACCAGGCCGAGGACGCCGCTCAGACGGCGCTGGCCCGCACTTACGCGGCATGGTCGCGGGTGCGGCACAAGGACGCCTACGCCTACACCCGCACGGTCCTCGTCAACCACGTCATCGACAAGTGGCGCCGCCCGCTGCGGGAGTACGCCGCCGAAGAGGTGCCCGAACGGCCCGTGGCCGGGGCCGTGGAAACCGCCGTCATCCAGCGGGAATGGCTGATGGACATGCTCGACGGACTGACCGTGCGGGAACGCGCGGTCGTGGTGCTCCGGCACTACTTCGATCTTCCCGAGGCCGAGGTGGCCACCGAACTGGGCGTTTCCGTCGGCACGGTGAAGAGCACCAACTCACGAGCGCTCGCGAAGCTGCGGGTCTCGAACGATTCTTCCGGCGGCGACGCCGGACAGGGCGACCAGCCGACGCTGATTGGCGGAACGGGACGATGAAGGACCTCGACAACCTGAAAACAGCGCTGCACACGCCTCCGCCGGAGGGATTCGCCGCGCTCGACACCGGCGCGATCATGTCCGCGGGCAAGCGCATCCGACGCCGTCGCCGGGTACAGAGCGGCGCCGGGCTCGTGGCGGTGGCGGCCGCGGTGGTCCTCGTCGTGACCGGCGTCAACAGTTTCAAGACGGAGACGCCCGTCGCCGCCGGCGGCCCGTCCCTGACGACGTCCGCGCCGCCGCCGCTCACGACCCGGGATCCGGCACAGGAACCCCGCGTCCCACTCGGCGACGTCATCGCGACCGGGATCTTCGATCCGCTGGGGGAGCGCGTCTTCTACCTGGTGAAGGTGGACGCGCCGGTCGAGCTGCCCGACACGCATTTCGGCCTGATGACCGGGCACCGGGCCGCGGACGGGACGTTGTCCGGCGAACTGATGTCCAACGAGTTCAAGGGCTCGGACCGGCGCCCCGGCTTCCACGTCGTCGACGGCGGTGAGATCATCCGCGACCAGTTCGTGCCCGTCTCCGGTTACTACGTCGGGCCGGTCGAGAAGATCATCAGCACCGTGCAAGGGAAACCGGTCCAAGCGCGGCTGGCGCAGTGGAGCGAGGATCCGTCGGTCGTGGTCTTCTGGTTCATCGAGCAGGACGTCGCGTCATCGAAGCTGCTGACACCACCGGTGGCGTTCGGGAAGAACTCGGCCAAACTGCCGAGCTGACCCGGGGGTCGTGCGACCCCCGGGCCGGCTTTCTCAGTCCTCGAGGTCGGCGAGCCGCTCGAGACCGTTCTTCGTCTTGAGCGGGATCTCCTTCAGGAACGCGACAGACAGCAGCACGAGCAACGCGATCGGCGCGCCGATCAGGAAGATCTCGCTCGTCGCGCTGCCGTAGGACTCGCGGATCACGTTCGCCACCGGCTCCGGGAGCTGCGCGAGGTTGGGCACCGCGTGGCTCGAACCCGTTGACGCGCCCGGGATCGGGCCGAGTCCGTCCATGATCAGGGTGCTGACCCTGGTCGCCAGCACCGCGCCCAGCGCGCTGACGCCGATCGATCCGCCGAGGCTGCGGAAGAACGACAGTGTGGAAGTCGCCGCGCCGAGGCTTTCGATCGGCACGTCGTTCTGCGCCACCAGCACCAGGTTCTGCATCAGCATGCCGACCCCGACGCCGAGCACCACCATGTAGACGCTCAGCAGGACCACCGAGGTGTGCGCGTCGATCGTGCCGAGCAGGCCGAGCCCGCCCGCCATCAGCGCGGCCCCGATCAGCAGGTGGTTCTTCCAGAGCCCGGTCTTGCTGATCAGCTGCCCGGAAACCGTCGACGAGACGAGCAGGCCGAAGATCATCGGCAGGCTGAGCAGTCCGGCGACGGTCGGCGTTTTGCCCAGTGACAGCTGGAAATACTGTGACAGGAACACCGTGCCGCCGAACATCGCGACACCGGTGAAGAAGCTCGCGACCGTGGTCAGCGTGACCGTGCGGTTGCGGAACAACGTCAGCGGCAGGATCGGCTCGCGCACCTTGGCCTCGACGAACACCGCGAGCGCCAGGATCGCCAGGCCCGCGACGACCAGACCGGCAGTCCACCACGAAGCCCACTCGAACTGGTTACCGGCCAGCGTGGACCAGACCAGCAGGGTGGACACGCCGAGCATGATCAGGAACGCGCCCAGGTAGTCGACCTTCACGTCGGCTCGGGTGACGGGTAGTCGAAGTGTCTTCTGCAGCAACAAGATCGCCGCGACGGCGAACGGGACACCGATGAAGAAGCACCAGCGCCAGCCCAGCCAAGACGTGTCGACCAGCAGCCCGCCGATGAGCGGTCCCGCGACCGTGCCGACGGCGAACACCGCGCCGAAGATGCCCGAGTACTTGCCCAGTTCCCGCGGCGAGATGATGGACGCCATGATCACCTGCGCCAGCGCGGTGAGCCCGCCGGCGCCGATGCCCTGGGCCACCCGGCTGGCGATCAGGATCTCGATGTTGCCGGCGAACCCGGCGATCAGCGAGCCGACCACGAACAGCGCCAGCGAGACCTGGATCAGCAGTTTCTTGTTGTAGAGGTCGGAAAGCTTGCCCCACAACGGAACCGTCGCGGTCATCGCGAGCAGTTCGGTGGTCACCACCCAGGTGTAGGACGCCTGCGAGCCGCCGAGGTCGGCGATGATGCGCGGGAGCGCGTTGGCCACCACCGTGGAGGCGAGGATGGCGACGAACATCCCCATCATCAACCCGGACAGCGCTTCCAGCACTTGCCTGCGACTCATCGACGTGGACGCCGAGGTCTCCTGGGCGTCCGTGGACGCGGTCATGTGTTTCCCCTCATTCGTGGTTTTCGGGCGCGTTCGGTGCTGGTTGTTAGTTCTTGCCCGGGTCGGGAAGCCCGGCGGCGAGCGCGGCGGCGGCGGCGCGCACGAGTTCTTCCAGCGGCTGTTTCCCGTCGAGCCGGTACCAGTGCCGGACCGCCGCGTTGAACACGCCGCAGACCGCGGAAAACAGCAGACCGGGATACAGGTCCTCTTCCGGGTCGAGCCCGGTGCGGCGGCCGATGGCGGTGAGCATCGACAGTTCCGACTCGCCGCCGATCGCGATCAGGCGGGACACCAGCGACGGGTTGGCCTCGATCACGGCGATGCGGTGCAGCCACTCCTCGCGGTCCTCTTGGATCCGGTCGGCGTGCGAGACGAGCGCGCTGGTCAGCGCCTCGAGCGCGCTCAATTCCGGTGGCGCCGCGAGAAGTGTCTCGGCGGCTTGCTCGCCGTGCTGCGCGTAGTCCGGGTAGGCGATGACCACAGCGTCTTCTTTGCACGCGAAGTAGTTGAAGAACGTCCGCGGGGAGACCCCGACCTCGGCACTGATGTCCTCGACGGTGACGTTGTCCAGCCCTCGCTCGTTGACGAGCTTGACCGCCGTCGACGCGAGCGCGCGGAAGGTGTCGATCTTCTTTCGCTCGCGGAGGCTCATCGCGGGGGCGGTCAAGGGCATGTGATGAGCGTACGGAAATTTTGCACGATCTGCAAAATTGCAGGATGTGCAAAATGGTGGCGTGCGTCACGTGGCATGAACGGACCTTTCATCTCGAAAATTGAGATGAAAGGTCCGTTCATGCCACTTTGGGCGTTACAGGCGCTTCCAGGCTTCGGTGAGCGAAGACCGGAGGATCTGCTCGATCTCGTCGAACTGCTCCTGGCCGCAGATCAGCGGGGGAGAGAGCTGGATGACGGGCTCGCCGCGGTCGTCGGCCCGGCAGTAGAGGCCGTTTTCGAACAGCGCGCCCGACAGGTACTTGTGCAGGACCCGCTCGGATTCCTCCGGGGTGAAGGTCTCCTTGGTCGCCTTGTCCTTGACCAGTTCGATGCCGTAGAAGAACCCGGCGCCGCGGACGTCGCCGACGATCGGCAGATCGGTCAGCTTGTCCAAAGTGGACCGGAACGCCGCTTCGTTGCCCAGCACGTGACCGTAGATGTCCTCGCGCTCGATGATTTCGAGGTTCGCCAGTGCCACCGCGCACGAAACCGGGTGACCGCCGTAAGTCGAGCCGTGCATGAAGGTGGTGGTGCCGTGGGTGAACGGCTCCATTAGCCGGTCGCTGGCCAGTACCGCCCCGAGCGGCGCGTAGCCCGAGGTCAGGCCCTTGGCGGTGGTGATCATGTCGGGCTGGTAACCGTAGCGCTTGGCGCCGAAGTCGTGGCCCAGCCGCCCGAACGCGCAGATGACCTCGTCCGACACGAGCAGCACGTCGTACCGGTCGCAGATTTCGCGCACCCGCTGGAAGTATCCCGGCGGCGGCGGGAAACAGCCGCCGGTGTTCTGCAGTGGTTCGAGGAACACCGCGGCGACGGTGTCCGGGCCCTCGAACTCGATGGCCTGCGCGATGCGGTCGGCGGCCCAGAGTCCGAAGGCCTCGTAGTCGTCGGCGTGCTCCGTGGCGCGGTAGAAGTTGGTGTTCGGCACGCGCAAGGTGCTCGGCACGAGCGGTTCGAAGTCCGCCTTCGCGCCGGGGAGGCCGGTGATCGACAACGCCCCGGCGGAGGTGCCGTGGTAGGCGAGCGCGCGGCTGACCACCTTGTGCTTGTTCGGTTTCCCGGTCAGCTTGAAGTACTGCTTGGCCAGTTTCCACGCCGTCTCAACGGATTCGCCGCCGCTGACGGTGAAGAACACGCGGTTGAGGTCGCCGGGGGCATCGGTCGCGAGGCGTTCGGCGAGCTGGATCGCGGCCGGATGCGCGTGGCCCCACAACGGGAAGTAGGCGAGTTCGCGAGTCTGCTTCGCGGCGGCTTCGGCGAGTTCCTCACGCCCGTGGCCGACGCCGACGGCGAACAGTCCGGCGAGCCCGTCGAGGTAGCGCTTGCCGTTGGCGTCCCAAACGTAGGCGCCGTCGCCGCGCACGATGACCGGGACGTCGCCGGCGGCGCCGTCGCCGTGCCGGGTGAAGTGCATCCACAGGTGGTCGCGGGCCGATGCGGAGAGACGCTCCGAAGACCAGGTGCCGGTTTCCCGCGTGCTGCCGCTGTCGGTCATCATACCCTCACTTGGATGCTGATTTCGTAGTGCTGGAGTTCTGTAGATACGTTTATCGCATACTGTGGCACGCGATGCAACTGAATCAGCGTCTGGCAGACTTCGGCGCGTGACGGGAACAGTGCTGGTGCTGGGTGGCCGCAGTGAAATCGGCCTCGCGGTCGCGGAGCGGCTCGTCCGCGGCGGCGCGGGCAAGGTCGTGCTGGCGGCGCGGCGGAGCAAAGAACTCGACGCCGAAGCCGCCCGGCTGCTGGACGCCGGAGCCGCCGCCGTCGAGCGGGTCGAGTTCGACGCTGACGACGTCGCCGCCCATGAATCGGTGTTACGGGAAATTGCGGACACGCATGGGCCACTTGGCGTAGTGGTCACCGCTTTCGGCATTCTTGGTGACCAATCGCGTGCCGAGAGTGACGCCGCACATGCCGTCGCCATTGTGCACACCGATTATGTGGCACATGTGAGCGTGCTCACTCATCTCGCCACCCTTCTTCGGGCCCAGGGAAACGGTCAGCTCGTCGTTTTCTCCTCCGTCGCCGGAATCCGTGTCCGCCGCGCCAACTATGTGTACGGCTCGGCCAAGGCGGGTCTCGACGGTTTCGCCAGCGGTCTTGCCGACGCGCTGGCCGGGAGCGGTGTGCACTTGGTGATGGTCAGGCCCGGTTTCGTGGTCGGGCGGATGACCGAGGGGATGTCACCGGCGCCGTTTTCGAGTACACCGGATCAGGTCGCCGATGCCACCGTTTCGGCGCTCAATCGACGTCGTCATGTCATTTGGGTACCAGGAGTGTTACGTCCGGTATTCGCGGTAATGCGGCTCCTGCCGCGCGCGATTTGGCGCCGGATGCCGCGATAACAAGTTCCTGACAGGTTTCTCAGGGAATCCCCAGCCCAATTCTCAGCATCCTTTGAGAAAGTCCGGTAATTGTTGGACGTACCGGTTTCGATCAGGTTCTGAGAAGAGGGTCCACTGTGCTGCTCACACCCAGGGGTTGGCGGCGCAGCCGTCGGGTGGTCCTCGGCATGGTGTCGATCCTGGTCCTCGGCGCAACCGGCTACGCCTGGATGCAGCTGAGCAAACTGGACACCGGCATCACCACGGCCAACGTCATCGAGCCCTCAGCCCAGACGCCGACCGGCACCAAGTCGCTGACGGTCGACCAGAACATCCTGCTGGTCGGGCTGGACTCCCGCACCGACGCGCAGGGCAACCCGCTGCCGCAGGATCTGCTCAACATGCTCCATGCGGGCGACAGCAGCGATGGCGGTGACACCACCGACACGATGATCGTGGTGCACATCCCGGCCGGCGGGGGAGCGGCCACGGCGATTTCGATCCCGCGTGATTCCTATGTCGACCTCGCCGGTGGCTTCGGCAAGCACAAGATCAACTCGGCGTACTCGCGTGGCAAGAACGCGGCCGTCAACTCCCTGAGCGCCAAGGGGGTTTCGGGGGCGGCTCTCGAAGTCCAGAGCAACGAGGCCGGGGCGAAAGCGACGATCCAGACCGTCGAGAAGCTGACCGGGCTGACCATCAACCACTACGCCGCGGTGAACCTCGCCGGGTTCTACTCGCTGAGCGTCGCCGTCGGCGGGGTCCAGGTCTGCCTCAACAACGCCGTGAACGACCGGTACTCCGGCGCGAATTTCCCCGCGGGGGTCCAGACCATCGCCGGGGCCGACGCGCTGAAGTTCGTGCGCCAGCGCCACGGGCTGAACAGCGACCTCGACCGCATCGTGCGGCAGCAGGCATTCCTGGCGAGCCTCGCCAAGACCATCCTCGGCGCCGGGACACTGACCGACCCGACGAAGCTGAGCAACCTCATCGAAGCCGTCCAGGGCTCGATCGTCATCGACCAGGGCTGGGACATCCTCAGCTTCGCCTCGCAGCTGCACGGCCTCAGCTCCGGTGCCATCCAGTTCGGCACGATCCCGGTGCAGAGCCTCAGTTTGCCGACGCCGTCCGACGGCGACGCGGTGAAGGTCGATCCCGCTCAGGTGAAGGCCTTCGTCGCCAATGTCATGGGCTCGGGCGCTTCCGCTGCCGGGAACACCACCACCTCGGTGACCACCCCACCCGCGGGCACCCCGCGCGGCGCCCAAGCCATGGACATCTCCACTTCGTCCACCACTCCCGCTCCGCCGCCCGTCACCCCCATGACCGGCTGCGTCAACTAGCTTCCGGTTTGGGTGGTGGTCTTTGGTCGGGTTTCCGGCGCGCCGG
>NZ_DASYMU010000108.1:0-9204 GCF_036008905.1 Amycolatopsis sp. | reverse complement strand
TTCCATCCGGCCGGTGGGGCGCGGCAGACGGCCGCCATCATTTCTTCGCATGACCGCACCGAAGGACTACGCACGGTGAGCGTGCCGACGCTCGTCATCCACGGCGAAGCGGACCCGCTGGTCGACCAGTCCGGCGGCAAGGCGACCGCCGCGGCCGTCCCGGATTCGGAACTCGTGCTCATTCCGGGCATGGGCCACGACCTGCCGCGCCCGCTCTGGCCGACGTTCGTGGAAAGCATCGTCCGGAACGCGCGGCGCGCCGCCTGACCTTTCGCCATCTGTCGACAGATGGCGAAAGGGTCAACGTAGTGTCAAGAAAAGTGGCGGCGGCGTCCGGAAAGTGTTGACGGTTCTTCAGCGGCGGTGGCGGGTGCGCTCTGCTTGAGAGATGAGGCACACTCGGCTCGACGGTGGATTCGGCTTCCCTCTGGGCTTCGCGGCGGCGGCCACGGCCACCGTGGTCTCGGTCGCCGCCGGGGCCACCGCGCATCACGCCTACTCGCTCGGCGCGCTCATCGTTGTCACCGCGGGTGTTTCGCTGGTGACGCCGATGCGGGTGGCGCTCGGTGTCGCGGCGGTGGCTTGGGCGCTGCATGCCGGATTTGTCCTGGGCCGGTTGGGGGAACTCGTGTTCACCCCGGAATCGGTACGGGCCGCGATGGTGCTGGTTGCGGTCGCGGTGGTCGGTTCCTTTGCTCAGCCCAGGGAACGGCAGGTCGTGAGAGTCGCCGCGCCCGCCGGGTCCGCGTCGGTGGCCGAAGGCACGATCACGAGTTCGTCGACACCCGCGTCGGCATACGCGCTGACGCGGGCCCACAGCTGTTCCTCGGGGCCGACCAGTCCGACGGCCTCGAGGACGTCGATGCCGATCGCGGCCAGCAGCTCACGCGGATGCGGGCTGGTCAGCGCGAAGTCCACAAGGGACCCGAAGCCTTCGGCCCGGAACATGTCCGAATAGCCGGGTGCGGCGAGATAGCCGACCACGCCCCGGCGCAGCTGCTCGACAGCCTCCGGGCCGGGGTTCAGTGCGCCGACGACCCAGGCGGCGACGCGCGGAGGTGTGGTACCGAGCCGGTCCGCTGCCGCGTGCAACCGCCGTACCAGCGTTGCCGCGGTGGCCGGGCTGACCAGGTTGAGCACCATCCGGTCGGCGTGCCGAGCGGCGACCTCGATGGCTTTCGAACCGAACGCGGCGATGGTCAGTGGCGGGTTCGGGGACGCCAGCCGCAGCCGGTATCCCTTGGCGCGCAGCACTTTCCCCTCCAGCTGCGCTTTCTTGCCCGCCAGCAGTTCCCGTACCGCCTGTGCCGACTCGCCGAGCGCGGTCGCGGCGCCGTCGCTGGACCGGCCGTGCCAGTCCCGCACCACGACGTCGCTGGACGTGCCGAGCGCGACACCGGTTTCGCGGCCGGTCAGGGTCGCGACCGAAGCGACGCCCATCGCGATCATCGCCGGGTCACGCACGTTGACCGCCAGCGGCCCGAGGGTCAGGGAGATCTGGTCGGTGATCCCGCCGATGGCCGTGGCGAGCGCGAAAGCATCCCAAGTGGCCATTTCGCCGATCCACAGCTCCGGGTACCCTGCCGCGTCGGCCGCCCACGCCGTGGCCAGTACCTCTTCGGGCGGGCGGTCCTGCCACATTCCCAGTGAAACCGAAAGCCTCACCGCACGCCCCTCGTGACGACGGTCGCGACCACGTTCCTGGCGAAGTCGGTCTGCGCACCTCCGAGTACGTAGACGCTCATGAACCAGCTCCAAACCGTTGGCGCGACTCGCGTTTGAGGATCTTGCCGACCGGATTGCGCGGCAACGCCTCGACTCCGACCGCTCCGGCAGTTTGAACGACGCTACCCGCTGTTCCCGCGGGAAGTCCACCCGTTCGCCGAGTGCCGGCGCGGTCTCCCCCGCGACGCCAGGATGCGCGGCGAGCAGCCTCTCGATCTCGGCGGGCGAGATGTTCATCCCACCACGAATGACCAGATCCTTTGCCCTGTCGACATAACGCAGGAACCGGCCGTCGAGTCCGTCCACCTGGAACACCTCGCCCGTGCGGAAGTAGCCGTCTTCGCCTAACTGTCCACAAGGGACTCCGAGCACTGTTCATCCCCTGACGTTCCGCAGCTGGTCCGCGCGGACCCAGGTGGCGTGGAAACCACGCGGAACCCGGCCACCGACGCCCGCGCTCGCCTTCATCGCCGGCTGGTCCCGCGACGCCCTCTCGCTCACCCATACCGCGTGCTCACAGCCTCTCCGGCCGACGCTGCTCTGCGAAACCTGCGGCAAACCCCTGGGACGCCGCCGTCCACTTCCTCACCCCCCACCGCGTAACACCCCTACCGGACCGTGCAGCACGGCTACGCAGCCGGGAAACACCCGCGCTCCCCGGCTGTGTAGCCGTGCTTCCCGCCTGCGTAGATGTGTTGCACGTGTGTGTGACACGCGCAAAGGGGGCAAATGGATTGGCCTTCCGGGGCCACAACTGACAGGGTGGGTATCGATACACGTCGTAACCTCGGAGGTACCTATGTCTGAACCTGCACCGTCGCCCGAGAGCGGCGAGGAGGACGACGTCAAGCGCAAGTTCCGTGAAGCACTTGAACGTAAGCAGGCGAGTTCCCGGACCGGTTCGGCCCACGAATCGGCCGGCGGCAAGAACCAGCACGCGCACGGCCCGGCCGCCAACAAGCGGACCTTCCGTCGCAAGAGCGGCTGACCTCACCTCGTAACTGGCTGAAGGGACCTTTCGAACCCGGAAGGTCCCTTCAGTCGTTTCTACGGGACGTAGGACTGCAGGTGGTCCACCACGACGAAGGCGCTGGACGGGCTGGCCGCGGCGACGGCGACGCGCAGCGCCTCCAGCTGGCCGGCGTCACACGCGGGTTCGGTGAGCGGGTGGTCGAAGTCGTCCCAGTGCGTCGGCAGGATCGTGGGCGGCTTCCCCAAGGCGTTGAGCATCCGTGCGGTGTAACCGGACACGTTGCCGCCGCCGACCGGCATCAGCAGCACGCTCGGGTTGAGCCCGGCCAGCTCCGACTCGACGAAGTTCGCGCCGCCGAAGTCGAGCACGCTCGCGCCACCACCGGTCACCTGGTAGGCCAGCGTGCCGCCCTCGACCAGGTCCTTGATCACCTTCGGCCGGTCGCGCCGCGAGATCGGCCAGGTACCGGGGAACGCGACCTGCGCGCGCGGGCCCGTCGCCGAATGCAGTGCGGGCACCACCTGGATCGTGTAGCCGTCGAAGGTCAGGAACTCACCGCCGGTGGCGACCGAGAGCTGCGCTTCCGGCGCGCCGAGGGCGAGCATCAGGCTCAGGTGCGTCTCGGTGCCGATCACCGTGGCGCCGGTCTTCTCCGCCAGGTAGGGGACATCGGTCAGGTGGTCGTAATGCCCGTGGGTCACCAGGATGTGGTCCGCGCGCAGCTCACCGCTGTCGACGTAGCCGTCGATGAGCGGCTTGTCCACCTCGATCTTCGTGTTCGGGTTCGCCCCTTCCGGGGTGTAGGTGCCGGTTTTGAACCGGGTCAGCCACGGATCGATGAGGATGGTCTTGGTCTTCTTGCCGTCCGCGCTGGGGACGCGGATCTCCCAGCCGTTGTTCCCCCACCACCGCAGCCACATGGCGGATTTCCCGGGCGTCGCGGCGGCCGGGGCGGCCCCGGCGAGTACCGCGGCGGCCCCGGCGCCCACGCCGAACAGACCGCGCCTGCTGATTCGTTGCTCGTTCACGTCGGCGACCAGACCACAGCTCCGCGACGGCTGTCCAAGACCGGGAGCACCTCTCCGCGATATCGAAACGGATATCGTCGCAGCGTGGACCTACTGCGCTCGTTGCGATATTTCCTCGCCGTCGCCGAAGAACTGCACTTCGGCCGGGCCGCCGAACGCCTCGGCATCGCCCAGCCACCGCTGAGCCAGCGCATCCGGAAGCTCGAAACCGACCTCGGCGCGCGCCTGTTCGACCGCGGCCGGCACGTCGAGCTCACCGAAGCCGGGCAGATCCTCCAGTCGGAGGCACGCGACCTGATCGCGCGGTGGGAACGGACGAAAACGCTCGTCGGCAAGGCTCATCGCGGCGAGACCGACGCGCTGCGGGCCGGGGTGCCGCCCGAGCTGTCCGGGCGGTCGCTGGCGGCGATCCTCGGCGCGTTCGGCGAGGAGTTCCCGGCCGTCCGCCTCGACCTGCAGGAACTCAGCACGACCGAGCAGATCCGGCTGCTCGCTGACAGGCAGCTCGACGCCGGGCTGGTGCAGCATCCCGTCGACGTCGTCGGGCTCGAGCTCGGCCCGGTCGTGGACACCCCGCTCGGCGTGGTCCTCCCCCGCGACTCGCCGCTGGCCAACCGCGCG
The DNA here is from genome assembly GCF_036008905.1 of Amycolatopsis sp. Classification (GTDB taxonomy): domain Bacteria; phylum Actinomycetota; class Actinomycetes; order Mycobacteriales; family Pseudonocardiaceae; genus Amycolatopsis. The sequence continues at coordinate 4,857 of NZ_DASYMU010000108.1, read as the reverse complement.
GAACTGGAACTGGCCGATCTGGCGGGCGAGGGCCTGGTGATCTTCCCGCGCGCCGCGTCCCCCGGGCTCTACGACAGCCTGCTGCGGACCTGCTGGGACCACGGTTTCCGCCCGCCGGCCCCGCAGCACGCACGGAATCCCGAGTTCGTGCTCGGGCTGGTGCTCGCCGGGCACGGGGTCGCCTTCGAACCGTTGGCACGTAAGGAACCCCGCGTGGTGTGGCGGCCGCTGACGCCGGGTTCGCTGAGCGTGCGGATGTCGTTCGCCTGGCCCTCTTCGAGCCCGCATCCGCAGGCCGCGAGGCTCGCCGAGATCGCGACTCGCGTATTGCAGGGCGACGGCGTCACGACGCTGACGCAGCCGGAAGAAGCACTTGCCCGGCCGTGGGACGTCTTCTACGACCGCTGACGCAACTGCTCGACGGCGAACGCCGCCGCCTGCCCGATCGCCCGGTCCACCTGTGGCTGCCGCCCGCCCTTGCGCTCGCCGACGGTGAACACCGCGACGGCGTAATGGGATCCGTCGGCGAAACTCGCCACGCCGACTTCGTTGCGGATCCCCGGCAGGGTCCCGGTTTTCCCCGCGACCTCGACCTCCTCGTCGAAGGCGGCGGTGAGCCGGTGCCAGCTGACCTGCTGCCGCATCAGCTCACGCGTCCGGTGGCACGCCTCGGGCGGCCCGGCCAGGTCACGCCAGAGCAGCGAGAGCAGGCGGGTCATCTCCCGGGGTGTGCTCGCGGTGGTGCTCAACGGATCCAGCGCCCGGACCTCTTTGGCACCTTCGTCCTCGATGATCGTCCGGAGGATGTCCCGGGGAGCGCCGAGGATATGGGTGTCCGGCAGGTCGAGTTCGCGGACGAGCGACCGCACGTTGTCGAGGCCGACGCGGTCGAACAGGAGATCCGCGGCGGTGTTGTCACTGACCGACATCGCGAAGAACGCGGCGTCGCGCAGGCTCAGCTCGATGTCGTCCGCGCAGCCCGCGGTGCCGGTGCCGCCGAGGCGATCCGTCGCGACGATACGGACGCGATCCGTCGGATCCAGCTGACCGGCGGCGACCTGGCGGGCGAATTCGAGGACCAGCGGAAGCTTCACCACCGAGGCGAGCACCACCGGCTCGTCGGGGTCGAGCCCGATCTCGTCCTCGGGCCCGGACGAGATGCGGCGGGCGTGCAGGTAGCCCTGCACGCCCGCCCAATCGAAGAACGACTTGATCGTCACACGCTAAGTTCTACAAGGTCACACCGACAATATTGACCGGAGCCTGCCGACGTTGGCCATCCGGCGCTCGGCGAGCCGGTCAGCCGCTGTGGCCGGGGGAACGCCGTCGGCCTTCGCGAGCGCGTACACGGCCTTCGTGGTGTCGAAGATCGCCGTGGTCTTGCGCTTCGCGCGGGCGAAGTCGAAACCGTGCAGCTCGTCGCTGACCTGGATCACGCCCCCGGCGTTGACCAGGTAGTCGGGCGCGAAGAGGATGCCGCGGTCGTCGAGGGCCTTGTCGACCCCGGGGTACGCGAGCTGGTTGTTCGCGGCGCCACAGACGATCTTGGCGTTGAGCACGGCGACGGTCTCGTCGTCGAGCGCGCCGCCCAGCGCGCACGGCGCGTAGACGTCGATGTCGGACCGGACGAGCGTCGCGGCGTCGGCGACGACCTCGACCCCGGGGTACTGCGCCCGCGTGCGTTCGATGGCGGCCGGCGAGACGTCGCTGATCACGACCTGCGCGCCGGATTCCACGAGATGCCCCACGAGGATGTGCCCGACCTTGCCGACGCCGGCGACACCGATACGGCGGCCCTGCAGCTCGGGTTTGCCCCACACGTGTTCGGCGGACGCGCGCATGCCCTGGAAAACGCCGTACGCGGTCAGCACGGACGAGTCGCCCGCGCCGCCGTCCTCGGGCGAGCGGCCGGTGACGTACTTGCATTCACGGGCGACGATGTCCATGTCCTGGACATAGGTGCCGACGTCGCAGGCGGTGATGTAGCGGCCGGACAGCGACTGCACGAACCGGCCGAAGGCCCGCAGGAGAGGTTCGGATTTGAGGGTGGCCGGGTCGCCGATGATGACGGCCTTGCCGCCGCCGAGGTCGAGTCCGGCGAGCGCGTTCTTGTAGGCCATCCCCTTGGAGAGGGCGAGAACGTCGTTCAGCGCGGCGCTTTCCGACTCGTATGGGTAGAAACGGGTACCGCCCAGTGCCGGGCCGAGAGCCGTCGAGTAGATGCCGATGATCGCCTTGAGCCCGCTGGCGGGATCCTGGCAGAACACGACCTGCTCGTGAACGCTCTCACGGCCGAATACACCTTCGGTCACGGTGGTGACTCCTTTGTCTGCACCGATACGCGGCTCGTGGCGCGCGTCCGGGGTTGGTTTTCCTGGTGAGGCGACTGGGCGGGGAAGGTCGTCCCCCGCGCGGTCACCTCGCCTACGCAACCTAGAGCCCCGGCGCGCGAAAGACCATCTCAACCCGCGTCAATGCTCCGTTGGAGCCGGTACCGCTTGAAACCGAGCGGACGCACTCCCGGAGTATTCAGCACCCGATGCCACTCCGGCGTCTCTACCCGTGCGACACCGGGTGCGCCGGGGTCCTCGACGGCCTTGCGGTGCGCCTCGGCGTCGGTCCAGCCCGCGTAGTTGAGCACCCGCTTGCCGTCGAGGCTGAGGTGGAAGTGGGCGGAGATCCCGCCGGGATGGGGATCTTCGTCGCTGTGCAGCGCGCCGAACACCGAGTCGATCCAGGCCCGCGCGGTTTCGGCGTCGTCGGTTTCGATGTCGATGAAGACGATGCAGCCGGGAACGCGGGCCGGATCGGCTTCGCTGCGGACGAGGCGGTACGCGATGGCGCCGGGGCCGACGTCGGCGTTCTCGGTGGCCCATTGCTCGTAGGTGAGGGCGGTGTCGTCATCCGTGCCGGCGAAGTGGCTGCGGGACAGCAGGCCTTCGGACCACGGAGTCTCCGTGTGGCCCTTGCTGACCACGGCGACTACGGCGTCCGGGCGGGAAAGATCGGGAAGGGTCGACATGTCGGTTCCTCTCGTCGTGAACGCTTACCGGTCCAGCCTTCAACCTCAACTAACGTTCAGGTCAAGTCCGGCCTGGCATCATCGACGGAATGCGCACCGAAGCGGGTTTACATTTCGAACGTGGCGGCACTGGTGAACCGACACTCCTGCTCCTGCACGGCCTCGGGGGCGTGGGAGAAGTCTGGCGAGGTGTCGAGGAACTCCTCACCGAGCGCTGGCCGGGAAGCTGGATCATCCCGGACCTGCCGGGACACGGCCGGTCCGCCGCGAGCGGACGGTATTCGTTCGGCGGGATGACCGCGGCGATCGCCGAGACCATCACGGGCACCGGGCCGGTGGTGGTGCTGGGCCATTCGCTCGGCGGCGTGCTCGGGCTGACCCTGGCCACCGGCTGGTTCGGCGTCCCGGTGGCGGCCGTGTGCGGGCTGGGCATCAAGGTGCAGTGGTCGGCCGCGGAACTCGCCAAGGCCGCCGAAGTCGCCGCGAAACCGGCCCGTGCGTTCGAAACGCGGGACGAAGCCGCGCGGCGATGGCTTCGCGTCGCCGGGCTCGACGAGCTGTGGGCGTTGGACGCACCGGGACTGGGGGCGGCGGTGAGCCGGGCCGGGGACGGGTGGCGGACAACGGCGGACCAGCGGGCCTTCGGCGTCGGCGAGCCGGACGTCGCCGGACTGCTGGCCGTCAGCAACGCGGAGGTGCTGCTGGCCGCGGGCGCCGGGGACCGGATGTGCCCGGCGGAGGATCTCCTTGCGCTACAGGGGGATGCGGTGGTCCTGCCCGGACTGGGGCACAACGCCCATGTCGAAGATCCCAGGGCGGTTTGGTCCTTAGTGGAGCGCCTGCAGTCGGGGATACCTTCCTGAGTCCCGATCACCGCACGTGGGCTATCGTCTCGCACACGCCGGGTGGTGTCCGAACCGCCCGTTGCCAACCACGGAGGCCGAGCAACTGTGACCGAGACGAGCCCGACGGAGCTGCCTGCCGCCTGGCGGAGCACGGCCATCACGGTGGTGATCCCCACCTACAACGAGGCCGACAACCTGCCGGCCGTGATCGCGGCGGTGACGGGGATCGGGCTCGACGGTCTGTCCATTCTGGTGGTCGACGACAACTCGCCGGACGGCACCGGCAAGCTCGCGGACGAACTCGCCGAGGGCTACAACAAGACCCAGGCCGAAAGTGACCGTCCCGGGCGCATGAACGTGCTGCACCGCGCCGAGAAGGACGGCCTCGGGCGTGCCTACATCGCGGGCATGACCCAGGCGCTCGAAGACGGCGCGCAGTACGTCGTGCAGATGGACGCCGACGGCTCGCACCCGTACACCGCCATCCCGGCGATGCTCGGCGCGGCACTCGCCACCGGCGCCGACGTCGTCACCGGTTCCCGGTACGTCAGCGGCGGCAGCGTCGACGCGGACTGGTCGTGGCGCCGCAAAGCGCTGTCGGCGTTCGCGAACTTCTACGTCAACCGGATCCTCCGCACGCGGATCCGGGACGTGACTTCGGGCTTCAACCTGTGGCACCGCGCGACCCTCGAGGCGCTCGACCTGAAGACGATCAAGGGCTCGTCGTATTCGTTCCAGGTGGAGATGAAGTACCGGGCTTCGCAGGATGACAGGGTGCTGCTGGAGATCCCGATCCACTTCGTCGAGCGCGCGGCGGGGAGCTCGAAGATGACGCTCGCCGTGCAACTGGAATCCGCCTGGCGCCCCTGGCGCCTCCTCTTCACCCGCTCCCGCCCGTAACTGCGTAGCTGCCATCTGTCGACAGATGGCGATCTCTCGCGCGCGAGACTTCACACCATGTCGACGTCTTGTCGTATTACCCCAAAGCGG
>NZ_DASYMU010000107.1:0-66454 GCF_036008905.1 Amycolatopsis sp. | reverse complement strand
ACCGGTCGAGGTTCATGACCTTGTCCCACGCGGCGACGAAGTCCCGCACGAACTTCTCCCGCGAGTCGTCACTGGCGTAGACCTCGGCGAGGGCGCGCAGCTCGGAGTTCGAGCCGAACACCAGGTCGCTGCGGCTGCCGGTCCACTTGACCTCACCGGTGGCGAGATCGCGGCCCTCGAAGGACTCCGCGTCCTCGGAGGTCGACGACCACTGCGTGCCCAGGTCGAGCAGGTTCACGAAGAAGTCGTTGGTCAGTGACTCGGGTGCCGAGGTGAGCACACCGACCGTGGACTGCTTGTGGTTCGCGCCCAGCACACGCAGGCCGCCCACGAGGACGGTCAGCTCGGGCGCGCTCAGGGTGAGCAGGTTCGCGCGGTCGACCAGGAGGTACTCCGACGGCAGCCGGCTTCCCTTCCCGCGGTAGTTGCGGAACCCGTCGACGGTCGGCTCGAGTGGGGCGAAGGACTCCGCGTCGGTCTGCTCCTGCGACGCGTCCGTACGGCCCGGGGTGAACGGGACCTGGACGTCCTGGCCGGCGTTCTTGGCGGCCTGCTCGACCGCGGCGGCCCCACCGAGAACGATGAGGTCGGCGATCGAGACCTTCTTGCCGCCGGTCTGGGCGCTGTTGAAGGTCTCCTGGATTCCTTCCAGGGTGCGCAGCACGGTCGCCAGCGTGTCGGGGTTGTTGACCTCCCAGCCACGCTGGGGCTCGAGGCGGATGCGCGCTCCGTTGGCCCCGCCGCGCTTGTCGCTGCCGCGGAACGTCGAGGCCGACGCCCACGCGGTCGAAACGAGCTGCGAGACCGACAGCCCCGAGTCGAGGATCTTGCCCTTGAGGGCGGCGATGTCCTCGGCCGAGACCAGCTCGTGGTCCACCGCGGGGACCGGGTCCTGCCAGATCAGGGTTTCCTGCGGGACCAGCGGTCCGAGGTAGCGCTGGATCGGGCCCATGTCGCGGTGGGTGAGCTTGAACCAGGCGCGGGCGAACGCGTCGGCGAACTCGGCGGGGTTCTCGTGGAAGCGCCGCGAGATCTGCTCGTAGACCGGGTCGACGCGCAGCGCGAGGTCGGTCGTCAGCATCGTCGGCGGACGCTTCAGCTCGCCGGACTCGGGGTCGGGCACGGTGTTCGCGCCGCCGCCGTCCTTCGGCTGCCACTGGTGAGCCCCGGCGGGGCTCTTGGTCAGCTCCCACTCGTAGCCGAACAGGTTGTCGAAGAAGCTGTTGCTCCACTGCGTCGGCGTGGCCGTCCAGGTGACCTCGAGGCCACTGGTGATCGCGTCGCGGCCCTTGCCGCTGCCGAAGCTGTTCTTCCAGCCCAGGCCCTGCTCCTCGATCGAAGCACCTTCGGGCTCGGCACCGACGTACTGGTCGGGGTCGGCCGCGCCGTGGGTCTTGCCGAAGGTGTGCCCGCCCGCGATCAGCGCGACGGTTTCCTCGTCGTTCATCGCCATGCGGCCGAAGGTCTCGCGGATGTCCCGGGCCGAGGCGAGCGGGTCCGGGTTGGCGTTGGGGCCTTCGGGGTTGACGTAGATGAGGCCCATCTGGACCGCGGCCAGCGGCTTTTCGAGGTCGCGGTCGCCGGTGTAGCGCTCATCGCCGAGCCAGGTGCGCTCGGGGCCCCAGTAGACGTCCTCGTCGGGCTCCCAGACGTCGGCGCGGCCACCGGCGAAGCCGAAGGTCTTGAAGCCCATGGTCTCCAGGGCGCGGTTGCCGGTGAAGATCATCAGGTCGGCCCACGAGATCTTGCGGCCGTACTTCTTCTTGACCGGCCAGAGAAGCCGGCGTGCCTTGTCGAGGTTGCCGTTGTCCGGCCAGCTGTTCAGCGGCGCGAAGCGCTGCATGCCGGCGCCGGCGCCACCGCGGCCGTCTTCGATGCGGTACGTGCCCGCGCTGTGCCACGCCATCCGGATCATGAGCGGGCCGTAGTGGCCGAAGTCGGCGGGCCACCAGTCCTGCGACGTCGTCAGCACCGCGTCGACGTCGGCCGCCAGGGCATCGAGGTCGACGGTCTTGAACGCGGCGGCGTAGTCGAAAGCCTCGCCCATGGGGTTGGCGACGGCCGGGTGCTTCCGGAGGATCTTCAGGTTGAGCTGGTTCGGCCACCATTCGAGGTTGCTGCCCCCCTCGGTGGGGTGGTTGATGCGTCCGGCCGAGACCGGGCAGCCCCCCGCGCTCTCCTCATTCATCTCACCGACAACGGCGTCAGGCTTGTCAGACACGGAAATCCTTTCGGGATCAAACGGATGCTCAGGATTTGAGCGCGGTCGAGCAATCGGGGCACAGGCCCCAATAGATGACCTCGGCCTCGTCGATGACGAAGCCGTGGTCGTCGGACGCCGTCAAACAGGGCGCAGCGCCGACGGCGCAGTCGACGTCGGCAATGAAACCGCACGACCGGCACACGACGTGGTGGTGGTTGTCCCCGACCCGGGCCTCGTAACGCGCTACAGAGCCCGGCGGCTCGATGCGCCGCAGCAGCCCCGAGGCGGTCAGTGCGCGCAGGACGTCGTAGACGGCCTGGTGTGACACCCCGGAGAGATCCTCACGGACGACACCGATGATCGAGTCGGTGTCGGCGTGGGGATACTCGTGCACGGCGGACAACACCGCTACCCGAGGGCGCGTCACACGCAGGGCGACCTCACGCAACATGCGTTCGAAGTCCGTAGTCGTGGGCACGCGCCGAAGTGTGCCCCATTTTCTGGAGTCAATCAAGTTCTGCTGTGGATCTTCGACCTTACGTGTCGGCTAGAAGCGAGATTACGCAGTGTGGCCTAGGCCGCCTGACCGTCCGGTATCTCCCACGTCAGGCCAGCTGCCGACGCACTTTGTCCTTGGTCGCCTTGGAGACGTTCTCGGCGTCGCCGAGTTCGCGCAACGCCTGCCGCCCCCGTTTCTCGTTGAAGTCCGTGGCTTTCACCGCCGCGCTGAAGCGGATTTCCTCGGCGTCGCCGCGGTCCTCGGCGATGATGATCAACGCGTCGGTCGCGAGTTTCTTGGGCAGGCTGAGGGCCGCGTCGATGCGGACGTCGCCCGCCCCGCTCTTCTTGACCAGGTCCTGTAGTGCCGGAATGCCCCTGGCCTTGTCGACGTCGTAGAGCCCTCGGGAGGCTTTCAGCCGCACGATGTCGTCTTTGGCCGCTTGCGCGAGGTTCGTCAGGACCGGCACGGCATGGATCCCGGCTTCCAGCGCGGTGGTCAGTTGGAACGTGATGTCGGTTTTGCTCTGCCGGGCGAGTGTGCCCATCAGGAGCTGGCCCGCCGCACTGTCCACCATCGCGACTTTCCGGGCCGCCGTCAGCGCCGTGCCGGTGTCCGAAGTGGTCGCGATGGTGGTGTACAAGTTGATTATCCGTCGCCTGGTGAGTGTTTGGCCGGCGATCTCGACGGCCTCGACGCGGATCTGGCCCTTCACCCGCGAGCTGTTGGCGACCTCGGAGAGCGCCCCTTCGGTGGTGGTGGGGCTCAGTTTGTAGGCCTCCTCCAAAAGCGCCAGTTCGCCGCGGCCAGTCGGTGCGCGGGTCGTCGCGATGGTGATGAAGAGCTGAGCGCCGGTCTCGGGTTCGAGAATTCCGACCACCCTCGCCGCGTCGACGCGGTAAGTCCGCGTCAGCTCGATATCGTCGGCGAGCTCTACGAGCGCGGTGATCGGGCCGCCGTTTTCGGCGATGTGCTTGGCCGCGGTCAACCGGACTTCACCGGTCACGGATCGGTCCCCGGACAGCCGGTGCAGGGTGGCTGTCGCCTGACCGCCGTCGATCTCCCCGATCAGGAGGACGGCACGCAACCGCACCTCGCTGTCGATCTCCTTTTCCTCCGGCCAGGCGACTTCGTTCGCGAGCAGCAGTGATGTGTGCGGTTGGTAGGGCTGGATCATCTCAGCGAGCCGCAACGGCGTGTTCCGCTCGTTGGCGGTCCTGGCGAACTTCACCATTGCCGCCACCGCGGTGGCCGGTTCCAGTTTGAGCAACTCGCCGGACAGCTTCAGCCGTCCGGCGTCGGACAGACCTCGTGGGTGCTCGATCAGCTCGGCCAGAAGCTCAGGGGATCCGACGTGGATCGCCGCGTCGACGCGCGACTCGCCCATGTCGGGAGTGTTCGCCAGCAGCCGCCTGGCCCGAACACCCTCTTCGTGGTCGCGAGCCGCGATCAAGGCGGCGTTCTCGAGGTTCTCCTCCGGTGTACCGGTCGGGTTGTCGGCCAAGAACCTGAGATTCCGCGCACCGCGAGCGGGGTCGTGCCTGCTCAGTTCATCGACAGCGGCGAACCTGCGATCGGAGGTGATCGTCGGGGGCGGGTTGCGGAAGACGTCTTCCAACTTGGCGTCCGCCCGCTCGGGATCGAGGGCGCGCATCGCTTCGGTCATGGCCTGCCAGCGGTGTTCGTCCTGTTTGCCGTCGACGAGTTCGGCGTCCAGGATGGCGACAGTGCGCTTGGGGAGGTCACTGTCCGGCAGCAGATCCCGTCGAATCAGCTCGATGACGAAGCGGACGTTCGGATGCCGGTTCCGGGCGTTCAGGAGACGGCGGAGCCGCCGGTCGACACGGGATCGCGCGTTCGGCCGCCAGAGCGCGGTCACGAACAGTTTCACCGCGGCGTCCGGCCACGGCCAGCTCTGCTGTGGCGCCAGGTATCGCCAGGGATGCTGATCCCACAAGCGGGGCCCGCCTGGTTGGCACCGGACGATGTGGCCGGCCGCGAGGTACTCGTGGACGGTCTGGTCGGCGAACCGGAAGTCTTCTTTATCCGCGACCAGGAGGCCGCAGTCGCCCAGCAGCCGGGTGATGATCTTGCGCTTCTCGGCTTCGCCCAGCTCAGGGGGCCACTCGGGCACCGAAGACTTCGCGACCAGGTCGGCCAGGCCCAGTGCTCGGCCGTCGACATTCCTGGAGGCGAAGGCGATCTCTTCGAGAAGCTTGAGCGCGGCGTCCTGGTCGAGGTAGGGCGTCTGACTCAGCTTCTCGAGCCGCTCTCGCACCAATTGTTTCAGAGCGGCGATCTCGGCGGGAACGCCCGAATCTTCCTGGTGCTCGGCGGGCGGTTCGCTCTCGGCAGTCACACGCCAGCATGGTAAGTCGCCCGGCGGGAACCGAACAAGACAAAGAGGTGACAATTCCCGGGTAGATTCCCCGGTATGCGCGTGCTGTTCGCCAGTCTTGCCTCGGTGGGTCACACCTACCCGCTGATCCCGCTCGCGATCGCGGCACGCGACGCCGGCCACGAGGTGCATTTCGCCGCCGGTGAGGCGGTGCACGCACCGCTGGCCGCCAACGGGCTGCGTCCCTTTCGGCCCGCGGACTCGTTCTACGAGATTTACGCCGAGGACCTCGAACCGGAACTGGCCCGGTTGCGACCCGATCTCGTCGTCCATGAATGGGGACTGCCGGGAGCGGCCGTCGCCGCGTCCCGAGCCGGGATTCCCGGTCTCTGGCACGGGTTCGGCCGCCTGGTTCCCGAAGGAATCGGACTCGAACTGCCCACGCGCAACGCCGAAGCGCCCGGACGGCCGCATCTCGACATCTGCCCGCCTTCCTTGCAGGACAAGGAGTTCGTCGCCACCGAGGAGCGAATCGTCCTGCGTCCGGTCCCGTATTCCACGCCGGGCGCGCTGCCCGCGTGGGACAGATCGAGGCCGCTCATCTATCTGACGCTCGGGACCGCTTTCGGCACCGCGGAGCTGCTCACCACGGCCATCAAGGGATTCGCGGCGCTGGACGCGAGCGTGGTGGTCGCCGTCGGCCGGGTCCGCCAGGAGGAACTCGGCGACGTGCCGGACAACGTCACCGTGCGAGCCTGGGTGCCGCAGGCGGACCTGCTGCCGCACGTCGACGTGGTCGTGCACCACGGCGGCAGCGGCACCACCCTCGGTGCGCTCACCGTCGGCGCCCCTCAGTTGCTATTGCCGCAGGGAGCCGACCAGTTCGCGAACGCCGACGCTGTGACCGCCGCCGGTGCCGGGTTGTGCCTCCTGCCAGGCGAACACAGCGCGGAGGCCATCGCCGATCACGTCCGGAAGCTGTTGTCCCGGCAGGAAAACCACCGCGACGCGGCCCGCGCGATCGCCGAGGAGATCGCCCGCATGCCGTCCCCCGACGAGGTCGCCCGTCGGCTACCGGAGTACATCGCCCGCTGAGTGGTGCCGGAACTACCGCCATCTGCCGACAGATGGCGGTAGTTGCGGACGCGGGGTATCACGAGATGTCGACATCTCGTGGCGCTTGGGGTTCTCAGGTGGAGTGGGTCTTGAGCCAGTCCATGGCCGGGGCACAGGCGTCGAGGACGGAGATGTGCCCGTCGCCGGGGCGGAGCCACAGTTCCGCCCGCCGGAGCCGGGGGAGCAGCCTGTCGGCGTGCGAGGGCGGCACGACTCGGTCTTCACCGCCTTGCACGAGCAGAACCGGCGCGGTGACGGCGGCCAGGTCGAAGCCCCATGGGGCGGCGTAGGCGACGTCGTCGTCGATCAACCCGTCAGGGCCGGCGCTGCCGGCCAGCTGGGCGTCGGCTCCCAGTGAGGCCCAGGTGTCGGATAACGCCGCCCAGTCGGCATCGGTGAAGTTGTCCGGGTCGAACCTTTCCGACGTGGCGAAGTGGGCTCGCGCGTCCCGTCCCTTGGCGGCCGCTTGCAAACCGCCGGGGGACGTCATGCCCGCGGACCAGTCGAAGTCGTCGGCGAACCGGGGCGGGGCTCGCCAGGCAAACCACGCCGGTCACGCGGCCGGGGAGCAGCGCGGCACACGCGAGGGCGTGCGGTCCGCCGCCGGAGGCTCCCATGACCGCGAACCGATCGACGCCGAGCGCGTCGGCCAGCTGGGCGACGTCGTCAGGCGCACGTTTCGTTCCACTGCCATCGCCGCAGCGTAGCGGCGGCGATCACGGGGTGACCATCTGCTTCCGGACGAGGTCACCCATGGCGATCCACTGCCCGCCGAGTCCGAATTGGACGATCATATTCCGCGGAAATGCAATTGACGTTCGTGGATATGTCAGCGATGATGAATGTACGCAGTCAAACGGAGGAAAAATCATGACGGACGCGCGGGAGCGAGGCAGGTGGCGCCGGTATGGCAGCGCCGCGATCGCCGTCGTGTGCTCGTCGAACGACCATCGCGAGGCCAGTTCCTGGCCCGAATACAAGCTACTGGGCCGCGCGTGCTCCCCACCATGACGTATATAGTCGTGAGGTCGAGGGAGCCGCCCATCGGGAAACCGATCCGGGCGGCTTTCTCTATTCGGTGCGTCCGAAAAACAATTCCCTGATGTCGGTGAGCTTGGGAAGTGGTGCGGTTTCCAAAACCGTTTCCCGGGGGTTCGAGTCCCTCCACCGGCGCTCGACACCACCCCATTAACGAAAGGAGGTGCCCTGTGGGCGTCCTCGTCCTCAACGCCTCCTACGAGCCCCTGCAGGTGGTTTCCGTCCCGCACGCGGTCCGGATGCTGGTGCGCAACGTCGCCGAGATCCACGAAGCCGACATGGGGTCGCCGTTCGGTCTCTTCCCCCGGCCCAGGGTCGTGCGCTTGCTGCGTTACGTCGTCACGCGGTGGCGGTACAACCGTCCGCCGCGGTGGTCGCGCCGTGGGGTGCTCGTGCGTGACGGCCACCGGTGCGCCTACTGCGGGCGCCACGCCGACACCGTCGACCACATCCTGCCGCTCAGTCGCGGCGGGAAGCGGACCGACTGGCTCAACACCGTCGCCGCGTGCGGCGGATCGGCGCGCAGCTGCAATGCTCGCAAGGCCGACAAGCTTCCCGCGGAAGCCGGAATGCGACTGAAGTCCACGCCGTATGTCCCGACCTGGGACGAACTGCACCACAGCTCGGCCGTACCCGCGGCCGCCTGAACATCGTGGCACGCCCTGAAAGCCACGTCACCCGCGCACCCCTCGCGGCCGAAGGCGAAGCGTTCACCGACAACGATCTCGAGACCATGGTGGCGGCCGGGCGGCAACGCGGCGCCGCGGGGATTTCCCCGTTCTCCCACCGGCATGTCCTGCTGCTGCACACTTCGCTCACCTTGCGCGAGGTGCACGAGGTGGCCAAGCCGCACGACATCGACAGCCTCATGCACGCGCTGCGGTGGATGCCCCCGCAGGGATTGGCGGCACAGGTGGGGTCGTGAGTGGCAACAAGTGTTCTAACACTCGTAAACACTCACGACAGCCGCCCACCTGGCCGGGCGTTCGTCCGCACTCTGCCGCTGGTCCATGACTGCTGGCAGGGAGTGTCGCTTACTCCGCTGATGTCCGATTTACCTGCGCGAGACAGGTTTGTGTTCGGTGCTGTTTCTTCTTGTTGAAACATGTTAGTAATCCAACGTACCTGTCAGTCACCCAATGCCGTGTCTCGGTCAGGAAGGGAAGCCATGCAACGTCCATCTCCGCGGTCGCTCGCCTTGGTCCTCCTCATGGTTCTCTCCGTCTTCGTCTTGCCCTCCGGGATCGCGACGGCCCGGTCCGCCGAGCCCGGCGCGGTGGTGCACGGCCTGAAGGGCGAGTACTTCCGCATGTCCGCACCGGGTGCGCGCGACTTCGCACAGCTCGGTGGCGTGGTGCTGGACCCGAACATCGACTTCCCCGGGCTCACCGGGACCTTCGAATCGCTGACCGGGCAGACCGAACACACGACCGCCCGCTGGACCGGCAAGCTCACCGGCCCGGAGACCGGCGACTACACGTTCTCCCTCATCGGCGACAACGGCTTCCGGTTCTCCGTCGACGACGCTCTCGTGATCGACCACTGGGTCGGCGACTGGGACGTCGAGCAGAACAGCCGGCCCGTGCACCTGGTGGCCGGTGAAGCGCACGACGTGAAGCTCGAGCTGTTCCAGGACACCGGCGGCGCGAACGCGTTCCTCCGCTGGGCGAGTTCCACCACGCCCAAGCAGATCGTGCCGGAGTCGGCGTTCACCCCGCCGGACGGTTTCCAGGTCTACCCGGTCGACCTGTCGGTCGCCGAGGATGGGCTGAAGTTCACCGCCGACTTCGAGAACGACGTCACCTCGCTCGGCCAGGCGGCGACCCACGTCACCGTCGAGGCCGACACCACCCCGATGCCCGTCAAGTCCGTGGTGCTCGCTCCCCAGGACCGGTCGCAGGTCATCGTGACCCTCGCCCAGCCGATCCAACGCGGCCAGCGGGTCCGGTTCTCCTACGACGGCGTCGGCGGACTCACCATCGGGGGCGAGGCCGTGCCGCAGATCGTCCGCACCGCGGTCAACGCCTCCACCCATCGCCTGACCACCGAGTGGGGCGACAAGCTCGACCGCGACCACCCGCTGCCCGAGTACCCCCGGCCCCAGCAGGTCCGCAAGGAATGGCTGAACCTGAACGGCCAGTGGGAGTTCGCCGGCGCCGCGGCTGGCGAGCAGCCGGTGTTCGGCAAGACGCTCCGCGAGCGGATCACCGTGCCGTTCCCGGTGGAGTCCCAGCTTTCCGGGCTGGAACGCCACGAGGACCACATGTTCTATCGCAAGCTCGTCACCGTGCCGAGGGATTGGCGCGTCGGGTCGGGGGAGCGGTTGAAGCTGAACTTCGGGGCGGTCGACAACAACGCGCGGGTCTGGGTCAACGGCAAGCTCGTCACCGAGCATTCCGGGGGCTACACGGCGTTCACCGCCGACATCACCGACGCCGTGCGCGGACGCGGCCCGCAGGAGATCGTCGTCGCGGTCACCGACACGACCGGACCGGACCAGCCCATCGGCAAGCAGTCGAGGAATCCCGGCGGCATCGTCTACACGCCGTCTTCCGGTATCTGGCAGACAGTCTGGCTGGAGCCCGTCCCCGACGTGGCGATCGACGACGTCGTGTCCACTCCGGACCTCGCCGCGAACGCGCTGACCGTGCAGGTCAAATCCGCTTCAGCTGCGTCGTCGGCTCGGGTCACCGCGATTGCCCGTGATACCAAGGGAAAGGTTGTCGGCGGCGTGACGGGAGCCGCCAACAAACCGCTCAGCTTGCGGATCCCCATGCCGCATCTGTGGAGCCCGGACGACCCGTACCTCTACGACCTGGACGTCACGCTCACCCAGGGCCGCAGCCGCGACTCCGTGGGCAGCTACTTCGGCATGCGGTCGATCTCGGTCCAGAACGTCGGCGGGTTCCAGAAACTCGTGCTCAACGGTTCGCCGATCTTCTCCCTGGCCATGCTGGACCAGGGTTTCTGGCCCGACGGGCTCTACACCGCGCCGAGCGACGAGGCGTTGCGCTGGGATCTCAAGGCCCAGAAGGACCTCGGGTTCAACGCGGTGCGCAAGCACATCAAGATCGAACCCGCCCGCTGGTACCACCACGCCGACAAGCTGGGATTGCTGGTGTGGCAGGACTTCGTGTCCGCCGACATCACCGGCACCCAGGGCCAGGAAGCGTTCCTCACCGAGGGGCGCCGGGCCATGGAACAGATCCACGACTCTCCCGCGGTCATCGGCTGGGTGGTGTTCAACGAGGGCTGGGGCGAGTGGAACCGCGAGGAGACCGGCCGCATCGCCGAGTCGGTCAAGGCCGCCGATCCCAGCCGGATCGTGAACGCGCACAGTGGCGTGAACTGCTGCTCCTCCAAGGGAGACTCCGGCAAGGGTGACGTCATCGACCATCACGACTACC
Source organism: Amycolatopsis sp. (assembly GCF_036008905.1). GTDB lineage: Bacteria > Actinomycetota > Actinomycetes > Mycobacteriales > Pseudonocardiaceae > Amycolatopsis. The sequence goes on along the minus strand of NZ_DASYMU010000107.1, from coordinate 55,853 downwards.
TCAACCGCGAGGCGCCGTACCCCGACGCCAAGCGCATCGCGATGGACGGCGAGCACGGCGGTTTCACCTTGCGGACGCCGGGTCACATGTGGCCGGGCGCCCCGGCGGCGATCTACAGCGGGGTCAAGGACAAGGCGGCGCTGACGGCGAAGTACGTCGAGAACACGCAGACCTTCTACCTGGCGGCCGCGGGAGCCGAACTGTCCGGCTCGGTCTACACCCAGGTCACCGACCTGGAGACCGAGCTCAACGGCCTGTGGACCTACGACCGGCGGGAGATCAAGGTCGATCCCGGGCCGGTGCGGGAAATCAACCGGAAGGTCATCCGCGCCGGGGCCAAGGCGGCCGAGGACGCCACCTTCCCCGGACGCGGCGACTGGGCACTGGACGAAGGCACCGGCACCACGGCCCGCGACCGGAGTGGCGGTACGAGCACGTTGACGTTGCAGGGCAACACTTCCTGGGTGCCCGGCGTGCGGGGAACCGCCCTCAAGTTCGACGGCGACGGCGATTTCGCCGAGACGGCGGCCCCGGTGCTCGACACCACCCGCGACTACTCGGTGGCCGCATGGGTGACCCTGGACAAGCTGCCGGGCAACTACGCCACCGTGGTCAGCCAGGACGGGCGGCAGACAGAGAACCCGTTCTACCTCCAGTACGGCCAGGGCGCGTTCGCGTTCAGCACGCCGGGCGGGAACCGGGCGCGGCTGGCCGTCACGCCGGAGCTGAACCGCTGGTACCACCTGGTCGGCGTGCGTGACCACACCACCGGTGAGGTGCGGCTGTTCGTCGACGGCCGGCGGGTCGGCGCCGCCCCCGCGGGACCCGATGGCGTGAGTACGGGTCCGCTGTCCGTCGGACGGGCGAAGTACGCGGGCAGCAACGGCGACTACTGGTCCGGCGCGGTGGACGCCGTCCACGGCTACAGCAGCGCGCTGACCGATCAGGAGGTCGCGGACCTGTACGCCGCCGAGCGTTCCTGACACTCGCGTCCGGGGTGGCTTCGCGCCACCCCGGACGCGGTGCGCCGTAACGGTTGTGGTGTTACGGCGTCAGGAACTCGCGCGTCGACAAGGCCCGCGAGACGATCCGGACGTCGCCGATCCAGCCGTAGAAGCCCTGGCCGTACTGCCCGGTGAACTGGGTTCCGCCGAGGACGAACGGTTTGCCCATGGTGGTGATCCCGCGTGATTCCTGGGTGGGGTTGCGGGCGATCTTCGATCCGTCGACGTAGATCACCGTGCGGCGGCCGTCGTTGACCACGGCCAGGTGGATCCACCGTCCCACCGGAAGGGCATGGCTCCATGACGTCGGATCGGCGTCGCGGTGGCGGGGCCCGCCCGCGCAAGGTCATCCGGCCGCGGGACCTCCGCCATCTGTCGACAGATGGCGGTAATCGGCGACGCCGGTGGGGCTCAGCCGGCGATGGCGTTCAGCACGGCCAGCTCGACCTCGGGAAGCGTCAGCGCGGCACCGGTGACGTTCTCGCGCAGGTGCGCGACGGACGAGGTGCCCGGGATGAGCAGGATGTTCGGCGAACGCTGGAGCAGCCAGGCCAGCGCGACGGACATCGGGGTGGCGCCGAGCCGGCCGGCGACAGCGCTGAGTTCCTCGGACTGGAGCGGGGAGAAACCGCCGAGCGGGAAGTAGGGCACATAGGCGATGCCCTGCGCGGCGAGCGAGTCGAGCAGCTCGTCGTCGACCCGGTGGGCCAGGTTGTAGTAGTTCTGCACGCACACGACCGGCGCGATGGTCTGTGCCTCGGCGACCTGCTCGGCGGTCACGGTGCTGAGACCGAGCTCCTTGATCAGCCCGTCTTCCCGCAGTTCCGCGAGCACGGCGAACGGCTCGGCGATCGAGCCGGGAGTCGGCGCGTCGAAGGCCCCGACGCGCAGGTTCACGACGTCGAGCGCGTCCAGGCCGAGCCGGTCCAGGTTGTCGCGCACGGCCTGGCGCAGCTGCTCGGGAGCCAGCGCCGTGGGCCAGCCGCCCTCGGCGTCGCGCAGTGCCCCGACCTTGGTGACGATGCGCAGCGAGCCGGGGTATGGGTGCAGGGCTTCCTTGATGATCTCGTTCGTGACGTATGGGCCGTAGTAGTCACTGGTGTCGATATGGGTGATCCCCAGTTCGACCACTTCGCGCAGCACGGCCACGGCGGCGTCGCGGTCGGCGGGCGGGCCGAACACGTGCGGGCCCGCCAGTTGCATCGCGCCGTATCCCATGCGGGTGACTGTCAGGCTCTCGCCCATGGTGAAGGTGCCGCCGGGAAGTGCTTTCGTGGCCATGAGCGCCAGTTCATCACACTCCGATCAGTCGCGCGAAACAGGCGGCGGTCAATGGCCGTGGGTGCGGCCGCTCTGGTAGTCGGTGTAGGTGTACGGGTTGTCGAGGACCTTCGTCTCGGGCACTTCCGGGTTCATTCCCTGCTGCCACGCCGTTTCCCCGAGCTGCCCGCGGAGATGGTCGACGGTCTGCTCGACCGTCCGGCGGACCGCGGCGAGGTCGGCGCCGACCAGCCGGCCGTCCCGTTTCACGATCCGCCCGTTCACCAGCACGGTGTGCACGTCGCCGCGCTGTGCCTGGAAGACCACGTGGCCGTACGGATTGAGCAGGGGGAACGACACCGGTGAGTGGTCGTTCTTGAGCAGCACGACGTCGGCCTTCTTACCGATCTCGATGCTCCCGAGTTCCGACTCGCGACCCAGGGCCTTGGCGCCGCCGCGGGTGGCCCACTCCACGACCTGCTCGGCGCGCAGCGATGCGTGGGTGACGGTTTCGCCCTTCGCGTGCGCCTCCAGGTGTTCGCGGGACCGGTCGGCGCCCAGCGTCGCGCGCATGGCGGAGAACAGGTCGCCGCTCCACCAGACCGACGTGTCCATGGACAGCGAGACGGGGATCCCGTAGGTGCGCAGCGCCCAGGTGGGCGGATACCCCTGGCCCGCGCTCTGCTCGCTCTCGGTGGACACGGAAGCCGAGCCGCCGGTCGCGGCGATCCGGTGGTAGGAGTCCGCCGAGAGCGAAGCGCTGTGCACGTAGATCGTCTCGGGGGTCATGAACCCGTTGTCGTGCATCAGTTTGATGCCGTCGTCGCCGGTCGCGCCCCAGACCCCGGCGTGCGTGGTCACCGGCACGCCGAGCTCGCGGGCGACCTCGAAGGCGGGCTTCTCCGGGAAAGCGGGATCGCCAGTGACGTCGAAGGCGATCTGGAAGCCGAGCAGGTCGCCGCCGGTCATGCGCCGGGAGACGAAGTCGCGGAACTCCGGCGTGCCTGTCCAGGTCGCGGGGGAGTCCTGGATGTTGCCGTAGGCCAGCGCGAACCGGCCGGGCACTGCCTGCAACGCGTCGACGGCGGCGTCGGCGTGCTGCGTGGTCTGCAGTCCGTGCGACCAGTCCACAGTGGTCGTGACACCGGCGTCGAGCGCCTCCAGCGCGCCGAGCAGGTTGCCCGCGTAGATGTCCTCCGGGCGGAAGACCTTGCCCCATTCGAGGTAGTACCAGACGAAGTACTGCGTCAGCGTCCAGTCGGCGCCGTAGCCGCGCATGGCCGTCTGCCACAGGTGGCGGTGCGTGTCGATCATCCCCGGCATGACGATCCCGCCGGTCGCGTCGATCTCGACGGTGCCTTCGGGGACCTCCAGCGCGGGACCGATCGCGGCGATCTTGTCGCCGACGATCAGGACGTCGTGTCCGGTGAGGACCTGCCGGGTGGCGTCGAGCGTGAGCACGGTGCCACCTCGCAGGACGACCGGACGGCCCGAGGTGTCATCGGTGGGCTGCGTCATCGCTGCCTCTCCTCCACGCGTTCTGCGTACACTTGTCCGTTAGGCGGACGTCTGGTGGGTGCAGTCACCCTTACGCAGCACCCCTCCCGGTGTCAATCACTTCCCGGCACCGCGTTCGCCTCGTCGGCGCGCTGACTGCCCGGATCGCGGTCAAGGGCGGCTACGCTGCGCGTTGAGTCCGTTTCGGAGGAGAGGTCGTCATGCCACGCGAGGGAACCGGTCCCGACTTCATCGAGGCCTTGGCGCGCGGGCTCGAGGTGATCACCGCGTTCCGGCCCAACCAACCGGCGATGACGCTCGCCGAGGTTGCCTCGGCGGCGAACCTGGCCCGTCCGACCGCCCGCCGGATCCTGCTCACCCTCGAGGAACTCGGGTACGTGCGCGCCGCCGAACGCGGCTACTCGCTGACGCCGCGGGTCCTGGACCTCGGCGTCGCCTACGTGCGCTCGACCGGCCTGTGGGAAATCGCCCGCCCCCATCTCGAGCGCCTGGTCGCGCGCACGAACGAATCGTGCTCGATCGCGCAGCTCGACGGGTCGGACATCGTGTACGTGGCGCGGGTGGCGGTGCCGAAGATCGTGTCGCTGGCGGTACAGATCGGCACCCGGTTCCCGGCTTTGCCGACTTCGCTGGGAAAGGTCCAGCTCGCGGCTCTGCCGCCCGACGAACTGGACGCCGTGCTCGCTCAGCCGACCCGCTCCGGGCTGGTGGCGCGGTGGCAGCCGGGCCGGGCCGAACGCGACGCCGAACTGCGCGAGGTCCGAGCGCGCGGCTGGGCACTGACCGACGAACAGCTCACCCTGGGGATCCGGTCGGTGGCGGCACCGCTGCGCGACGGGACCGGCCGGGTGATCGCCGGCGTCAACGTCAACTGCCACGCCGCGGAGACGGCGGTGGAGCGGCTTCTGGAGCACCACTTGCCGCTGCTGCTGCAGGCCGCGGGGGACATCAGCGCCGACTTCGCCCGGCTGCAGGACGTCCCGCACGTCACCGTGCCCGCCGTCTCCTGACCCGGCGTCACGGAGCTCCCAGCCCTTGACCGCGGCGACGATTCCGGCGCAGACTGGGCTGCGGACATCAGTCCGCTAGACGGACATCTGGAAGCGAGGGCCCTCGTGAACGACGCCGCACCGGAAGCGGCCACCGCGCCCGGCCCGTTGTCCGGGGTGCTGGTCGCGGACTTCTCGCGCGTGCTCGCCGGCCCTTACGCCACGATGCTGCTCGCCGACATGGGCGCCGAGGTCATCAAGGTCGAAGGCCCGCAGGGCGACGAAACGCGCACCTGGATGCCCCCGGTGCGCGAGGAGGTCTCCACCTACTACCTCGGGGTCAACCGCGGGAAACGCTCGATCGCGCTCGACCTCCGCGACGGGGCCGACGCCGCGATCGCCCGCGAACTCGCCCACCGCGCGGACGTGGTGATCGAGAACTTCAAGCCCGGCGGACTGGCGAAGTACGGTCTCGACTTCGATAGCGTCAACGTGGTCAACCCCGGCGCCGTCTACGCGTCGATCAGCGGGTTCGGCTCGGGCGAAGGCAGTCACGTGCCCGGCTACGACCTGATGGTGCAAGCCATCTCCGGGCTGATGAGCCTGACCGGCGCGCCGGACGGGCCGCCGTTCCGGGCCGGTATCTCGGTGTTCGACGTGATGGCCGGAAACCACGCGGTGATCGGCATTCTCGCCGCGCTGCGCCACCGCGACGCGACCGGGGAAGGGCAGCACGTCGAAGTCAACCTGCTCTCGTCGGCGTTGACCGGGCTGGTCAACCACAGCTCGGCCTACGCCGCCGGTGGGGTGGTGCCGTTCCGGATGGGCAACGCCCACCCCAGCGTCTTCCCGTACGAGCCGCTGCCGACCGCCGACAACGACCTGATCGTCGCCGCGGCGAACGACGGGCAGTTCCGCAAACTGTGCGAAGTCCTTGACCTGCCGGACATTCCCGACGATCCGCGGTTCGCGCACAACGCCGATCGCACCCGCAACCGCGAGGAACTGCGACCGATCCTCGAGCGGCGGCTCGCCACCCGCGGCGCGGCGGACTGGTTCGAGGCGCTCACGAAGGTCGGTGTGCCGTGCGGCCCGATCAACACCATCGACGGCGGTTTCGCGATGGCCGAACGCTTCGGGCTCGACCCGATCGTCGAGGTCGGCGAAGGTGACCGCGCGGTGCCGACCACCCGGCATCCCATCCGGTTCTCCGCCACGCCCGCCGCGTATCGGCTGCCACCGCCCGAACTCGACGAGCACGGTGCCGAGCTGCGGGCCTGGCTGACCACCCGGCCGAAGGGCGACCATGGCTGACGAGCACGTCTACGAGACCGCCCTCGGCGCCTCTTCGCGAGACAAGATCACGCTGCTCGGCCAGGATCTCGCCGAGGACGTCATGGGCAAGGTCGGGTTCGGCGAGCTGGCGTTCTGGCTTGCCACACAACGACGTCCGACGCCAGGGGAGACCCGGGTCTTCGAAGCGGTGCTGGCCGCGCTGGCCGACCACGGATTCACCCCGACGGCGATCGTCACGCGCCTGACGTACCTCTCCGCGCCCGACTCGGTCCAAGGCGCGCTCGCCGCCGGGCTGCTCGGCGGCGGCTCGCGTTTCCTTGGTGTCACCGAGGATTGCGGCCGTTTCCTCCACGACGTGCTCACCTCCGTCGACGGCGAGTTGCCGTCGGACGACGCCGGTTGGGACGCCCTTGCCCTGAAAACCGTCGAGACGCGGCGCGCCGAACGCAAGTTCGTCCCCGGTCTCGGGCACCACGTGCACAAGGACGGCGATCCGCGCACCGCGCGGCTGTTCCGGATCGCCACGGAAGAACAGCTCTACGGTCCGCACCTGTCGCTGTTCGCCGCGATCGGCCGCGTGCATCCGCAGGTGCTCGGGAAAACGTTGCCGCTCAACGGAGCCGGTGTCTGCGGTGCCGCTTTGGCCGATCTCGGCCTGCCACTGGAACTGCTGCGCGGGTTCGCGTTACTCGCCCGTACGGCAGGGTTGATCGGGCAGCTCGCGGAGGAACTTCGCCATCCGGTCGCCAACGACATCTTCCTGTCTGTGGACCTCAACAACCGTTCCGTGGCACCGGATCCCGAACCGCCCGCACAGTCCTGAACTGGGCTGACTGGCCTGAACTGCCCTGATCTGAAAGCGCTGAGAGGAACGACGATGCAGCTCGTCACCGAGGACAACATCACCGAACTCGCCGCGGCGCGGTGGGCGACCGCCCACGACCCGCGGACCGCCGAAGTGATGGGTGCCCTCGTCCGCCATTTGCACGCCTTCGCGCGTGAGGTGCGCCTGAGCGAAGCCGAGTGGATGGCGGCGATCGGGTGGCTCACCGCGACCGGGCAGATCAGCGACGAGAAGCGCGAGGAGTTCATCCTCGCCTCCGACGTGCTGGGCCTGAGCATGCTGGTCGTGCAGATGAACCACGCCTTCGCCGAAAAGGCGACCCCCGCCACCGTGCTCGGCCCGTTCCACATCGACGGTTCACCGGAACTGGCGTACGGCGGCGACATGTCCGACGGGCTCCCGGGTGTCCCGCTCTACATCACCGGTGTGGTCCGCGGGCTCGATGGTTCCTCCGCCGGTGGCGCGGTTCTCGACGTTTGGCAGGCCGACGAGGAAGGCGCGTACGAGTCGCAGATCCCGGACATCGACGAGGCACGGCTGCGCGCGAAGTACACCACGCGCGCCGACGGCGGCTACTGCCTGCGGACCATCGCGCCCAAGGGCTACTCGATCCCGATGGACGGCCCGGTCGGCGAGCTCATCGGCCGTACCGACATCAGCCATTTCCGGCCCGCGCACGTGCACTTCCTGATCAACGCGGCGGGCTACGAGCCCCTGATCACCCATCTTTTCCAGGAGGGCGCCGAATATCTCGACAGCGACGTCGTGTTCGGCACGAAACAGGAACTGCTCGTCGCCTTCGAGCACCGGGAGCCGGGCCCGACTCCCGACGGCGCGGAATCCGCCGAGCCGTGGCTCGAAGCACGGTACGACTTCGTCCTGCAGCCGACGTCATGAGGTAAACACTTGTAAACACTCACGACCCCCCTGACCAGCGGAACCTTTCAACGATCCCGGCATTGAAACGCCGTCGCAGCGGCGACGCCGGTGGCGTATCCCTCCGCAGGTCACACCCTCGCATCGTCGTAGTCGAGGGAGGTGGACAGTGCGCGGAACGCGCCGATCTGCTCGCTCAGGTCGGCGATCTTCTGCTCGGCGAGCCCGATCGAGTCGGCACCGGCCATGAAGCGACGCGGCGGCCGCGCGACGCCGGCGATCGTGACCAGCGCGTGCCCGAGCTTCGACGGGTCGCCGGACTGCTGCCCGTTCTGGGCGGTCCACCACTTCAGGGTTTCGGCTGTGCGCTCGGCGTAGTCGTCGACCGAGAGGTCGCCGTAGGACACCGACGCGTCCTCGAGCAGTTCGGTGCGGAAGAAGCCGGGCTCGACGATGGTCGTGTGGATCCCGAACGGCGCGACCTCCGGGGCCAGCGACTCCATCCAGCCCTCCAGGCCGAACTTGGACGCGGCGTAAGCCGAGGTGAACTCCATCCCGGTCAGCCCGGCGGTCGACGAGATCGTCATGACCAGTCCCGAGTGCTGCCCGCGCATCACCGGCAGCACGGCGCGCGTGACGGTGACTGGGCCCAGCAGGTTCGTGGTGAGCTGCCGCTCGAACGCCGCCAGGCTGATCTCCTCGAAGAAGCCCATCTGGGCGGTGGCCGCGTTGTTGACCAGCACGTCGATCCGGCCGAACCGGTCGACAGCCGCCCGCACGGCGGTTTCGGCGTCGTCCGCGCTGGTGATGTCGAGCTTGACCACGAGCAGGTCGACGGCTTCTCCTACGGCGGCGCGGACCCGTTCGGGATCGCGTCCGCCGGCCACGACCGCGTGCCCCGCGGTGAGCGCGGCCTTGGCGATGTCGACGCCCATCCCGCGCCCGGCGCCGGTGATGAACCAGACCTTCTTGTCCGTCATGTCTTTGTGTCCTTCGTTGTCGATGAGCTGGTCACCACCGATGCAACCGGGCGCGGCGCGCGCGTGGGAGTGTCGCTTGTCCCAGGTAACGGCAGAACCTCCCAGCCGCCGGCGCGCAGTCGTAGCCTGGAGCTCGTGGACAACAGGGACGACATTCGCCAGTTCCTGGCGACCAGGAGGGCCAGGATTACCCCGGAACAGTCCGGGCTTCCCCTCTACGGCGGGAACCGCCGGGTCGCCGGCCTGCGCCGCGAGGAAGTCGCATTGTTGGCCGGGGTCAGCGTCGACTACTACACCCGCCTCGAGCGGGGCAACCTCAGCGGCGTCTCCGAGAGCGTGCTCGACGGGGTCGCCCGAGCCTTGCAGCTCGACGAGGCCGAGCGCGCGCACCTGTTCGACCTCGCCAAGGCGACCAACTCGACACCGCGGACGCGCCGCAGGCGGCCGGCTCAGCAGCGGATCCGGCCGGGCGTACAGCGCATTGTCGACGGGATGACGGACTCACCGGCGTTCGTGCGCAACGGACGCCTCGACGTCCTCTCGATCAACCGGCTCGGCCGCGCGCTCTACGCACCGCTCTTCACCGATCCCGCCCGGCCGGTCAACCTCGCGCGATTCGCTTTCCTCGACCCGCAGGCGGTCGAGTTCTATCCAGAATGGACGGACGCGGCGAACACGACCGTCGCGCTCCTGCGCACCGAAGCCGGACGCGACCCCTACGACAAAGGCCTCTCGGACCTCGTCGGCGAGCTTTCCACCCGCAGCGACGAGTTCCGCACCCGCTGGGCCGCGCACAACGTCCGGCTGCATCAGACCGGCGCCAAGCGGTTCCACCACCCCGTCGTCGGCGATCTCCGCCTCGACTTCGAGGCCATGGATCTCTCCGCCGATACCGGCCTGACCTTGACCGCCTACAGCGTCGAGCCCGGATCGGCGTCGCACGACGGGCTCAAGCTTCTCGCGACTTGGGCCGCCACCCTCGACCAGCAGGACCGGGCCGAAGCCGCGGACGAGAACGCGCCATAGTGTTCCTGAATTACTGCCAGTGCTTCGCGTATTTGCGCCGGTACTTGAGATCGGGTTCGTCCTCGATCAAGGCGCGGGCGACCGTCTCGATTTCGGGATCCTCGACGGCGTCGTGAAGCCGGCGAAGGCTTTCGACGATGTCGCTGCGGACCAGGGTTCCGTTCTTCTCCGAAGCGCTTTCCCCGTACCGGTGTTCGAGTGCTTTCACGACGGCTTGGCGCTGTGCCGGAGTGCCGAGGCCGATCTTCCACAGTGACTTGAGACTGTGCCTCGCCGTGACGAAGCGTTCGTCCTTGGTCACCTTCATCAGCGCGTCGAGGTCGCCGAGAATGCGTTCCGCCGGGTCATGTGCGGCCAGGTTGCACAGGATCTGGGCCGCGATCGCCCGGTTGTGGTTGTCCGCGTGGGTGAGGTTGGCGACCACCTCGTCCCAGGCGTCCGGTGTCCACGGCACCGGACCCTCGGTCGCCGCCATCAGTTCGGTGTAGGCGGCGTTCTGGCGTGGCCGGTCGGAGACCCACAGCTCGTCGAAGGCCGGGGGAAGTGCATTACCCATGATCGCTACGCCCTCCTCGAGTGGTAGTGGAACGTATCACTCCGTCCGCCGCACTCGCGGTGTCGCTGGAGCCGTTGTGGACGTCGTAGTACATCCTGATGGCCGCGATCGTGGCGCCTTCGATGGTGTACTGCCGCTCGACCACCGGTCGCGCAAGGAAGGCAGCAGGGTGGAGCTCGGGCTGATCGGGCAGGCGGCCGGGATGTTCGCGGTCACGAACGTCGACGACATCGTGCTGCTGGCGCTGTTCTTCGGGCAGGCGGCCGGACAGCGCGGCGGCGCCGTGCGGGTGGTGGCGGGGCAGTACCTGGGTTTCGCGGGAATCCTCGCCGCCTCGATCGTCGGCGCGCTCGGTGCCGGTCTGCTGCCGGACGCGGTGATCCCGTACCTCGGTCTGCTGCCGTTGCTGCTCGGACTGCGCGCGGCCTGGCAGGCGTGGCGCAGCCGCCAAGGCGTCGACCAGGAAACAGTCACGGCCGGCACCGGGCCGACGGTGCCGGCCGTCGCGGCGGTGACTTTCGCCAACGGCGGCGACAACATCGGCGTCTACGTCCCGGTTTTCGCCACCGCCGGCACCGGCGGCCTGGTGGTGTTCGCGGTGGTGTTTCTCGTGCTGGTGGCCGTCTGGTGTGCCGCGGGGCGGTTCTTCGCCACCCGGCCGATCATCGCCCGCGGCCTGTCCCGCTGGGGGCATGTCGTGCTTCCCGTGGTGCTGATCGGAATCGGGCTGGTGATCCTCGTCGAAGGCGGTGCCTTCGGCTTCTGAGGAGCGAGCTCGCCGGGATCCTGGAACGGGCATACCAGGGCAAGATCGTTCTCGCGGCGTCCTGACCGGTAGTCGACTGGACAAGAATATGCAGACCGGTCTATTTTCTAGCCATGGCGGTCAAGGGTGACGAGACACGGGCGCGGCTGATCGAGGCGGCTCGGACGCTCGTGGAAGCGAAGGGCTATCACGGCACCGGTCTCAACGAGGTGCTCGTGCTGGCCGACGCTCCACGCGGTTCGCTCTACCATCATTTCCCCGGCGGCAAGGACCAGTTGGTCGGCGAGGCACTGGCCACCGCGGGCCGGGAGGTCGACGGCATCGTGGGGGAGCTGGCCACGAAGGCAGCCACCTCCCGTGAGCTCGTACTGGGCCTGCTGGACGCGCTGGCCGACAGGATGGTGGCGGCGGGTTACGCCAAGGGCTGCCCGGTGGCGACCGTGGCACTGGAGGTCGCCGCGACCAACGACGACCTCCAGTCGATCTGCGGCGGCATCTACGCGGGCTGGCAGCGGGCACTCGCCGACGCTCTCCAAGCAGACGGTCACGCGGCGGCCGAAGCCGAAGATCTCGCGGCGACGGTGCTCGCACTGGTCGAAGGCGCGTTGGTGCTGGCCCGTGCGAGCCGGAGCCGGATTCCCGTCGAACGGACAAGTCGCCGTATCGCCAAACTGCTCGACGTCGACTGATCAGGGGGTGGTGGGATGGAAGAGACTTCGCCCGGCGCACCGGATGCCGTGATATTCGGTGCGACCGGTTTCCTCGGCAGGTGGACGCTGCTGCACCTGCTGGAGCAGGGCCGCACGGTCGCGGCGGTCGTCCGTCGCGAGGGCGGGCTACGCGCGTGGTTGCACGACCACGGCGAGCCCGCTGAACGGCTTACCGTGATCACCGGTGATCTCACCGCCGGTCCGGCTCTGGGACTGAGCGCGGCGGACGACGAGCGACTCGCCGCCGTGCAAGACGTCTTCAATACCGCCGCCCTCTACCGGTTCGGGCTGCGGCGCGAGGAGGCCGGCGCGGTCAACGTCGAGGGCGCGCTCAACGTCCTGCGCTGGGCCGCCACCAGACCCCGCCTGCGCAGGCTCGTCCACGTGTCCGGTTACCGGGTCGGGCTGGACCCGCGACCGCGGTATCCGATCCCGGAAGCCGAACTCGTGAAGCTGTACCGGAGGAAAGGGGCTTACGAAGGCTCCAAAACCGAAGGCGACGCGGCCGTGCGAGTCGTCGCAGCGCACCTGGGCGTACCGCTGACCGTGGTCAATCCCAGCAGCGTGATCGGCCACTCGGCCACCGGCGAGACCGGTCAGTACATCGGCTTGGCCGAACTGGTCCGCGACCTGTGGGCAGGCCGGCTCCCGGCGCTACCCGGAACCGCCCACACGTTCGTGCCCGTCGTGACCGTGGACTACTTCGCCCGTTTCCTGGCCGCGATTCCCGAACACGACCCGGCGCCCGGCGGCCGGCACTGGGTACTCGACGGCAACACCCCGGGCCTGACCGAGATGATTCGCCTCCTCGCCGGTCATCTGGGCGTACGGGCGCCGCGGCTCCACATATCGGTGGCCCTGCTCCGCCGCCTCCCCGCCGCGTTGACCGGCGCCAACCCCGAGACCTTGGCGTTCCTGACCGAGGACCGCTACGACACCGCATCGGCCGACAGGGTCGCCAACGCCGCCGGACTCCGGCACGCTCCTGTCGAGACGGCGCTGCGCCGCTGGGCCGACCGACTGGTGGCCGACGACTTCGGGATGGGCCCGGCGTACGCGAGCCAGGCGCGCCGCGCTTCGACGAGCCAGGCCGCGGAGTCGTAGAAGGAGTCGTCCGCCGGGCGGGCGGATCTGGGCGTCCGCTTGGCGGAACTCCGCGTTCATTGTTTCCCCTGGTCCGTTCTATCGGCTAGAACTTTATGTCAGCGCTCCGATAATCGATCAGGGTGGGCGCAATTCGGCAACCTTGAATATGGTAAATGAATTTGCGTAATTAGATAATGAAACGAACGACTTCTGTTTCGTGGCTTTATCGGACCGTTTCCCGTGGTCATTTCCGGTTGCCTCACGGCGGCCCTCGAGTCCTGGTCATGATCGGTTCGAGCCCGAAATCACGATAAATCCTTGACAGCATGAATCGCATGCTGTCAAGGATTTTTGTTTGGAAATTTCATGTGCATCTGAATGGGGAAACGGTGTACGGTGGGCTGACCGGAGGGGCATATCTGCTCCGCCGCGGCCGCTCCGCAGTTTTCCGGAGTAATCGGGAGTCAGCTTTGAAAACACAGTCAAGTTCGGCCATAGAAACGTCAGCGCTCGTCAAGGCCTTCGGCAAGACCCAAGCCGTCGACGGCGTCGACCTCGTCGTGCCGGCCGGTGGGGTATACGGCTTCCTCGGCCCCAACGGCGCGGGCAAGACCACGACCATCCGCATGCTCGCCACGCTGCTCCGTCCGGACGGTGGTTCGGCGAAGGTCTTCGGGCACGACATCGTGCGAGAGGCGGACGCGGTACGCCGCCGGGTGAGTCTCACCGGGCAGTTCGCCTCGGTGGACGAAGGCATCACCGGCTTGGAGAACATCGTCCTCGTCGCGAGACTGCTGGGGCATTCCTGGGCCGACGCCAAAGCGCGGGCCAGTCAGCTGCTCGAAGCGTTCGGCTTGGCCGAGGCGGGCGACCGCCTGGTGAAGGGGTATTCCGGGGGAATGCGGCGCCGGTTGGACATCGCGGCGAGCATCGTGGTCACCCCGGACCTGTTGTTCCTGGACGAGCCGACAGCCGGGCTCGACCCGCGCAGTCGCAAGCAGGTCTGGGAAATCGTCCGGGCGCTGGTCGCCGCCGAGACCACGGTCCTGCTCACCACGCAGTACCTGGAGGAGGCCGATCAGCTCGCCGATCGGATCGCGGTGATCGACCACGGGAAGGTCATCGCCGAGGGGACCCCCGGTGAGCTCAAGTCTTCGGTCGGCACGGGCGCGCTGAACGTGCGGCTGGACGACCCGGAGAGCAGGCCCGCGGCCGAGCGGGTGCTCCATCAGGCCTTGGGCGTGCCCATCCACCTCGAATCGGATCCGGTCGCGCTGTCGGCCCGTATCACCGACCCGGAAAGGGTTTCGCTGGCGCTTACCGAACTGTCCAGGTCCGGAGTCGTGATCACCAATTTCGCGCTCGGTCAGCCGAGCCTGGACGAGGTTTTCCTGGCGCTCACGGGCCGCCGGGCCGAAGAAGAGGTCACCACCAAAGAGGAGGCACTAGCGTGATGGCACCAACCTCGACGAAATCGGCGGATGACGTACTCGCGGAATCGCTGCCCAGGGTGCTGGCGGTCCGCGAAAGACCGGGCAGGCCGGGGCCGCTGTCCGCGTCGCTCACGCATTTCTGGCGGGCCATGCTGGGTTTCAAGCACGGGCCCGGCCAGTTGATCGACATGATCCTGTTCCCGTTCATCTTCCTGCTCGTGTTCACGTTCCTCTTCGGTGGCGCGATCGGCGGGTCCACGGGCGCCTACCTGCAGGACTTCCTGCCGGGAATCCTCGTCCAGACGGTGGTGATGATGTCGGTCTACACCGGGACCGCCCTCAACACCGACATCGTCAAAGGCATTTTCGACCGGTTCCGCACGCTGTCGTTCTGGCAGCCGGCCACCATCGTCGGCAGCTTGATGGCCGACATGGTGCGCTACGTGATCGCGCTGACCCTGACCATCGCGGCGGGCATGCTGATCGGCTTCCGGCCGTCCAGCCTGTTCGGATGTGTGCTGGCCGTGCTGGTCCTGATCCTGTTCGCGTTCAGTGTCAGCTGGGTCTTCGCCGCGCTGGGCGTGATCGCGAAGGCGCCCGAGACGGTCTCGTCGCTGAGCATGATCGTGATGTTCCCGCTGGTCTTCGCCAGCAACGTCTTCGTGCCCACGGAGAGCATGCCGGGGGTGATGCGGGCGATCGCCGAGGTCAACCCGATCAGCGTCGCGGCGACCGCGGCGAGAGGCCTCATGCACGGAACCGTGACGGCAGGCCAGATCACCTGGGTGGTCCTGATCTCAGCGGGGATCCTGGCGGTGTTCGGTCCACTGACGATGTACCTGTACGGCAACAAGAACAACCACTAGCCGCGTCGTGAGTTCGGCGGGACCAGCCGGCTTGGGTGGGTGGCTCGTGAATGGCAACGAGTGTTCTCACTTGTTGCCACTCACGACCTGTCACAAAGTGTCCGCCCCATGGGGCCGGGCCGCGACAGGTGCAGCACACTCCCCTCGCCGTCGGCGGACAGGTGGAGCGACCCGTCCGGGCCCACCGCCAGACCGGCGAACGGCCGCGGCCCGCCGGTCAGCACCACCGGTTCGCGGCCGTCCTGGAACAGCTTGAGCAGACGGCCGCCCGGCCGCATCTCGTTGACGAACAGCCGGTCGCCCACACAAGCGATTCCATTGGGCACCAACACTTCTTCGGACACCAGGGTGTACTCGCCGTCCGGGCCGAAGGCGAGGTCGTCCGGTGACTGGACCGGGCCGTCCATCGGCACCACGGTCTCGACCTCGCCCGAGACGATGTCGACCGCACTGATCAGCCCGGCCAGGAACTGCGCCACGTACAGCCGTCCATCGGGACCGAACGTGACACCGTTGGAGCCCCAGAGCCGGTTCGGCCCGGTGAGTCGCCGAACATCTCATCGCGTACTCGTCGGGCACGTCGATCCAGTCATTCCGGGTCCGCCATGACGTCGTCCATGCCGCCGCTGGTGCGCCACTGCCGGAGCAGTTCGTGGAACGCGACGGGACCGTCGGCGAACGAGAAACCGCGCTGGAACGGCTTGCCTTCGTTGTTGTAGTAGCCAGGGGTGCATTCGACCTGGAACTGGTACCGGTCCGGGGCGTTCCGCCGGATCGCGTCCACCCAGCCACTTTCGGCTTCGGCGCTCGGTTCGATCCGGTGGGCGCCACGTTTGCGGGCTTCGGCGACGACCTCGCCGATATGCGTCGCCTGCTCGTCGAGGACGTGCACGAAGTTGACCGAACTCGCGTTCTGCAGCGGACCGAGGTGGAACAGGTTCGGGAAACCGTTGCTGTAGAAGCCATGCAGGGTCCGCGGGCCGCTGCTCCAGTGCTGCAGCAGTGAAACGCCGTCGCGGCCGTACACCGGGAGCCGTCCGGCCAGCACGTCCGAGATGCCGACCTCGAACCCGGTGGCGAAGACGATGCAGTCGACCTCGTACTCTTGATCGCCGACCACAATGGACTTTTCGGTGACCCGTTCCACGCCGCCGTGATCGGCGGTGTCGACCACGGTCACGTTGGGGCGGTTGAACGTCTGCAGGTAGTGGTCGCTGAAGGTGGGCCGCTTGCACATGTAGCGGTACCAGGGCTTGAGTGTCTCCGCCGTGGCCGGGTTCTCGATCTCGGCGGCCACGCGGGCGCGCAGCTCGTTCATCTTCTGGAAGTCGGCGATCTCTCCGGCACGTTCCCGTTCGTCAGGGGGAAGATCGGCGTAGGCGTTAGTCGGGATGAGCTCCGCGAGCAGGCGGGCACTGCTGGTCCAGCGGTCGGCCACCAGGTCCTCCTCGACCTGACCGCCGCTGACGACCGAGAGGAAGTTGTCCCGGCGCTGGCGGTGCCAGCCCGGGGTCAGCGATCGGGCCCAGTCCGGGTCGGTGCGGTGGTTTCCCCGCACGTCGACCGTCGACGGCGTGCGCTGGAAGACGTACAGGTGCTGGGCGTCGCGGCCCACGTGCGGCACGACCTGGATGGCGGTGGCGCCGGTGCCGATGACGGCGACCCGCTTGTCGGCCAGCCCCACGAGGCCGCCGTCCGCGTCGCCGCCGGTGTAGTCGTAGTCCCACCGGCTGGTGTGGAACGTATGGCCCGCGAAGGTCTCGATGCCCGGGATACCGGGGAGTTTGGGCTGGTCGAGGGTTCCGCTCGACACGACCACGTACCGCGCCCGCATCACGTCGCCGCGGTCGGTGCGGACGACCCATTCGTCCGCGTCGTCGTCCCAGCGGAGTTCCTGGACGGCGGTCTGGAAACAGGCGTCCCGGTAGAGGTCGAACTTCCGGCCGATCGCCTGGGCGTGCCGGAGGATCTCCGCGCCCGGGGCGTACTTCCACTCGGGCACACAGCCGACTTCTTCGAGCAGCGGAAGGTACACATAGGACTCGATGTCGCAATGGATGCCGGGGAAGCGGTTCCAGTACCAGGTCCCGCCGAAGTCGCCGGCTTTCTCGATCACGCGGATGCTCTCGACGCCCGCCTGGCGCAATCGCGCCGCGGCGAGCAGGCCGCCGAAGCCGCCGCCGATGACCACCGCTTCGACCTGGTCGTGCAAGGGCTCGCGGTTGGCGGTGGAGCCGGCGTACGGGTCGGCGGCGTAGTAACCGAACTCGCCCGTCGCGCGCTGGTACTGGGCGCTGCCGTCCGGGCGGAGGCGCCGGTCGCGTTCGGCCCGGTATTTCGCGCGCAGGGCGTCGGGGTCGAAATCCAGTTGGGCAGGGATCAACGGGGTACCGGAGGGGGACATGCTTGCCTTTCTGGACGGGAGATCACTGACACCAGGTAAGCCATTTTCGGCCCACTAGTCAAGCAAGTGATTTAAATTCAGGTAGGCTACCCCGGCACCACCTCCGATACGACCGCCAGGAGACCCAAATGAGCGAAGACCTCCGGCCGCTGACCGCGAACAGCCCGGTCGGGGACCAGGCCACCGGCTGGCAGGAGCGGGTCGTCCCTGGCCGGTTCGACGGCCGGACGGTCATCGTGACCGGCGCGGCCTCCGGAATCGGCCGCGCCACCGCGTCGCGTGTCCTCCGTGAGGGTGGCCGGGTCGTCGCTGTCGACGTCTCGCACGAGCGGCTGGACATCTTCGCCGCCGACGCCGGCTCGGCCGACCTGGTCACCGTGGTCGCGGACATCACCGACGCCGCCGGTATCGACCGGATCATGACCGCCGCCGGGCCCCGCGTCGACGGGCTGGCCAACGTGGCGGGCATCGCCGACGACTTCTCCGCGGCCCACGAGGTCACCGACGAGGTCTGGCAACGCGTCTTCGCCGTCAACGTCGACGGGACGTTCCGGCTCATCCGCGCGGTTGTGCCGTCGATGCTGGAGGCGGGCGGCGGCAGCATCGTGAACGTCGCGTCCGAAGCGGCGTTGCGCGGATCCGCTGCCGGGATCGCTTACACCGCCTCGAAACACGCGGTCGTGGGGATCACCCGCAGCTGCGCGTTCATGTACGCGCCGCACCAAGGACTTCCTCGGTCTCATCCCGCCCATCGCCACCGCGCGGCAGCTCGCCGCGTCGATCACGTTCCTGCTCGGCGACGACGGGGTCAACATCAACGGCGCCGTATTGCCGTCGGACGGCGGCTGGTCCGTTCAGTAGGCCGAGGTCGCCTGGCAGTGTCGGCGGCGGGATGATGAGGTGTGGTCATGAGTGAGAAGACCGTCCGGGCGGACCGTGCGAGTGCGACGCGGGAGAGCATCCTCGTCACGGCCGAGCGGCTGTTCGCCGAGCACGGCGTCCACGCGGTGTCCAACCGGTACATCAGCGAGACGGCGGGGCAGGGCAACAACGCCGCGGTCAACTACCACTTCGGCACCAAAGTGGACCTGGTCCGCGCGATCACCCGCAAGCACACCGAGCGCATCGAAGGCTTGCGCGCGGAGATGGTCGACGCGATCACCGAGACGGGGGACCTGCGCGAGTGGGTGGCCTGCCTGGTGCGGCCGACCACCGCCTATCTCCAGGAACTCGGCTCCCCGACCTGGTTCGCGCGGTTCAGCGCCCAGATCATGACCGATCCCGCGCTGCGCGAGATCATGACCGAGGAGTCGCTCACCTCGCCCGCGCTGTCCCGGACCGTCGACGGGCTCAGCCATTGCCTGCCCGATCTACCGGCCGACGTCCGCGCCGAGCGTGGCGACATGGCCCGCCACCTCTTGATCCACATGACCGCCGAGCGCGAACGGGCCCTGGACGAAGGCATCCCCACCCCGCGCGGCAGCTGGCAGGACGCCGCGACCGGGCTGATCGACGGAATCGCCGGCCTGTGGCTGGCACCGGTGACCTCGGCCCGGTGAGTAGCTTGACCGCAGGTTCCGCACGACGGTTCGCGCTCCCGACTGTCCGCGTCGGGTTGCACACCGTTGATCGGCGATGTCGCGAACGCGCCGATAGGGATGCTCAACGTCGCTGACGGTCGCTCGCGATAATTCCGCGACCGGTGTCAGGATCGGTTATTGCGTGCGAGCGTCTGGCCGATCACGCGTACCCCGTCGGGGAAGGCCCCGGGGTTCGGGCCCGAGTAGTTGAGCCGGAGGTACGGGCCGGTGGGTTCGGCGGGGAACCATTCGTTGCCCGGGGCGATGATGACTCCGCGGGTTTCGCAGTCCCGGACGAGCCGGGCCAGGTCGGTGGTGTCCGGCAGTCGTACCCAGAGGTTCAGCCCGCCCTGAGGCACGGCTTCCAGATGCGCGGTGGGGACGTGCTCCCGGAGAGCCTCAGCGAGAAGGTCCCGGCGGGCCGCCAGTTGGTGGCGGACGTTCCGCAGATGGGTACGCCAGGCGGGTTGCGTGACGACGTCGAGCGCGACGGCCTGCAGCATGCCGCTGACATACATGGACACGGCTTGGGCGTCGCCGAGGATGCGTTCGCGGGCGGGACCGCGGGCGACGATCCCGGCGATGCGCACGGCCGGGGACACGCTTTTGGTCAGCGAACGCAGGTACACGACGTGCCCGCTGTCGTCGCGCGCGGCGAGGGGTACCGGGTCGGCGGTGATCCCGAAGTCGTGCGCCCAGTCGTCCTCGATCAGGAACGCCCCGTACCGGCGCACGGTGTCCAGCACCTGATCGGCCAGTGCGGACGACCACAGTGCGCCGGTGGGATTGGCGAAGTTCGGCTGGGCGTAGAAGGCGCGTGCCCCGGTGCGCTCGAAGGCTCGGGCCAGCTCGTCCGGGTCCGGTCCTCGGATGCCGCTGGGCACGGGGACGACCTGCACACCGGCCTGGGTAGCGGCAAGGATCGCGCCCCAATAGGTGGGTGACTCCATCAGTAGCGGACGGCCCGCGCCGACCAGTGCGCGGAAGGCGATGCTGAGCCCGCTTTGGCTTCCCGGAAGGATAATCGCGTCGCCCGGGGCCGGTGGCGCGACGCCGACCGGGGCGGCCATGCCGAGCTCGGCCGCGAACCAAGCCTGTAGTTCCGGAAGCCCCGCGGCCGGGGACCTGCTGACGGCCGCGTCGCTGCGGGCGGCGCGGGTGAACGCGGCCCGCACCAGGCGCTCGGGCAGCAACTCCCGATCCGGGTAGCCCGAGTGCAGCGCGATCACGTCGTTCGACGTGGTGCGCAACGGGGAAGGCAGCGCCGGGACGCGGTTCGTCGGCGACCCGAGCGCGGAGGTCTGCCAGCCGTAGTCGTTCGGGCGGGCGACGCGGATCGCGCGCACGAACGTGCCTACGCCGGGACGACTCTCCACCATTCCCTGCGAAGTCAACGTGCGCAACGCCTTCTGCACCGTGACCGGGCTCGCGCCGTAGCGAGCCACCAGCGTCCGTGTCGGCGGCAGCCTCGCGCCCGGCGGAGCTCCCGCGATCCATTCGCGAAGTCCCGCGACGATACGCGAGCTGCTATCGTCAGTCATGAAGCTGGATAGTAGCGCTACTCTTCCGAAGCCGACAGTGCTATCGCCGTCCCATGCCGGTCTGTGGTGGGGCTTGGTCGGAGTCGTGGCGTTCTCGTTCACGATGCCGTTCACTCGCGTAGTCGTCGAGGGCGGCGGGATTTCGCCGCTGTTCGTCGGCTCGGCCCGTGCTGTCGTCGCCGCGCTGCTCGCGGCCGTCGCGCTGGCGCTCACGAAGCAGCGCCCGCCGCGCGGCATCCAGTGGGGCCGGTTGGCGGTCGTCGCCGGTGGCGTTGTCGTGGGTTTCCCCATCCTGACTTCCTTCGCTCTCACCACGGCACCGGCCAGCCACGGTGCCGTCGTGATCGCCCTCCTGCCCGCCGCCACCGCGGTGACGGCGGTGCTGCGCGGGCACGAAAGGCCCCCGAAGTCGTTCTGGATCATGGCGATCGTGGGCTCGATCGCCGCCGTGGTGTTCGCCGCGTTGCAGGGCGGCGGACTCGACGGACTGACTTGGTCCGACCTGCTCCTGTTCGGTGCCGTGATCGCGGCCGCGATCGGCTACGCGGAAGGCGGGCTCCTCGCCCGCGAGCTCGGCGCCTGGCAGACCGTGTCCTGGGCGCTCGTGCTCGCCGCGCCGCTGATGATCGTCCTCGTCGGTATTTCGGTGGCCTGGCAACCGCCGACTGGCACGACGACCGAATGGGCCGCCTTCGCCTACCTGGGCGTGGTGAGCATGTTCCTCGGCTTCTTCGCCTGGTACCGCGGACTCGCGATCGGCCCGATGGTGCGGGTCAGCCAGGTCCAGCTTGTCCAGCCGGTGCTGAGCATCTGCTGGGCAGCGCTGTTCCTGCACGAACGACTCACCTGGCCGACCGTCCTCGGCGGCATCGCCGTAATCGCGTGCGCCGGAGTCGCCGTCCGCGCCCGGCGGCGCAGCGCTCCAGGTGTTCGGTGAGCTCGATCGCGTGATCGAGGCGGCGGCGTGGCCGCGCTCCTAGCGCTCCCACCAGCACTCCTTTCCGGGCGTCAGACCACGGGACTTGCGTTGTCATCCGCGGTGATGATCTCGCTTCCGCCTGGGGGCTGATGTGCGCGCACTACGCCCCTTCCTAACGTTGGCCCGTCCAACCAGTGTGTCGCATGCAAAAGGAACCGCCGATGGAGAACGTCTCACTTGTGCCGGACAAGACCGCTACGAACGTCCGCGCGCTGCATTGGGCGGGGTTCGCCGGGGTCGCCGTCCTGGTCCTCGTGACGTCCGGGATCCCGCTGCCCGCCGTCGCCGTGGTGACGCTGGGTGTGGCCGGGATGGGCACGCTGGTACTGACCTGGCTGGGCATCGGGCGGCACGCCGCCGAGTTGCCGGTGCGGCGGCTGTACGGGATCGCGGCCTCGTGGTGCCTTCCGCTGCTGGCCGCGCGCCCACTGTTCAGCGGTGACGTCCACAGCTACCTGGCGCAGGGGGTCATCGCGGCCAAGGGATTCGACGCCTACCTGCTCGGCCCGGCCGCGGCGCTGGGCGCCGATTCCCCGGTGACGCAGCAGGTCAGTCACTACTGGCAGGACACGCCCGCGCCTTACGGGCCCGCGTTCGTCACCCTGTCCCGCACGATCGCCCACCTCGCCGGCGAGAATCTGCTCGCCACTGTGTTGCTGCACCGGCTGGTGGAGGTCGCCGGGGTCGTGCTGCTGGCGTGGGCGCTGCCCCGGCTCGCCCGGCGGGTGGGGGTTTCGCCGTCCGTCGCGCTGTGGCTGGCGCTGCTCAACCCGCTGGTGCTGTGGCACGTCGTCGGCGGTGTGCACAACGACGGGCTCATGGTGGGGCTCATGGTCGCCGGGGTGGAACTGGTCCTCATGGGCGCTTCCCGGGCCGGTGCGGCACGACCGGCCCTGATCGCGGCAGGCGTCGTCGTCGTGGGCGTCGCGGCGAACGTCAAGATCGTGGCCGTCGCGGCATTGTGTTTCGTCGGAGTGGACCTGTTCCGACGCGCACGCCCGGCCGGCCGGATCGCGGTGGTTCTCGGACTGCCCGCCGTGTTCGCCGCGACCACCGTCGCGATCTCGGCGGGCAGCGGGCTCGGGTTCGGCTGGATCCGCGCGCTCGCCGGTGTTTCGGGGCAGGTGCACAGCTGGCTGGCGCCGACCAACGAACTCGGGTTCCTGGTCGGCGGCCTCGGCAAGCTCGGCGGGCTCGACCTGACCGACAGCGCGATCAAGGTGTTCTCGGCGATCGGCGCGATCCTCGGGCTGCTGGCCGGAGCGCGGCTGCTGTGGCTGACCTACCGCGAGAAGCTGCATCCGCTGCTCGGCGCCGGGCTGGCCTTCGCGGCGATGCTCGTCTTCGGCCCGGTCGTGCAGCCCTGGTATCTACTGTGGACGATCGCGCTGCTCGCCGTGAGCCTTACGACGGACCGGGCACGCTGGATTCTCGCCGGGGTCAGCTCGGTGTTCGCCCTCCTGCTCCCGCCCGCCGGCGGCGTCGCCGCGCTGGTGCTGGGCTACCTGTTCGCCGCCGTGCTGCTCGTCGGAACGTTGCTGCTGCTGAGGAAGAAGCGTGTCGCGCTCGCTGAGAAGCAGCTGCAGACGTTGGTCGCGGATTACCCGCCGCTGCTTGTACGGAGTGGCGCCGGGCGTGACGAGCAGCGGTGAGTTTCAGGTCGTCGTCAGAACTTGCGTCGAGCGCGGGGCCTGCCTCGATCTCGGCGTCGTGCACATCGACGCCGATCACGGGACGCCCGGCCTCGGCCAGCCGCGCGCGTACGGCCGGTCCCGCGGTGAGGTTGAGCACACCTGCAGTAGACCACGGCATCCCTTGCCGGATCAATCACTGACCGGCCGGGCCTGCAGAAGTGGACTTGCGGGTCCATTTGCCGTCGAAGCCATGTCCCCCAACGATATCGGCCGCATCGGCGGGCTACCTCGCCGGCGCGACGATGGAGATCGACGGCGGATGGTACGACTCGTGAGCTGAGCGGTTCAGGAGAACTTCTCGGCGAGGCCACGATGCGCCTCTGCCGCCAGGCGCGCTTGTTCCCGGCCGATGTCGATTCCCGGCATATCGCCGAGGCGTTCGGCCTGTTCGGCGTAGCCCAGATGCAGCCGGCGAGCGTGTTCGCGACAGGCCAGGCAGGTGACGCGCTCCGGGAGCGGAGACGTCATCGCCCGCGGCACCCGCAGCCCGCAGCCGGTGGTGACCACGCCGGGAAGATCGCTGACGAGACCGAACGTCGACGCGATCATGTTGCGGGACATGGCGTCGGCGTTCAGATTCTCCCCGACGTGAATGTGCGGATCACTCGCGCCCATTTGGCCCCCTTTCGCGTCGGCCGGGATCCGACCGGCCTCGCTTATATTTTTGCGGTTTCCCGGTCAGGGAAAATAGACGCCGTTGAACCAGCTTCGTCCCCACCGTCTACCGGCGTGGTGTGCTACGCCAGGCCGGGGCCGTCTACCAGTTCCGCCACGCCAGGCTCCAAGACCACCTCGGCCGGGCACAGCCCGCCTCTGGCGGCGACAGCTGACGCACGCCGTTCGGTGACGTCGATGTAGTCGTGAAGCGCCCGGCGGGAGCGGACGAGCGTGTCGATCCGTTCGTCCATCTCCTCCAGGCGTGTTCGCAGGGTGCTCAGGGATTCGGGGCAGGGCTCGAGATCGGCCGCCGCACCGGTGACGCAGGGCTGCAGGAACCTGATCTGTTCAGTGGACAGTCCGGCCTCGAGCAGCTTCCTGATCTGCGCCACGGTCAGGACGGCGTCGGTGGTGTACTCGCGGTAGCCGCTGGTGGCGCGGCCGGGCTTGAGCAAGCCTTGGGTCTCGTAGTAGCGCAACTGATGCGCGCGGACTCCGGTCCGACGGCTCAGTTCTCCGATCAGCACATCCACTCCTCTTGACCTTCATACCGGTGTGAGGGTTGATGATTCTTCCATGACCGCCATCCCGTTCACCCCAAGTTCGCTGCTCGCGGAAAGCCGGCTGGGCGTCCTCGCGACGATCAAGCCGGACGGCCGCCCCCAGCTTTCCCCCGTCATGCCCTTCTACGACCAGGATGCCGGTGTCCTCTACGTGTCGATGAGGGAAGGACTGGCGAAGACGGCGAACCTGCGTCGGGACCCGCGAGCGGCCTTGGAGGTCACCAGTCCCGACGGCTTGGCGTGGGCTACCGCGGAGGGCACGGTGACGCTCGTCGGGCCGGGTACCGACCCCCGCGGTCCCGAGGTCGACGCACTGGTGGACTACTACCGCGTCGCGGCCGGGGAACACCCCGACTGGGACGAGTACCGGTCGGCGATGGTGGCCGACCGCCGGGTACTCATGACGATGACGGTCGGCCACGTGTACGGCGCCGAGGTCCGCTGACGGCGTTTCTGACTGCCATGGCGCGGATGGGTATCTTCGCCGTATGCCCCAATTGATCGCGCCGACCGCCCGTCTGCACACGGCTTGGCTCGAAGCGCGTGACGACTGGGGCCTCGGTGTCCACGAGGACGGTTTCGGGCTGCTACCGGCCGACGAGGTCGACTCGCCGGCCGGGTTCACGGCCTGGGTGGCACGGCTGGCTGACGAGTCGGACCAGGTGACGACCGATGAGGCGCGGTGCACGTACCGCTGGATCGTCGAGACCGACCGCGTGCTCGGCGGAATCGCGTTGCGGCACGGGTTCAACGACTTCGTGCGCTGGGCCGGTCACATCGGCTACGGCGTCCGGCCTTCCGCGCGCCGTCGCGGAGTGGCCACGTGGGCGCTGGGCCGGATGCTCGACGAGGCGCGGCTACTCGGACTGGAGCGGGTGCTGGTGGTCTGCGAGGCCGGAAACTTCGCTTCGGCGAAGACGATCGAGCGCCACGGCGGTGTCCTCGAAGAGGTTCAGGAGACCGGACTCGGCACCGCGTGGCGCTACTGGATCACCCTCTAGACCACCGCATTGGCAGCCCGCACTCAGTAGCGGACGTCGCTCTGCACCAGCGGCGGGTAGATCGCGGACGTTTCGCCGTCGACAGTGGTCCCGGCGAACTGCAGCATGGCTCGCAGCGCGCCGTGCATCGCGGCCGGGTAGTTCAACGTGGGGACCGAAACCTCGTCCAGAGTCTTGATGTGTTCGGGGGTGAGCCGCACCTCCAGTCCGGCTAGGTTGCTCTCGAGATGTTCCACGCGCCGGGCGCCGACGATCGGCACGACAGTGCCTTCGCGAGCGCGCAGCCAGGCCAGTGCCACCGCCGCTGACGTGGTTCCGAGCTCGTCGGCGACGGCGTCGACGGCGTCGATGACCACGAACTCGTCCTCACTGGGACCGCCGACGAAAGCGGAGCGGGCGGAGTCGGTGACCACGGTGTCGCGCCGGTATTTCCCGGACAGGAAACCGTTCTTCAACGGACTCCAGGGAACCAGCGCCATGCCCTGGTCGAGCGCGAGCGGGCCGAGTTCACCCTCGACTGTCCGGGCCAGCAGCGAATACTCGACTTGCAGCGCGATGAGCGGGGTCCAGCCCTTGAACAACGCCGTGGTCTGGGCCTGGGCGGTGACCCACGCCGGGGTGTTGGAGAACCCGAGGTAGCGGATCTTCCCGGCCCGGACCAGGTCGTCGAGGGTGCGCAGCGTTTCCTCGATCGGGGTGTTTCGATCCCAGTTGTGCAGCCAATACAGGTCCAGGTAGTCGGTCCGCAGGCGGCGCAGGGTCTCGTCGAGCTGGGCGATGATCGACGAGCGCCCCGCGCCACCACCGTTGGGGTCACCGGGGAAGAGATTGCCGAAGAACTTCGACGCCAGCACCACCCGCTCGCGCCGCCCGGGGTTCGCGGCGAACCAGTCGCCGAGGATCTTCTCCGAGTGGCCGTTGGTGTAGAAGTTGGCGCTGTCGACGAAGTTCCCGCCATTGTCGAGGTAGGTCGCGAGGATTTTCTCCGATTCCTCGACGCTGCATCCGGCGCCTCCGGGATCCTCCCCGAAGGTCATCGCCCCGAGGGCGAACGGGCTGACCCGCAAGCCGGATCGGCCGAGGGTGACGTAGTGATCGAGCGGCATGACTGTGCTCCCATGCGGGTCGGAATCGGTTGTCTCCATCGAAACGCGAGCTGAGTCGCGGTGATAGACCAATCCACGCGTGGGGTTGCACAATCCTCTCGACTTCGTTCGTCGACCGGGGACTATTCGCGGCCCGCGGAGGTGAAGGTCATGTCGGCGTAGCGTCGCGAAGAGGTCGCTCAGCTGGCCGGGGTCAGCACCGACTACTACATCCGGCTGGAACAGGGCCGGGGGCCGTCAGGTCTCCGATGCGGTACTCGACGCGGTCAGCCGGGCGCTTCGGCTGACGCCGTCGGAGCACGCGTACCTGTACGACCTCGCGCGGCCGCACCGCGCCGGCGACCCGCCGCCGCGACAGAGGATCGCGCGGAGCCGCGCCAGCGCGCCGGGCAAGACCCGGCCGCGCGCTGATCAGGCTCAGCGCAGGCCGTTTATGGCGCTGTGTAAGGGTTATGCCTGATCGGCACGACGCCGCTCGAGATGAGCGCGCTCGGCATCGGTACGGACGAGCAGCAGTGCGGCGTCGAACGCGGCCACCGCTTCCGCGCGGCGACCCAGGCGGGACAACAGTTCCGCGCGCACCGTGGGCACCAAGTGGTTCGTGGGCAGCGCTTCGTCCAGGTTGTCGAGGACGATCAATGCTTCCTGCGGTGCTCCGGCCTCGGCGATCGCGACCGCCCGGTTCAGCCGGACGACCGGCGACCCGGTCCGTCGCTCGAGCTCGGCGTACAACCCGGCGATCCGCGGCCAGTCGGTGACGCCGGATGTGCTGTGCTCGGCCGCGATCAGTGCCTGGAGGTGGTAGTCACCGGATGCCGGACCCAGACCGCGCACCAGTTCCAGGCCGCGGTCGATCTCGTCGTGGTGCCACTTCGTCCGGTCCTGGTCGGCAAGCAGCACCAGCCTGCCCTCGCCGTCGATGCGGGCGTCGCGACGGGCGTGCTGCAGGATCATCAACGCGAGCAGGGCCAGGATCTCGTCGTCTCCCCGCAGCAACTCACCCAGCAGGTAACCGAGCCGGATCGCCTCGGCCGCCAGCTCCGGTCGTTGCAGCTCGGGGCCGGAGGTCGCCCGGTAGCCCTCGGCGAACAGCAGGTAGACGACCTTCACCATGACGCTCAGCCTCGGCGGCAGGTCTTCGGCGGCCGGCCGGCGCAGCGGGATCCCGGCCAGCGCCATCTTGGCCTTGGCCCTCGTCAGCCTGGCGGCCATCGTCGACTCGGGCACCAGGAACAGGCGGGCGATCTCGGCCGTCTTCAGACCGGCGCCGAACCTCAGCATGAGCGCGGCCCGCGCGTCGGGGGACAGGGCGGGGTGGCAGCAGGCGAACAGCAGCCGCAGCCGCTCGTCCACGATGGCGTCCGGGTCGGGATCAGGTGGCACGACGTCCTCCGCGATCAGGTCGGTCACCAGCAGCGGCAGCCGCCGCCGGTCGTTGTCCTCGCGGCGGATCCTGTCGAGGGCGCGCCGGTGGGCGGCGGTCAGCAACCAGGCGGCCGGATTGGCCGGGACGCCTTGGTGCGGCCAGGTCCTCGCGGCGGCCAGAAAGGCGTCCTGCAAACCGTCTTCGGCCACGTCGAAGCGGCGAAGCCGGGTCACGAGCAGGGCGAGCAGGCGTGACCAGTGGTCCCGGTACGCCTGCTCCACCGCGTCCTTCGCGGTCAACTGCCGCTCTCTGCCATCGGTACGATCGGCCGGATCTCGACCACGCCTTCCGGCAGCTCCTTCGCCAGCGCGATCGCCGCGTCGAGATCGGCCGCCTCGATCAGGTAGAACCCACCGAACACCTCGGCGGTCTCCGCGAACGGGCCGTCGGTGATGCTCACGTCCCCGTCGCTGTGCCGCAGCGTCGTCGCCGAGCTCGCGAGCGCCAGCTGCTTACCGCCGCGCATCGCGTCCCGCCGTGCCAGCATGCCGGCGAACCGTTCGTGCCTCACGTTGTTGTCGCGGCCCTGTTCCTCGTCGCGCGACGCCCAGACCTTCTCATCGCCGTAGATCAGCAATGCGTACTCCATGACCTTGTCCTCTCTCCGAGCGGCACCGGTGCGGCGCCTTCGAGGTAATGACTCCGCCGGACGCCGATATTCGACAACACACCAACGAAAGTTTCGCCGACCAACCAAACAAGATCACTCAAACTACCTCGCCTGTTGACACCAAACACCAACAAGTGTCACCGTCAATCATCGCGCTCCAGTGTTGGAGAGCACCACGATCAGAGGGGCGTTCCATGTCCGCCTTGCGTCGTCGTCGGTTCCGCTGGTCACCCCTTCTCGCCGCGGCGGTGCTGGCGTTGTCGCTCGCAGCGGCGATCTCCCCGGGGCATGCCGCAGCCGGCAACTCCCCACGCGTCGAACGATCGACGGACTTCGGAACCGGGTGGAAGTTCGCGCTGGCCAACAGAACCGGGATCACCGACCCCACCGGCGCCTTCGCGAACGCGGCCGCCCCCGGTTACGACGACTCGTCCTGGCGATCTGATGACCTGCCGCATGACTGGAGCATCGAACTCGATCCGGCCGACGCCGCGGGGACCAGCAGCGGGACCGGCTTCCTGCAGGGCGGCCTTGGCTGGTACCGCAAGGACTTCACCCTTCCCGAGTCGCTCGCGGGAAAGCGGATCTCGGTCGAATTCGACGGCGTCTACATGGATTCCTCGGTCTACCTCAACGGAAAACTCCTCACGTCCCATCCCTATGGCTACACCGGGTTCCCGGTCGACCTGACCTCACTGGTCACCGCCGACGGGAAGACAGGCAACGTACTCGCGGTCAAGGTGCGGAACCAGCTGCCCAGCAGCCGCTGGTACTCCGGCAGCGGGATCTACCGCAACGTGCATCTGGTGGTCACCGACCCGGTGCACCTGAGCAGGCACGGTGTTTTCGCCACCACACCGGATCTCGCCCGGAGCTACGCCGCCGGTCACGGCGATGTGCACGTCACGACCTCGGCTGTCGACGAGAGCGGCGCCGGCTCGCACGCGAAGGTTGTTTCGACGATCAGCGACGCGAACGGCCGAACGGTGGGCAGTGACACCGCGGACATCGATCTGGGCACCCAGGCGAAAACCGCGGTGACCGGCATCCGGATACCGCGTCCGACGCTGTGGTCGATCGAGAACCCGTACCTGTACACCCTGCGGACCGACGTCGTCGTCGGCCGGACCGTCGATTCGACCAGTACGCGTGTCGGCCTGCGCTGGACGGAACTCGATCCGCAGGAGGGATTCTCGCTCAACGGGCAGTACACCAAGTTGCAGGGCGTCGACCGCCACCATGATCAGGGAGCCCTGGGTTCGGCGGTCAACAAGGACGCGCTGTACCGGCAGATGAAGCTGATGAAGAGCATGGGCGTCAACGCGCTGCGGACTTCGCACAACCCGCCGGCGCCCGAACTGGTCGAGGTCTGCGAAGAACTGGGCATCGTGATGATGGTCGAAGCCTTCGACACCTGGCGGACACCGAAGGTCCCCTACGACTACGGCCGGTTCTTCGACGCCAACAGCGACGCCGACATCACGGAAATGGTCCAGGCGGCGAAGAACTCGCCGGCGGTGATCCTCTGGTCCATCGGCAACGAAATCCCCGACTCCACGTCGGTGACGGTCGGGCTTCCCATAGCCAAGCGGCTCATCGCCGACGTCAAGGCGGTCGACCCGACCCGCCCGGTGGTGATCGGTTCGGACAAGTACCGCAGTGTGCCCGCGGACGGCTCGGGGCAGGACGTGGTGCTGCGCGAACTGGACGGGCTGGGGCTCAACTACAACACCGCCGGTTCCGTCGACGCGTTGCACGCGAAATACCCGGACAAGTTCCTGTTCGAGTCCGAGTCTTCCTCGGCGACCTCGACCCGCGGGGTCTACCAGGATCCCGGCCAGCTCAACACCGGGGAGAACTACACACCCGGCAAGCGGGGGACGTCCTCCTACGACAACAACATGGCTTCCTGGACCATGAGCGGTGAGTACGGCTTGAAGAAGGACCGTGACCGCAAGTGGTTCGCCGGCCAGTTCCTCTGGGCGGGCATGGACTACCTCGGCGAGCCCACGCCGTACGACGTCTTCCCCGTGAAGGCCTCGTTCTTCGGTGCCATGGACACCGCGGGATTCCCCAAGGACCTCTACTACCTGTTCCAAAGCCAGTGGACCACCGACCCGATGGTGCATCTGCTGCCGATGAACTGGACCGAGCACAAACCGGGTGAACCGGTCGCCGTGTGGGCGTACTCCAATGTGGACACCGTGGAGCTCTTGCTCAACGGGAAGTCCCTCGGGGTACGCAAGTTCGATCACAAGACCACCACGGACGGCCGCCCGTACCTCGAGACGACCGAGCCGTCGGGCGACGACAAGAACGTCACCACCGGCGCTTTCCCCGGCAGCTACACGAGTCCGAACGGCACCGCCGGAAAGCTGCATCTCGCTTGGACCGTGCCGTTCGCGGAGGGCAGCCTGGTCGCGGTCGCGAGGAAGGACGGCAGGGAAGTGGCCCGGGACCGGGTCGACACCGCGGGCAAGCCCGCCACAATCCGGCTGACTCCCGACAAGCCGGTGATCGCCGCCGGTGGGCGTGCGCTGTCCTACGTCACCGCCGACGTGGTCGACGAACACGGGGTGGTCGTTCCCGGCGCGGACAACCTGATCGATTTCGAGGTCGCCGGCGGCGAACTGGCCGGAGCCGACAACGGCCGTCAAGAGGACAGCACGAACTACAAATCGCCGTCGCGGCGCGCCTTCAACGGCAAGGCGCTCGCGATCGTCGAGTCGACGGGCAGCGGTCCGATCCGGATCCGAGCGCGCAGCGCGGGACTCGACCCCGGCATCACAACCGTGTGGTCGACCGGCAATAACGCTCCAGGAGCGTTGGGTACTGACGCCGGGTCGTCTCGCTATCGCGTGGTCAAGTCCGTGGATCCGTGGGCGACCGTTGTTCCGGTCGGTACCGCCGCAACGCTCCCGCCGACGGTGCGGGCGGTCTACCCGACGGCGTGGATCGCCACCTTCCGGTCCGCTGGGACCGGGTGCCGGCCGCCGCCTACGGAAAACCGGGCACCGTGACCGTTCGCGGAAACGTCACGGGCACGGCGATCCGAGCCACGGCGAAGGTGCGGGTCACCGCCGATTTCGAGCCTGGTCAAAACCTCGCCGCCGCGAGCGGTCCCACCCGGCCGTCGGCCGACGCGAGCTACTCCGGTGCCCCGGACACTTTGCCGGGAGCGCTGCTCGACGGTGTCACCACGAGCGGTGGCTGGTCGAACTACCACAACAAGTCGGCGACAGCCCTGTTGCCCGCGGTCAACCTTTCCCACGGCGGGGAATGGACTTCCGTCGGGTGGGCGGCGCAGCAGACGGCCGGGCAGCTGAAGGCGTACTTCACCATCGACGCGAAACGTGCGCTGCCTTCTTCGGTGCGGGTGTCCTATTGGGACGGTGGTAGCTGGGTCCCGGTGCGCGGACTGCGCACCGAGTGGGCCACGACGTCGAACTCCGCGTCCAGCCTGACCTTCGAACCGGTGAGTACCACCGGTTTGCGGCTCGACATGACCAGTACGACGCCGGGGACCTCGACGGGTTTCCTGCAACTCGCCGAACTCGAAGCGATCGGTTCCCTGCTGCGCTGATCGGGCGGAACCTCAGTTCCAGTTGTCGATCTTGACGTCGTGGGGATCCGGGGCGCCTTTCCCGGTTTCGATCAGCGACTTGAGGCTCAGCAAAAAGACCGCCCATTTGGTGCTGCAGTGGTGCATGAATTCCACCGGCTCCTTCCAGCCTTGGTGCTTGAAGAGAATGACGGTGTAGTCGTCGACCTGTTCGAGGCTCCAGTCCACCCGTGTGCCGATCCATTCTTCGGGTCCGTCGACCACCTCCCACAGCACACGCTCGCCAGGGACGAGTTCGAGGACCTTCATGTCGAATCCGCCGGCCCCGAACCGGAATCGGAGCACGCCGCCGACGTCGTCGCCGTCGCCTCGGGTGTCGGTCGTCCACCAGCCGGCAAGCCCCTCGGCGGTGGTCAAGGCCGCGTATACCTCGGCCACCGGCGACGTGATTCCGACCCTGTGCAGGATGTCCACCATTTCGATTCTTCTTTCCAGTGTTGGTGCTCGGATGATCTCGATGAATTCACTGCTGAATGCCGCGCTGGTCTTTTCCGCGCTGAATGGCCTCGGCGATCCGCTTGATACGGCGGAGCCGGGAGTCCCACGCCGCTCCCACCGAGGACAACTGCGCGACCGCGCGAGCGAGTTGTGCCTCGTCCACCCGGTACCTCCGCTCTCGCCCGGCGGGTGTGGCGTGCACCAGGCCGACGCGGTCGAGCACGCCGAGATGTTTCGCGATGGCCTGACGTGTCACGGGAAGCTGTTCACTGAGGCTGGTGGCCGTGCCATCGCCCTCCGCCAGGAGCAGGTCGAGCATCCGGCGGCGGGTCGGATCCCCGACAGCGGACCACAAGTCGTCGTCGACGGCCGCGGTCACGGGGTCGACACCAGCCGCGCGAGGTACACCCCGAGCCGGGGAACGTAGGTGTCCCAGCCGACGCTGTGTTCGCGGTACTGCTCCTCGAGCTTCGCGGCCTCCCAGCCCATCTCCCGGAACCCGGTCTCGGTGAGCCGGATCCTGGTGCCCGTGCCCGACGGGGTGAGTTCGAAGGTGATCAGTAGCGAGTTGGCGGAGTCGTCGATCTTGCCCTCGGGATAGCACCAGCGGAACGAGAACAGGCGAGGCGGCTCAGCGTTCACCACGGTGATCGGGACGACCTGCGCCCGGTCGCCCCAGACAAGCTCGCCGACCGCGCCGGGAGTCGCTTCGACCTCGGCGGCGTCGGTCCACCATTCCGAGATGTGCTCAGGGCTGCTGACGACTTCGAAGACCACCTCGGGCGAGGCGTCGACGTGGATCTCTCGTTCGATACTGCCGTACTCCGTGCCGGTCACGCTTCCTCCATGTGCAATGTTTGGTTGCACATCACGCTAGCCGACCGCTCATCGTCGCGCAACCATTGGTTGCTTATTGGTTGCCGGCTCGGCCAATCGCGAGCCATGGACTGGTAGCGGGCCAGCGAACCGCGGCAGGGAGTGGGGGAGTCGCCAAACAGCGGCATTCCCGGCCGTAAGCTCCCTCCATGAAACTGGGGCTCGAGCTGGGCGAAGACGACGACGTGCGAAGGTATCGGCGAAAGCGGACGCGGTACCGCGTCGTTTGCCTGGCCTGTGCCGGCGCGCTGGCGATCGCCGTCGCCTGGGTGGTCGTCGCGGTGACCCAAGGCGTCGAGTCACTCCATGACGACGATTTCGTCACGCTCATCTCTATCACGTTCGGACTGCTGGCCTTGCCGGTGCCGGTCACCGCCGTCAAGACCGCGCGGTGGAACAAACGGCTCCGCCAGCGACTCTATGACTTGGGTGACGGCAAGATCGTCCATCCTCCGGACAGCTGGGTGCCACCGGGTCCCGGTGTTACCAGCCACGACGGTGTCGACTTGTCCGTCGAAATCCCGCAACTGCGCACAGTGGCGTGGCGCGCGGCGGGAATCGCGGCGCTGTGGATGGCGGTGATGGCAGGCGGGTTCATCGGACTGGGCCAGCTTTCGCAATCCTCGCAGCGGTTGCTGGACACCGGCACCAAGGCGACGGGCACCGTGTACGGCTCATCTCTGAGCAACGGCGGATCGATCGAGGTGTACTACCCGGTCGGGAGCATCATGGTGACCGCCCAGATCGAACTGCTCTCCAAACGATCGTTCGCCCAGGGTGCGAAGGTGGAGGTCACCTACGATCCGGCCGAGCCCACGCGCGTCCGCACGGCGGACGACCCGAACGACTCGCGGTTCATGGGGATGTTCTTCGTGCCACTGGGCGCGGCGCTCCTCGGGTTTCCCTTCGCCGCCGTGGCCGCCACAGGCTGGTTCCGGCGATACCGCGCGGTGCGGCGCACCGGCTGGCATCCAGCGTCGGTGAAGGCGGTGAAGTTCGGTGGCGCCCTGCCGACCATCTATGTGCGCTACACCGCCGGAGGTGGCGGTGAGATCACGATGCGGTCGGTCGCGTCGAGCCACGGAGCGATGCGACTGGCGCAGGACAAACCCCAGCAGGCCTGGGTCGGCGGCGAGGATCGGGCGATGGTGGTGCTCTTTCCCCGCGACGACGGCAAGCGCCCGTACGCCGTGCCGGCACGGTCAGACGGGCTGCGCGAGGTGACGTTGAGGCATCGGTGGAAAGCACGGCGTAAGCGTCGCTAGTGGACGACATCGCGCGCTGTCTGACGGCCGCGCTGCGTAGCTCGTGGAGGTCAAGGATTGTCTAGGCGACCTAGCCTCTCGTCCCGTGGTTGATCATCATGGGTAGTGTCGGTTCTCGTGCATGCCATTGAGAGCGAAGCCGCAGCCGCACCGGCCATTTCGGACAGTAAGACGTTCGCGCGTGCGTTCGCCGACCTCCGTGACGGCTTCAGCAACCGCGAGCTGTGGCTCCACCTCGGCTGGCAGGACATCAAGCAGCGCTATCGACGCTCGGCGATCGGCCCGTTCTGGCTGACCCTGAGCATGGGCATCACCGCGCTCGGCCTGGGCCTGCTCTACTCTCAGCTGCTTGACTCGCCGATCCAGACATATCTGCCCTACATCACCGTCGGCTTCATCGTCTGGAACTTCATCAACGGCTGTGTCACGGAAGGTGCGGAGACCTTCATCGCGAACGAAGGCCTGATCAAACATCTACCGGCGCCGATCTCGGTCTACGTGTTCCGGACCGTGTGGCGGCAGACCCTGATGTTCGCGCACAACATGATCATCTACTTCATCATCGTCGTGGTCTTCTGGGGCGGTATCACCAAAGCCGGCTACGTCATCACCGAAGGCGGCACTCCGCAGCCGGGGCTCAGCTGGAGCGTGTTGCTGGCGATCCCCGGTTTCCTGCTGCTGGCGATCAACGCCGGTTGGGTGACACTGCTGTTCGGCATCATCTCGACCCGGTTCCGGGACATCCCGCAGGTGATCGCGAGCCTGATCAACCTGGCGTTCTACATGACGCCGATCGTCTGGTCCACCGACATCCTCACCAAGAAGTTCGAGAACGCGGCGGGCTGGCGTGGATACATCGCCGAGCTCAATCCGCTTTATCACTTCATCCAGATCGTGCGCGCGCCGCTGATCGGTGCCCAGGACAGCTGGCACCACTGGGTCGTCGCCGGGGGAATCGCCGTAGTCGGCTGGTTTGTCGCGTTGGTGGTTATGCGTAACTACCGTTCCCGCGTCTCGTATTGGGTCTGAGCACACGCGGTCCAGCCTCCGGGCCGCCTTCCGGTGCGACGTAACAGACGCCGGTCCGCCTTTTCTGGACGGGACAAGCTTGCAGCCCGGCGGTCATGCCGGTTTCGGTTGGACAGCCTGGCTCGACATCGCGGCCGACGGTGTGAACAAGTACCACCGGCCGCGAGGCGTCCCGTCCGGCCGGCGCCGCCGCGTTCGATCGCGATGCGCTCGTTGCGAAGCGGGTTCACCCCGTGCCCCGAGGATTCGGGCGCGCCGTATTTCGTTTCCGACGACGACCGGACGGGAGTCCTGGTCGCGATCGTGAACGGCGGGCCGTCGTGCCCGCAAGCCGGCCGCGAGATCATCGCGCGGGTGGATGTCGTGGCCGACTGGATACGCGAGCAGATGGCGGGGTAGCCGGGTGCTCAGGCCCCGTTGAGTCCGTCGAGGAAGACCTGTTCGAACCGCGCGGGATTCGCGTTGTACGCCACGGTCAGCCGGTCTCCGTCGGCGCGTGGCGCGGTGCGGCCGGACTGTGGCCCGTGCTTCACGACGACGATCCGGGTCCCGCGGATATCGGTGACCACACCGTCGTTGTCGAACGCCATCACGGCCGCCAGCGCGTCCCACCAGTAGAAGTACTTCAACGCGATCCCGTCGCGCATGATCGGCTGCGTCATGATCGCGTGCACGATCCGTGCGCTCGGGGTGGTGCCCCCGGCGCCGATACTGTCCACAAAGGACTGGGTGATCGGCACGTCGTTGGTGGCGTCCAGCGGGGTGAGGATCACCGGCAGCGCACGGAACGCGTCCCGTGCCGACGGCGGATCCATCCAGATGTTGAGCTCCTGGGTGTTGTCGAACCCGGGCAGGGCCTCGCCGAACAGGTTGCCGGGGACATGCACCGCGCCACCCATGACGTGCACGGCGTTGATCCTGCGGGTCAGTGGGCTTCCTGGGGGCACGGCGCGGACGAGGCTGCTCAGCGGTCCGGTCACCAGCACCGTGACCTCGCCCGGCGTCGAGCGCAATGTCGACGCGATCAGTTGTGCGGCAGTGAGTTTCGACGGCGGAGGGGTGCGCCCGGCGTCGCCGAGCGCTCCGGTGAGGACCGTCTCCATGTCTCGTACCGTGGCGGCGGGCGCCGGGTGCACGCCCGTGTTCGAGCCGTCGGCTACCGGGATTCCCGGCAGTCCGCACTGCTCGAGCACGCTGATGGCGTGCTGACGGGCCCGGCCCGGGGTGCCGAACCCGTTGTTGTTGACGGTGATCGCGCGCAGGTCGATCCGGCGCTGCTTGTGCTGGACACAGAGGTAAGCGAGGGTCGACGCGTCGTCGACGTCCAGATCACTGTCGTAGATCACCGGTGTGGGCCGGGTTTCCGCCTGTGCCACCGGTGCGACCAACCCCGCGACAGCGACGGCGAAGACGAGCAAAACAGTTCGCATCGAAGCCTCCCCAGGCAAGCCGAGCGAACAAGGATAGTCAGCCGACCCACGAGATGTCGACATAGCGTGATACCCCGCGTCCGCAACTACCGCCATCGGTCGAGGAGATGGCGAAGTGGGGTTGACCCCAACGCCTGACCTTGTGGGGCAGGCGTTGGGGTCGGGCCGAAGGGATCAGGCGTTGGGGTCGAACGGGATGTTGGCGGGCTTGGCTTTCGCGAGCTCGCCGTTGAAGGAGCCGTCCCGGAGCCCGAACTGGGCGGAGCCGAAGTCGGCCTGGGTCAGCTTGTCGCGAAGGCCCGCCGGGTAGTTGTCCCAGCCGACCAGCGGCGGGTACTGCCACGCGCCCTTGTGGTTCTCCGGCTGCTCATCGAAGCCCGCGATGCGGAAGCAGTGCGTGGAGACACCGTCCTTGTGGTAGATGACTTTGGGGTGGACGCCGGTTTCGTCCCAGGGGACCTGGGATCGGGGGTAGGTGTTGTAATTTCCGTGCGCGGACGCCGAGACGTACTGCGGGGTGTTGCCTTCGACCCAGACCACGATGTGTTCCCAGTCGTGCCGGTGCCCGCCGAGTCCGGAGCCCGCCACCGCCTGGTCCTTCTCGAAGTAGAGGCCGTAGATGTAGGCGCACCAGCCGTTGTTGCACTTCACGCGGGAGTACGCGTTGGTGTTGTCGAGATCCCACGAGTCATGGCAGCTGCCGTTGACCGCGCCGGTGGTGTTCAGGCCGGGCGCGATCGTCCCGTCACGGCCGATCGCGGGAGTGGGGTAGCAGCCGTCGCCGTCGTAGTCGAAGGCCGGCTCGTAGGTGCGGTCCGGCCAGGGAGCGGACCAGTCGAGGGCTTGGGGCGGGTCCGCGAAAGCGACGCCTGAGATACCGAGGAGCATCGCGATCACGGAGCCGAACACGAACGACAGCCTCCCGATCCGACGTCGGCCCTTGGCCGGGGGCGCGTGTTCTCGGGATGTCACTTCTCGCATAGTGCTCTCCTGGAGTGGGTCGGGGATTCACCGATGTGGATCAGTGAGTAAATGACTAACTACCAACGTGAGGGCAGTCACAGGGACAAATGTGAGTAAATGTCACGAAAATGAGATCAAACGCAGGTGGCGCCGCGAGGGACGTGCCATGAACACACCGGTCACGCGAGGTCAACAACGGCCACATGGGTTCGCACGGCGCTGACGCGAAGGAAGTCGAGTTGCTCCGCGGGCGGCGTTCCGGCGGGGCGGTGTACGCGACGATCTTGGGGTCCGATCCGGGGACGTCCTGCGCGCGGTGCTGACCCAGCCGAACTCGGGCACTGCCGCCCAGCGGCATCTCTGGCATCTCGGGCTCGACCCCCGACCGAGCCCGAGATGACACGTATCCTTGTCGAACGCCTGCTCGTGCCACTTCGCGCTAAAGGCGCGTACGGCAAGGACATCTGGCGTTCGGTGGTGTGCTCTGTGGAGCCACCGGCCGGCCCATTTCACCGAACTCACCGGGGCGGGCCTGCGTGACCCGGCCGATCTCGCCGAATAATCCCGCGCCAGCCACGCGGGTCCTTAGTCCGTAAACCCAGTCACCACGACTTACGGCCGTCCACGGCCGGAAGTCTTCACCGCGCGCGCTCGCCGAAGGCCAGGTTTGCGGGAGCAGGGCGCCCCCGGCACCCATCTCGCGCATACCTCCCCATGCCACGCCCTGGTCACGCAAACCTGATCGCGCGCCTGCCAATAAACACAGGCTTCTAGCCATACCTCTGACCGCACCACGCAGCTCTGAGCCGCACAAGCCAGAGCCCAACCACCAACTTTGAGCCGTACCCCACCAAGCCCTCCGGGATTACCCCAACGCGGCGTTGGGGGCACTCAACGCCCCCAACGCCGCTTTGGGGTAATCCTTACCCGCCACGCCGCCCCCAAGCCCTGCCACATGATCGGTAAGGGTTAGCGTCGCCTAACCTAAGTACTTCGGCCGTTCGGGGGAATGTCAGCTAGGACACGATCCGCTGTCTTTCACCCGGCCGAGCGCGTCCACGCCTCCGAGGCGGCTTCCGGGGAGGAGTAGAGCGAAAAGACCTGGTCAAGTCCCGCGACCTCGAAGATCCGAGCCACCCGATCAGGCAACGCCGCCAAGGCGACACCGGCGTGCGCGGCCAGCGCCCGGTTCCGCGCCACGACGAGCACGGTGATCCCGCTGGAGTCACAGAACGTCAAGGCGGACATGTCGACGATGAGTTGCTGGCCCGGCCCCAGTTCGAGCTCCCCCAGCACCTCGCGGAGGTAGGCCGTGTGGCGGAAATCGAGGTCCCCGGCCAGCACGAGCAAATGGCCGCCGGCGCTCGTGTGCACGGTGGCGGTCAGCTCTGCCACTACAGCCGCTCCAGCGCAGGGACACTGAAAGCGAGCACCGCCGTGTCGTCGTCGAGCCCGTCGCCGAAGGTGTCAAGCAGCGCGCTCACCGCCTCGACGGACTTTCGCGCGGACGTCGGCGCGAGCTCGAGGGCGAAGTCCTCCAACGCCTCTTCGCCGTACCGTTCCCTTCCGGCGCCGGGCCGCGCTTCGGTGAGGCCGTCGCTGTAGAGCATCATCGCGTCACCGGGCCCGAGCCGGACGGAACCGGCCACGAACCGCGCGTCGGGCAGGATGCCGATGAGCTGGCCGCCAGGGGTGAACCGGTATTCCGCGGTGCCGTCGGCGCGCAGCACCAGTGCCGGCGGGTGTCCGCCGCTGGCGAAGGTGATCAGGCAGCTGGCGCCCTCGACCACGAGCACGCCGAAGATCACCGTGCAGAACCTCGGGTCGTCGCTGTGGTACTCCTGGTTCATCACGGTGTTGAGATTGCCCAGCACCGCGACCGGATCGGGATCGTAGATCGCGGCGGAACGCATGGTGTAGCGGGCGAGCGAGGTCAGCGCCGCCGCCGTGGCTCCCTTGCCGCAGACGTCGCCGAGGAAGAACCCCCACCGGCCGTCGGCCAGTGGGAAGACGTCGTAGAAGTCGCCGCCGACCTGGTCGTGGGAGGCGATGCGGTAGTGCGCGGCGATCTCCAGGCCCGGCACGGACGGCAGTGCGGGCGGCAGCAGCGTGCCTTGCAACGTAGTCGCGAGCCGCTGCAGGCGGGCCCTGTCGACGTCGGCTTCCTGGCGGGCACGCAGCAGCTCGCGTTCGTAGGCACGCCTGTCACGGGCGTCGAAAACGGTGGTCCTGATCAGGAGCGGCCGCCCGTCGGACCCGGTCTTCACCACCGACGAAACGAGCACGGGCAGCCGGGCGCCGTCCGCGCCCTTGAGTTCGAGGGCCACCCCGCCGATCTCGCCCTGCATCTGCAGCAGTGGCGCGAAATGCGTCTCGTGGTACAGCTTGCCGCCGACGGTCAGCAGATCCGTGAACCGCCTGCGCCCCACCAGTTCTTCGCGCGAATAGCCGAGCCAGCCCAGCAGCGTGCCGTTGATCCTGGCTATCTGCCCGTCGAGCATCGTCGAGAGATAGCCACAGGGCGCGTTCTCGTAGAGGTCTTCGGCGCTGTCTTCGAGCAGGGCCGAGAACGTCGCGTCGGAGGCGTTCCCGGCATCCCCATCCTGGTCCCGGCCCGGGTCACGCCCGGTGCTGCACATCATGGAGGCCCGGCGGCGAAGGCGACGATCGCCTCGGCCGTGGGCCGGGGTGCGCTCAGCTGCGGGCAGTGTCCCGTCGCGTCCAGGGTGACCAGCCGGCTGCCGTCGATCCCGGCGTGCACGAAGGCGCCCACCTCGGGCGGGGCGATCGCGTCGTCGGAGCACTGCAACACCAGCGTCGGGACGCCGACCTTCGC
This sequence comes from Amycolatopsis sp., assembly GCF_036008905.1. GTDB lineage: Bacteria > Actinomycetota > Actinomycetes > Mycobacteriales > Pseudonocardiaceae > Amycolatopsis. The sequence continues at coordinate 14,623 of NZ_DASYMU010000107.1, read as the reverse complement.
CAGGTCGGCCCGGTTGTCGGAGAGGAAGGTCGCCCGCGCGAACGTCCGCGCGACCAGCGGATCGGTGGCGCAGAAGCTGTTGGTCAGCTCCTCGCCCAGCTCGGGGCGGTCCGGGTTGCCCATGATCACCGGCGCCATCGCCGCCGACCAGCCGAGATAGTTGCTCTCCAGCGATTCCAGCAGCTCGTCGATGTCCTCGCGGCTGAACCCGCCGCGGTATTCGCCGTCGTCGATGTACCGGGGTGACGGCGTGATCAGGACCAGCTTCGCGAACAGGTCCGGCTCGCGGATCGCGGCCAGCACGCCGACCATCGAACTCACCGAATGCCCGACGAACACGACCTGCTCGAGGCCCAGCTCGTGGAGGACGTCCAGGACGTCGTCGGCATAGCCGGCCAGGTCGGAATAGCGGTCTTCCCGCCACGAGGCGAGGTCCGAGCGGCCCGCGCCGACATAGTCGAAAACGACCACCCGAAAGTGTTCCTCCAGCGCGGGCACGACCAGCCGCCACATGTGCTGATCGCAGCCGAATCCGTGCGCGAGCACGACGACCGGACCGTCTTCCCGGCCGGTGACCACCACATGATTTCTGGCACGGACGTCCATGCGGACCATCCTTGCACTCACCTGCCCGCGGCGGGCATCGGCGACGCCGCTCGTCTGCGCGGCCTCGCCGGTGTTTCAGCCGATCAGCAAAGTTCGGCCACGCTCTGCCGTATCAGGCGCGCATCACCCACCGGCGGTCATCGTCGCGTCACGGGCGGTTCAGGTGTTCCTCGACTCGTTGGTGATTTTCCACCAGGCGCAGGCAAAGGTGCCGCAACTGGGTCATCTCGGCCGGGGTGAAGCCGTGGAAGACCGCGGCCATCGCGGCTTTCGTGGGCCCGCGGAAGGATTCGAGCCATTCCTGCCCGGCCGCGGTGATCCCGGCGAGGACGGATCGGCGGTCCTGTTTGTCCGCGACCCGTTCCGCCAGTCCTTCGCGCTCCAAGGTGTCGACCAAGCCCGTGACGTTGCGGGAACTCACCCCGGCCGACCGCGCGAGGTCGCCGATGCTGACCCCCGTCCCGGCCGCACTGAGCCGGATGAGGACGTCGAGGGCGCCGGAACTCAGGCCGCGGCTCCCGGTTCCGTGTCCCCGCAAGCGTTCCATCGCTTGACTGGCCGTACGGGTGGCGGCCGCGGCTTCGAGGGCGAGCGTGTCTTCGCCGGCGGTGAACTCGGCCATCGCCGTCCTGACCCGGACGTCGAAGAGCTGACCGTCCGGGTCATGTTCCAGGGTGGGTTTATGTACGTTCTTCATAGTGAAGTCGTACTTTAATACGTACTTCCCAATTGTCAATCCGCTGCTGCGGCTACTGAAGATGTTGTACGGTCGGTGCCGGAAGCACTGCACTTCGTAGTTGCCTGGGGGCGCGAGTGGCGGGCACGGAAGAGCCGGCGGCGACGTTCCGCCAGGTCTTCGCGCTGCGCGAGTTCCAGGCGGTGTTCGCCGGGCAGCTCGTGTCGGTGGCGGGCGACCAGCTCGCTCGCGTCGCCCTGTCGGTCCTCGTCTTCGACCGCACGAAATCCCCTGGCTGGTCCGCACTCACCTACGCGCTGACCTACCTTCCCGACGTCGTCGCCGGACCACTGCTGTCCGGGCTCGCCGACCGCTGGCCACGACGTCAGGTGATGGTGGTGGCCGACGTCGCCCGCGCGGTGACGGTGGCGCTGATGGCCATCCCCGGCATGCCGCTGGTACTCGTCGGCGTATTGCTGGTGCTGGTGCAGTCGATCGGCGCGCCGGGCAACGCGGCTCGGGCCGCGACGCTGGCGGTGGCGCTCGTCGGCGACAGGTACGTGCTCGGCAAGAGCGTCATGGACATCACCGTCCAGCTGTCCCAGGTCATCGGGTTCGCCACCGGGGGCATCCTCGTCGCGGGAATCGGGGTGTCCCAAGGACTTCTGGCGGACGCGGCGACGTTCCTCGCGTCGGCGTCGCTGGTGCGCCTCGGGATCCGGGCGAGACCGAAACCGTCGACGCCCGGCTCGGAGTCCGAACGCTGGTGGCCGAGCCTGCGCGCGGGTGCCGTACTCGTCGCGACGACACCGAAGCTGCGCGCACTCGTGGCCGTCGCCTGTGTGGCCGGATTCTACGTGACCGTCGAAGGCCTCGCGGCGCCCTACGCGGCCGAAATCGGCGGCGGACCGCAAGCGCTCGGACTGCTGCTCGCCGCGAGCCCGGCAGGGGCCGTGGTGGGCATGTGGATCGTCAGCCGGTGGGCGCCGGCGACGCGGTTACGCCTGCTGGGGCCGCTGGCGATCGGCTCGTGTGTCCCGCTGACGTTGTGTGCGCTGAACCCGGGACTTTCGGTGACGGTGCTGCTGTGGTTCCTCTCGGGGGCGGCGAGCGCGTATCACCTGCCCGCGTCGGCGGAGTTCGTGCGCGCGGTGCCCGACCATCGGCGCGGTCAGGCGTTCGGACTGGCCGCGGCCGCGCTGAAAACCAGTCAGGGACTGGGCATCGTGCTGGTCGGGGTGGGCGCGGAGTACGCGGTGCCGTCGACGGTCATCGCCGTCACCGGCGGGTTGGGTGTGGTGGCTGCGGCCGCGGCGGGACTCGCTTGGAGGCGGGCCCGCCGCGAACCGACGGCCGTCGGATCGGGCACTGCCGATCCCGCCTAGTGGGCCGCTGAGGTCCACTCGTTCCCGCGCAAGGTCCACTCATTCCCGCGCATCGTCCATTCATTGCCGTGCATGGTCCATTCGTTGCCCCGCAGCGTCCACTCGTTGCCGCGCATGGTCCACTCGTTGCCTCGCCGGTTGTCACTCATGGTGATCACAGTCCTTTCCATTGGTCCACTCGGGTTGAACAGGGCCCCGGTGATCGACACCAGGTGAGCCGCCTCTTACGGTGAGGTGCTCACATCTGCTGCCATCGAAGGGTGCGTTCAGTGTGAACGACCGAGCGCGGCGGAGCTCACCCCGGCAATGGCCGATGTGGACTCTGCCCAGATCAGCAACCTGGTATGTGCTGGTCATCGACGTTTTGGCCCTGATCTTCACGTGCATCTGCACAGTGAAAACACCCGCTCCGACCCATCAGCAGTGGGGCTGGTTCGCGATCCTGACCGCGGCCGCCGTCCTGCACCTCGAAGCCGTACGCACGATCGAGCGTCGCCGGGAGAAAGCCGTCGCCGGAGCGCCGTACACGAACCTCAAATCGCTGTGGGTCTGCGCGGCCGTCCTGCTGATCCCGCTGCCGCTCGTCGTCGCGCTGATCGTGGCGTCGTACGTCTACTCCTGGCTGCGGGTCTACGGGCAGGCCAAGGCCCACCGGAAGATCTTCTCCGCGTCGACCTTCGTCGTCGCTTCGGTGGCGGCATCCGCGATGCTGCAGGTCGGCGGGCTGACCACGGTGCCGAAGATCCCGACCAGCCTGTGGTCACTGCTCGTCGTGCTCACCGCCGCGGCCACCTGGTGGCTGGTCAACTACGCGCTCGTCGTCGGCGTGATCCTGTTGTCCATTCCCGGTTCCACGCTGAGGAAGGCGCTGGGCGACCTGTCGGACCAGCTCGTCGTCGCCGCGGCACTGGGGCTCGGCATCGCCGCGGCCGCGCTGATCGCCGACCATCCGTGGGTGCTGCCGGTGCTGGCCGTCACCGTGCTGTGCGTCCACCGAGACCTGCTGCTCCCGCAGTTCCAGCGGGCGGCGCGCACGGACGCGAAGACCGGCCTCGCCGCGCCCACGTACTGGGCCGAGGTGGTCAAGGCCGAGCTGCTGCGTGCGAAGTCGGCCGGGACCTCGGTCGGGGTGCTGATGCTGGACCTCGACCATTTCTCCGATATCAACAACGTCTACGGCCACCCCGCCGGAGACGAAGCGCTGACAGCCATCGCGCGCGCCGTGCTCGCCGAAGTCCGGCGCGACGACCTGGTGGCCCGCTTCGGCGGCGACGAACTCGCCATCGTCCTGCCCGACATCGACCCGATCGAACTACTCGCCGTCGCCGAACGCATCCGCGCGGCGCTGGGCCGTCCGATCATCCTTTCGCAGACGCTGAACGGCGGCCCGGAAACCGTCACCGGCATGACGGCGACCATCGGCGCGGCGGTGTTCCCCCAGTCCGGGCAGACCTACGAGCAACTGCTCCTCGCCGCCGACACCCAGCTCTACGGCGCGAAGAACGCCGGACGCAACCAAGTCCGCCTAAGCCCCGCCCACGACACCCCCTCGTGAGTGGCTACGAGTGCTAGAACACTCGTAGCCACTCACGAGCCACCCACCAGCCGCGCCTGGGCACATGGTCCCGCGGTCTCCTAGACGCCCCAGTCCGGGCGCAGGGGCATGCCGGCGTCGCCTTCGGCACCGACCTTGACGCCGAGAACCTGGGTCAGCTCGATCTCGCGCCGTTCGAACGCGAGGCGGCACGCGGCCATGTACAGCGCCCACACCCGGCCGCGGCCCGCACCGGCTTCGGCGATGGCCTCGTCCCAGTTGGCGTCGAGGTTCGCGCACCAGCCCGCGAGGGTTTCGGCGTAGTGCTCGCGCAGGTTCTCCAGGTGCCGGACCTCGAAACCGTTGTCCTGCATGGCGGACACGATCTCGCCGGAGGCTTCGAGCTCGCCGTCGGGGAACACGTACCTGTCGATGAAGCCGCGCGAGCGGTGCGGCACGCGGGTGTTCGGGTTCGTGACGCAGTGGTTCAGCAACCGGCCGTGGACCTTGACTTTCGAAGCCAGGAAAGAGAAGTACGACGGTAGGTTGCGCGCGCCGATGTGCTCGGTGAGTCCGATCGACGACACCGCGTCGAAACCGGTTTCCTTGATGTCGCGGTAGTCCAGGTGCCGGACCTCGGCCTTGTCGGCCAGCCCTTTCGCGACGATGTCCTTTTGCGCCCACTGTGCCTGTTCCCGCGAAAGGGTGACACCGAGCGCCTGGACGCCGTAGTGCTCGGCGGCGTGCTCCACCATGCCGCCCCAGCCGCAGCCGACGTCGAGCAGCCGCATGCCGGGCTTCAGGTCGAGTTTGCGGCACACCAGGTCGAACTTGTTCTTCTGCGCCTCTTCCAGCGTCGCGTCCGCGGTGGGGAAAACCGCGCAGGTGTACGCCATCGACGGGCCGAGGACCAGTTCGTAGAACCGGTTGGAAACGTCGTAGTGCCGGGAAATCGCGCTGCTGTCCCGGGATTTGGAGTGCCGCAAGCCGTGCAGGCCGCGCCGGAACCGGCTGGGCAGCTCCTCGACGGGTGGCTCCACCCGGCGCAGATGCTGCGGGCCGAGTTCGCGCAGCAGCCACACCTTGTCCGCCGCGGTCACCTGATCGGCCTGCGCGGCCAGCGCGTGAAGAGCCGTGTAGAGATCGCCCGAAACGTCCAAATGCCCTGCCACGTAAGCACGAGCGACGCCGAGATCCCCCGGCGACGACAGCAGGTAGCTCAACGCCAGTGGCGATCGCACCTCGATGCCGACCTTGGCCCCGGCCGGTCCGCTGGAGCTGCCGTCGTACGCCGTGATCGACAACTCGCTGCGCGGTCCCACCAGACGTTCGAGGATCTGCGCGACGGGAGTCCGTGACCTGCTCATGTGTTCTTCTCCTTGCTCAACGGCCCCGGACGCACTTGTCGTAGAGGTCGAGCAGCCTGTGCTTCTCGTCGTATCGGTCTTTCAAGGCGTGGTACGCCTTCCCGTTATACCTCTGCCAGAAGTCGTCCTCCTGGTAGAAACTCTCCGAGTACAACGACTTCCGGCCACCGAGTTCCGAAACCTTCGTCTCGATCATCCGGTTGTGCGTCCCGTCGCGCTCACCGGGCTCGAGCGGAACCGCCGACCAGAACCCGAAGTTGACATACAGCGCTTCCGGGTCCAATTCGTACAGTGGCCAGTTGACGCCCTGCGGACGCTGCTGGACCGGGCAAACCCACACCGGGCTGATCGGGATCTCACGCTGGAAGAAGTCGAGGAATTCGACGGCACGGTCCAGCGGCACCTCGATGTCCTGGACGATCGTCTCCTCGGGCGGGTTTCCGCGCATCCGCTCGATCCTCGCGGCCACCTTGTGCTTGCGGTCGAGCGCGACGAGCTTCCAGTACACCTCGGACCGCAGGAGCCGCCGCCCGAGGAAGAACCGGGCGAACTTGTTCTGCACCCCGAAGGCGCGCGAACACCAGAACCAGTCGGTGTCCCAGCGCCACAGGTAATCCCGGACGGTCAGATGGTCGACCTTCAGTCGCTGGATCGACCGGTAGTAGATGTCGAGCCAGGTGTAGTCGCTCACCGCGGGTGCTTCGTCGACGAACGTCCCGATGGTGAGGTACATCTCGTCCGGCCCGAACACGGTGCCGTCGACGAAGTCCACCGCCGCGCCCTCGTGGGAGCGGGTCTCGCACAGGCGGCCCATGTCCTCGAAGTACTCGCGGGGATCGTGGTGCCGGACGTGGGTGAGCCGGACGTACTCCTTCACCGGCTCCAGCTGGATCCTCAGGCGGAGCGCGTAACCGAGCGTGCCGTACGAATTCGGGAAGCCGTAGAACAGCTCGCTGTGCTCGTTGTCCGGCCGCACGACGAGCACGCGGCCGTCGCCGGTGAGCAGTTCCATCTCCAGCACCGACTCGTGCGGCAGCCCGTTGCGGAACGACGACGACTCGATGCCAAGGCCGGTGACGGCACCGCCCAGCGTGATGGTCTTCAGCTGCGGCACGACCAGCGGCATCATGCCGTACGCCAGCGTGGCGTCCACCAGCTTCTCGTAGGTGACCATGCCCTCGACCTCGGCGATCCGCGCCTCGGGATCGACCTCCAGGACATGGATGAACCCGGAGACGTCCAGGCCGGGTGTCTTCGTGGCGGACCTCGACCGGAAAAGGTTCGAGGTGCGCTTCGCGAGCCGCACCGCCGCGTCCGCCGGCACGTCGGCCAGTTGCCTCCGTAACCCGGCGACGCGTGCGTCGTGCTCGGAACGACGCGAGGTCACGTCACCCGGCGACCGGTCCATAACGCCCTTGCGTCTACCAGCCATCCTGCAATGATCCATTATTCGCCGCGCATCCGCACCTCCCCCGCGCCAGATGTCCGATACCTACACGGGAGGGTGATTCAGCACGAACCGGCGGATGGGACGGCCAGCCCGCCCCCCGCCTGGCCGGACAGCTACAAGCAGGCGGGGAGCAAGCTCTTCATCTCCAGCAAACCGTCGACACCACATGGCGCGCATCCGCGACAAGCCGGGCGCACCAAGCCCACAACCAGCCGTGCCCACCCACGTGCCACGGCTAACCCAGCCAGGCCATCTCGAGTCAAGACTTGCGTGGCCAACCACAAACCCGGTCCACTTTTACTGCACTCATGCGGCCGCAAAGTCTCGAGCTACCGCAGTAAGCCCGTTGGGCGGCAGGCGAAAAAACCACCACGCGCGCCCTCTTTGGCCGAAGGCCCACGGTTTCGCGGCGGCAGGGCGCCTACAACACGCGACTTCCACACCTGGTCACGCCCTGGCGACGCGAAACCGTCAGCGCGCAAAGCCGCCAAAAAACCAGTGATGGCGACATACCTCAGGACTGCCATGAAGGAACCCTTCCTGCCAAAAACCGCAAGGAAGGATCCCTTCACACCACGGCAAACCCGGCCACACCCAGCCGTGCCCACCCATTTACCGTGCCACTAAAGGGCTTCCTCAGCATCGAACACCTGCCGAAGCCGCGCCAGCGCCCGATGCTGAGCGACCCGGACCGCCCCCGGCGTCGACCCCACAGCCTCCGCGGTCTCCTCCGCCGACAGTCCCACCACGACCCGCAGCACCACGATTTCCCGTTGCTTGGCCGGCAACATCGACAGCAACCGGGACATCCGCTCGTTCAGCTCATGCCGCAGTGCCAGCTGCTCGGGCCCGACGTCACTCTCCACCTCATCTGGGATCTCGGCCACCGGCTCGATACGGTTCACCGCCGCAGCACGGCGCACATCGGCGACCTTGTGCTGCGCGATGCCGTAGACGAACGCCAGGAACGGCCGCCCTTCGTCGCGGTAGGACGGCAGGGCCATCAGCACGGCGAGGCACACTTCCTGTGCGACGTCGTCCGCTGACGCGAAGGAGCGTTCCCGGCTGCCGATCCGGGCGCGGCAGTATCGCAGCACCAGCGGGCAGATGAACCGCAGCAGCCGCTCGACGGCCTCGGGATCGCCGTCGACGGCTTCGGCGACCGATTCCTGCGGATCCCACGAACCTCGGACGCGGACGGCGACGCAGTGCCCGGTTTCGGCGCGCGATTTGATGCGGGCCAGGGTGCCCTTGACGTCCAGGCCCGAGCGCAGAGCGTCGGCGAAGGCAGTGTCGGCATCACGCAACCAGCGGTCGAAGTCATCCACGATCGACACCTCCGAGCTCCACGTAGATCCGCCTGAGCCGTTTGCGCGCGTGCCGGACGGTCGAGCGGACCGTGCCCTGCCGGACACCGAGCCGCTCCGCGATCTCCGCGTGGGTGTACCCGTCGAGGGACCACGCCATCACCACGCGCTGCCGCTCGGGCAGCCGCGCGAGCACGGTCACGACCAGCGACGAGTTCTCGAGCAGGACCATCAGCTTGTCCTCGGCGTACTCGTCCGGGCACGCCCAGTCGCTGCGGATCGCCCGGTTGACGCCGTCACGGGCCCTGGCGACCTGCCGGGCCGCGAGCCGGATCCCCGCCTGCCGCACCCACGCGCCGGGCGAGCCGATCGAGTCCCAGGCCTGGAAGGCGCACAGCATGGCCTCCGACGCCGCGTCCCTGGCGACCTCGGTCTCGAAGCCGTGTTTGCACAGAAAACCCACCAGCAAAGGAAAGTCGGCCGCGAAGAACTCGGTGAAACCGTTGTCACCGCCCACCCGGCACCACCGCCCCTCACCGCCGTAACCAGCCCTCAAGGGGTAAGTACGCCGAAAAGGCCGCTACGTGCAACGACTTGGCCGCTTTTGCGGCTCAGCCGCCGAGTTCCTGGCGTAACCGGGCGAGCGCGCGGTGTTGCGAAACGCGGACGGCACCCGGCGTCGACCCGACGGCCTCCGCGGTTTCCTCGGACGACAACCCCACCACCACGCGCAGCAGCACGATTTCCCGTTGCTTCTCCGGCAGTTTCTCCAGCAGCCGGGACATCTGTTCGTTCAGCTCGACCCGCAGCATGCTCGCCTCGGGGCCGGCTTCCCCCGGAGCCGCCGATTCGGGCAGGTCCCCCACCGGTTCGGCACGGTTCCTGGCCGTCGCCCGGTGCGCGTCGGCCACCTTGTGCTGGGCGATGCCGTACACGAACGCGAGGAACGGCCGGCCCTGATCGCGATAGGACGGCAGCGATTTCAGGATCGCGACGCACACCTCCTGGGCGACGTCGTCCGCCGAGCCGAACGAGCGTTCCTGCCCGCCGAACCGGCCGCGGCAGTACCGCACCACGAGCGGACGCAGATAGGCCAGCAACCTCGCGACGGCGTCCTGGTCGCCGTCGACCGCTGCCGCGGCGATCTCACCGATCTCCCGATCCGGGGTCGTCCGGACCGATTCACGCAACATGGCACGCGCCTGGCTGCGCGTCGTAGTCCCCGTCGTCCATGCTCTGGCGCCCCCTCATCAGCTTCGGATCGCAAGCAGTCCTCACGGGATAGGTGCCGCACGAGCACCTCTGAGTACAACGACTTGACAACGGTGAAGGTTGCCTTCGATTCGACTTCACTCGTTAGGCCGAATATGGGTGGAAAAGCAACGACATACTCGGCCATTCAGGCGCTGGGCACTGGTCCGCGCGGCACCTTGCTCATCCGGATCAGCAGGACGAGACCGGCCACCAACAGGGCAGCGGCCAGTCACTACCGCACAATTGCGGTTTCCCCGTAATAGCCGAATTATTTATATCCGACTATGTCACAAGGCTGCCGAGAAGGCGCTCACACGCGGCCGCGCTGCTGTGGTTCCCCACTCCCACGAACTGGGAAGACGCGCCCGTCAGCACCCTGGCCGCGGCTTGGCGTTCGCCCAGGATCGTGTGCGTGCGGCCGATGTCGAGGCGCACCTGGGCGGCGCACTGCTCGTCCCGCAGCGATTCCAGCAGGCCCAGCGCCCGCCGCAGGCAGGTCATCGCCCGGCGCGGATCGTCGCGCGCGAGGTGCAGCTGGCCAAAACGCCGCAGCACCAACGCTGTCCGGTGGTCGTCGCCCAGTTCCGCGCACACGGCCATGGCCCGGTCGAGCTCGGCTTCCGCTTCGCCGAGCCGTCCCATTTCCAGGTACGCGACGGCCAGCGAAGTGTGCATATGCGCCACACCCAGACCGTGTCCGGCTTCGGTGAACATCACCAGCGCCCGCTGTCCCCGCTCACGAGCTTCGTCAGGCCGCCCTGTCGCCCTCGACACGACTCCCAATCCCGTGAGCGCGCTGGCCATTCCGCGTCGATCGCCGATCGCTTCGCTGAGCTTCAGCGAGCGGCTCAGCAACTTGGTGGCCTGCGGGAATTCGTCCCGATAGAGATGCAGTTGGCCGAGCCCGCGCAACAACGCCGCTTCCCCGCGGACGCAGCCGCTGGAAATCGCCGCGCCCAGCGCCCGCTTGTGGCAGCGCGACCATTCCGCGTACTGCCCGCGGTGGTCGAAGTAGTCGGCGCCGACCACGGCCAGTTCCCAGGCCATCTCGCCCAGTCCGGCGTCGGCGGCACGGGAGATCGCGGCTTCGAGGCCCAGGTGCTCGGCCTGGAACCACACGAGCGGGTCGTGCACCAGCGCGTCAGCGGCCGCCGGGTCCATCGGGCGGCGCGTCGCCTCCCCCGGCGCCGGGCGCAGCACGCTGCCCGGCAGCCGGGCCGCCGCGCGTTCGGCCAGCCAGAGCCAGCCGCCGAGGGCGCGGCCTGTCGCCGCGGCCCGCTCGGCGGCCGATTCCTCGGCGACGGCTTCGAGCGCGAAGGAGCGCAGCAGGTCGTGCATCCGGTAGCGCGGCCGTCCTCCGCCGCGTTCGACCAGCTGAACCATGTTGCGGCGATGCAGGTCTTCGAGCGGCCTTTCGACGCTGTCGACGTCCATGGCCGCCGCGGCCACCCACTCGGGGAAGTCGGCCGACGGCAGGAGCGCGAGCCGGCGGAACAGCTTCTGCCGATCGGGATCCAGCTGCCGGTAGCTGAGCGAAAAACTGCTGCGGACGGCCAGATCCCCGGTCTGCAGCCAATCCAGGCGTTGCCGTTCGACCGACAACGCCGTCGCCACGTCCCCGAGTTTCCACAGGGACCGGTCGGCGAGCCTGCTGCCGACGATGCGCAGCGCCAGCGGCAGCCCACCGCAGTACTCGAGCACCTGCCCCGCGGACTCGGCTTCCTCGTCGAGATCCAGCGAGCCGACGAGCCGTGCCAGCAGTGCGGCGGCGTCGCCGGTGGAGAGCACGTCGAGCGGCACGGACCGGCCCAGTTCCAAGCCGGCGAGGGAGAACCGGCTGGTGATGATCACCGCACAGCCCGGTTCGGCCGGGACCAGCGGGCGAAGCTGCGTCTCGGACGCGGCGTCGTCGAGCACGAGCAGGACCCGGCGGCCGTGCAGCACGCTACGGAACAAACTCGCGCACTCGTCGAGATCGGGCGGGATCATGTCCGACGGCACGCCGAACGACCGCAGAAAACCCGCGAGCACCGCTTCCGGCGTGCGCGGCTCGGCCGTGGTGCCACGCAGCGCGGAAAAGAGCTGGCCGTCCGGATAGGCGTCACGGATCTGGCGGGCGAGGCGGACCGCCATCGACGTCTTGCCGATCCCGCCGACCCCGGTGAGCACGAGAACCGGTGGGGTGTCACGACTTTCGTCCGGGTTGAGCTCGGCGAGCAAGTCCTGGACCTGTGCTTCCCTGCCGACGAAGTCCGGCAGGCCCGGCGGCAGCTGGCAAGGCGCGACCAGCTTCCGGTAGACGGTGTAACCCGGCGAGCTCAGCCCGGGTTCGGCTCGCAGGATGTCGCTGTGCAGCGCGCGGATGGCCGGTGACGGCTCGACACCGAGCTCGTCGGCGAGCCGCCGATGCCATTTCCGGTAGGCCTCGGACGCCTCCGCGATCCGTCCGGCCCTGGCGAGCGCCGTCATGAGCTGACCACAGGACCGCTCGCGGAACGGATACGCCGCAACGAGTTCCCGCAGTTCGGGCACGAGCCGGTCGTGCCGGCCGAGGAGAAGCTCGGCCTCGACGCAGTCCTCCAGCACGGCGAGCCGCAGCTCCTCCCACTGCCCGAGGACGTCGGCCGCCATCGCCGATGCCTGGCCACGCCACAAGGTCAAGGTATCCCGGATCCGCGAGACTCCCTCGTCGTAGCGCCCTTCCGTGAGCAGCGCCCGGCCGTCCGCGATCCCTTCCCCGAAGAGGTCGACGTCGACCTGGCCGGGCTCCACCCGCAGGACGTAACCGGTGCCCTTGGTCTGGATCGGCTGTTCACCGTCCGGCGACCGCAACGCCCGCCGCAGCCGCGAAATCAGCCCCTGGACCTGCACTCTCGCCGACGCCGGCGGCGAGTCTCCCCACAGTTCCTCGGCCAGCTTGTCGCTCGAAACGAGCCGGTTGGCCGCCACGAGCAACGCCGTGAGCACCGTTTTCGCCTGCGGCGGCCCGAGCTCGACCTCCCGGCCGTCCAGCTCGACCGCCGGCGATCCCAGCAAACGGTAGAAACACACTCCTGAAGCCACGACATCCCCCTTGGACATCAACGTACGTGACATTTGACCCCAGAGTGTCACAACTAGCGCGGTTGCGAAACACACATCCGGGGATACTCCGGAGTAGTAATGCGCCCCGGGAGACCTACGCCTGAAGGCTCGCCACGGTTGCCTCAGCGCGATCAACTTCATCCGAATCGCCGCTAACAAAAGACCGTAAGATTGCTACGTCACATCGGTATCATTGCTATCGCAGACGTGTTAACGTTATTCCCATGAGTACGAGAACAAAGATCCTGGAAGCGGCGGCCACGCTCCTCGCCGACTCACGGGTGGCCGATGTATCCACTCGCGCGGTCTGCGAAGCCGCCGGGGTCGGCGCACCGGCGCTGTACCGCCAGTTCGGCGACAAGGAGGGCCTGCTCTCCGCCGTCGTCGACTACGGGTTCGAGCAGTACCTCGCCGGCAAGCGGGCCGCCACCCCGTCGGCCGACCCGGTCCAGGATCTCCGTGACGGCTGGGACAGCCACGTCGCGTTCGCCGTGGGGCACCCGGCGTACTACCGGCTGATGTACTCCCCCGCTGTCAGTGCCCCGCCCGAGGCCGCCGCCGAAGCCCACCGGCTTCTCCTCGAGGTCCTCGAACGCTGCGCCGCCGCCGGCCGGTTGCGGGTGTCCCCCGAAACCGCCGGGCAGATGATCATGTCCGCGAATGTGGGTGTCGCGTTGATGCTCGTCAGCCGTACCGACACCTACACTCCGGATGTCTCCACTCGAGTCCGCGACGCCGTCCACGCCGCGGTGTTGACGCCCCGGAACGACTCGGCCCCCGGAACGGCACAGGACACCGCCACCGCCGCCGCGTCACTCGGCGCGATCCTGCGGAAGACACCGCCGGACGCGCTCAGCGGACCCGAGACGGCCCTGCTGGACGAGTGGCTCACCAAGCTGTCCGACTAGGAAAAAACCAGTACCACCAACGGAAGCCGCACCCCGCGACCTCCGGCGATACCGCACACCCAAAACACCCTCGAAAGCGAGATTTCTCATGACCAGCACCGAAAACACCGCCCGCGTCGCCATCGTCACCGGCGGATCCCGCGGTATCGGCCGGGAAACGGCCGAGCGTCTCGCCTCCGACGGTTTCGCTGTCGTCATCAACTACGCCGGCAATAAAGTCGCGGCCGACGAAGCCGTCACCGCGATCACCGGCAAGGGCGGGCAGGCCATCGCCGTCCGCGGCGACGTCGCCGACGAGGGCGATATGACGGCCGTGTTCGACGCGGCGCGGAACACCTACGGCGGGGTCGACGTCGTCGTGCACGCCGCCGGGACCATGTACCTCGCGCCGGTCGTCGACATCGACCTCGACGCGCTGGACCGTATGCACCGCACCAACATCCGCGGCACCTTCGTCGTCGACCAGCTGGCCGCGAAGCAGGTCCGCGACGGCGGCGCGATCATCAACTTCTCCACCTCGGTCGTCGGGCTGGCGATCCCCAGTTACGCCGCGTACGCCGCCACCAAGGGCGCCGTCGAAGCCATGACCCTGATCCTCGCCCGCGAACTCCGCGGCCGCGGCATCACCGTCAACGCCGTGGCGCCCGGCCCGACCGCCACCGCGCTCTTCCTCGACGGCAAGGACGAAGAGACCATCTCGCGGATGGCCGCGCAGCCGCCGCTGGAGCGCCTCGGCAAGCCCGAAGACATCGCCGACGTCGTCTCGTTCCTCGCCGGCCCCGCGCACTGGATCAACGGCCAGGTCATCCGCGCCAACGGCGGAATCATCTAACTCCCTTCCCAGCAACCCAGACAGGAGTCACCGCCATGAGCAAGGTCATCGTCATCACCGGCGCGTCCAGCGGGATCGGCGCCCTCACCGCACGGGCGCTGGCCGACGCCGGTCACACCGTCTACGCCGGGATCCGCGACACCGCGGGCCGCAACGCGCCGCGGCTCGACGAAATCAAGGCGTACAACGGCGAGCACGGCACGGACCTGCGCGGCATCGA
>NZ_DASYMU010000106.1:0-48725 GCF_036008905.1 Amycolatopsis sp. | reverse complement strand
CACACTGGTCATGGCCGCGGTGGCGGTGCCCGTCTACGTCCTGTCCGCGGTGGTCGTCGGCGCGTTGTGGGGCACCCGCGGCGCACTGCGAACCCTGCGGTGGGCGATCGACCAGCGTCAGCCGACCGACACCGAGCGGCGCAAGACGTTGCGGGTTCCACTGCGGCTGACACTCCTGCAGGCCACGTTGTGGGCGGTGGCCACGGTTCTGTTCACCGCGCTGGTGGCAGCTGTGCAGCCGGAGCTCATCTTCACCGTGGCGTTCACCGTCGCCTTCGCGGGCATCGTGGTGTGCGCGAACGCCTATCTGCTCAGCGAGTTCGCGTTGCGGCCCATCGCCGCCCGCGCCCTGTCCGAGCGGATGCCGCGGCGGCCGCTCAGCGCCGGGGTCAACGTCCGCATCCTGCTGTTCTGGTGCCTGGGCACCGGGGTGCCGGTGGCCGGGCTGGTGATGGTCGCGCTGTTCTCCCTGATCCAGGGCGACACCTCCGCGACAAAACTGGCGATCACGATCATCGTGCTCGGCGCGGTCGTACTCTGTTTCGGTTTGCTGGTCACGGTTTTCACCGCGCGGGCGACGGTCGCGCCGATCCGCTCGGTGCGCGACGCGCTCCGCCGCGTGCAGCACGGTGACCTCGACGTCCAGATCCCGGTGTACGACGGCACGGAACTCGGCCTGCTGCAGTCGGGCTTCAACCACATGGCGTCCGGCCTGCGGGACCGCGCCCGCATCCGCGACCTGTTCGGCAGGCACGTCGGCGAGGAGGTCGCGGCGGCCGCGCTGGGCAAGACCTTCGAGCTCGGCGGCGAAGTCCGTGAGGTGTCGGTCCTCTTCGTCGACGTCGTCGGCTCGACAGAACTGGCCGTCACCCGTCCGCCCACCGAGGTCGTCGAGCTACTCAACCGGTTCTTCACCGTGGTGGTGGACGAGATCGACAAGCACCACGGCCTCGTGAACAAGTTCGTCGGCGACGCCGTGCTCGCGATCTTCAACGCACCCGCCGAGCTCGACGACCACGCCGGGCACGCGCTCGCCGCGGGCCGCGCGATCGCTTCCCGCCTGGCGGCGGAGATTCCCGAGTGCGCGGCGGGCATCGGCGTCGCGACCGGTCAGGCCGTGGCGGGGAACGTCGGCGACACCCGCCGGTTCGAGTACACCGTGATCGGCGACCCGGTCAACGAAGCCGCGCGGCTGACCGAGCTGGCGAAGGACGTCCCCGGCAGGCTCGCCACGTCCTGGTACACGGTCGAAAACGCGCCGCCGGGGGAAGCCGGGAAGTGGCGGCCCACCGACAGCATCACCCTGCGGGGACGCGACAAGCCGACCGTGGTCGCCGTACCCAAGTAGTCAACGCAACCTTGCGAGACCGGCATCGAGCACAGCCTTGAGATGCGAAGTCGTCCCGGTGGCCAGCATCATCAGGATCCCGCCCTGGATCCCCGCGAGCAGCGCCGCGGCCGCCTGCACGGCGTCTATGTCGGCACGCATCTTTCCCGCCGCCTGCATGGTGACGATGCCCCGGGTGAGCGCGTTTTCCCATTGTCCGTACATCGCGACGACGATCTCGCGACCGGCCGGGTCGTTCGGGTCCAGCCGCCCGATCAGGACACTGAGCCCGCAATGCTCGCGCTGCCTTTCGTGGCGTGCGAACAGTTCCGCCGCCCAGGCGGCCCAAGATTCCCACGAGCCCAGGTCGTCGAGATGGGGTTGCTGCTCCTCGAGGACTTGCCCGGCTTCGTGAGACGTGACGGCGAGCATCAGTTCGGCTTTGCCACCGGGAAAGTAGTGGAACAGCTGACTGCTGCTGGTGCCGGTCGCGACGCGGATCTCTTCCAGCCCACCGGTCCCCTGTTCGCGCAGCACCCGTGCGGCGCCTTCGATGATGCGCCGCCGGGTGGCCAAGCCTTTGCCGGTGATTCCGCGGGGCATGGGGGCAGCATACCGAGCGGTTTTGACTATCCGCTCGGAAAAACTCAGCGCAGCGTGGGCAATCCGACGACGACGGCCGAGAGAAACCGCTTCAGAGTGGGAAGAAACGGCGGGCACAGCGCGGCCAGTTCCGGGTCCTGCGCGTACACCTCGAGGATCGTGGACGGCGGGTGGCCGACCGGATAGAGCACCCCCGCCATCGCGGCCGCCCCCGAGATCAGTTCCCTGGCTTCGGACTCGCTCAGCTCCGGATAGGCCGCCACGACCGGGCCGCACAGGTCGGCGATGACGTCGTGCACGAGATGCTTGAACGCACGGGCCGCCGGGACGGAGATGTTGTGCTCCAGGCTCGTCGACAGCTGGCTGAGCAGGTCGCAGAACAGGGGCAAGGTCTCGAAGGGCTCGGCGAGCGCGTCGACGACCGCGTCCTTGCCGCTCGCGTCGCGGAGCCGCTCGAGCACGGCACCGCGCCAGTCCTGCCATCCCTCGGCGGCCAGTTCGAGGTAGATCTCCTCGCGCGTGCCGAAGTAGCGGCCTACGTTGGACTTCGCCAGGCCCACCGCGCACGCGACCCCGCCGAGGCTGACGTTGCGCACTCCCGACATGAGGGCAAGCTCGCGCGCGGCGGCGAGGATCGCCTCGCGCCGCTGCTGCTTGTGCTCCGGGCTCCTGGCCCGGAGGAATGCTGAGTGCGACATGTCTGCGACAGCATACGACGCGGTTAACAGAACAGTGTTTCCTTGTTAAGGGACCGACGTTCTGTTAGCCTCGACGGCTTCCAGTGTCGTACGTCAGGACGGAGAAAGCACGTGGTCGAGGTACGAATACGGGTCAACGGCACGACCGAGGTGGTCGATCTGGAACCCCGGGTGAGCCTGCTCGACGCACTGCGCGAGCAACTCGGCCTCACCGGCACGAAGAAGGGCTGTAACCAGGGCGCCTGCGGAGCTTGCACCGTCCTCGTCGACGGCGAGCGCATCAACTCCTGTCTCACGCTGGCCGTGCAGTACTCCGGCCGCGAGATCACCACCATCGAAGGCGTCGACCACCCGTTGCAGGCCGCGTTCGTCAAGAACGACGGTTTCCAGTGCGGCTACTGCACCTCGGGCCAGATCTGCTCCGCCATCGGCATGCTCGCCGAGCACGACGCCGGGATGCCGAGCGCGGTCACCGAGCACCTGTGCGCGCCCGAAACCGAGCTGTCGAACGGCGAGATCCGGGAACGTATGAGCGGCAACCTGTGCCGTTGCGGCGCGTACAACGGCATCGCCGACTCGATCCAAGAGGTCACCCGATGAAGTCCTTCGCCTACGTGAGCGCGCCCGACGTCGAAGCCGCGGTCCGCGCGATCTCCACCGAGCCCAACGCGAAATTCCTGGGTGGCGGGACGAATCTCGTCGACCTGATGCGCGAAGAGGTCGAAGCGCCCGACACGATCATCGACATCACCCGGCTCCCCCTGACCGACGTCGTCGAGCTGCCCGGCGGCGGGCTCCGGATCGGCGCACTGGTCCGCAACAGCCACCTCGCGGCGAACCAGCTGATCAGGTCGCGCTATCCCCTGCTGTCCCAGGCGATCCTCACCGGCGCGTCGGCGCAGCTGCGCAACATGGCCACCGTCGGCGGGAACCTGTTGCAGCGCACACGATGCTTCTACTTCTACGACAGCACGTCCGCGTGCAACAAGCGCGAACCGGGCACCGGCTGCGACGCGATCGGCGGCTTCAACCGCAACCACGCCGTCCTCGGCGGCAGCGAAAGCTGCATCGCGACCCATCCTTCGGACATGGCCGTCGCACTCGCCGCGCTCGACGCGGTGATCGAGGTCGAGAGCGTGCGCGGGGTCCGGCGGATCCCGCTGGTCGAGTTCCACCAGCTGCCCGGTGAGACCCCGGACGTCGAAACCAGCCTCGCGGCCGACGAGCTGATCACCGCCGTCGAGCTGCCCGCGCTGCCCATCGCGGCGACTTCGCGCTACCGCAAGGTGCGGGACCGGGCGTCCTACGCCTTCGCACTGGTGTCGGTGGCCGCGGCGCTGGAAGTCGAGGACGGCCACATCACCGCCGTCCGGCTCGCGCTCGGCGGGGTCGCGGCGAAGCCTTGGCGCGCCTACGAAGCCGAGCGGCTTCTCCAAGGCTCACCTGCGACCGAGGAGACGTTCCGGAAGGCCGCCGCGGCCGAACTCGCACCGGCGACGGGCCAGTCCCAGAACGCCTTCAAGATCGAGCTGGCGCAGCGCACCATCGTCGCGACCCTCAACCAGCTGCTCACCGACGGAGGTGCGGCATGACCCAGGCACCGGTTCGCACCGAACCCAAGACCACGCCCGCCGGACCGTACGTCGGCAGGCCGATGGACCGGGTCGACGGCGTCGCGAAGACCACTGGCGAGGCGAAGTTCTCCGCCGAGTACCCGTATCCCGACATCGCGCACGCCGCGCTCGTGCACGCGCCTATCGCGCGCGGCCGGATCACCGGCGTCGACAGCGCCGCCGCGTTGGCCGCCCGGGGTGTGCTCGCGGTGATCACGCACGAGAACGCGCCCGAGATGAAGCCTTCACCGTCGGCGAGCATGCTGAACATGGAGACCATGGCGGTGTCCGGTTCGGTGACCTTCCTCAACACCGACGAGGTGCACTGGAACGGTCAGCCGGTGGCGATCGTCGTCGCGGACACCCTCGAAGGCGCGCAGCACGCCGCCTCACTGGTCAAGCTGAGCTACGACGAGCTTCCATCCACTGTGGACTTCAGGGCCGAACTGCCCAACGCCTTCCCGCAGAAGAGCAGCATGATCTCCGTCGGCTCGGCCAAAAAGGGTGACGCCGAGGCAGCGCTCGCGGTGGCCGCGGTGTCGGTGGATCTCGACTACACCACCCCGATGCACAACCACAACGCGATCGAACCCCACGCCACCACCGCGTTCTGGGACGGCGACAAGCTCACGATCCACGAGGGCACCCAGAACGTCGACTGGACGCGCAAACTGCTGGCGTCGAAGTTCGACGTCCCGGTGGAGGGCATCCGGGTCATCGCGCCGTTCGTCGGCGGCGGTTTCGGCGGCAAGTCGATGCTCTGGGCGGGCACGATCCTGACCGCGCTCGCGGCGCGGGTGAGCGGCCGCCCGGTGCGGATGATGCTGACCAGGGAAGGCGTTTACCGCACTGTCGGCGGGCGCACGCCCTCGACGCAGCGGGTCGCGCTCGGCGCGGACGCCGACGGCAAGATGACGGCGTTGATCCACACCTGCGTGACCCAGGTCGGGAACGTCGGCGGCAGCCCGGAACAGGTGACCTCACAGTCACGGCATCTCTACGACGCCGCCACCATCCTGACCGAGCAGAAGCAGGTTTCGCTCGACGTACTGGCGAACACGGCCATGCGCGCGCCCGGCGAGTCGATCGGGACCTACGCGCTGGAAGCCAGCGTGGACGAGCTGGCGTACAAGCTCGGCGTCGATCCCATCGACCTGCGGATGCGGAACGAACCGGCGAAGAACCCGATGGACGGCAAGAAGTTCTCGCACCGGATGCTGCGCGAGGCCTACGCGCTCGGCGCCGAGAAGTTCGACTGGGCGCGGCGGACGCCGGAACCCGGCTCGATGCGGGACGGGAAATGGCTCGTCGGGATGGGCGTCGCGACGGCGTTCCACCCGTCTTGGCAGTTAAACGCGAACGTGACCGTGCGGCTCTCGGTGGACGGCGGCGTGCTGGTGCGCTGCGGGTTCCACGAGATGGGCATGGGCGGGGCGACCGCGCAGGGCCAGATCGCGGCCGACGCGCTCGGCGTGCCGTTCGAATCCGTGCGGGTCGAGTACGGCGACACGGATCTCCCGATCGGGCCGGGCGCCGGCGGGTCCATGCAGACGGCGAGTGTGGCCAACAGTCTCATCGCGGCCTGCGAGAAGCTGAAGAAGTCGATGCTGACGCTGGCCAAGAAGTCGAGTGGATCTCCCTTGAAGGGTTTGAAACTCGCCGAGCTGAAGGCACGGGACGGCGGTCTGTACCAGTCGGGTGCGGGCGAGACGTATGTGTCGATCCTGTCGCGGGCGGGCCGTCCTTCGGTCGAGGTGGCCATCGGTTCGGACACCGGGCTCGGGGCGGTGACCGGGCAGGTGAAGTTCATGTCGAAGTTCATGCTCGACAACCGCCGGTGGATGAAGGCCGCCTCCGGCGCCCAGTTCTGCGAGGTCCGGGTCGACTCAGACACCGGTGAAGTGCGGATTTCGCGCTGGGTCGGGAGTTTCGACGTCGGCCGGGTGATCAACGCGAAGACGGCGTCGAGCCAGCTGCGCGGCGGCATCGTGATGGGCATCGGCATGGCGCTCCAGGAGGAGACCCTCGTCGACCCGCGTACCGGCCGGATCATGAACCCCAGCCTCGCGGAGTACCACGTCCCGGTGCACGCCGACATCCCGCCGATCGACATCCACTACCTCGACGATCCCGATCCCACGATGCCCGCGGGCATCCTCGGTGTCGGCGAGGTCGGCATCACCGGGGTCGCCGCCGCGATCGCGAACGCCGTCCACCACGCCACCGGCAAACGCATCCGCGACCTCCCCATCACCCTGGACAAACTCCTCTAGTTCCGCGCAACACACCTACCGGACCGCGACACACGGCTACGCCAACGGGAAACACGGCTGTGCAACTCCTGCGCAGCCGTGTTTCCCTTTTGTGCAGCCATGTTGCACGTTTGCGCGCTCGACGTTGTCCGATACGTGTCCGATTCGCGACAAAATCCGACAGAGCGTCAAGTGGTCTAGACAACTCTTCACCGGGTACGTACCGTGCGTTGTGACTCGGATCACAGGATCGTGAAAGGAGTCACGTCTCCGAGCAGAATGCCCCCATTTTGAGGAGTGAACTGTGCGCATCACCCGAAAACTCGTGCGTCTGCTGACCGCCGCCGCGCTCAGCCTGCCCCTGGTCGCCGGGGTGTCAACGCTGTCGGCATCGAGCGCCGTCGCGGCGCCCGATCTGCTGCCGCTGAACGTCACGAACAACTCCAACAGAGGCGACCAGGTCTACCTCTACCTGCTCGGCACGAACCTCACCACCGGCAGACTCGGTTACGTCAACTCCGCAGGCACTTTCACCCCCTGGTCGGGCGGGTCGAACCCACCGAGCCCGGCGCCGGACGTCGCCATCAACGGTCCCGGTGGAGGCGGCACGACAGTGCTGCGCGTTCCACGCGGGATGTCCGGACGCGTCTACATGTCCTTCGGGCAGAAGCTGAAGTTCTTCCTCACCCCCGACGGCCTCGTGCAACCAGCGCCATGGGCGGGCGGCGACGCGAACCGCGACATCCTCTTCGACTGGAGCGAGTTCACCTACGACCTGGGCGGCAGCCTGTTCATCAACAGCTCGCAGGTCGACATGTTCAGCGTGCCGCACGCGGTCGCCGTCACCGGTGCCACGGGCGCGACGCAGGAGACAGGCAGGCTCGTCTCCGGCGGCCGCGACGCGGTCTTCAACGCCGTGCGGGACCAGCCCGGTGACTGGTCGAAGCTGATCTACACCCGCGCCGACGGCACGCGGCTGCGCGTCCTCGCGCCCGGCAAGGGACTCGACGCCGGCCAGTTCAACGCCTCCTACTTCGACGGCTACCTGAACACCGTGTGGGACACCTACCGCAACACCACCCTGACCGTCGTGCCGTTCGAGGCCGAGCCCAACAAGAAGTTCTCCGGCCGCACCGGGACCGACAACGTCCTGCGCTTCACGGACTCGACCGGGGCCACGGTGGCTTCGTTCCAGAAGCCCGCGACGCGGGACGTCTTCGGCTGCGACGGCAAGCTCCAGGCGCCGAACGACCAGGTCGTCGGCCCGATCGCGCGGACGCTCTGCGCGGCGCTGCACCGCTCGACGCTCGGCTACCTGCACACCCAGCCGACCTACAGCGCGAACGACTTCTACACGCGCGCCATCTCCGACCACTACTCGGCCAAGATCCACAAGAACATGGTCGACGGCAAGGCCTACGGCTTCGCGTTCGACGACGTCGGCCACTTCGAGTCCCTCGTCCACGACGGTAACCCCAGCTCAGCGCGCATCACCCTGACTCCCTTCCAGTAGACGGAATGCGCGCGGCCAGTTCGGTGTTGTCCGAAATGACGTGTTTCTGGCCGCGCGCGGCCGTCTAGGGGAAGAGAGCAGTCATGTCCTTGGTCATGACCGTCGAGGAGCGCGAAGCGTTCTTCAGCGGAGTACACATCGGAGTGCTGGCGATCGAGCGGCCTGAACGGGCGCCGCTGGCCGTGCCGGTTTGGTACGACTACGAGCCGGGCGGCGAGATCCTGGTCTGGATGGACCGCGACACGGTGAAGGACAAGTCGATCCGTGCCGCGGGCCGGTTCAGCCTGGCGACCCAGACCGAGGAGGTGCCGTACAAGTACGTCACCGCGGAGGGACCCGTCGTCGCCAGCGACGGCCCGCCGACGCTCGAGCAGGCACTCCGCATCGCCCGTCGGTACCTGCCCGAGGAGCACGCCAAGGAGTACGTGGCCGGGGCACTCAGCGAGAATTCGCTGCTGGTCCGGATGCGTCCGGAGAAGTGGCTGAGCAACGACCAAAGCAAGGCCTGACGAACACCGAAGGCGGGGACGGTCCAAACGGGCCGTCCCCGCCTTCTTCGTTTCCGCGGGCTTGAGGGGGTGGCTCGTGAGTGCCTACGAGTGTTATCAATAACACTCGTAAACACTCACGAGGGCCAGTGCGACGGGCGGGTCAGGGTCGCGGGCAGTGTCGTGGCGGAGTCGCCCTTCGCCGCGTTCACCTGGGACTGGGTAAGGAAAATGCTCTCCGCGAGATCCGCGCCGCGGACGTCGGCGTCCCGGAAGTCGGCGCCGATGAGGTCGGCCAGCCGCAGGTCCGCACCGCGCAGATCGGCGCCGATCAAGTAGGTCCCGCGCAGGTCGGCGCCCTTCAGGTCCGCGCCTTTGAGGTTCGCCCCGATGAGGTCGGCACCGCGGCGGGCCTTCTTCTGACGTCGTGAGCCGGCGCGCACGAGTTCGCTCGTGCGCAGCAGCAGGACGTTGACCTCCTGGCGGTGCGCCGCGACGTCCAGCGCCAGGAGAGCGTCCGGCTCGGATCGTGTGAGCAGTTCGATCTTCTCCAGCTGCGCGGCGAGCTCGCCGTGCAGTTCGCGCGCCGGGCGCAGGGTCAGGGCTTCGGTCAAGTACCAGAGCAGCTCGTGGAGCTGGCGCATGACGGGCAGCGCGGCGAACATCCGCTTCGACGTGCCGGGCGCGTCGCGCCAGTCCGTCCCGGCGAAGGTGACCTGGGAGAGCTGCTGTCCCGCGCCGAAGCAGTCGTACACCGTGCAGCCCTGGAAACCCTCTTTGCGGAGACTCTGGTGGATGCCGCAGCGGAAGTCGGGGCGCAGGTTGGCGCAGGGCTCCCCGACGTTTTTGTCGACGGCGAAGTCGGCCGACGCGGTGAAGGCCAGCGCGACACAGCAGAGCCCGAAGCAGTTTTCACAGTCGGCCAGCAGGTTGACGCGACCCACGCCGGGTGAAGGTTGGTCGGACAAGGTTCTCCCGCTGCCGATGGTGACTGCCTGCGACGCAGCGTACCGGCCGCCTTTCGGCACGTCGGAGCACAGGGACACGAGCCGTGTCGACCGATCACTGACCGCGGGCGCTACTCCGCGAAAGGTCCAGCCCTTGCTCGCCTTGTAGCGTTCGAGCTTTTCCAGCGGGGCATGGGAAACGGCGGCCGTCTAAGATCAGCGCGGTGACGACGGTGAGCCGTACCGAAGGCAGCGTGCAGGTCGGCATCCTGCTACTGGCCTTGGCCTGGACCGGGATCAACGCGGTTTCCCTCGGCACCTGGGTGCTCGAAGTCGTCTGGGTGCTCATCGGGCTCCCCTTGATCCTGTTGCTGCGCAAGAGGTTCCCGCTGACCCGGCTGGCGTGCTGGCTCCTGGTGTTCCACGCGCTCGTGCTCTGCTACGGCGGCCAGTACACCTACGCCGAGACCCCGCTGGGCAACGCCGTGCAGGACCTGCTCGGCACACAGCGCAACAACTACGACCGCTTCGCCCATGTGGTGCAGGGATTCGTGCCCGCCATCGTGGTCCGCGAAATCCTGGTGCGGCGGACGCCGTTGCGCGCGGGTGGCTGGCTGTCGTTCCTGACGGCGAGCGTCTGCCTGGCGATCAGCGCGTGCTTCGAGTTCGTGGAATGGCTCAGCGCGGTGATCCTGGGCGCCGGGGCGGACGACTTCCTCGCCACCCAAGGCGACGTCTGGGACACGCAATGGGACATGGCGCTCTGCCTGTGCGGTGCCGTCCTCTCGCTGCTGTTGCTCCGGCGCGTCCACGACCGGCAGCTCGAGGGCTAGTGGAGGTGGCTCTGCCAGTCGGCGGGCACGCGGCCGGACGGGCCGGGGGTGGGCTGGTCGAGCGGGTGGTGCTGGGGGCCGGCCAGCGCGGGTCCGTCGTAGAACTCCTCGGTCTGGTAGTTCCAGAACCAGTCCTCGCCGGGCTCGTAACTGCGGATGAGCGGATGCCCGCTGCTCTCGGCGTGCGCGCTCGCGTGCTGCGCGGGTGAGCTGTCGCAGCAGCCGACGTGCCCGCACTGGGTGCAGCGGCGCAGGTGGACCCACCAGCCGTCCACCGCGTCGCACTCGACGCAACCAGGTCCGCTCGGCGGAACGGACGGGTCGATCCCGGCTACAGCAGTCATGACGAGGTACTCCAGTTCCTAGGCGAGATGTTCATTCACCACGATGTCGCGCGTGCTGTCCAGCCGACACGGGTCACGCGGACTGCCGGATCACCAGGGTGGGCTCGAAGATGACGGAGGTGACCCGGCGCTCGGTCTGGTCGAGGCTGTCCAGCAGGAGCCGGGTCAGCTCGCCCGCCATGTCCTCGACCGGCTGCCGGATCGTGGTCAGCGCGGGACGGCTGGCCTGCGCGGCGCTGCTGTCGTCGAACCCGATGACGGCGACGTCGGCGGGGACGCGGCGGCCGTGTTCGCGCAGGACGTCCAGTGCGCCCTGGGCCATCAGGTCGTTCGCCGCGAAGACGCCGTCGAGGTCGGGCTGCTCGGCCAGCAGCCGCCGCATCGCGATTTCCCCGCTGTCCTGGGTGAAGTTGCCCTCGACATGCGGTACCACCGGGCGGCCGTGGCGGGCCATCGCCGTCTGGAAACCGGACAGCCTGTCCTGGCTGGCGAACACGTCGAGCGGGCCGGAGATGGTCACGACCCGCTGGCAGCCGCGTGCGACGAGATGGTCGGCGGCCATCGCGGCGCCCTGCGCGTGGGCGAGGTCGACGTAGGAAATGGCGAGCGGCTTCGGCGGACGCGCGTACAGCGCGACGGGCTGCCCGGCGTCGACGAGCAGCTTCGGCAGCGGATCGGTCGAATGGGTGGAGATGAGCACCGCGCCGTCGGCGTTGCCCTGGCGGAGATGGTCGACGACGTGCGTGCGCGACTCGTCGGTGTCGGCGAGCATCACCACCGGATGCCTTCCCCGCGTACGAAGGAAGTTCACCACTCCGCCGGCGGCGCGGCCGAAGAACGGGTCGACGAAGACCTGGCTGCTGGACAGGTCCTGCGCGCCGGAAAGGACCAGTGCGATGGTGCCGGTGCGCTTGGTGACCAGGGACCGGGCGGCGCTGTTGGGGACGTAACCGGTGGCCGCGATCGCCTGCTGGACGGTGTCCCTGATCGCGGGATCGACGTTGCGGGTGGTGTTGATGACCCGGGAAACCGTGGCCCGGGAAACGCCCGCGACCTTCGCCACGTCCTCCAGCGTCGGAGACCGCGAGGCAGGCGGACGCACTACTTCACTCATAAACCTTTATAGCACGCAGGGAGAGCGCTCTCCTCGACTCGCTCAGTTCCCCGTGCTTTCGCGGATTTGCAGGGAAAACGGGGTCTGGACGTCTTGGGGTTCGAAGTCTTCGGTGCTGTCGATGCGGCGCCGGATCAGGTCGATGGCGGTCTGCGCGATGGCGGTCTTGTCCGGTGCGATCGTGGTGAGTGACGGCAGGCTGTAGGCGCTTTCTTCGGTGTTGTCGAACCCGACGATCGCGATGTCCGCCGGGACGCGGAAACCGCGTTCGGCGGCGGCGCGCATGGCACCGATGGCGAGAAGGTCGTTGAAGCAGAACACGGCGTCGGGCGGCTCCGGCAGGCTGAGCAGGTACGCCATCGCTTCGGCGCCGTCGCGGCGATGGTAGTTGAGCGCGGGCACGACGAACTCGGGCGGCTGCGGCAGGCCCGCCTCGGCGAGCGCGGTCCGGTAGCCGGCGAGGCGCAGCGCCGCGGTGCCACGATGCGGGTTCTGGCCGATGGCCGCGATCCGCTTGCGCCCCAACGAGGTCAGGTGCCGGACGGCGAGTTCCGCGGCCAGCACGTTGTCGATGGCGACGTGGTCGATCGGCACGTCCACCGCGTGCTCGCCGAGCATGACCAGCGGGACGCCATGCGCCATGTCGCCGAAGTCCTCGGCCTCCAAAGCTTCCGGGCTCACGATGGCGCCGTCGGCCATATGCGGCCCCAGCGACTCCAGCGACGCCCGCTCGCGTTCCCGCGTGCCCTGCGTCTGTTCGATGAGCACGCTCCAGTCCTGCCCCTGCGCCGCGGTGATGACGAGACCGGCGAGTTCGCCGAAGTACGGGATGCTCAGCTCCGGGACCATCAGCGCGATGAACCCCGTCCGCCCGCGGCGCAGGTTGCGCGCGCCGACGTTGGGCCGGTAGCCCGTTTCGGCCAGCGCCTGCTCGACGCGGCGCCGGTTTTCCGGTTTCACGAAGGCGTAGCCGTTGACGACGTTCGACACCGTTTTCACCGATACCCCGGCCAGCGTGGCGACGTCTTTGAGCGTGGCGACCATCGATGGTTCCCTTCGCGATCCTGACCGGCGATCGGAGTGTAACCATCTGGACGACCTCTTTACAACGTTGTATCAACGATGTAAAAACAACGGCATCAGGTGACCCGGGTCACCAACTCTCCGCGTCTCCCCACGTCAACGTCGCCAAGGAGTCCCCAATGTTCGCCTCCGCCCACCCGGTGCTCCGCCGCCGGGCACACGTCGTCGCACTGGCCGCCACCGTGGCCTCCGTCGCCCTAGCCGGATGCGCCAAGACCGAGACGCAGGGCGCCGCCCCGTCCGGTGAAGGCCCGGCCGCCTCCGCCGCGCCTTCCCAGGCGTCCGGCCCCGGCTGCACCCTCACGAAAACCGGCTACCCGAAGGTGGATCTCAAGACCGCGGTCGTCGGCTTCTCCCAGTCCGAGAAGGAGGCCAACCCGTTCCGCATCGCCGAGACGCAGTCCATCAAGGACGAAGCGGGGAAGCTGGGCATCGCGAGCGACAAACTGCTGGTCACCAACGCGCAGAGCGATCTCAACAAGCAGATCAGCGACATCAAGTCGATGCTCGACCGCGGCGCGCAGCTCCTCGTCGTCGCGCCGCTGAACTCCGACGGCCTGCAGCCCGCCCTCGACGCGGCCAAGGCGAAGAAGGTCCCGGTCGTCACCATCGACCGCAAGGTGAACGCGACGGCCTGCACCGACTACCTGACCTTCATCGGCTCGAACTTCGTCGAGCAGGGCAAGCGCGCCGCCGCGGAGATGATCCGCGTGACCGGTGGCACCGGCAAGGTCGCGATCCTGCTCGGCGCGTCCGGCAACAACGTCACGACCGACCGCACCTCGGGCTTCAAGGACGGCATCGCCTCGGCGTCTGGCCTGTCCGTCGTCGCCGAGCAGACCGGTGAGTTCGACCGCTCCAAGGGCCAGTCCGTGATGGAGCAGCTCATCCAGAGCCACCCCGACATCAGCGCGGTGTACGCCGAGAACGACGAGATGGGCATCGGCGCGGTCAACGCGCTGAAGGCCGCGGGCAAGACCCCCGGCAAGGACGTCAAGGTCATCTCGGTCGACGGCACGCACAACGCCGTGCAGCTCATCGTGGACGGCAGCTACAACGCCGTCATCGAGTCGAACCCGCGCTTCGGAAAGCTCGCTTTCGACACGCTGCAGCAGTTCTCCGACGGCAAGGAGGTCCCGGCGAACGTGATCATCACCGACGACCAGTACGACGAGACCAACGCGACGCAGAAGCTCGGCAACGCGTACTGACCTCGTCCTGACCTGTCGGACCAACGCGGAGGGCGCGGCTCGTGGACAGCACTATCGTGGACAGCACTGCCGTCCTTGAAGTCATCGGAGTCTCGAAGGAGTTCGTCGGCATCAAGGCGCTCGACGACGTGACGTTCGCCCTGCGGGCCGGCGAGGTGCACGGCCTCGTCGGCGAGAACGGCGCCGGGAAGTCCACCCTGATCAAGGTGCTCACCGGGGTGTACCAGCCCGATGGCGGTGAGCTGCGCCAACTCGGCGAGCCGGTCGCTTTCGGCACTCCGGTGCAGGCGCAGGCGGCCGGGATCTCCACGATCTACCAGGAGGTCAACCTCGTCCCGCTGCTGACCATCGCGGGCAACGTCTTCCTCGGCCGGGAACCCCGGACCCGGTTCGGGCTGATCGACCGGCCGAGGATGAACGCGATGGCCGCCGACCTGCTGGCCGGCTACGGCATCACCGGTGACGTCCGGCGTCCGCTGGGCAGCCTGGGTGTCGGCGCGCAGCAGATGGTCGCGCTGGCCCGTGCGGTTTCGGTCGACGCGCGGGTCGTCATCATGGACGAGCCCACGTCGTCACTCGAACCGCGCGAGGTCGAAACGCTCCTGTCGGTCATCGGAAGGCTGAAGGCGCAAGGCATCGCGGTGGTCTACGTCAGTCACCGGATGGACGAGCTGTACCGGATCTGCGACCGGGTGACCGTGTTGCGGGACGGCAAACTCGTCCACACCGGTGAGCTGGCCGGGCTCGACCGGATCGAACTCGTGTCGCTCATGCTCGGCCGCGACATCAGCGACATCCGCGCGCACGGCGCGACCAGTTTCGGCGAGGACAGCCACGCCGAGAAGGAACCGTTGCTGCGCGCGGAAAACCTGTCCAGTCCCCATCGGCTTTCCGGGGTTTCGGTGACGATCCGGCCCGGTGAGGTCGTCGGGCTGGCCGGGCTGCTGGGTTCGGGACGCAGCGAAACGGCCCGCGCGATCATCGGGGCGCTCCCGCTCAGCGGCGGCACCGTGCTGCTCGGCGGCAAACCGGTCCGCGCGGGGAACATCGCCTCGGCGATGCGCGCCGGGATCAGCATGCTCGCCGAGGACCGCAAGGCCGACGGCATCATCCCGAACCTTTCGGTACGGGAGAACATCGTGCTCGCCGCGCTCCCCCGGCTCTCGCGCTTCGGCGTGGTCAGCCGGTCCAAACAGGACAAGATCGTGGACACGTTCGTCAAACGGTTGCGGATCAAGGCGTCCAGCCCGGATCAGAAGGTCGCCGAGCTCTCCGGCGGCAACCAGCAGAAGGTCCTGCTCGCGCGGTGGCTGTGCATGGAGCCCCGCATCCTGCTGCTCGACGAGCCCACGCGCGGGATCGACGTCGGCGCCAAGGCCGAGGTCCAGGGACTGATCGACGAACTGGCCGCCGAGGGGCTC
Source organism: Amycolatopsis sp. (assembly GCF_036008905.1). Taxonomy (GTDB): domain Bacteria; phylum Actinomycetota; class Actinomycetes; order Mycobacteriales; family Pseudonocardiaceae; genus Amycolatopsis. Next base: position 33,278 of record NZ_DASYMU010000106.1, on the reverse strand, counting down.
GGCGTGCTCCTGATCTCCTCGGAAATGGAGGAACTCATCGACGGCGCGGATCGGGTGGTGGTGCTCCGCGAGGGCGCCGTCGTCGGCGAACTCGCCGGGGACCAGGTCACCGAGGGCAACGTGCTGGCCGCGATCGCGGCGGTCGGCGAAAGGAACTCCGATGACTAGTACGGCGACGGCTCCGGCGACGCGGTCGGGCCGCGGACGCAAGACCGGCTGGCTCCAGGCGTACGGCGTGTACCTCGCCGTGGTGGTGCTGATCGTGTTCAATCTCCTGTTCACCGCGAACTTCTTGTCGGGCGCCAACTTCCGCACCCAGCTCCTGCAGGCGGCGCCGGTCTGCATCGTGGCGCTCGGCATGGCGCTGGTGATCGGCACCGAAGGCGTCGACCTGTCGGTCGGGGCGGTGATGGCGCTGTCGGCCGCGATCATCCCGCTCTACCTCGGCTACGGCGTTTTCCTGTCGATCCTCATGGCGCTCGCGGCCGGGCTTCTCGCGGGGCTGTTCAACGGCTTTTTGGTCGCCTACATCGGGATCCAGCCGATCGTCGCCACCCTCGCGCTCTTGGTGGGTGGTCGAGGGCTCGCGCTGGTCATCGCCGAAGGCAGGCTCGTCGAGGTCCGCAATCCCGAGTTCCTCTCGCTGGGCAACGACGATCTGTTCGGCATCCCGATCAGCGTGCTCGTCGCCGCGGTGCTGTCGGTGGTGGTCGGCCTGCTGGTGCGGCGCACCACTTTCGGCAGGCGGCTGGTGGCGATCGGCGGGAACCGGTCCGCCAGCACCCTGGCCGGATTGCCCGTCAAACCCGTGCTCATGGGCGTTTACGCGCTGTGCGGAGTGTTCGCCGCCGTGGCGGGCGTACTCGCCACCGCACGGCTGGGAGCCAGCGATCCCGCCGACACCGGGATGCTGATGGAACTCTCCGCGATCACCGCGGTGGTCGTCGGCGGCACGCCGCTGACCGGCGGCCGGGTGCGAGTGCTCGGCACGGTGATGGGCGCGGTGCTCATGCAGCTGGTCCACGCCACCCTGATCAAGCACGACCTGCCGGATTCGACCGCGCAGATGGTGCAGGCGGCGATCATCGTCGTCGCCGTCTACGCCGCACGTGAGCGGAGCAGCCGATGACCGCCCCGACTTCCCTTGTCCCGCCCACGGATTCCGCTCCGGAGATGGCCGCGCGGACCCGCCGCGAGCTGATGGCCGGTGTGCTGCAACGCCAGGGCGCGGCGATCGTGCTGGTCGTCATGGTGGCCATCGCGTGGCTGTCCTACCCGCATTTCGGCACCGCCGACAACCTGCGGGAACTGGCGCTGCAGAGCTCCTTCCTCGCGGTGATCGCGCTCGGGATGACCTTCGTGATCATCTCCGGCGGGATCGACCTGTCGGTGGGCTCGGTCTACGCCCTCGGCGGGGTGCTCGCCGCCTACGGTTCACAATGGGGCTTCGTCGTCGCCCTGCTGCTGCCGCTGGCCGTCTGCGGGCTGATCGGGTTGATCAACGGCTTGCTGATCGCCAAAACCGGCATGGCACCGTTCATCGTCACCCTCGCTTCCCTTCTGTTCGCCAGGGGTCTGCTGCTCGCGATCACCCAGGAAGGCGCGACCACCTACAAGATCGCGCCAGATTCGGCCTTCCTCGAGCTCGGGCGCGGCACGTTCCTCGGCCTCGGGATCCCGGTCTACGTCGCGCTGATCCTCTGCGTCGCGGGCACTGTCCTGTTGAAACAGACGCGGTTCGGCCAGTCGGTGTTCGCCACCGGTGGCGCCGAATCCTCCGCGTTGCTGATGGGACTTCCGGTGGCGCGCACCAAGGTCTCGGTCTACACGATGAGCGGGCTGCTCGCCGGGTTCGCCGGCGCGATGACCGCGGCGTACCTGCAGTCCGGGGTGACGGTGATCGGGATCGGCCTGGAACTCGACGCGATCTCCGTGGTCGTCATCGGCGGCACGCTGCTGGTCGGCGGCGCCGGGACGATCCTGGGCACGGTCATCGGGGTGCTGCTGCGCAACGTGATCCAGAACATCATCAACCAGATCGGCACGCTGGACAGCAACTTCCAGTCCGTCGTCAGCGGCGCGTTCCTGCTCGTCGTGGTGGTGATCCAGCGCTTCCTCGCCCGCGCCCGTAAGTGATCCACTACCCCGGGGAGCCTCGATGCTGCGTTATCCGCTGATCCATCCGGACATCATCGCCGTGCTCGCGAAATCCGGTCACGGCAGCCGGATCCTGATCGCCGACGCCAACTATGCCTGCCATACCAACACCAATCCGCTCGCGCAGGTGATCAACCTCAACCTCAGGCCGGGACTCGTCACCGTCGAGCAGGTGCTGGAGTCCCTTGTGGACGCGAGCCCGATCGAATCGGCGACGCTGATGTGCCCGGACGACGGTTCACCGTCGCCGGTGGAAGCGGACTACCAGCGCATGGTCGGCGCGGCCGTGCCCATGGAGTCACTGGCACGTAAGGACTTCTACGCCGCCTGCCGCGGTTTCGAGCTGGCCGCCACGATCGCCACCGGCGACCAGCGTTACTACGCCAACATCCTGCTCACCATCGGATCCGTCCCGCCGCCCCGCTCTCGCCCCCTCGAGAAAGGTGTCCGCTGATATGTCCCGGAAACTCCCCACCTGGAGACGGTTAGCCGTCCTGGGTTCCACCGTCGCGGTCGCGCTGGCCACGGTCAGCCTCGGCGCCGCGTCGGCCGAGCCGTCCACGGGCTGGAAACGGCTCACGCCACCGCTCTCGACGCCGTGGACCGGCCAGGTCTCCCCCACCAACGCGCTGCCGGAGTACCCCCGCCCGCAGCTGACCCGCGACAAATGGCAGAACCTCAACGGTGTCTGGCAGTTCGCCGCGGCGACCGCCGGCCAGGCTCCGCCCACCGGCGTGGATCTCGCCGAACGCATCCTCGTGCCTTACCCGGTCGAGTCCGCGCTGTCCGGCATCATGCGGCACGAAACCCTGATGTGGTACCGGCGCACCTTCGAGGTGCCGAAGGACTGGAAGATCGGCAAGTCCGACCAGCGGCTGCTCATGCACTTCCAGGCGGTCGACTGGGACGCCACGGTGTACGTCAACGGCAAGAAGGTCACCCAGCACACCGGCGCCTATGACGCCTTCTCCGTCGACGTCACCGACGCGCTGAAAGGCAAGGGGCCGCAGGAAATCGTCGTCGGCGTCGCGGACCCGAACGACACCGGGACCCAGCCGCTGGGCAAGCAGCGCAAGCCCGGCGACGGCATCTTCTACACGCCGAGCTCCGGGATCTGGCAGACCGTGTGGATGGAACCCACCGCATCGGCGCGGATCGACCGGCTCGACATGACCCCCGACCTCGCGACGAGCTCGCTCGGCGTCACCGTCCAGGCCAGCGGCCTCGGCCGGGGTCAGAGCGTGGAAGTGGTCGCCTACAACGGGAAACAGGTAGTCGGCCGGGTCACCGGCGCGGCGAACACCCCGCTGAAACTGCGCGTCCCCAACGCCCACCTCTGGACCCCCGACGACCCGTATCTCTACGACCTGAAGGCACGGATCGTCGATCGCGGCCACGGCAAGTCCGTCGACGAAGTGGGTTCGTACTTCGGCATGCGGTCGATCAGCCTGGGCAAGGGCGCCGACGGCAAGACGCGGATGCTGCTCAACGGCAAGTTCATCATGCAGGTCGGCCCGCTCGACCAGGGGTTCTGGCCGGACGGTATCCACACCGCGCCGACCGACGCGGCGCTGAAGTTCGACCTGGAGCAGGAAAAAGCGCTGGGCTTCAACATGGTCCGCAAGCACATCAAGGTCGAACCCGACCGCTGGTATTACCACGCCGACAAGCTGGGTCTGCTGGTGTGGCAGGACATGCCGGCGATGAAGACCAGCTGGCCGGAGAACGCCGGGCAGCCGACGCCGGCCGCGCGGGCGAACTTCGAGTCCGAGCTGCACCGCATGATCGACCAGCACAAGAGCTTCACCTCGATCGTCACCTGGGTGCCGTTCAACGAAGGCTGGGGTGACTACGAGGTCGGCCGGATCGCCGACCAGGTCAAGGCCTGGGACCCGAGCCGGTTGGTCAACGCCGAAAGCGGTGTCAACTGCTGTGATTCCGAGCCGGACAGCGGAAAGGGTGACATCTACGACGAGCACAACTATCTCGGACCGGGATCGCCCACCCCGTCGGCGACCCGCGCCGCGGCCGTCGGCGAGTTCGGCGGGCTCGGCCTGAAGGTCGCGGGCCACGAGTTCGACCCGGCGGGCAGCTTCGCCTACGAGATGGAGCCCGACAGCGCGACCCTGACCAGCCGCTACCTGCAGCTCCAGGACCGGTTGCTGCTCGCCGAGCAGCGGTGCGGCACGTCCGCGAGCGTCTACACGCAGACCACCGACGTCGAGAAGGAGGTCAACGGGTTCTTCACCTACGACCGCCAGAAGACCAAAATGGACTTCGCGAAGGTGCGGCAGGCCAACCGGGCGCTGATCGACGCCTCCGGCAGTGTCGGGACCACGCCGGGCGGCAACCTGCCCCCGGGAACCCCCGGCCCGGACGGGATCGCGGCGTACGCGTTCGACGAGAACCAGGGCACCGTCGCGGACGACAGCGTCGGCGCGCATGACGCCGCCCTCGTCGGGGGCGCCGCCTGGACCGCCGGGAAGAGCGGCTCGGCGTTGGCGCTCAACGGTTCCGGCCAGTTCGCCGACACCGGCGCGGCACTGCTGGACACCACCGGCAACTACAGCGTCGCCGCCTGGGTCAAGCTCAACGACTCCGGCGACGGCACCGCGGGTGGCGCGTTCCAGACCGTGGTCAGCCAGGACGGCGGCGATCACAGCGCCTTCTTCCTGCAGTACTCCGGCGCCGACAAGCGGCTGGCGTTCAGCTTCGTCGGCACTCGCGCGCTGGCACCGACAGCACCAGTGCCGGGCCGGTGGTACCACGTCGCGGGCGTACGTGATGCCGCGACCGGCCAGGTCAAGCTGTACGTCGACGGGCAGCTGGCGGCGACGAAGGACGCGTGCCTCGGCGAGGCGTCCACCGGGCACACCGTGATCGGGCGCGGCCAGTTCGGCGGCAACCAGGTCGACCACCTCAACGGCGCGATCGACCAGGTCCGCGTCTACGACCGGGCGCTGTCCGACGCCGACGTGAGCGCGTTGTTCACGAGCGGGAAGTAGGGCTCGCCAAACTGCTATGAACGGACCTTTCCTTGCGTCTCGCGCAAGGAAAGGTCCGTTCATAGCGTCTGAGCCCCCAGCGCGCGGAGCAGGAACGGGAGCAGTTCCTCGGCCGCGTCTCCCTCGGCCCGGGTGAAGAACGCGGCGCTGGTCGTCGCCCCCAGCACCAGGTCGGTCACCACCCGCGGATTCGTCCCCGGCGGGATCTCCCCGCGCTCGACCGCCCAGCCGAGCACCGTCCCGATCCGGGCGGCGATCGGCTGGACGTAGGCGGTATTCAGCGCCTGGGAAAGCGCCGGACTGTGCGCGGCCTCCCCGATCAACGCCCGCAGCAGATGTCCGCCGGGTCCGTTCAGCGTCGCCATCTTGTCCCGCAGCAGCGCACGCAGGTCACCCGCCAGGCTGCCGGTCGCCTCGGCGGGTCCCAGATCGTACGACCATTCCTGCGACGTCCCGATGACGAGGTCCTCTTTGGAGCGCCACCGCCGGTACAGCGTCGCTGTCGACACGCCGGCGCGTTTCGCGACTTCGGCCGTGGTCAGGCCGCCGTAGCCCTTCTCCTGGAGCACGGCGACGGTCGCCGTCAGCAGGGCCCGGCTCTTCGAGGTCCGCATGTCGTCAGTCACAGAAGGCACTGTAGACGAAACGAAACCTTTTCGTTTCGTCTACAGTGGTGATCATGACCTCCACCGCGGCTGACGTCGTCGCCCACCTCCGCGCAAGCTTCCGCACCGGCCGCACCAAGCCCGTCACCTGGCGCAATGACCAGCTCGAAGCCCTGCGAACGCTGCTCACGGAGAACGCCGGCACCTTCGTCAAAGCGCTGCACAGCGACATCGGCAAGAGCGAAGCCGAAGCGCAGCGCACCGAAATCGGCTTCCTGGTCCGGGAAATCGACCACACCGTCGAGCACCTCGACGGCTGGCTCGCCCCCGAAGACGCGCCGCTGCCCGCCGCTCTGCTGCCCGCCCAGGGCCGGGTCGTGCGTGAACCGCTCGGCGTGGTGCTGGTCATCGGGCCGTGGAACTACCCGCTGCACCTGGTCATCGCGCCGCTGATCGGCGCGCTCGCCGCCGGCAACTGCGCGGTGCTTAAGCCCAGCGAGCTCGCCCCGGCCACCTCCGCCGCGATCGCCCGCCTGGTGCCGCAGTACCTCGACACCGAGGCCGTCGCCGTGGTCGAAGGGGCCATCCCGGAGACGACGGCGTTGCTGGAGCAGCGTTTCGACCACATCTTCTACACCGGCAACGGCACCGTCGGCCGGATCGTGATGACCGCCGCCGCCAAGCACCTCACGCCGGTCGCGCTCGAACTCGGCGGCAAGAGCCCCGCGGTCGTCGAGCCCGGCGTGGACCTCGCGGTCGTCGCCGAACGGATCGTGCGGGGCAAGTTCCTGAACGCCGGCCAGACCTGCGTCGCGCCGGACTACGTCCTCGCGATCGGGGACACCGCCAAGGAAATCGAGCCGCACCTGATCACCGCGGTGCGCGCGCTGTACGGCGAAAACCCCGCCACCAGCCCGGAATACGGCCGCGTCATCGCCACCCGTCACTTCGACCGGCTCGCCGCGCTACTGGGAGACGGCCGGACCGTGATCGGCGGCGGCAGCGACCGCGACAGCCGCTACATCGCGCCGACCGTGCTCGCCGACGTCGACCCGGAAGCACCGGTCATGCGCGACGAGATCTTCGGGCCGATCCTCCCGATCGTGTCCGTGCCTGACCTCGACGCCGCCATCGAGTTCATCACCGGCCGCGACAAGCCGCTCGCGCTCTACGCGTTCACGGAATCGGAAGACACCAAGCAGCGCCTGCTTTCCGAGACCTCTTCGGGCGCGCTCGGGTTCGGCCTGCCGCTGGCCCATCTCACGGCGTCGGACCTGCCTTTCGGCGGTGTCGGCGAAAGCGGCATGGGCCGGTACCACGGCAAGTACTCCATAGACACCTTCAGTCACCTGAAGGCGGTCCTGGACAAGCCGCTTTCCTAAGTCCTAGGGACCGCAGAAAGTCGAGAAAGCCGCTTCGAGGTCGCTGCGCCGGGGCGTCACTTCGTCGAGTGTCCAACCGTGCTCGGTGGCCAGCTCGGTGATCCGCGCACTGTCCATTCCGAACACCACGACGCCGTCGCCGTCTTCACGGGTGACGGCGCCGTGCTGTTCGAGCGCGGCCCGCAGGCCGACCAGCGCGGGCGCGCGGACCTTGACGGAGTCCTCGGTGGCCTGGTTCAGATAGTCGTCGGCGCGGCCCTGCCAGCGCAGTTTCCCTTGGTCCAGCACGATCAGCTCGCTGACCGTCAATGCCATCTCCGCCAGGAGCTTCGACGACACCAGCACCGTCCGCCCCTCCCCCGCGAGCCGCTTCGTGAGCCTGCGCAGCCAGAGCACGCCATGCGGATCGAGCCCGGCCGCCGGTTCGTCGAGCAGGAGTATCCCGGGGTCGCCCAGCAACGCCGCCGCGATGCCCACCCGCGGGACCATCGCCGCGGGCAGCGCGCCGATCTTCAGCTCCGCCACCTCGGTCAGGCCCGCATCGTCCACAGCGGAATCGACGTTGCCCGGCGCGATCTTGTGCACCCTGGCGAGCCGGTTCAGATAGGACCTGGCCGAGCGGCCCGGCGACGGCACCGGGTTCGCGAACGACGTCCCGACCATCCGAAGTGGATCTTCGAGATCCTCGTACCGCTTGCCCCCGATGGTGACGCGGCCCGAGGTCGGCATGTCCAGGCCCAGCGCCAGGCGCATGATCGCGGTTTTGCCCGCCCCGGACGGCCCCAGCAGCCCGGCGAGCGTGCCCACCGGCACGTCGAACGTCAGATTGTCGACAGCCACGGCGTCGCCGTACCGCTTGGTCAGATTTACCGCTCTGATCACAATTCCTCCAGCGCGGCGATGGGTCCCGCCCCCAACGTGCCACATCCCCTCAGACGCGGCCCACCGTCCCACGGTTCTTCACTCGATGTGATCTGGGGCACTTTACCTTCGGTCAGCGGATTCCGACGGTAAACGGCGACATCCGCCCTCGCATCGGCCGAACGGCCGAGATCCCTCCCGGCACCGGCGCCGAACGGCCACCCTAGGCTGCGGCCCATGACTGATGACGTTTCACTGCGCCCGGCATTGGAATCGGATCTGCCGGTGGTGGATGTCCTGACGAACGACCCCGTGGCGAGCAGTCCCTACCAGTGGTTCGGCTGGCAGGCCCCGCAGTTGCTCAAGCGCCGCTGGTTCGACAACGGGCTGCTGGAACCGCAGCGCGGACTGCTGATGGTCGTCAAGGGCGAGGAGCGACTCGGTTTCGTTTCGTGGGCCAAGAGCCAGACCGGCCCGTTCTCCACCTGCTGGAACGTCGGCATCGGCCTGCTCCCGGGCGCGCGCGGTCACGGCTACGGCACCGAAGCACAACGTCTGCTGGCCCGGTACCTCTTCTCGCACACGACGGTGAACCGCCTCGAAGCCATGACGGAGATCGGCAACGTCGCCGAGCAGCGCTCACTGGAGAAGGCCGGTTTCACCAAGGAAGGCGTGCTGCGCGGCTACGGCTTCCGCGACGGCGCGTACCACGACAGCGTCGGCTACTCGATCCTGCGCGCCGACGTCACGTTGTAGAGCCATCCAGCCACGAGCTGTCGACATCTCGCGATCTCTCAGTAGCCAAGAGATCGCCACCTGTCGACAGATGGCGGAGTCGCCTTACGGGCTACTGGAAGACGCGGACGTAGTCGACGACCATGTCCTGCGGCAGCACGGTTCCCGCTCCCGGCGGACCGGGCCAGTCACCGCCGACGGCGTTGTTGAGGATGATCGCGAACGGGTGGTCGAAGACCCAAGGTCCGCGGGTGGCCTCCACGGTGGCCTTGTCGAGGGTCAGGAACGGGGTGCCGTCCACGGTGAACGTCATGTGCTTGCTGTCCCAGTCCATTCCGAACACATGGAACCCGGCGGAGACGTCGGCGCCGAAGTCCCGTGGTGCGCCTACGCCGCCCGCGCCGTTGTAGGCCGGGGCGTGGAGGGTGGAATAGGACAGGTTCGGCTCCTTGCCGACATGCTCCATGATGTCGATCTCGCCGCAGTACGGCCAGTTCGCCGTCTTGTCGAAGAAGTTGGCGCCCAGCATCCAGAACGCGGGCCACAACCCCTGCGTGCCGGACACCTTGATCCGCGCCTCGACATGTCCGTAGGTGAAGGTGAACTTGCCCGAGGTGTTGATCCGCGCCGAGGTGTACTGACACGTCGTGCTGCCGCTGATCGGGTCCGGCGGGCAGGCCGAACCGGGCGTGACCTCACGACGTGCTTGCAGGACAAGGTTTCCGGCGCCGTCCTGGCGGGCGTTCTGGTGGTTCGTGTAGTACTCGAGTTCGTTGTTGACCCCGGCGCCGGTGTCCGCGACCCACTTGGCCGGGTCCGGGGTGGTGCCGGCGCCGCTGTTGAACTCGTCGCTCCAAACCAGTCTGGTGGCGGGGAAAACCGGGTCGGCGGGCGTCGCCGGCGGCGGGGTGGGCGCGCCGCCGGTGCCGTAGACCTGGAACTCCCAGAGCGAGTAGCCGTAGCCGTTGGAGCGCGCCGTGCCGTACATCCGCACATAGCGACCGGTTCCGGTCACGGTCAGGGTTTCCTTGAATCCCTTGCCCGCCGCGGTGGTGTAGATCGACGACCAGTTGGTGCCGTCATTGGAAGTCTGGATCTGGTAGGCCGTGGCGTAGGCCGGATCCCATTGCAGGACAACACGATGGATGGTGGCCGTCGCGCCGAGGTCGACGGAGATCCAGCCCGGGTCGACCCAGCCGGTGGTCGCGCTGGTCGCCCAGCGCGTCGCCGGGTCGAAGTCGAAGGCCTTGGCCGCGACACAGCCGCCGCAGTTGGCGTCGTCCTGTTGGGACGAAACCGTGCCGGGCTTTTTGTACGACAGCAGGACATCATCGGCCGGTCCGGTCGTCCCGCCCCCGAAAACCTGGAATTCCCAAAGGGAGTAGCCGTACTGCGTCGCGCGCTGGGTGGCGTTGAGCCGGACGTACCGCGCGTTCGCGGTGACGGCCAGCGTCTGGTTGCCGCCGGTGGCGGTCGTGGTGGTGTAGCCGGTGCTCCAGCTGGTGCCGTTGGTCGAGGTCTGGATGGTGAAAGCCTTGGCGTAGGCGGCTTCCCAGTTCAGGACGACCTGGCTGACAGCGGCCGTGGCGCCGAGGTCGACCTGGAGCCACTGTGGGTCGCTGAAGGCGCTCGACCACCGGGTACCCGCGTCGCCGTCCACCGCCGAGGTGGCGGGGAAGGCCGCGGATTCGGCGGAGGACGCCGTCACCGGGCGACCTTGGGAAAGCAGCGTCGGCGCGGCTTGTGCCGCTGGAGCCGCGGTGGTCAACGCGGCGACGGCGAGCGCGCCGGCGAACAGGCCGACACCGGCGAGCCAGCGGCCGCGACGGCGTCGGGGGATCGAGAAGGCGGACATCTCATCTCCTAAGTCACGCGAGCGGCACCTCGCCGGGAAACGGCACAGCGCTGCTCCGAGGGGAGCGGGAAGGCTCGCGTGAACTCACGCGGAGACACCGGCGGATGCAGGGGGACACGCGCCGGAGTGAGACGTTCTGCGTCCCGAGGTTACGGAGACGGCGTCGCGACTGTCAACGCCACGTTTCCACCAGGTGAACCACCGGAGTCCTGGGCCGGGTGAACGAAATTCACGACGAGCTCTTGACGAAGGATTTCCCAACATGTTAACTGCATCACACCACCCCCGGAACCGGTACCGCAACCGGTTCCGGGGCGCTCAGCGCAGGATGACACAGTCGTCGAGGTCGTTCGCCAGGCTCGCGTGGGCCCGGCGGCTGGGTCACGCCCGTCCGTTCGCCCCGAACCCGGCCGCCTCGAGCAGTGGGGCTCGCTCCGACCCGGTTCCCGACCTCGAATTCCCACTGAAACCCCGCCCAACTCTTGACAGTCCGAATGGCGGCGCTCACCATCTTGGGAGAGCGCTCTCTGAAACATGATCGTAATGTGCCGAGTTCCGCAGGCATTTTCGCCCCGATTCCACTGCCGTGCCCCTGAGTTCCCGGCTGTATCTGGAGAGCGCTCTCCAGCTCGTGGCACGGTTTCTCCCCTCCCCATCCCTCTCTCGACAGGTAGGACCATGAGATCGGATTCAGTCCGCTCTGCCGTACCTCGGAAGCGCCGCGCGCTGCGGTCGGTGTTCTCGATCGCCGTCGCCCTCGCGACCATCACCGCACTCGCCCCTTTCGCCGGCTCCGCGCCCTCGGCGAACGCCGCCGTTTCCCTGCTCTCCCAAGGCAAAACCGCCACCAGCTCCGCCAGCGAGAACGCGGGCGTGTCCGCCGCGGCCGCCATCGACGGCAACACCGGCACCCGCTGGTCCAGCGCGTTCAGCGACCCGCAGTGGATCCAGGTCGACCTCGGCGCCACGGCGACGATCAACCAGGTCGTCCTCAACTGGGAAGCGGCCTACGGCAAGGCTTTCCAGCTCCAGACCTCCACCGACGGCAGTGCGTGGGCCCCGATCTACAGCACCACCACGGGCGCCGGCGGCATCCAGACGCTCGACGTCACGGGCAGCGGCCGGTACGTCCGCCTCACCGGCACCGAACGCGGAACCGCCTACGGCTACTCGCTTTGGGAGTTCCAGGTCTTCGGCTCGACCGGCACGGCCGCGGCCTGCGGTACCGACAACGCGGCGCTGAACCGCCCGGCGACCAGCTCGTCGACGGAGAACGGCGGCACTCCCGCCTCGGCCGCGGTCGACGGCAACACCGGTACCCGCTGGTCCAGCGCGGCCAGTGACCCGCAGTGGCTGCAGATCGACCTCGGCGCCACGAGGTCGATCTGCCAGGTCGTCCTGAACTGGGAAGCCGCCTACGGCAAGGCTTTCCAGCTCCAGACCTCCACCGACGCCACCGCGTGGACCCCGATCTACACCACGACCACGGGCACCGGCGGTGTCCAGACGCTCGACGTCGCCGGCAGCGGCCGGTACCTGCGAGTGGCGGGCACCGCGCGCGGCACCGCCTACGGCTACTCGCTGTGGGAGGTCGCGGTGCGCACCAGCGGCGGCACCGGACCCGTCGACGTCCCGCCGACCGACCCGGCGAACCCGGACTTCGGGCCGAACGTCTTCGTGTTCGACCCGTCGACCCCGCAGGCCGACATCCAGAACCGGCTCACCACGATCTTCAACCAGCAGCACACCAACCAGTTCGGCCAGCAGCGGTACGCCACGCTGTTCAAGCCCGGCACCTACAACGCCGACGTGAACCTCGGCTTCTACACGCAGGTCGCGGGTCTCGGCCTGTCGCCGGACGCGGTGAACATCAACGGGCACGTCCGGGTCGAAGCCGACTGGCTGCAGCAGGGCGACAACCCGAACAACAAGGGCAACGCCACGCAGAACTTCTGGCGCTCGGCGGAAAACCTCGCGGTGACCCCGCCCGCCGGGCAGATCGACCGGTGGGCCGTCGCGCAGGCCGCGCCGTACCGCAGGATGCACCTCAAGGGCCAGATGCAGCTCTGGAACGGGGGCGACGGCTGGGCCAGCGGCGGCCTGATCGCCGACTCCAAGGTCGACGGGCTGATCGAATCCGGTTCCCAGCAACAGTTCCTGACCCGTAACTCCGACATCGGCCGCTGGGCGGGCTCGGTGTGGAACATGGTCTACGTCGGCTCCACTGGCGTTCCCGCGCAGACCTTCCCCACCCCGCCGAACACGAACGTCGCGCAGACCCCGGTCATCCGCGAGAAGCCGTTCCTGTACGTCGACGACACCGGTAAGTACAACGTCTTCGTCCCGTCGCTGCGGCAGAACTCCGTCGGTACCAGCTGGGGAAATGGCAACGCCCCCGGTTCGTCGATCTCGCTGAGCGAGTTCTACGTGGCGAAGCCGAGTTCCACCACGGCGACCATCAACGCCGCACTGGCGCAGGGCAAGAACCTGCTGTTCACGCCGGGGGTCTACCACCTCGACGACACCATCAAGGTGACCCGGCCCGACACCGTCGTGCTCGGCCTCGGCCTCGCGACCCTGACGCCCGACACCGGCCTCCCGGCGATCTCCACCGCGGACGTCGACGGCGTCAAGCTCGCCGGGCTGCTCATCGACGCCAGCCCGGTCAATTCGCCGGTCCTCGCCGAAATCGGTCCCGCGGGCTCCACCGCCAACCACGCGGGGAACCCGACGTCACTGCACGACGTGTTCTTCCGCGTCGGCGGCGGCACCACGCTCGGGCGGGCCACGGTCAGCCTGCGGATCAACAGCAGCAACGTGATCGGCGACCATATGTGGATCTGGCGCGCCGACCACGGCGACCAGGTCGCCTGGAACCTCAACACCGGGGCCAACGGGCTGGTCGTCAACGGGAACAACGTCACGATGTACGGCCTGTTCGTCGAGCACTACCAGGAGTACCAGACCCTCTGGAACGGCAACGGCGGCCGGACGTACTTCTACCAGAACGAGATGCCGTACGACCCGCCGAACCAAGCGGCTTGGTCGAGCGGGAACGGGAACCTCGGCTGGGCGGCGTACAAGGTCGCGGATTCGGTGACCAGCCACGAGGCCTGGGGAGTCGGAAGCTATTCCTTCTTCAACGTGAACCCGTCGATCGTCGCGAGCAGATCGTTCGAAGTGCCCAACACGCCGAACGTGAAGTTCCACAACCTCGTGACGGTGTCGCTGGGCGGGGTGGGCACGATCGCCCACATCATCAACAACACCGGCGGCCAGTCCGACGCCACGAACCAGGTCAACTACCTGGTGAACTATCCCTGACCGGGATCAGTGACTGAAGGGGCTTTCGAGGGCAGCGCCGCCTTCGAAAGCCCCTTCTTTGCGTCGGCTAGGGCCACTGAGCTGGTGGTTCAATCGACGACGAAGGCAAGCCGCGGACCGTGCCGCCGGTGCTGCCGCGGACCGACCAGGACCGGCGCCGCTTCGCCGAGGCCCAGATCCGCCGTCAGCACCGCCTGGCCCGGGGCGCCGCCATCACGGCCTCCCGGGTGCACTAGCGGGAAACACCCCTACACATACGGGGAACACGGCTACACAGACGGGAAACACCCTGCTCCCCGCCCGCGTAGCCGTGTTTCCCGTTCCGGTAGGGGTGCGCCACGCCGGGAGGGTGGCTTGGCGGGCGGGGAGCGGGGCAAGATCCTAAGCTCCACGCATGGCCAAGTACTTCGATGTTCACCCGGAGAACCCGCAACGGCGTGCGATCGGTCAGGTCGTCGACATCGTGCGTGCCGACGGCCTGATCGCGTACCCCACCGACTCGTGTTTCGCGCTCGGCTGCCAGCTGGGCAACCGCGACGGGATCGACCGGATCAAGTCGATCCGCCACCTCGACGACCGGCACCATTTCACCCTGATGTGCCAGGACTTCGCCCAGCTCGGCCAGTTCGTGGTGGTGAACAACGCGGTGTTCCGCGCGATCAAGGCGTCGACGCCGGGGAGCTACACGTTCATCCTCCCGGCGACCAAAGAGGTCCCGCGCCGGCTGATGCACCCCAAGAAGAAGACCGTCGGCGTGCGGATCCCGGACCACGTGGTCACCCAGGCGCTGCTCGCCGAACTCGGTGAGCCGATGCTGTCGAGCACGCTGCTCCTGCCCGACCAGGAGGAGCCGATGACGCAGGGCTGGGACATCAAGGAGCGCCTCGACTACGTGGTGGACGCGGTGATCGACTCCGGCGACTGCGGCACGGAGCCGACCACGGTCATCGACTTCTCGGGTGCCGAGCCGGAGATCGTGCGACGCGGCGCGGGCGACACCTCCCGCTTCGAGTAGTCAGATGCCGAGTTTGGGCATTTCGGTGCTGCCGAACTCCCGGCGCAGCGCCGATTCCGCGGCGAAGTAGCCGCACATGCCGTGCACGCCCGGGCCGGGCGGGGTGGCGGCCGAGCACAGGTAGACCCCGGAAAGCGGGGTGCGGTAAGGGTTCCAGCGGGCGACCGGCCGGGCGAGGACCTGTTTCGGCGTGACCGCGCCGGTGCTGATGTTGCCGCCGACGTAGTTCGGGTTGTAGGCGGCGAGCTCAGAGGCCGTCACACTGCGCGACGCGAGCACGGTCTCGGAGAAGCCCGGTGCGAACCGTTCGATCTGGTCGCGCACGAGGTCGAACGGCTCGACGTCGTCACCGTTCGGCAGATGGCAGTACGCCCACACCGGACGCTTGCCCGGCTCGCCGCGCGACGGGTCGGCGATCATCGGCTCGGACAGCATCACGAACGGCCGGTCGGGGCGTTTTCCGCGCGCCACCAGCGTTTCTCCGTGATACGTCTCGGCCTGATCACCGCTGAGATGCACTGTCCCGGCCTTACCGACTTCAGGATCCGCCCACGGGATCGGCTCGGAGACCAGGAAGTCGACCTTCCCGACCGCCGCTCCGTACCGATAGGACTCCAGCTGACGTCGATAGCCGTTGGGGAGCAACGAACCCGCCATGTCGAGCAGCCCACGCGGAGCGACGTCGAGCAGCACCGTCCGTGCTTCCCGCAGCTCCCGGATATCCGAGACCCGGTGACCGGTGTGCAGTTTTCCGCCGTGGGCCACGAAATCCGCGGCCATCGCGTCCGCGATCGCCTGACTGCCACCGCGAGGGATCGGCCAGCCGCTGGAATGCGCGAGCTCCCCGAGGAGGAGGCCGACGCCCGCCGCGGCGAGGCTGGGCAGCCGGGCCATCGAGTGCGCCGCCAGACCGGCGAGCATCGCCGCGGCTTCCGGCTCACGGAACATGCGCCGGGACAACGGTGTCCCCGCTTCCAGGATCCGGCTCGGCAGCAGCGCCGCCGCCGGCGGGTCCGCCGGGGCGCGCCGCTGATCCGACAGGAGCAGGTCGACCAGGCTCTCGCTGCGCTCGGCCAGCGGACCCACCAAACGGCGCCACCGCTCGCCGTCCACGCCGAGCCGCGCACAGGTCCGATCCAGGTCCAGGTAAGCGATTCCGGCACGGCCGCCGTCCAGCGGATGCGCGTAGCTCACCTCCGGCAGGATCATCTCCACCCCGCGCGCGGCGAGGTCGAACTCCCGGAAGAACCGCGACGCGCCGCCCATGGGATGCACCGCCGAACAGATGTCGTGCACGATCCCGGGCTCGAACAACGACTTCGAGCGCAGGCCGCCGCCGATCCCGTCGGCCGCTTCGTACAGGTCCACCGACAGCCCGGCCCTGGCCATGATGACGCCCGCGGCGAGCCCGTTCGGGCCGGAACCGACGATCGCGACGTCACCCATGACCTCACAACCTACCGCCACCTGTCGACAAGTGGCGATCTCTTGCGCGCGGCGGCGTCATGGATTCCGCACCGTGATCTCGTGAGTCCCCGGCTGGAGCACGGTCTCCCCGCCGCGGGCGTTCCCCGCCGTCAGCGGGAGCCGCAGCTGAGCGGTAGTGCCTCGCGGCACCTCGACGGTCAACCGGAACGTGGAGCCCTGCTCCCAGCTCACCTTGATCGGCCCGTGCGGCGTCGGGACCTCACCCTGCGCCCACTGGACGCCACCCGGCTGCGGGCGCAGCGTCCATGTCGAGAAACCGGGTCCGGTCGGCGTGACGCCGAGCAGCCCGTTGGTCAGCGCGGGCAGCACACCCGTCGACCAGCCGTGGGCCGCGCTGGTGAAACCGCCCTGGTAGAGCGAACCGCCGGCGCCGATGCCCTCCCAGTGCGTCCGGCCGGGATCGTGTGCCGACATCCAGCCGTACAACCGGCCGATCTCCTCCAGCGCCGAACCCGCCTGCCCGGTCAGGAACCGCGCCTGCAGTTCCTGGTACGACGTGAACGCGTAGACGCGCTGCGTGCCGTCGCCGACGAGAGTGTTGTTGTCCATGAAGGAGTTCCCGTACGGCTGCCAGGTCGCGGTGCTCAGGTAATTCAGCGCCGAGGTCGCCCGGGCGCCCTGGGCGACACCGGCGACGATCGCGAGGCTGTTGCCGTCCTGGCCGTGCCGGACGGGCCCGGTGGCCGAGTCCAAGTACGCGCCCACGGCCGGGTCCCACAGGTTCGCGTTGATCGCGACGCTCACCGCGCGTGCCCGCTGCTCCCAGCGATCCGCGTCCGCGTGCTGCCCGAGGGTTTCGGCGATCCGGCTGGCGTTGTCCAGCGCCTGGACGTACAGCGCGTTGTAGTAGGTGACTTCGCCGGTGCGCGGCAGGAACGCGTAGTCGCCGTAGTCGCCGGTTCCGTTGAGTCCCTTGGACAACAGGCCCTTGGCGTCGGTGACCGAGGGGTACCAGCCGTCGAGCAGCTTCGTCAGATGCGGGTAGTACTTCCGCGCGAAGTCGACGTCACCGTTGTAGAGCACGTGATCCCAGCTCGACGTGACCCAGTAGAGCGGGTATTCGAAAAGCTTCAACGTGTAGTCGAAGATCGACGCCGGCGGGAGGAAACCGTCCGCGCGCTGGTGATCGGCCAGGTCGGCGAGCACGTTGCTCGCGGCCTCCGAGACGTCGTGCGTCAGATACGCCGTGCGGCCGGCCACCGCGATGTCACCGACGTACGGGTCACGGTCGCGCTTGGCGCCGTCGTGCAGGACGAGTTTGCCTTCCAGCGTGGGCGAAGCGGCGTTGCGGGGATCGACGTCCGTCGCGCGGAAGGTGTCGGTGCCGAGCTCGTTGGTGTAGGACGCGTCGTACCAGTACTTGTTGAGGTTCGCGTCCGAGGAGAGGAACGTGCCCTTGAAGGTGTTCGGGGTGCCGAGGAACGCGGTGAAGTCCAGGGTCGCGCGGCGGATTTCCACGGTGCCGTAAGGATTCGCCTCGGGTGCGTCGCCGGGCAGCGCGTCGAGGGAGATCTTCATATACCGGAACCCGTGCAGCCCTTCGGCGCACACCTTGGTGCCGAACTGGCAGCTCTTCGTGTCCGTCCACTTGCCACCGGCGGCCGGGACCACGTACTGGTCGGTGCCGACACCCGAGCGGCTGTAGTCCGAGACGTCGGAAAGGTATTGCTGCGACTCGGAAAACGCCAGCCGGATGCCGGGGCGCGTGCCGGACGACCCGGCGAAGTCGAACTTCGGGTAGCCGACGACGACCTGGCCGAAGTCGAGCGTGACACTGGCGATCGGCTCGTCGGGGACGAGACCCGGCCAGACTTCGTTGACCCGCGTGTAGTTCCCCTTGCCCGCGGCCTGGTTCTTGGTGACGGTGATGCGGACCTGGCTCGTCGTCACCGGCGCGGTGAACGGCACCTGACGCCGGACGGAACTGTTGCCCGTCACCGTTCCCGCCGGTTTCCAGGCACTGCTGTCCCAGGTTTCGACACCGAAGTCCTGCGGCACACCGTCCGAATTGGACAGTACGGTGATGCCGGGCAGCGCGACGGGTTGTGGAGAGGTGATCGTCAGCACCGCGGGGTAGGTGTCGGCGTTGGCGTCGTTCCAGAAGGTGGTCGTGTTGCCGTCGACGGCGTTGCCCGGCACGTAGGTGCGCGGCTGGCCGTTGTCGGTGTTCGGGTCGTGGAACGACGACGCCGTCGCGCTCGTTCCGCCGGGCCAGGCCGGTTTCGGGGCGGGCACCGGGCGCGAGAGCGTCGTCGGCTTCCCTCGCAGCAGGCCGTCGGGGTTCGTCACGTCCCCGGTGGTGGTCAGCACGCGTACGGGGGCGACTTCGCGATGCTGCGGCGCGGCTACGTACTGCCGCCACTGGTCCGAGAGCCGGACCTTGCCTTTCGCCTCCGCTGGAGCGTTGATCGATGCGGCGACCAGCACGATTCCCAGTACGCACGCGATTTTCCGGCGCGGTGAAGCCACGGCTTGCTCCTTTGCAGGCGTGGAATGAAACGTTATAAGACCATGGCGCGGCAGGCGGTTTGCTGTCAACGGAAGACGCGGTTTATGTCCACCGTTCCGTCCTGAAGCGGACAAAGCGCTACGGTCGGCCATGGACTTCGACTCGATCGCGGACGAGCTCTACGCGGGCGACCCCGCGGACTTCACCGCGTCGCGCGACGCGCGGGCCCGCGAAGCGAAGGCGGACGGCGATCGCGCGCTCGCGGACCGCGTCAAGAAGCTGCGTAAGCCGACTGCCGCGGCCGACGTCGTCAACCGCCTGCCGCGCGTGGAGCTTGAGAAGCTCGCCGAGTTGGGGAAGTCGTTGCGCAAGGCGCACGCGGAACTCGCGGGAGCGGAGCTGCGGGAGTTGTCGCGCAAGCGGCACGAGCTGATCCAGATGTTGCTTCGCCGGGCAGGGAAGATGCCCGACGCCATCGCGCGCGAAGTCGAGGCGACGCTTGAGGCTGCCATCGGGAGCCCAGTGGCGGCGGAACAGGTCCTGAGTGGGCGGCTGAGCACCGCGTTGAGTCCTGACGCGACGGCGCCGTGGCCGGAGTCCACGGCGCCGCCGAAGCCGAGACCCGAGAAGCCCGCGCCGGTGGAGAAAGCCAAGCCCGAACCCAAGCCGGACAAGGAGCGCGCGAAACGCGAGCGCGAGGAACAGGAACGGCTCAAGCGGGAGCGGACCAAGCTAACCCGAGCCGTCGCCGCGGCCGAAGCCGAACTCTCGAAAGCGGAGAAACGGGCGGCGAAGGCGTCCGAAGAGGTGCGAGAGAAGCTTCGGGAAGCGGAGGATGCCGAAGCCGCCGAGCAGGCGAGCGTGGACGCCGCCACCCAAGCCCTCGCCGACGCCGAGCAAGCACTGGAGGATTTCGGCGCCTGACGTGCACGGATCGCGCTCAGGTGTGCACGGATCGCACTTGAGTGTGCACAGACTGCACTTGAAGCTCGTCACACGACAGTGAGCGCGTAGACCTCCACTCTCGGGTCATTCGGCAACGTAACGGAGTAGATCGACTTGGCGTTGTCGAGGGTTGTGACCTGGCTGAAGAGCTTCACGGGCGGGCCGTCGACGCCCGAACCGGCCTTGATGCGGTTCGGCATGTCGAGCGCGATCGTGCTGCCCGGCGGCGTCGAACCGGCCCAGTCGCCGACGGTGATCGGGACGTCCGCACTGCTGCCGTCGGCGTACCGCACGGTGACCGAGGTGCTCACCGGGCCGTTGTGCGCGGCGGCGACCAGATGCAGCTTCGCGTACTTACCGTCCGGCAAAAGAACGCCCTGACCACGGGCTTCGACGAAGTTCGGCGCGGTGCCGGTGGCGTCCGGAGCCGAGTAGGTCACGCCGCCCCACACGACCGGCCCAGCGGCCGGCAGCAGGTCGGCGTCATAACTCCAGCCCGATCCGTCGAAGTTGCCTTGAGCCGATTCCGTGCGAGTCGCGGCGCCGTCGTGGTTCAGGTCGCCCTTGAGGTCCACCGCGCACTGCCCGTCGACGCCGGTCGCGCACACCGCGGCCTGACGTATCTCGATCGTGGCGTCGCGCGTCACCTTGTTGGCTCCCGGCGCGGTCACCGTGACCTGGACCGGGTACTTCCCCAGCGCGGTGCCGGGCGGGATCGACACGGTCAGCGCCACCGTCTGCCGCATCGGCAGCCGCCCCGACCAGTTCACCAGTGGCCACGCCGGTTTCGTCTTCACCGTCCACCCGGCCGGCGCCTTCGACGTCACGAACGCGAGAGCCGCGTCGGGAGATTGCGTCAGCACGTCGAGACTGAGCTCTGTGGTCTTCGCGGTCGTGGGCACGACCACCGACGCCGAGCGGAAGGACGCGTCGACATGACGGCGCTGATCACCGGCCGCCTGGTTCACCGAAGGCGGCTCGGTTCCCCGCCCTGTCCCCCACGACGACGGCTTGTCCCCGAGCTGATGCGCGAGGGTGCCACCGTGGGCGACCGCGCTCCAGTCGAGCGAGGTCTTCTTGACGTCCTTGCCGTTCAACGCCACGCGCTGCACGTACCGCTTGGTGTCACTGGCTCCCGGCGCGGTGATGTTCAGCGTGCCGCCTTGCTTGCCGCCGTACTGTCCGATTTGGACGGACGCCGATTCGAACTGCGGGCTGGACAACGCGAGGAAGTCGCCGCCGCTCATCGTCGGGTACAGACCGAGTGAGGAGAACACGTACCAGGCCGACATCGTGCCGAGGTCGTCGTTGCCGGTCATGCCGTCCGGGCCGGTGGTGAACAACGTCATCGCCGCCCGCACCACGGTCGCGGTCTTCGCGGGCGCCCCGGCCCACAGGTACATGTACGGCGCGAGCAGGTCGGGCTCGTTGTTCGGGTTGTAGGTCGCCTTGGCGTAGTAGTCGTACGGCGCGGCGATCCAGTCCTCCCGCGCGGTGCGGTGCGGGTCGGCGAGAAGCTTGTCGTAGACGAAGAAGGAGTCGAGCCGCTTCTCCGTGGCGGATTTTCCGCCCATGAGCCCGACGAGTCCGGCCGGGTCCTGCGGCACGAGCCACTGGTACTGGTTCGCACCACCTTCGTGGAACTGGTGCCCGGCCTCGACCGGGTCGTACGGCGTCACCCAGGTGCCGTCGGTGGTACGCGGCCGGAACTGGCCGATCGAGGAGTCCCACAGGTTGCGGTACCACTGGCCGCGGTCGGCGAACAGTTTCGCGTCGGCGGTCTTTCCGAGTCCCTTGGCCATCAACGCGAGCGACGCGTCGGCCGCCGAGTATTCGAGCGTGGCGGACGCCGGGTGGACGCAGTCGTTGTCGCCGCCCTTGTGCGCGCAGTCGGTGCCGAGCGTGAGCCCGGACGGGATGTAGCCGCGATCCTGGTAGTACGCGACGCCGGACCGGCCGTTGTACGGCGAATCCGCGGGCGGTGTGCTCGTCGCGTTCTTCTTCATCAACGCGTACGCCTCTTCTTCGTGCCCCGCCAGCAAGCCCTTCGACCACGCTTCGACGAGGAACGGCACCACCGGGTCACCGGTCATGATGTTGGTTTCGCTGTTCGCGAGCGCCCAGCGCGGCAGCCAGCCGCCGTCGCGGCCGATGGCCACGATCGACAACGCGACGTCCCGCGCGACCTGCGGTTCCAGCATCTCCAGGAGCTGGTTCTGCGGACGATAGGTGTCCCACAGCGAGAAGTTCTGGTACGGCGTGTAGCCGTCCGCGGTGTGTACCTGCTTGTCGAAACCGGCGTACCGGCCGTCGACGTCGCCGGCGAGGTTCGGGTGCAGTTGCGAGTGGTACAGCGCCGAGTAGAACGCCGTCTGCCGCTCGGTGGTGCCGCCGCCGATGCGGATCGAGTCGAGCTTCTGGACCCAGGTGTCGTGCAGGCGCGTGCGGGTCGCGTCGAAGTCGTACGAGTCGGCGGTTTCCGCGGTCAGGTTCTTCCGCGCGCCTTCGAGACCGGTGTAGGACAGGCCGACCTTGACGACGGCGTCGCGGTCCGTGGTCGCGTCGAAGGTGACCCAGGCGCCGGTGTTGCCCTCACCCGCCGCGTCGCGCGAGCCGGGCGTCTTCGTCGAGCCGCGCCAGGTGCCCTGCGCGGCGAACGGCCGGTCGAAGGTGGCCGAGAAGTACACCGTGTGGCGGTCTGTCCCGGCGCAGAAGCCACCGGCGTCGACACGGCCTTCGATGGTCCGGTCGCCGACGACGTGGATCTCGGAGTTCTGTACCGACTGGTTTGCCTTGCCGGTGTTGAAAAGTACGTTCGCCTGGCCGGTCTCCGGGAACGTGTAGCGCTGCCAGCCGGTCCGCTCGGTCGCCGTCAGCTCGGCGTTGATGCCATAGCGCTTGAGCCCGACGCGGTAGTAGCCGGGCGTGGCCTGTTCGTCGGCGTGCGAGTACTCGGAGCGGTAACCGTTCACGTCGACGCTGTCGACGGCGCCGGTGGTCGGCATGATCGGCAGCTCACCGGCGACCCCGCAGCCGACGCCGGACAGGTGCGTCTGGCTGAAGCCGTAGATCGAGTTCTGCTGGTAGTCGTAACCGCCCTGGCCGCCCGTGTCCGGGCTGACCTGCACCATGCCGAAGGGCGCGCTCGCGCCGGGGAAGGTGTTGCCGAAGTTCTGCGTGCCGATGAACGGGTTCACCAGCGTGGCCGGGTCGGCCGGCGCTGCCGACGCCGTCCCGAGAGTGACCGTGGACAGCAGCCCGGCCACCACCGAAGCCGTCACCACCGCCGCTCCGAATCTGGATTTCGACCGCATAGGACGCTTTCCTCCTAGATCGTGACAACGTTGTCATCTGGCGACGGCGGCCCCCGGTTCGTCCCCAGGAAGTCGCTACGCACGCACTCGGCGCCCCGAATAAGACCAAGCGGACTGTCGGGGTGTCAATGACCGGACAAGGACAGGACAAACTTTTGGCGGATTGACCCCCGCCACGGCGACACTGTCAACTGTTGTTGGATTTTGTCCAACCATGGAGGCTTGGCATGCGAATGTCCGTTGTTCGATGTTTGGTTCTGCCCGGCGTGGTTGGCGCACTTTTGGCGGGCCTGATCGTGGCGCCGACAGCGATCGCGGCCCCGCCTCCCGACGCGTACGAGTACCTCGACAACCCGCGGATGACCGGCGAAGGCCAGCAAGCACCCCACGCCGAGCTGCTGCCCTACGCCGACGAGGCCACCGCGACCCGGCGCGGGGACAGCACGCCGTACACCCGCAGCCTCGACGGCGACTGGAAGATCTCCA
Organism: Amycolatopsis sp.; assembly: GCF_036008905.1. Taxonomy (GTDB): domain Bacteria; phylum Actinomycetota; class Actinomycetes; order Mycobacteriales; family Pseudonocardiaceae; genus Amycolatopsis. The sequence goes on along the minus strand of NZ_DASYMU010000106.1, from coordinate 9,657 downwards.
TGGCCGACCGGCCACAGGACGTCCCGGCCGGGTTCTACGACGAGGGCTACGACGTCAGCGGCTGGCGCGGCGTTTCGGTGCCGCACACCTGGCAGACCGACGGCCTCGACCATCCGATGTTCCGCAACATCCCCACCGAGATGTATCCCGATGCGCCACCGAAGGCACCTCGCGACGTCAACCCGACCGCGGCCTACGCCCGCGACTTCGACCTGCCCGCGAACTGGCAGCAGCGCTCGACTTTCCTGCGCTTCGAAGGCGTCACGTCCGGTTATTTCGTGTGGGTCAACGGCCAGTACATCGGCTACGACCAGGGCGGGTACACCCCGGCGGAGTTCGACCTCTCCCCCGCACTGCATCCCGGCAAGAACCGCATCGCCGTGCAGGTCCACCGCTGGGGCTCGGGTTCGTATCTCGAGGACTACGACCAGTGGCGTTACGCCGGCATTTTCCGTTCGGTGTGGCTGTACTCGACGCCGAACAGCTACCTGCGCGATGTCACCGTCACCACCGACCTCGACGCCACCTACACCGACGCGACGCTGAACGCCCGTGTTTCGTTGGCACGTAAGGCAAACGGATCTGCCGGTGAACACACTGTCAAGGGCAGCCTGCGGGACGCGCGCGGTCGTGAGGTCGCTCATACTGCGGCCCGCGCGGACCTCAATGGCACGGGCGCCGACGTCTCCCTGTCCATGCCGGTACGGAATCCGGCGAAATGGACCGATGAGACGCCGAACCTGTACACGCTCGTGCTCACCCTGACCGGTCCCGACGGCAAAGTCGCCCACATCACCAGTGAAACTGTCGGTTTCCGCGAGATCAGCGTCGCGGACAAGCAACTCCTGGTGAACGGGAAGCGCGTGCTGTTCAAGGGAGTGAACCGCGCGGAGACCGATCCCGACCACGGCCGGCACGTGCCGAAAGCGCGGCAGGAACAGGACGTCGCGCTGATGGAACAGCTCAACGTCAACGCCGTGCGCACCTCGCACTACCCGTCCGACCCGTACTTCTACGACCTCGCCGACACCCACGGGCTCTGGATCGACGACGAGGTGGACATCGAGACGCACAACCACGAAAGCTGCCCGTCGGTGTGCCTCGCCGACAAGCCGGAATGGCGTGACGCCTTCATGGACCGGTTCATCGCCATGGTGGAACGCGACAAGAACCATCCCAGTGTTTTCCTGTGGGACACCGGAAACGAAGCCGGTCTCGGTGCGCACCACTTCGAGATGGCGGCGTGGGCGAAGCAGCGCGATCCGTCGCGGCCGCTGTACCACCAGTCCAACTCCCCCAACGGCGACGCGCCCTACGCCGACGTCTGGGGACCGCGCTATCCGACGCCGGAAAGGCTTGCCGAGCAAGCGAAAAGCACGACGAAACCGGTGATCCTGGGCGAGTACGCGCACGCCATGGGCAACAGCCTCGGCAACTTCCGCGAGTTCTGGGACACCATCCGCGCGAATCCGTCGTTGCAGGGCGGGTTCATCTGGGACTGGGCCGAGCAGAACCTCCGGCAACGGCTGAAAGTCATCCCGGACGCCTCGGGCCACGACATCATGGCGAACATCTCGGGCGCCCCCGCGGTGATCGACGGCCACCGGGGCAAAGCATTGTCGTTCTCCGGCCTGGACGACTTCGTCGAGGTCTACCGCGACCGCGCCCTGGACCTCACCGGCACGGGCCTCACGCTGGACGCCTGGGTGAAGCCCGCGCGGCCGTGGACGGGTGATTTCACCGTCATCGCCAAGGGAGACCACCAGTACGCGCTCAAGATGAAGGACGAGCAGACGCTGGAGTTCTTCGTCCACAGTGGAACCTGGCGGACTGTGCAGGCCAAGGTGCCCGCGAACTTCTTCGACACCTGGCACCGGATCAGCGGCACCTACGACGGCACCGCCCTGCGGTTGCTCATCGACGGCACCGAAGTCGGCAGCACGCCGTTCACCGGGACGATCGACGCGTCCTCGTACCCGGTCAATATCGGCCGCAACCCCGAAGTCATGCAGGACCAGTACGGCGGCCGGATGGCCCACGGCGCGATCGACGACGTCCGGATCTACGACCACGCGCTGACGGCTGCCGAACTCGCCGCCGACCCGGTTTCCGAGTCCTTGTTCGCCTCGGACTTCGACCGGATCGACGACCGCGGCGACTACCTTTCGTACGGCGAAAGCCTGTCCGGCGTGGACGGTCTCATCGGGTCGGACCGCTTCCTGCAGCCCGAAACCGTCCAGCTGGCTTGGGCGCACCAGCCGCTGCGATTCTCCCACAGCGACGGGAAACTGCAGGTCTTCAACGAGCGGCAGTTCGCAGGCACCGACGGCACCTCGCTACACTGGAAAGTGACCGAAGGTGCGAGGACCGTCTCCGAAAGCACCCAGCCGCTACGAGTCGGCCCCGGAGAAACGGCCACGATCAGCGTTCCCCGCAACCCCGGCGATGTCGAACGTCTGCTCACCGTTGAAGCCGTCGTCGCCGGGAAAGTCCTCGCGCGGGACCAGTTCTCCCTTGGCGGGTCACGGATTCCCGGCGCGGAGCCTCCTGCCGCCCGTGGACGCGTCGATGTCACGGAGAACGCGGACTCGGTGACGGTGACCGGGCGCGAGTTCACCTACGTGGTCGACAAGCGGACGGGAACGCTCGGTTCGATGAAGGTGCGTGGCACGGAGTTGCTGCGCGGCGGTCCCGCGCTCGACGTCTGGCGGGCGCCGATCAGTAACGAGACGTACGACTGGGGGCGCGCCGAAGGGGAAGACTGGCGGCGGGCCGGGCTTGATCGGTTGACCACCACGGTCGGTTCGGTTCGTGTTGAGGCTTCGGGGACCGATGCTCGCGTTGTGGTGTCGAGTTCGGCGGCGGGGCTCTTCGATCAGGAGATGACTTATCAGATCGATGGCGCCGGGACTGTGCGGTTGGGGCATCAGGTGCGTCCGGTGGGGGTCGCGCGGGAATTGCCGTATTTGCCTCGAATTGGGGTGAAGTTGGCCGTGCCGTCGAGTTTCGAGCGGTTCGCGTGGTACGGGCGTGGGCCGGCTGAGAGCTACAACGACCGGAAGGACGGGACTCCGGTCGGGGTGTTCTCCAGTACGGTTGACGAGCAGTACGTCGACTACTACCGGCCGCAGGATCATGGGAACCACACCGATTCGCGGTGGGCGTTGCTGACGGACGGCCGGACCGGCGGGTTACTGGTCGCCGGGGCCAACGATGTGAGCGTGAGTCCGTATGACGATCTTGACCGGGCGGCCTATCCGTTCCAGCGGGTGCGTAACGACGGGTGGGTTACGTTGCACGCCAGTCATGCGGTGACCGGGGTCGGGGATACGCCCAATCCCGTGCGGGAGCGGTATCAGGTCCGGGCTGATGCTGATTACGAGTACTCGCTGGTTATTCGCCCGCTGGGGATTGATGAGGTCCGGACCGGGTTGCCCCGTGGGGCCCGGTGACCAAGAGACCGCCATCTGTCGACAGATGGCGAAACGCGCGCAAAAACAGATCCGCTCAGACCAGCGATTCTTCCCGTTCGGGGCGGTCGTCGTAGTCGTAGCGGGGTTCGTTGCGGACGTGGACGCATCCCATAAGCAACAGAAACGCGACCGTACCCACCATTACCTGGCCGGCAAGGATGCACAGCCCACACAGTGCACTCCATAGGACGATTTTCATCTTCTGATAGTAGATCCGCCCAGGCCGGACGGCTAAAGAATTAGGCGAGACTTAAGGTTGGCCGCCCCATGGGGCAACGCCGGGGAAAGATCATTTCCACAATGGACGGACGAATTCCGACGGTGTGCATCCGGTCAAGGCCCGAAAGTCACGGTTGAGATGCGACTGGTCCGTGTAGCCGCAGCCCACCGCGATATCCGACCACGGCAGCGGCGACGGGCGCGTCATCATCGACGCGGCGCGGTGGAGGCGGGCGATGCGGGCGACGGTTTTGGGGGGCAGGCCGATCTGTTCGCGGAACCGGATATTGAGGTGCTGGCGGGTCCAGCCGATCTCGTCGGCCAGCGTGCTGATCCGCAGGAGACCGCGTGAGCTGTTCAGCCGATGCCAAGCGCCTTCGACCGGTCTCGCGAGTTCGGGGCCGCCGCCGATGCGCGACTTCAGATACTCGTCCAGTAGCCGGAATCGCGCGTCCCAGCCGTCGGTTTCGGCGAGCTGCTCGATCAGGCAGCCGCCGAGTAGGTCGGCAAGGCCGATGCTCGTGTTGGCCAGTTCCCGCAACGGCAGGCCGAACAGCGCGTACGCGCCCAACGGGGTCAGCGCGACAGCGATCCCGCGTGACGGACCCGACTGCTCGATCATCATCGGCCGGTCCCGCAGGCCGTTGACCGGGGACACCGGGAAAGTCGTGTCGGTACCGGCCTCCCGCCGGAGCGGCACTTCGAAATCGAGGACCATGGTGATCACGCCCAGCGGCGCCACCCGCCAAGTCATCGGTGGCATGTCCGGGAAGTCGTGCGAGGTGTAGCTCAGCACGTGACCGCCGAGCCGTGGGTGCGGGGTGCCGAAAACCCGTTCGGCCGGCGCTCGCTCGATGTCCGCTTGCGAAGCGACCAGCGTCCACCCGGGCATACCACCACCTTACTTTCGTCCAAGACTCCGAGGACGCCGATCCGTAACTTCGGTGGCATGAAAAAGCTCAGCCAGTTCAAGAATCCCGCAAGCCGGGAACGGTACTTCGAGGCCTACGAAACCGCGATGGCGCAGTGTCCGGCTCCGGACGCCGTGCACAATGTCGAGACGAGGTTCGGCACCACCCGGGTCTACCGTTTCGGCCAGGGCGACGCGCCGCCGATCGTGCTGCTGCCCGGGCTCTCGTGCACCTCGGCATGCTGGGCGCCGCTCCTCCCGGCGCTCGCCGCCCGGCATCCGGTCTACACCGTCGACACGCTCGGCGAACCCGGGGCCAGTGTGCAGACAGCGCCGCTCACGGACGTCGCGGACGAGGTGAGCTGGCTCGCCGACGTACTGGAGCGGCTCGGGCTCACCGGCATCCATCTGGTGGGCGGTTCGGCCGGCGGATGGCACGCGACCAACTACGCGATCCACCGGCCGGACAGGCTAGCGTCGGTCACCCTGCTCGAACCCACGACCGTGACGGCCGGCTACGCCAAGGCTTTCCTTTGGTACGGCCTGCCCGCGGCGGTCGTGAACCGGGATTGGCTATGGCGCCGCTTCATGCGGTGGGCGGCCGGCGAGGACGTGCTGGACAGACCGGCCGTGCGCCTGATCCTTACCGGGATACGGACCTTCAAGGCTTCCGGTATCCCGCCGCAGACCTGCCCTGCCGACGACGACCTCCGCTCGATCCGCGTGCCGATGCTGGCCGTGTTCGGCGAACGCGCCGTCGTACAGGATTCGTCCGCCGCGGCTGCCCGTCTCCAGAGACTTCTCCCGCACGCGGAAGTCGAGTTGTGGCCCGACTACGGGCACCGGCTCTATCTCGACGAGAGCGACGCCGGCCGGATCACCACCCGGGTACTCGGCTTCGTGCGCCAGCCTAGTTCTGGAGGGCGGCTGCCTCGGTGAGGAAACCGTCGAGGAACTCGTCGAACGGTATCTCCCCGGCGGGCCGGAGCACGAACTTGGTCAGGCCCGCCTCGATGTACCGCTCGAGCAGCCGCCGGGTCTCCTGCCAGCTCCCGGGGACGAGCTCCGAGACGTCGATGTCCGGGGTGCGCTGCCGGGCGACGGCGGCGAGGTCGTCGGGGACGCCGTGGGGCGCGACAGCGACGCTGAGACCGTAATGATCGGCCTCGATCTCCCGCCCGGCTTCCGCGGCAGCGGTGCGGATGACGTCGACGGCGTGCTCGGCCTGCTCCGGGCTGAGGAAACTGCCCAGCCAGCCGTCGGCGAGGCGGCCGATGCGACGCAGGGCGGCAGGCGCGCTGCCGCCGAGCCACAGGTCGAGCGGTTTCGCCGGACGGTCCCCGAGACTCACCTTGTCGACGCTGAAGAACTCGCCTTCGAAGCTCACCTCGTCCCGCGACAGCAGGAGCCGGATCAGGCGAAGCGACTCGTCGAACACGTCCGCCCGGCGCCCTCGGGGGACGGGAAAGAGGTCGCGCTCGGGTGCCCGGGCCGGTTGGAGCCCGAACACCGGCAGCACGCGTTTCGGCGCCAGGCCCGCCAACGTCGACAGCTGTTTCGCCACCAGCACCGGGTTCCGGCCGGGCAGCACCGAGATCCCGGTGCCGACCTTCAGGTTGATCGTCCGCGCCAGCGCATGGGTCATCCCGATCATCGGGTCGACCGCGGGCGAGTAGACGATCTCGGGCAGCCACAGTGAGTCGACGCCGTTCGCCTCGAGCTTGTCGACCGCTTCGCCGAACCCGGCCGCCCGCGTCTGCGCGCCGAGCCCGATCCCCAGCCGAATCTTCGGTTCACCCATACCCCCAGCTTGCCTTCGCCGTCGACGCCACGCAAAGACGGCGTCAAGGATCGCGCGAGCCACGCGAGGAAAGCGTCAGCACCGCTGTCGGCCACGGCGCGCCGGGCGACAGTGGGAAGAGCGGACGTGTTGTGGCGAAAGGACATCAGCCGTGGACGACTGCGTACAGCGGGTCATTGTCGGAGTGGACGGTTCGGTGGGCAGCTTGCGGGCGCTACGCCGTGGACTGGCCGAGGCCCGATTGCGGGGTTCGGTGCTCTACGCGGTGCTGGCGTGGACGCCACCCGGTGGGGAGATCGCGGATCGGCGCTCCCCCAGCGCGCATCTGCGCCCGCTCTGGGAGCGGTCGGCCTGGGAGCGCCTGCAAAAGGCGTGCGGCGACGCGCTCGGCGGTTTCCCGCCCGATGTCAAGATCCGGTTGCTCGTCGCGCGCGGAACGCCCCGGCGCGCGCTGGCGGCCCTCGCGGACCACGAAACCGATCTGCTCGTGGTCGGTGCCGGGCGGAGGAACCCGGTACGCCGCGTCTTCGCCGGCTCGGTCGCGAGGTACTGCGCGGCCCACGCGTGCTGTCCGGTGCTCGTCGTCCCGCCTTCCCCGCTGCCGCGCCGGATGGGACGCAGCACCGACAACCCCGAAAGGAACAACCATGTCGAAGCCTGAGCCCGGGCCCCGCACGGTGCTGATCACCGGCGCCGGCGAAGGCCTCGGCTACGAGACCGCGCGCCTGCTGGTCGCCGGGAACCACCACGTCGTCGTGCACGGGCGGACGGCCGATCAGGCCGACTACGCCGTCGAACGGCTGGTCAAGGACGGCACGGATCCGCTGCGGCTGGACGTCGCCGTCGCGGACTTCACCGACTTCCGTCAGGTCGCGACCATGGCGCATCTGGTCGGCGAAGCGCATCGGCGGCTCGACCTGCTGGTGAACAACGCCGCCGTCGCCGGGCCGGAAACGCGCGAACTGACCGTCGACGGGCACGAGGTGACGTGGCAGGTCAACTACCTGGCGCCGTACCTGCTGACGACCATGCTCACCGGACCACTCGCGAACGCACGACGCGGCCGGGTGGTCAACGTGTCCTCACCGCTGCACGCGCGGGCCAACCTCGAGCCGGCCGACCTGGCGGAAACGCGCCGCTATCTGCGACACGCCGCCTACGCGCGGTCCAAGCTCGCGCTGACGATGTTCACCAAGGCCCTCACCCTCTACGGCCCCACCAGCCTGACGGCGGTGAGCGTGCATCCGGGGATCCTCGACACGGCGTTGCTCGGTACGTACAGCGAGATCGGACTGCATCCCAGCGAAGGAGCGCATGTCGTGGCCCAGCTGTGCACGCAGGCGACGGTGATCAACGGCGGCTACTACAACGACCGGGCGCTGCCCTACCGTCCCGCCGCGTGCGTCGAAGACCTCGGCGCCGTCCAGCGGCTGTGGAAGGCGAGCGCGCACCAGACCGGCATGGGCTGACGCGCTACTCGAGCCGGACCAGGCCTTCGTAGACGCGCTGCAGCAGTTCCATCGACGGCCTGCCGTTGGCCGTGGTGACGGGCTCGTGGATGGTCAGCAGGTTCGCGGTGATGGCGTCGCCGATCAGGACTCTGGCGACGCCGAGCGGTGCGTGGATGTGCGCGGCGATCTCGGCGACGGACTTCGGCACCTCACAGACCTGGCAGATCAGCTGGTGGTCGGCGCTGATGTCCCGCCGCCCGTAGCCGGTGATGCTGATGTGCTTCGTCGAAATCATCGTTTCGATACGAAGGTCGTAATCGGCTCTCGCGCGCCCGCCCGTGCGGACGTAGGGCCGCGCCATGGTGATCCGGGAATCGATTTCTTCAGGCGCTTCCACCTGCCGCTCGAAATGCGGCGAGCGAGCCTGGTAATCGTTTTCCCCGTAGCCGGGCGACTCGGGTTCACGCGATTCGGCGGGCCGCCAGTGGTCTTCGCTGTCCGCGAATTCGTCATGGTCGAAGTCGGCGTAGTCCTGATCCTCGTCCTTGCCCTCATCCACAGGCACACCCTGCGGCGGAACGTGCGGGGCTTCGGCCACCGGCTCGGCAGGTGGTTTCGGGTCCAGCGGACGCGGAACGAAGTCGTTGTCCGCCCACTCTTGGTAGTCACCCCAGCCGCCGAATGACAGAGCGTGATATTGCTGGTTCCGCGAACCCTGCCGGTGGGACTTCACCATGACGGCGTCCACCGCACCGGGGTCGGGCCCCGCCTGTCCACCACGTTCATCCGCACCGTCCGCGCCCTCTGCGAGTTGGCGACCCGTTGCCACAACCGACGGGACCGCTACTTAGAGATCTGGTCGAGTATCCGCCCCCGACACTACGGATACGGACAGTCTTCCTCCATCCCCTTCGCCGAGGAGAAGGTGCCCGATCGCACAACGTGACCACATCTCAAGCAAAGCCACATAAGGACGTTCAAATCCACATACCGTTAGGCGGGACCCGCGCTTGTCAAATAGCCCGATTCATGCAACTCGGCGAACCACGGCACCATGACATCGCGGACCTCGAAAGGATCGACGGCGCAGATCTCGGCCAGTTTCCGCGCCGCCTCGCTGACCGTTCCCCCATATTGGCGCAGCGCGATCCACATCGCCGTGCCGGACTCGTCGCACAGCACCCTGGCGCCCGTTTCGGAGTGGGTGAGTTCCAGCCAGCCATACCGCGAAACGCTCACGGTCACTCCGTCCGCCGGTTTCAACCGCTCACGTAAAACGCAGGAAGTCGACGATTCTGGCACCGACACGCCCCTTCGAGGAAGTTTGTTCACAAAACATTTTCACCAAAGTTAGCACGCGTGATCCACTTCTCCGCTAGCGCCGACCAGGGTTACGGCAGAGGGATGCGTCACGCATCTTTTCCCCAGTATTCCCCGATCGCGGCCGAAACCGCGTTTTCCCTAGTTCATCGGCGACTTGAATCCGCTACACTCGAAACCACGGCGCCGAAGCTTTCCCCGGCCCCCCAATACATCCTGATGACCCGTGCTCTCCCCGACGACCACGGGTCATCAGGAATCCAAATCCACTCGTATTACCATCCTCGATCAAAAAAGGGCTGGGATTCTGCCTGAAGAGGCACAATCCCAGCCCTTTTTCACCTAGGTCGTGTCTGGTGAATCTGTTCGATGGGCTTCGTGATCCAGGTGGTTCCTGGCGGTGCGGGGGATTTGCCCTCGTACCGGGTCGTACTCGGGTGAATCCCCCGTGCCGTCAGGGGCCGCCTGGGCGCGGAGACCGCG
>NZ_DASYMU010000105.1:0-12297 GCF_036008905.1 Amycolatopsis sp. | reverse complement strand
GTTCGGGCCGAACGCGCCCGCGTTGAGCGGCCCGGAAACGAACTCCCAGAACGGATCGAAGTCGCCGACCGCGGCCCGGTCCGGCGAATAGTGGTGCGCGGCGGTGTAATGCACGTCCGCGGTCAGCCAGACGACGTTGCGCACCTTGCGCTTGGCGATCTCCCGCAACACCCACGCGAGTTCGGTCTCGCGGGCGCCGGGCGCGCCGGGCAGGCCGTTGGCGACGCCTTCGATGTCCTTGCCATCCGGCACGATCAGCCCGATCGGCAGGTCGGCCTGCACGATCTTCCAGGTCGCGGTGCTGCGGTCGAGCGCGTCGACCAGCCAGCGCGCCTGCTTGTCGCCGAGGATACGGCCGGGCTTGGTGCGGTCCGAGGTGTTGGCGTCCTTGTAGGTGCGCATGTCGAGCACGAAGACCTCGACACGGCTGCCGTAGCGGAAGTTGCGGTACACCCGGCCGTCGACAGCGGCCTTCTGGTCGATCGGGTGCCATTCGTGGAAGGCCTGGAACGCCCGCGGGGCGAGCACGTCGGTGCGCTTCTCGGTGTATTCGGGGCGGTCGTTGAGGATTTCGCCCGGGTACCAGTTGTTGGTGACCTCGTGGTCGTCCCACTGCACGTAGCTCGGCACAGCCGCGTTGAAGCGGCGGAGGTTGTCGTCCATGAGGTTGTAGGCGAACTGCCCGCGGTACTCGGCCAGGGTTTCGGCGACCTTCGACTTCTCCGGCGTGACGAGGTTGCGCCACGTCCGGCCGCCGGGCAGTGCCACGGTTTCGGTCAGCGGCCCGTCGGCGTACACCGTGTCACCGCTGTGCAGGAACAGATCCGGGCGCCGATCGAGCATCGCCGAATAGATCTTCATACCGCCGAGTTCGGGGTTGATGCCCCAGTTCTGACCCGCGACGTCACCGGACCACAGCAGCCGGACGTCCTGGCGTCCGAGCGGCGCGGTGCGGAACCGTCCGGTCACCGGCTCGCTGGTGCCGCGGCCGTCGAGGTTTTCGGCGGTGACGCGGTAGAACTGCTCGGAACCGGACGGCAGGCCGGTGATCCTGACCTTGCCGGTGCCGCCGGTGTCCGGGCTGACCACCGGGCCCCGGACGCGGCGCGCGTGGCGGAACGACTCGTCGCGGGAGACCTCGACGATCAGCCGCGACGGCCGATCCGCGCGCGACCAGACGATCGCGGAGTCGGCGGTGACGTCACCGGACTGGACGCCGTGGGTGAGCACGGGCCGGTCGCGGCGGACGAGAGCGGGCGCGGCACCGGCGAAAGGCGTGGTGAGCGCCCCGGTGGCGAGCATGCCGGCGCCGAGGACACCGGCGCGCAGCAGGGAACGGCGGGAGGATTCGTGGTGGGTCATGGCGCGGTTCTATCCCGGCCGGACGACCGGTGGGCCAACTGCGGTTGGCCGGGCAGTGAACCCATGACTGTCCCCTTCACCCCGAAATGTGGATAGGTTGTCCGACAGGGGATGTTCACGAACACCAAGGGGATTCCATGCGGTTGAGAGCCATCGCCGCCACCGTGCTGATCGCGTCGTCGATCAGTGTGCCAGTGGCTTCGGGCAGTGAACTCGGTGAACTCGGGGACTCCGGGTCTCGGGCGACGATCCGCTACACCGAGCACGGCGTGCCACACATCGTCGCGAAGAGCTACGACGGGCTGGGGTACGGATACGGCTTCGCCGCCGCGAAGGACAACTTCTGCGAGCTCGCCAACGGGTATCTGACGGTCGGCGCCGAGCGGTCGAAGTACCTGGGCCCGGACGGCCCGCTCAACACGGCGCTGAGCTCGGCGGGAGCGAACCTGACCAGCGACCTGCACTTCCAGCGGATCAACGATTCGAAGATCGTCGAGCGGCTCGTCGCGCAGCCGGCGCCGCAGGGACCGCGCGCGGAGGTGCGCCAGCTCATCGCCGGGTACGTCCAGGGGTACAACAAGTACTTCGCCGAAACGGGCGCCGCGGGGGTCACCGATCCCGCGTGTCACGGCGCGGCCTGGCTGCGCCCGATCAGCGTCATCGACGTCTACCGGCACTTCTACGCCATCGCCACGACCGCGGGCCAGGGCACGCTCGCCGAAGGACTGGCCACCGCCCAGCCCACGCCCGCCGCGCCGCCCGCACCGGCGGACGCCTCGACCGTGGACCGGATCGGCGCGGGACTCGCGAAGGCGCTCGGCTCCGGTGACCTCGGCAGCAACGGCATCGCCGTCGGCGCCGACGGCACCGCGCACGGCCGCAGTGTGCTGCTCGGCAACCCGCACTACCCGTGGCAGGGCGGGCGCCGGTTCTGGCAGTCGCAGCTGACGATTCCCGGCAAGCTCAACGTGTCCGGCGGCAGCCTGCTCGGCATCCCGATGATCCAGATCGGGCACAACGACAACGCGGCGTGGACGCACACGGTGTCCACGGCCATCACCTTCGGGCTGTACGAGGTTCCGCTGGTGCCGGGCGATCCGACGACGTACCTCGTCGACGGCAAGCCGGAGAAGATGACGAGCACCGACGTCCGGATCCAGGTGAAGCAGCCCGACGGCTCGCTCAAGCCGGTGAGCCGCACGCTGTACGCGACGAGGTACGGCCCGGTCACCACCACCGTGAGCGGCGTTCCCGTGCCGTGGACGGCGAAATCGGCGTTCGCCGTGCGGGATGGCAACGGCACGAACATGCGCGGGCTCAACACGTGGTTCGCGCTGAACCAGGCGCAGAGCACCGGGCAGGTCGAGCAAGCGCTGTCGAGCACCTTGGGCGTGCCGTGGGTCAACACCCTCGCGACCGACCGCGCGGGCAACGCGCTCTACAGTGACATCCAGGTCGTGCCGAACGTGACCGACGAGCTGGCACAACGTTGCGGGACCCCGTTGGGGCGCATGCTTTATCCGGCGTCCGGTGTGTCCATTTTGGATGGCTCACGCACGGACTGTGCCTGGGGTACCGACGCAGACGCCATCGAGCCGGGACTCTTCGGCCCGGGCAAGCTGCCGAACCAGCAACGCCGGGATTACGAGCTCAACGCCAACGACAGTGCCTGGCTCGCCAACGCGAACGCGCCGATCACCGGATACTCACGGATCGTCGGCACCATCGGCACCGAGCGGTCGCCGCGGACGCGTGAAGCGCTGATCTCCGCCGAGGAAGGCATTCGTGGCAAGGGTTTCACCCCGGACTCGATGAAGGACATGCTGTTCGCCGACCGGAGCCGGGTGGCCGAACTCGCCGCCGACGACACGGCGAAGATGTGTGCCGCGTTCCCGGCGGGCCAGGCTCCGTCACCGTCGGGCCCGATCGACGTCAGCACGGCGTGCGAGGCACTGGCTTCGTGGAACCATCGGTACACGTTGCAGTCACGCGGTTCGCTGTTGTTCCAGCGGTTCGCGCTCGAGCTGCCGCCGGGTTCGTGGCAGGTTCCGTTCGACGTCACCAAGCCGCTGACCACGCCGAATACGTTGAACACGGCCAGCGTGGCCGTCCAGACGGCGTTCGGCAAGGCGGCCGCGGACTTGAAGGCGGCGGGCATCCCGTTCGACGCGAAGCTCGCCGACAACCAGACGGTGACCCGCAACGGCGAACGCATCCCGATCCACGGCGCCCAGGGTGGCCTGGGCGTGCTCAACGTGATCACGCCGCGGTGGGACCCGGCCGCTGGCAACGTCGAAATCGTCCACGGGACGAGTTTCGTGCAGGTCGTCGGCTTCGACCGGACGGGCTGCCCGGACGCGTCGACGCTGCTCACGTACTCGCAGTCGACGGATCCGACCTCGCCTTACTTCTCCGACCAGACCAAGCTCTTCTCGAAGGGCCAGTGGGTCCGGAGCCGGTTCTGTGAGGCGGACATTGCCAGGTCCCCAGAATTGCGCATAGTGCGGCTCAGGTAGGTGGCTCGTGAGTGGCTACGAGTGTTCTAACACTCGTAGCCACTCACGACCGCAACCACCTGCCCGCCGCCGCCCCACCTACGTCTTCGGAGTCCTATGCCCCGCATCGCCCTCACCCCGCTGACCGACGAAGAGTTCACGGCGTACTACCGCGAAGCGGTCGCGGGCTACGCCGCGGCGAACGTCGCCACCGGAAACTGGAAGCCCGAGGACGCTGTCCGACGCTCCGAAGAGGCGCACGCCAAACTCCTCTCCGACGGTGTCGCGACCCCGAAGAACCACCTCTTCGCCGCTCGCGTCGAAAACCGCAAGGTCGGTGCCATCTGGTTCGCCGAACGCGACGAGGCGTCGGGCCCGCTCGCCTACGTCTACGACGTCCGCGTCGACGCCGACCAGCGCGGCAAGGGCTACGGCCGCGCGGTGATGGAGGCCGTCGAAGCCGAGGTGCGCGCGCTCGGGCTGACCAAGATCCAGCTGCACGTCCACGGCGACAACACCACGGCCCGCACGCTCTACGGCAGCGCCGGGTACGCCGAAACCAACGTCGTCATGGTCAAGCGGCTCGACTAGCGGATGGCGCCGGTGGGCAGGAGCGCGTGGACGCCCCAGACGCCGTTCGCGACCTGTGTGACGCGCAGGTGCACCGACGGGCTGGCGAGCGCGAGCGCGGTGGCCCTGTCCAGCTCGTAGAGCGCCTGCATCCACGTCACCATCGCGTCGAGCGCGTCGGCCGTGGCCTCGTTGAGGTCCTCGTTGAAGCCGAAGGTGATCCGCCCCGCCGGGGTCTCCGCGTGGATGCCTTCCACCGGAACGTCGGTGACGACGTCGAGCGTCATCTCGGTGGTCATCGGGCACTCGATCGCGGTGCCGGAGACCTCGCCGTCGCCTTGTGCGGCGTGCCCGTCGCCGACGCACAGCAACGCACCGGGGACCGTGACCGGCAGGTAGAGCGTGGAACCGGCGACGAGTTCGCGGCAGTCGATGTTGCCGCCGCCGACCGGGCGCGGCGGGATCGTCGAATGCTCCCCGGGCTCTGCGGGCGGGAGACCGATGACCCCGAGGAACGGCGCCAGGCCCACAGTGTGACCGCGGTCGTTGGTCCCCGTACCGGCTTCGTTGTCGAGCTCCCACAGCAGCCACGTCGGTGGACCGTCGCCCAGCCCGAGCCGCCTGGTCAGCGCGTTGTCCTTCCCCGCGAGGGTCCAGCCCCAGTCGCCGGGTGTCAACGCCTTCAGCCGGACGGCGAGCACCGTGCCGGGCTCGGCACCCCGGACCTCGATCGGGCCCGTCAGGCAGTGGCCGCGGCTGGGGTTGATCATCGTGGGCGGTTTGTCACCGGGCTTCTCCTGGCGCTCGAGACACCCGGAGGCGTCGAGCGACCGGACGACGACGGTGTCGCCCGCGTCGACCGTCAGCACCGGTTTCCGTGCCGGGGAGAAGACGTCGGTCACGGTGTCCGGCGCCGGGTCGAGGCGGTGTTCGGTCATGGCTGGCTCTCCCTGCTGCGAAATGTGTACAAACCTGGTTCAGGACCGGGGGAAGGCCGCGCGGGCGGCGAGCACGTGCCGCCGCGACTCGGTCTCCGCCAGCTCGGCGTCCCCGGCTTCGATGGCCGAGACCAGCGCCCGGTGTTCCGTCCACGAATGCGGGGCGCGGCGCGCGACACTCTGGCGGAAGAGCCACTGGCCCCGCCGCACCATCGGCACCGCGACGCACACGAGGTATTCGTTGCCGCTGAGCTGGAAGACGCGGGTGTGGAACTCGCTGTTGAGCTCGGCGAGCGCGCTGTGGTCGCCAATCTCCGTGGCGACGCGAGCACGCTCCAGGATCTCCTCGAGCTGCGCGACGCCTTCGGGACCGGCGGCCTTCGCGGCCAGCTTGGCGCCCAGCGGTTCGAGGGCCAGCCGGACGTCGAAGAAGTCCTGGGCTTCGACGGCCGAAAGCGTCGCGACGAAGGCACCCCGCCGCGCGGGCAAGGTGACGAACCCTTCGGCGCCGAGCACGCGGATGGCCTCGCGAATGGGGTTCCGGGACACTCCGAGCTGTTCGGCGAGCCGGTCTTCGACAAGATGGGTGCCGGGGGCCAGTTGCCCGTCCAGGATGAGCCGCCGGATCTCGTCGACGACCATGTCCCGCAGGGGCACATGGCGTCCTCCTGGGCCCCTCGCCGCATCGTTCATCCGGACATTGTATGCGAAACTCGGTCAGTGCAGAGAACAGCAAGTAATGAGGCGACCACCGCCCTCGGCTGGAAATATCTTTGTCACCTCCGCTCACACTGTTGTAATACAACACTCTTAGCGTTCCGCATCGGTCCGGATGCCACCACTCCCCGCATCCGAATCCTGGCAGAGACGAGGCACGGACGTGAGTGACCGTATACAATCTGAGATCTCCGATACGACCAACCGGGGGTTGTCCCGGCGAACGCTGCTCGGTGGCGCGGGGACGGCCGTGGTCGGCACCGCCCTGTCGGTGGCCATGGGCGGAGTGGCGAAAGCGGCTCCTGCGGCGCCTTCCGACGCCGACGCGCTCCCCCAAGCGAACTCGATCCCGTACCGGCCGCGGATCGTCGACTACGAGATCTTCGAGCTCGCGGCCATGCTCCGCGCGGGCAAGCTGTCGAGTGTCGACTTGACCCGGGCCTATCTCGACCGGATCGCGAAGTTCAACGGTCCTTTCGAGACCTACGCGAACAACGGGCTGTACAACGCATTCGTCCGGATCGACGCCGACGCCGCCCTCGCCGCGGCCAAGGCGGCGGACAAACGGCTCGACGGCGCCCGCCGCCACGGCGACAACGTGCCGCTGCTGTGCGGGATTCCGATGGGCATCAAGGATTCGGTCGGGATCAAGGGGATGAACACCCAGGACGGCAGCCCGACCTTCGCGGGCAACCTCGCCTTGCAGGACGCCACCGCGGTAGCGAGGCTGCGCGCGGCCGGTGTGGTGCTGCTGGGCAACACGATCTGCTCGGCGTTCTCCGGTTCGATCACCGGCACCTTCGCCGGCAACGCCTGGAATCCGGCGTACGTCCCCGGCGGCTCCAGCCAAGGTTCCGGCGTCGCGCCGATCGCGCGGCTCGCGGCGGCCTGCATCGGCGAGGAAACCGGTGGCAGCATCGTGATGCCGTCCGCCGCCAACGGCGCGTCCGGGATCAAGCCTTCGCTCGGCACGGTCTCGATCGCCGGGCTGATGCCGCTCTCCCCCGGGTACGACGTACTCGGCCCGATCTCCCGCAGCGGCCGCGACTCGGCCCTGATCCTGAGCGCCATCCTCGGCCCGGACGGCGTCAACGACCCGCAGACGCTGTCCGCGCCCACACCGTTCCCGCGTGTCCCACTGTCCGCGCGTCAGGGCCGCAAACCGTTGCAGGGCTTGACGATCGGCATCCCGCAGACGGACTGGATGAACGTCAACGGCGCGATCAAGGTCGGCGTCTCCCCGCAGTCGACGTACGGCGCCGGGCATCTGCAGGTCTTCAACCGGCTCGTCGGGCAGCTGACGTCGATGGGCGCGAAGGTCATCCCGTTCAAGGGCCTCGACATGACCGACCCGAAGCAGAACCCGTACTTCGCGTCCACCGAGGTTCTGGCCACTGTGGACGGTTCACCGGTTTCGCCGTCCGCCGCGGTGGTGAACTCGAACCGCTACGAAATCCGGTACGCGGCCGCCGTCGCGGACTTCTGCGCCAGCGGTATCCCGAGCCCTGAAGCCGTCGCGACCCTCACCAGCCAGTACGGCCGCCGCGCGCCGGGCGAAGCGACGGCGAGCTTCGCCAGCGCGGACAGGTTCAACGGCGGGATCACCGCGTCCGTGCGCTACGAGGGCGAGAAACGGCGTCGGCAGCTCATCACCAACTACACCAAGACCCTCGACGACGCCGGTGTCGACTTCATGCTCGTCCTCGCGCTCGGCGACGTCATCGGGCAGCGCTCGGGCGGGCCCGGTTTCCCGGTGTACCGCGCCTACTACCAGGTGCCCAACGCGCTCGGCTGGCCGATGGTCAGCTTCCCCACGGGCTACGTCCAGGGCCTGCCGGTCTCGGCGCAGTTCTGGGGACCGCGGTTCTCCGAGCCGGACATCGTGCAGGCGATGATCGACTACCAGGACCGTTTCCCGGACTACCACAAGGCCGTGCCCGCCGACCCGGTCGCGGCGGCGGCCTCCCCGAAGCGGCTTCTCGTTGCCGCACAAGAAGAAGGCCCGAGCAACGATCCGCTCGTCGGTGAAGAAGCCGTCCGGGCGGCATTGCGATGAGCCTCGACGCGCCACAGCCGTTCCACGTCGTCGCCTTCGGGACACCGATCGACATCGGCTTCCTCCCACCGGCACCGGGCGGCCTCAACGGTGAACTGCTGACCGTCGCCTGGCAAGCGAAGTACGGCACTTCATACCTGCCCTACGACCCCGACGACGCCACTCCCCCACGGTAGCCCCCGAGACCACTATGGCCACCGTGGCTCGTGAGTGGCTACGAGTGTTAGAACACTTGTTGCCACTCACGAGCCACCCACCCAAGCCGCGCCACATTTCACGGTGGCCATGGTGACGGTGCTATTGCTGGCTGGGGAGGCGGCCTTCGGCCATCCGGCGGGCGACGTCGCGGCGCAGCCACAGGAGCCACAGCCAGAACGCCAGGAAGACGAACCCGAGGATGGCGACCGCGGGCAGCACGATGAAAAACGCGATCATGGCGACCTGCAGCACGAGCACGGCGTTCACCGCCCACGAACGCTTCAGCTGACCGCAGAGCACGATGAGGGCGACCGCGATCGCGACCACGACCCACGCGGTGCCGGAGCCGATGCCCCCGGCGAGGTTCGCCACGACCGGCAGGGCCAGCGCGACGGCGATGGCCTCCATGATCAGCGAGCCGGCCATCACCCCGCGAAAGGACTTCATCGGGTCCTTGGCCGGTGGTTTCGGTGTTGCCACTGGTTCGCTCACGCCGGCGCCTTCCCGAACATGGTGCGTGCCTCGCCCACGGTGAACACGGAGCCGGTGATCAACACCCCGCCACCCGAAAGCGGTTCGTCGGGCTCTTGGCTCTCTTCGACGAGTGCGATCGCGGACTCGATGGCCGTCTCCAGGCTCGTCTCCGCCAGCACCCGGTCTTCACCGAAGATCGAGATGGCGATTTCGTTCAGTTCTTCGAGGCCCATCGCGCGCGGCGAGCTGTTCCGCGTCACGACGATGTCGGAGAGGATCGGCTCAAGGGCTTCGAGAATGCCGCGAGCGTCCTTCTCCTCCATGATGCCGACCACGCCGACCAGCCGCCGGAAGGCGAACTCCTCGGCGACCGCCGTCGCCAGCGCGCGGGCGCCATGCGGGTTGTGCGCGGCGTCGAGCAGCACCTGCGGTGCGGAGCGGACGTGCTCCAGCCGTCCCGGCGTCTCGACCTCCGCGAAGGCCTCACGAACGGCTTCGACGACCAGCTGACGATCCTTGCCGGCACCGAAGAACGCCTCGACGGCGGCGAGCGCCAGCGCGGCGTTGGCGGCCTGGTGCGCGCCGTGCAGCGGCAGGAAGACGTCGTCGTAAACGCCGCCGAGGCCCTGCAGTTTCAGCAACTGCCCGCCGACGGCGATCTCGCGCTCCAGCACCGCGAACTCGCTGCCCGCCCTGGCCACACTCGCGTCGACCTCGATCGCCCGCTCGACCAGCACGTTCATCACCGCGGGGTCCTGCTCCGCGATCACCGCGACACTGCCGGGCTTGATGATCCCGGCCTTCTCCGCGGCGATCTTCGTGATGTCACTGCCGAGGTACTCGACATGGTCGATCCCGATCGGGGTGATGACCGCGACCTCGGCGTCGGCGATGTTCGTCGCGTCCCACGAGCCGCCCATACCGGTCTCGAAGACCGCGGCCTCGACCGGCGCGTCGGCGAACGCCGCGAACGCCATCCCGGTGAGGACCTCGAACTTGCTCATCGCCGGGTCGCCGGGCTTGCCGGCGCCGTCGACCATGGCCACGTACGGCGCGATGTCGTGATACAGGTCGGTGTACGCCGCCGCCGAGATCGGTGCGCCGTCGAGCGCGATCCGCTCGGTCACCAGCTGCAGATGCGGGCTGGTGTAGCGGCCGACCCGCAGGCCCATACGCGTCAGCAACGCGTCGATCATGCGGGTGGTCGAGCCCTTGCCGTTGGTTCCGGCGACATGCAGGATCGGATAACCGCGATGCGGCTCGCCCAGCAGGTTCACCAGCGCCGAGATCCGCGTCAGCGAAGGTTCGATCTTGGTTTCGGGCCAGCGCTGGTTGAGCTCGGCCTCGACGGCCATCAGCTCACGCCTGGCCTCCTGGCCGTTGGGGTCGACGGCGGGGCCGTTCTCGCCCTGGTCGTCGAGCTCGTGCAACTCCTGCTCGTCGATGTTGGCGAGATCCGGGACCGGGCCGGTCGCCAGGTTGTCCCCGAGCTGGCCGATCCCGCCGATCCCGCCGCGCGAACCGCCACCGGCCGCGTACGCCTCGTCGACGGCGCCGAGCGTGGGATCGGAATCGTCCCCGAACTCGTGTGCCTGTGCTCCGAGCTCGTCGATCCCCGCGTAGCTGTCCGGGTCGGCCAGATCGGGCCGTCCCCGGCTCGCCGGCGCTTCGAAATCATCGGTGTCGAACGACTCGTCGTCCGGGTCGCCGACCTCACCTCGCGGCACTCAAACTCCAAACTCAGCAGCTCATTCTGTCTTCGGCGAGTCTACGTGCGGCTTTCCTGGCAGTCTCCATGCATGCCTTTCAACCACAACGACCACTACCACCCGCTCCTGCTGCGGCACCTGCCGCCCGGGCCGGGGCGGGCGCTGGACGTCGGCTGCGGCACCGGGAAGTTCGCGCGGCGGCTCGCGGCGGCCGGGCTGCGCGTCGACGGGCTCGACGTGTCCGGGGTGATGGTCGAGGCCGCTCGTGCCGCGGGTTCCCCGGGGCCGGGGAAGGTCGAATACCGCCACGCGGACATCTCCGCCGGCCCGCTGCCCGAAGCGCACTACGACTTCATCTCGTGCATCGCGTCGCTGCACCACGTGCCGTTCGAGACGGTGAAATCGCTGCGCGAGGCGCTCACCCCGGGCGGGGTGCTCGTGGTGCTCGGGCTGGCGAAGCCGAGCCGGCCGGGCGACTTCGCGCGCTGGCTGGCCGCGGCGCCGGTCAACTTGCTCGCCCGGCTGGTCGTCCACTTCGGCGAGCGCCTCAACGGCGGCCCCGAGCCACGGTTACGGCCGCCGGTCAAGGACGACTACCCCACGATGAGCGAAATCCGGCGCGAATCGGCCGCTTTGCTCCCCGGAAGCACGATCCGGCCGCTGCTTTTTTGGCGTTACCTCTTGACGTACACACAGCCACCTGAACATCACCCGTTGTGACAACTCAGCCGGGTGAAGCTGAGCCCCGACCACCCGGTTGGCGGCTTTTCGGCCGATCGAAGATCGCTAAAAACGGGAAAGGAGTCCGCTGTACGGCTAACAGAACGAGGTTTCCATGCGTACCGCCCGGCTACTTTTCACCGCCCTCACCGCGACGATCTTGCTGTCGGCGACAGCCCTCACGGCGTCGGCCGCACCACTGGCCCCGAGCTTCCGGAACTACGTCGCGCTAGGCGATTCGTACACCTCCGGCCCCTTCATCCCCGCGCAGCGGCTCGACCCGCTCGGCTGCGGCAGATCGACCAACAACTATCCGTCGTATCTCGCCGACCGCCTCAACGTGCGCTTCACCGACGTCAGCTGCGGCGGCGCGACGACGTCGAACCTGGCGCAATCCCAGGACGTGCCGCTCGGCCGGAACCAGGCGCAGTTCTACGCCCTCGGTGTGCACACCGACCTGGTCACCCTCGGCATCGGTGGCAACGACTACGGCGTCTTCGGCCGGATCATCGACACCTGCCCGTCACTGCGGTCCTCGGATCCGACCGGGAACCCGTGCCAGGAACACTTCACCGCCAACGGCGTCGACACGCTGAAGGCCGCGATCGCCAGTACCCAGGCCAACATCGTCACCGCGCTGCGCGGCGTCCACTACTACGCGCCGCACGCGCAGGTGTACGTCATCGGTTACCCGCGGATCGCCCCGGAATCCGGTTACTGCCCCGGAATCCTGCCGTTCGCCGACGGTGACTACGCCTGGCTGAACAGCATCGAAGAAACCCTCAACGCCGCCATCGCGAACGCGGCCGCCCTCGACGGCGCGACGACCTATGTGGACACCTACGGACCTTCGCTCGGCCACGACGCCTGCGCCACCGGCGGTGCCGCGTGGATCAACGGCCAGGAAGCCGGGCTGTTCACCCCGGCCGCCGCGTACCACCCGTTCCGCTCGGGCATGGCCGGAATGGCGAACGTGATCTACCAGAACCTGACCTAGCCCGTTTCGCCATTGCTGCCGACAGATGACGGCGACCATTACCCCAAAGCGGCGTTGGGGG
>NZ_DASYMU010000104.1:0-26907 GCF_036008905.1 Amycolatopsis sp. | reverse complement strand
CATTCCGAACCCGGAAGCTAAGCCTGGTAGCGCCGATGGTACTGCAGTCGAAGGATTGTGGGAGAGTAGGACACCGCCGGACACAATTTAAAAGAAAAGACCCGGAACCCCGGTCGAGAACCTAACAGTTCTCCCGGGGTTCCGGGCTTTTCTGCGTCCAAGTGCACTCTGTGTACGCCCGAGTGCAAACCATGCGCGCCCGCGTGCAGTCTGGGTACGCCTCAGGGCTTCCGGACCGACCGACCGCGGACCGGCGACGAGAACACCAGCGACGTCGTCGTCTCCCCGTAGCGCTGAGTGCGCTCGACGAACGACTCCAGCTCGGCCGTGCTCGCGCACACCACTCGCAGGATCCAGCACTCGTCACCGGTCACGTGATCCGCGGCGACCACCTGGGGGAGCGGCAGGATCGTCTCGCGAAACCGGGCGCTGTCCAGGCTGCGCACCCGAGCTCGGACGATCGCCTCGATCGGTAGCCCGAGCTTGGTGACATCGACAGTCGCGACATACCCGGTGATGACGCCACGCTCCTCGAGCCGCCGCACTCGTTCCGTCGTCGCCGGCGCGGACAACGACACCTGCCGGCCGAGCTCGCTGAAGGTCATCCGGCCTTGCGTCTGCAGCAGTTCGAGCAGTCGCCAGTCGACGTCGTCGAGCCCCACGTTCGTACTCCCGCCCGCCACACCTGCCAACAAGGAAAACCCAGGCTAGCCCGCCTGAAGACCTGGAATCGTCCCTATGTCCGAAGATCACTCCGCACCAGAATTGCCTTATGACACCGGCACCTCGCGTTCTGGCCTTCCCGGCCCCACCACCCCAGACGACTGTCGCGAAACTCACCGCGGAACTCGCCTTCGAGGTCGACCCGGACGACCTGATGCAGGACTTCGCCGCGGGCAACCGGCAGGGCTATGTCGTCGTGGAGACCCGGAGCCCGCAAGCCTTCGCGACGGCACATCTACCGGGCGCCATCAACCTGCCGTACCGCGAGCTGACCGCCGAGAACACCGCGCACCTCGACCGCGGTCTCGTCTACATCTGTTACTGCGAAAGCTTCCAGTGCAACGCCGCCGCCAAAGGTGCGCTGAAACTCGCTGAACTGGGCTTCACCGTCAAACGCCTCGCCGGCGGCATCACCGCTTGGCAGGCCGCGGGTTTCCCCGTCGAATCGTCGCGGCCGCACCAAGCACCGATCGATCACCCAATCCGCTGCGCCTGCTGACGCTGTCGTGCCTTCCGTATTCTGGACGGGTGAGTACCCCACGACTGCTGATCATCCAGCCGGACGTCACCGATCCGGCCGGCCCTCTCGGCGACTGGCTCCGCGAAGGCGGCGCCGAGCTCGACATCCGGATGCCACCGCGAGACGAGCTGCCCGAGAACGTCGACGGCTACCAGGGCCTGGTCTGCCTCGGCGGTGGGATGGGCGCGCAGGATGATGTTGCTCATCCCTGGCTGCGCCACGTGCGGAAACTGCTGGCGAGCGCCGCCGGGAACGACTTCCCCACCTTGGGGGTCTGCCTCGGTGCGCAGCTGCTCACCGTCGCCACCGGCGGCCGGGTCCAGGTCGGCAAGGACGGTCCGGAGGTCGGGCCCGCGCTCGTGTCCAAGAAGGATCTCGCGTGGACGGATCCGCTCTACGCGGACCTCCCGATGGTGCAGGACGTCGTGCAGTTCCACAGCGACGCCATCGAACAGCTGCCGGCGGGTGCAGAGCTCCTCGCGTCCGCTCCTCGGTACCCCAACCAGGCGTTTCGGCTGCACCGCCGGGTTTACGGCGTCCAGTTCCACATCGAAACCACGCCGGACGTCGTCCTCGCGTGGGCCAAGGACGAACCGGAACTCGCCGAGTTCGCCCGTCCGGGTGTCTTCGAAATCGACAAGCTCACCCAGCTGCACGCCGACATCGCGGAAACCTGGCGCCCATTCGTGTTGCGGTTCGTCCAGCTGGCCGCCGGCGAAATCGAGCCAGTCGCGGAGAAGCGGCGCACCCTGCCCATGGCCTAGACCTGGGGTTGCGGCCAACAAGGTGTTTGCACAAACAGGATATTGCGGAAATATGTATGCCGTCTTAACGGCGCGTTACCACCTTCAGGTACCTTGCGGGAGTAGTCCCCAAAAGGGTTTCGGAGGTCGGGGTGGACCCCTCGCTGCTGGTAGTCGTCGTGATCATCACGGCTCTCGTTTTCGATTTCACCAACGGCTTTCACGACACGGCGAATTCGATGGCGACTTCCATCGCCACCGGAGCGCTCAAACCGAAGGTCGCCGTCGCCATTTCCGCGGTACTGAACCTGGTCGGTGCCTTCCTTTCGGTCCAGGTGGCCAAAACCATCTCGAGCGGCCTGGTCGACGAGACCAAGATCGGCCCGGCGATCGTCTTCGGCGGGCTCATGGGCGCGATCATCTGGAACCTCTTCACCTGGTTCATCGGCCTGCCGTCCAGCTCGTCGCACGCGTTGTTCGGCGGGCTCATCGGTGCGACCTGGGTCGCCGTGGGCAGTGATTCGGTCCGGTTCGGCATGATCGTCGAAAAGGTCCTGATCCCGGCGGCGCTCTCACCAGTCATCGCGGGCCTGGTCGCGATGGTGGCGACGTTCGTCGTCTACCGCTTCCTGCGTGGGCGCAAATCCGGGGTGTCGGGATTCCGCGTCGGCCAGATCATCTCGTCTTCGCTGGTCTCGCTCGCGCACGGCACGAACGACGCACAGAAGACGATGGGCGTGATCACGCTCGCGCTGATCAGCACGGGCAGCCTCGCGCCCGGTTCCGCGCCGCCGACCTGGGTCATCGCCAGCGCCGCGCTCGCACTGGCGCTCGGTACCTACCTCGGCGGCTGGCGGATCGTCTACACCCTGGGCAAGGGCCTGACCGACATCGAAGGACCGCAGGGCTTCGCCGCACAGACCAGCTCGGCCGCGGTCATCCTGACGTCGTCACATCTCGGATTCCCGCTGTCGACCACGCATGTCTGCTCGGGTGGCATCCTCGGTTCGGGGGTCGGCCGCCGGGAAGCACCGGTGCGCTGGAAGATGGCGGGCCGCATGGTGGTCGCGTGGCTGTTCACCCTGCCAGCGGCCGCCGTCGTCGGCGCGATCGCGGGCAAGATCGCTTCCCTCGGCACCGGCGGCACGATCGGTGTCGGCGTCACGGGGATCCTGATCGGCCTCGGCATTTACCTGCTTTCGCGCCGCAAGCCGGTAACAGCCCACAGCTTCCACGTTCCGGAGCCGTCCGCGCCGGACGCCGAGCCCGACCGCATACCCGCGTAATTCACCAGAGCGCACTACGGTTAGAGGCGATGGCTGATCGTGCTCGACCGACCGCGTCCGCGGCGAGGTATGGCTTCACCGACGAACGTGCCGACGCGCAGTTGCGGGCGGCCGGTTGGTGGGGAGAAGCGGGCCCGGTCGACGCCAACGTCGACATCCTGCTCGCGCTTTCCCGTTGTGCCGACCCTGATCTCGCGTTGCGCGGGCTCGACCGTGTTCGCGAGGCCGACGAACCTGGCTGGGCCGAAATGGCTGAAGCGCTACGGACCAACCGGTCTCTCCGCGGGCGGCTCGTCGGGGTCCTGGGTACTTCCAGCGCGTTGGCGGACTTTCTGGCGAGCAGTCCCCAGCAATGGCGGCGGCTCACCGGCAAGAACGTCACGACCGCGGCGGACTACGACGCCGCGCTCCTGGCGGACGTCCAGGCCGGCGCCCCGGAGGGGGAGACGCTGACCGGAGTCCAGGCCGAGCAGGCGTTGCGAGCCGGATATCGAGGGTTGCTGCTCGAAATCGCGTCGGTCGACCTCGGGCATATCGTCGAACCCGGGCTGTATCGGCCGCCGTACGCAGAAGCCGCCAGCCAGCTGACCACCTTGGCCGAGGCCGCGCTGAAGGCCGGGCTCGCCGTTGCCCATCAGGAAGTCGATCCGCCCGAGGGTACCGAGCTCGCGGTGATCGCGATGGGCAAGACCGGTGGCCGGGAGCTCAACTACGTCAGCGATGTCGACGTGATCTTCGTCGGTGACGGTGATCTGCAGGCCGCGACCCGGCTGGCCGCCGCGATGATGCGGGTCGTCGGGAAAGCGTGTTTCGAGGTCGACGCTGCGCTCCGTCCCGAGGGCAAGGCCGGTGCGCTGGTCAGGACGCTCGACGGGCACACCGCCTACTACAAGAAGTGGGCCCGGACCTGGGAATTCCAGGCGCTCCTCAAGGCCCGCCCGGTGGCGGGCAGCGCCGAACTCGGCCGGCTGTACAGCGAGATGGTCGCGCCGCTGGTGTGGTCGGCGGCGGAGCGGGAGAACTTCGTCTCCGATGTGCAGAAAATGCGGCGCCGGGTCGAAGAGCACGTGCCGTCCGAACACGCGGAGCGGGAGCTCAAGCTCGGCAGTGGCGGGTTGCGTGACGTCGAATTCGCCGTCCAGTTGCTGCAACTCGTCCACGGCCGGGTGGATCCCGAACTGCGCTCACCATCCACTATGGACGCCTTGGCCGCGCTGGGCGAGGGCGGTTATGTCGGCCGGGCGGACGCGGCGGAGCTCGGCGCGTCGTACGAATTCCTGCGAACGGTCGAGCATCGGCTGCAGCTCAGGCGCTTGCGGCGGACTCATCTCTTTCCCGACAGCTCGGACAACTTCGAACTGAGGGTGCTCGCCAGGTCGATCGGTATCAAACCGGAGCGCAGCCGCGGCGAGGGCGATGTCCTGCTCGCCGAATTCCGGCGGCACATCCAGCGGATCCGTCGCCTGCACGAGAAGCTGTTCTACCGGCCGCTACTGCAGTCGGTCGCCAACGTGCCGACCGAAGAACTCAGGCTGACGACCAAACAGGCGGTCAGCCGGTTGGCCGCGCTCGGGTACGCGGCGCCGGATGGCGCGCTGCAGCACATCAAGGCGTTGACCTCCGGGGTTTCCCGGCGGGCCGCGATCCAGCAGGCGCTGCTGCCGGTGCTGCTGAACCTGTTCGCCGACACTCCAGACGCCGACGGCGGCCTGCTGTCGTATCGCAAGGTGTCCGAGGCGCTCGAGGAAACCCCTTGGTATCTCAGGGTTCTGCGAGACGAAGGCGCTGTCGTCGAGCGGCTGGCGTTCCTGCTCGGAGCGTCGAAACTGGTCCCGGATCTGCTCGTCCGGGCACCCGAGGTGCTGCAACTGTTCAGCGATCCGGCTCGCCTCGCGGGGAAGACGCCTGGCGAAGTCGCCAAGTCGCTGCGCGCCACGATGCGACGGCAACCCGGGCTCAGCGCCGCCGTCGCCACGGCCCGATCGCTGCGCCGGCACGAGATGCTGCGGGTCGCGAGCGCGGATCTGCTGGGGCTGTTGGAACCGCCCGCTGTCTGCGAAGCGCTTTCGAGCGTCTGGGTCGCGGTGTTGCAGGGGACACTCGCCGCCGCTTATCGCAAACGAGAGGCTGAGCTGGAGAGCACTCCGGCGAAAATGGCGGTCATCGGGATGGGCCGGCTCGGTGGAGCCGAACTCGGGTACGGCTCCGACGCCGATGTGCTGTTCGTCTGCGAGCCGATCAACGGCGCGACCGACTCCGAAGCCGCGCAGTTCGCGTCGTCGGTGGCGGAAACGGTACGCAAGATGCTCGGCGCGCCGAGTCCCGATCCGGCGCTGATCGTGGACGCCGAGCTCCGGCCGGAGGGCCGGAGCGGGCCGTTGGTCCGCACTTTGGAGTCGTACCGGGCTTACTACGCGCGTTGGAGCGAGGTCTGGGAAGCCCAAGCGCTGCTCCGGGCTCGGTTCATCGCGGGCAACGACGACCTCGGCGACCGGTTCATCGAAATGATCAACCCGCTCCGGTACCCCGAGGGCGGGCTCGACGCTACGCAGGTCCGCGAGGTCCGCCGGATCAAGGCGCGGGTCGAAACCGAGCGGATGCCGAAGAGCGCCGACCCCACCCGGCACACGAAACTCGGCCGCGGCGGGCTCTCCGACGTCGAATGGACCGCGCAGCTCATGCAGCTGCGCTATGGCCATGACGTGCCGGAGTTGCAGACCACCTCGACGCTGGATGCGCTCCAAGCACTTGTCGCTCCCGCTCTCGCCGAGCAGGCCGATGTCGACGCGCTCACCGAGGCATGGCTGCTCGCGACCAAGGTCCGCAACGCCGTGATGCTCGTGAAGGGCAAAGCGGCCGACGAGCTGCCCGGCTCGGGCCCGTATCTGGCCGCGGTCGCGCGCATCATGGGCTACTCGGCGAGTGACGACCCCGGCGAGTTCCTCGACCTGTACCGGCGGACCACCCGCCGGGCGCGGGCCGTGGTGGAGCGCCTGTTTTACGACGACTAAGCGACCGCTTACAGTGGTCGGGTGACCGATCGCGAAGCTTTCCGCACCCGGGTGAAGGTGCGCCACTACGAACTGGACACGCTGGGGCACCTGAATCACGCGGTGTACCACTCGTACGGCGAGATTTCGCGGCTCGAGCTGATGGAATTCGCGGGCGGGATCGAAGGTATGCGCCAGGTGAATCTGGCTGCCGTGCTCCTGGAATCGCACATCAGCTTCCGGCGTGAGCTGCGCGCGGGTGACGTCGTCGACATCACCTGCGACGCGAAGTTCGGCAGCGGCAAGACGTTCCAGATGAACTCGAACATCTACAAACTGGACGGCACGCTGTCCGCGGAGATCACCTGCACGCTCGGGTTGATGGACCTCGACAAGCGGAAACTCGTCGAGGATCCCCGTGGCCGTTTCGCGCTCGCCGGTGTCGACCCTTCGGTGCTGTCGACCGCCGAATAGCTAGCCCTCGCTGGTGTGCACCGGGTAGTTCAGCGCGATACTGCCGCCGGTCGCGTAATTCGGCACGTCGGCCAGCGCGGCCGCGCCCTCCGGTGACGACAGTGCCGCGCCCAGCGTTTGCACGTCAGGGAAGTCGGCTTCGAAGATCGCGAAGTACGGCGATTCACCAGGCGCGGAAGCGACGTCGAAGCTGTAGCGCCAATCCAGCATGCCGGGCATCTTCGCCGCCAGCGGGAGATGGGTGCTCACGTAGTACTCGCGGAAGTGCGCGGGATCGACCGGCGCGGGATACAGGACTACGAGTTTGTGCATGGAGAGCACGCTAGGCGAAAAAAACGCCGACGGCGAGGGTGGTTTCCACTCCTCGCCGCCGGCGTGCTTTTGGTGCGTTACCTGGCGAACATCACACGTCGTAGTAGAGCGAGAACTCGTACGGGTGCGGGCGCAGGCGCAGCGGGTCGATCTCGTTTTCCCGCTTGTAGCTGATCCACGTGTCGATCACGTCGGGGGTGAAAACGCCACCCTCGAGGAGATAGTCGTGGTCGGCTTCGAGGTTGTTGAGCACCGTGCCCAGGTCGCCCGGAACGAGCTTGACGTTCGCGGCCTCCTCGGGCGGGAGCTCGTACAGGTCCTTGTCGATCGGGTCCGCGGGCTCGATCTTGTTCTTGATGCCGTCGAGACCGGCCATCATCATCGCCGAGAACGCCAGGTACGGGTTGCCTGACGAGTCGGGGCAGCGGAACTCGGCGCGCTTCGCCTTCGGGTTGTTGCCCGTGATCGGGATGCGCACACAAGCGGAACGGTTGCGCTGCGAGTACACCAGGCTGACCGGCGCCTCGAAGCCCGGCACCAGGCGGTGGTACGAGTTCACCGTCGGGTTGGTGAACGCGAGCAGCGTCGGCGCGTGGCGGAGCAGCCCACCGATGTAGTGACGCGCGGTGTCGGACAGGCCCGCGTAGCCGGACTCGTCGTGGAACAGCGGCGTGCCGTCTTTCCACAGCGACTGGTGGCAGTGCATACCCGAACCGTTGTCACCGAACAGCGGCTTCGGCATGAAGGTCGCGGTGCGACCGGCGTCGAAGACGGTGTTCTTGACGATGTACTTGAACAACTGCAGGTCGTCGGCCGCGTGGAGCAGCGTGTTGAACTTGTAGTTGATCTCGGTCTGGCCACCGGTGCCGACCTCGTGGTGCGCCCGCTCGATCTCGAAGTTCGAGTCCTGGAGCTTCTTCACGATCTCGTCGCGAAGGTCCGCGAAGTGGTCGGTCGGCGGGACGGGGAAGTAACCGCCCTTGAACTTCGTCTTGTAACCGCGGTTGCCGCCTTCTTCGTCGGCACCGGTGTTCCACCAGCCCTCGACGGAGTCGATCTCGTGGAAGGCGCCGTTCTCGGCGGAGTCGAAGCGGATCGAGTCGAAGATGTAGAACTCGGCTTCCGCGCCGAAGTACACCGAGTCGGCCACGCCGTACTCGGCGATGTACTGCTCGGCCTTGCGCGCGATGTTGCGCGGGTCGCGGCTGTACGCCTCACGGGTGAACGGGTCGTGGACGAAGAAGTTGAGACCCAGGGTCTTGTTCTTGCGGAACGGGTCGATTCGCGCGGTCTCGGGGTCCGGCAGCAGCAACATGTCGGATTCGTGGATCGACTGGAATCCCCGGACGGACGAACCGTCGAAGGCCAGGCCCTCTTCGTATGCCGCGGCGTCGAATGCCTTCGCGGGGACCGTGAAGTGCTGCATGACGCCCGGAAGGTCGCAGAACCTGATGTCGACGAACTCGACGTTCTCGTCTTTGATCAGCTTCTGGATATCGTCTGGAGTAGTGGACACCCTCGGTGACTCCTTCTCGTTCGTTGCCGGCGGCAGTACTCTCTTCGGCTCAAACTATGAGCGCGGTGTTGCCCGACCGTCACCCGTATGTTTCGCCGGTGTTAACGGGCTGGTGGATACCGGGTATCCGACCAGGGCAGATGGCTTCGGCGCCAGCCGCATACCCTAGATGGGTGGCGAGATGGACTGGCGAGTGGCTACCAGGTAGTGGCGAAGGCGTTGCGGGCAGTGACGAGCGCACGCAAGAGTGGCGCGGAAAGAGCCTCGGCCTGCCCGAAAAAGGCGTCGGTTCCGTCGCCGCCGGCGGCTCACGGCTGCTCGCGCTGCTGCTCGATCTCGTGCTCGCTTCCCTGGTCACGGCACTATTCCTGCGCCCGGAGTTCCAGAACCCGGCCGCGATGCAGACCTTTAACCTCTGGTCCGTCGGCGTCTGGGCGGTG
Source organism: Amycolatopsis sp. (assembly GCF_036008905.1). GTDB lineage: Bacteria > Actinomycetota > Actinomycetes > Mycobacteriales > Pseudonocardiaceae > Amycolatopsis. The sequence goes on along the minus strand of NZ_DASYMU010000104.1, from coordinate 17,903 downwards.
TTGACCGCTATCCCCGTCGCCTTCTTCGGTTTCACCCCGGGCATGGCCGCTGTCGGCATCCGTGTCGGCCGCCTCGACGGTGCCGCGATGGTGGGCCTCTGGCGCGCTGTGATTCGCGCCGCACTCTCCTTCCTGATCATCCCCGCGGCCGTCCGCAACATCGACGGCCGCAGCTGGCTGGACCGCCTCACCACCACCGTCGTAATCCGCCTCCGCTAACCCCTCCACTGCTACTGGCGGGGGATCAAGGGACCTTTACTACCGCGACGCGGTAGTAAAGGTCCCTTGATCCCCCCCCGTGGGGCGCGGGTGGGGGTGGTCATGCGGCGGGGCGCCAGAGTTTGGCGGTGATGTCGGGGCGTGGGCGCAGGGCGGCGTGTTTGTGAGCGGCGCGCAGTTGCTGGATGACGGCCAGGGGGCGATCGCGCAGGTGAGACGGCAGGACGTGCATGATCGTGACGCCTGCCGCGGTGAATCGTGAGTGTTTTTCGACGGTATTGGCGTAGCCGGCTGGTCCGAGATGGAACTCCAGCGAGTCGATCTCGAGGGCCATGCCGACGTCGTCCCACCAGCAGTCGGCGATACCGAGCATCCGGCCGTCGGAATCGAACAGCGCGACATTCCACTCGGCACCTGGAAGATTGCTGCGGTCGACGACCTTCCGGCCCCATGCTTCGGCCGCGGAACGAATGCCCTTGTTCATTTCGTTCACGACGCGTCGCGGCAGTGCCGAACCGATCGTCGATCCTTGGCTTATCTCGTGTTGAAGGTCGCGAGGATCGCACATGCCGCGTTGTACGGCTTCGGCGATCATCGCGCGGATAGCGTCGAGGTCGTGCATCCGGCGGGTGGCGTCGATGAGCGCGCGGGCCAGCGGGGCAACCGGGATTCCGTTGATGATGACCGGCTCGGGGAGGTGGATCGTGCGTTCGACTGTGGCGAAACCCCAGGAAGACACCCTGCTCGCGTGCGGGATGAGGACGTGCACGATGTCGGTTTTCGCCATCCGGTGTCCGCCGTGCATGCGGATCGCCTGGTGGCCGGTGATCATCGCGTCAGGGCCTGCGTGGGCCAGCGCGGCCCGGCAGCTTTGTTCGCCTGTCAGTGTGCCGTTGTTGAACACGATGACGCCGGGGATGGGGCGGCTCCATGAGCCACCTGGCCGGCACCGCCTCGAGATGCTCGAATGCGACATGCCGAGCTCGATCAGCGCCGCACGAGGTGCCACCCCGCCGGGAAACATTTCCGCCAGCGATTGGGGCTGGCTCGGCCATTCGTTCCACACACAGTCATCGTGCGAGGACCCTCCGACACTTTTCGCCCCAGAAACGCATCAAGGGACCTTTGCTGCCGTTTTCCGGCACGAAAGGTCCCTTGATGCGGCGTTGGGGTGGTTAGCGGCGGCGGATGGTGCGTTGGACGGAGCGCATTTTGGCGCCGGCGGGCATGGGGCCCTTGGGCATGGCGGCACCGCGGTTGCCGAGGGCGGCGAGCTTCGCTTCGAGGGCGTCGACCTGGGCGGGCTTGAGGTTCCGCGGGAGCTTCATCAGGTGACCCTGAAGCTTCTTCAGCGGGACTTCGCCCTCTTCGGAGCCGATGATCACGGTATAGATGGGCTTGTCGCCCACGAGGCGTGCGACGCGCTTCTTCTCCTGCGCGAGGAGGGCCTTGACGCGATGCGGGGCTCCTTCGGCGACGAGGACGACGCCGGGGCCGCCGAGGACGCGGTGCACGGCGTCGAGCTGGGTCGTCGCGGCGACGGTGGGGGTGACCTTCCACTTGCCGCGGAGGTTCTCCAGCGCCCAAGCGCCCGCGCCCGGCTGGCCGTCGGCCTTCGAGTAGACGGTCTTCTGCACCCGCCTGCCGAAGATGATCACGGCGCCGAGGACACCGAGCAGGATGCCGAACGGCAGCAGTGCCCACTGCATGCCGATGAGCAACCCGATGCCGAATGCCACACCCGTGATGACCAGGACAGAGCCGAGCATCCAGGGGATGAGCGCCTTGTCTTCCTTGCGCTGCATCTTGAAGGCTTCGAAGATCTGCCCGCGCCGAGCCTTGCTCGCCGCGCGCTTTTCCTTCTTGGCCTGCTTGGCAGCTTCCTTATCCTGCTTTCCCGCCATCTCACCAGGATACGGCCGGGTGGCCAGGCTCGGCGCCGTCGGCCCCCTCTGCGAGGATCGGCACGTGGCTAGCGCATCTACTCCGAGGACCCGTCCAGGTCTGCTTGACGGCCTCGACCCCGAGCAACGAGCCGCCGCGAGTGCCCCGCGCGGACCGGTGTGCGTCCTGGCCGGGGCCGGGACGGGCAAGACCCGCACGATCACGCACCGCATCGCACACTTGGTGAGTTCGGGGCATGTCGCCGCTGGTCAGGTGCTTGCCGTGACCTACACGGCGCGGGCCGCGGGGGAGATGCGGACCCGGCTGCGGGGGCTCGGAGTGGAAGCCGCGCAGGCGTTGACCTTCCACGCGGCCGCGCGACGGCAGCTGCGGTACTTCTGGCCGCGGGTCGTCGGGGACCGGCCGTGGGACCTTCTCGACAACAAGTTCCGTTTCGTCGGCCAAGCGGCCAACCGGGCGGGCCTCGGAACCGAGACCGAAGTGTTGCGAGATCTGGCCAGTGAGATCGAGTGGGCCAAGGCCTCGTTGATCGCGCCGGACGACTACCCGGCGATCGCGGCGAGGAATCAGCGTGACACCCCGGCGCCGGTGACCCAGGTTGCCAACGTTTACCGCCTGTACGAGGAGATCAAGAACTCCGCGCAGGTGCTCGACTTCGACGACCTGTTGCTGCACACCACGGCGGCGCTCGAGGAGCACGGCGCGGTCGCCGACGAGTTCCGCGAGCGGTACCGCTGTTTCGTCGTCGACGAGTACCAGGACGTGACGCCGTTGCAGCAGCGCCTCCTGGACGCTTGGCTCGGCGGCCGCGACGACCTGACCGTCGTCGGCGATGCGAACCAGACCATTTATTCGTTCGGTGGTGCCTCGCCCCGGCCGCTGCTCGAGTTCACGCGTCGCTTCCCCGAGGCGACCGTCGTGCGGCTCGAACGCGACTACCGGTCGACGCCGGAGGTGGTGGCGCTGGCCAACCAGGTGATCGGCGCCGCCCGTGGCCGTCCCGCCGGCTCCCGGTTGAAGCTCATCGGGCAGCGCCCGGCCGGACCGCCGCCGCGTTTCGGCGAGTACGACGACGAAGCCGCCGAGGCCTCTGCTGTCGCGCGCCGGATCCGTGAGCTGATCGACGGCGGGATCGCCACCAGCGAGATCGCGGTGCTCTACCGCGTCAACGCCCAGTCCGAAGCCTACGAGCAGGCATTGTCCGATGTGGACGTTCCGTATCTGGTTCGTGGCGGTGAGCGATTCTTCGCCCGTAAGGAAGTCCGGCAGGCTGTCATCGCCTTGCGCACGGCGTCGTCCCGGGAATCGGATCTCGACCTGGTGACCCGGGTCCGTGCGGTGCTCCACCCGGTGGGCCTGACCGAGCAGCCACCGGCCGGCGGCGCGGCCAAGGAACGCTGGGACGCGTTGCTCGCGTTGGTGGAGGTGGCCGAGGAACTGGCTTCGACGGTCGAAGGCGCGGATCTGCATCATCTCGTCGCCGAACTCGACCAGCGCGCGGCCGCGCAGCATCCGCCGACCGTCGAGGGCGTCACGCTGGCTTCGCTGCACGCGGCCAAGGGCCTCGAATGGGACGCCGTTTTCCTGGTCGGTCTCGCCGAGGGGACGATGCCGATCCAGCACGCGGACGGCGACGACGCCGCTGTGGAGGAAGAGCGGCGTCTGTTCTACGTCGGTGTCACCCGGGCGCGTGAGCACCTTTGGCTGTCGTGGGCGCTTTCTCGCAAACCGGGCAGTCGCCGTAACCGCAGGCGCAGCCGGTTCATGTACGGCCTGGTGCCGGAGGACCACCCCGCGGCCAGGGTCGCGAAGGCGCAGAACACCGCGCCCACGGGAGCGAAGCCTCGGTGCCGGGTTTGCGACAGCGTCCTGGCCGGGACGATGGAGATCAAGCTCAGCCGGTGCTCGAAGTGTCCGTCCAATGTGGATGAGGAGCTGCTGGCCAAGCTCCGGGCGTGGCGTGGCGAGCGGTCCAAGGAGCTCAAGGTGCCGACCTTCGTCGTCTTCACCGACGCGACTTTGGTCGCGATCGCCGAGCAGCGGCCGACCACGGACGGGGCCTTGGTGTCGATCTCCGGCATCGGCGCGACGAAGCTCGAACGCTTCGGCGCGGAGGTACTCGACGTCGTCCGTGCCGTGGTGAGTTCTTGACCGCGCCGATGTCATGATCAACGCGGCGAACCCGCTGCTCAAGCGCGATCTTCGTCGCTTCGGGGATATTTCTCTTAAATAAGTTGCACCCGCGTGCGGGGTGGCAATAACCTGCATGTACCCGAGCGGGAGCGCTCGGGTACCAGACTCGGTTTCCGCGGACGCGGCGAGCGACAGACAGCCAGAAGGAGGTGCCGGAGACATGACGATTTACACGAAGATCCTCAGCCCTGGCATCTCGCTGTCCTGTGCTACCGGTGTGTCTTCGCACGCCCAGGCCATGGAAGCGCGCCGGGGTACCGGCATGCGCGTGACCGCCTTTGGCACGCAAGCGCCGCTGGGGACCAACCATGACCTCGGCAGCATCGCGGTGGAAACCGTGAAGCTGGGCGCCAATGAGCGCAAGGCCACGACTTACGCGCAGGTTTCCCCGCGCCTTGTCGTCGATCCGTCGATCAAGCAGTTCCGTGTTCCGTTGTATCTACGGGAGCGAAGGACCTGACACCAAGTCAGGACTAGAGGCTCACGAAGGCCGCGGATCATCGGATCCGCGGCCTTCGTGTTTTTTTGGGTCAGCACAGGTTGGGTCAAAAGTGGGGCAGACGCAGCTGGTGTAGGGGCAGCTGGGTCAGACGCAGTTGGGGATTAAGAAGCAGGGTTCGCCGTCTTTCGGACGCTGCACTGTTGGGGTTCTAGATCAGTTCGACATCAGTTGGGGTCACGTTGTCCAGCTCACTCGCAAGTCCCAAAACCGTTACCACACAAGGGAGTACCACCATGTCTTCGGCAATCGCCTTCGCTTCGGAGGGGGCACTGGCCGACGGATTCGTCGACGCCGGGGTGGGCGAACTGCTCGACGCCCTCAGCTCGCCCGAGTTCTCACTGCCTTGCCGTTCCGGCGACGCCGACCTGTGGTTCGCCGAGGCACCGTCAGAGTTGGAGCGGGCCAAGAGCTTCTGCGGAAGCTGCCCGGTCCGTGAGGCCTGCCTCGCCGGCGCACTGGCACGGCGCGAGCCGTGGGGTGTCTGGGGTGGCGAGATCTTCGAGCGCGGCGCAGTCGTCGCCCGCAAGCGTCCCCGGGGCCGTCCCCGCAAGAACGTCGTTGCCGAGCAGGCCGCGACCAGCCGTCAGAGCGCTGCAGCATGAGCGTCATGCCGGTCACTACCAGGGATTACGAGGCGCGCCGTGCACCGCTGAGCGCCGTTCCCACCAAAGTCAATGAAATCAAGGTCGAGGAGACCGCCGAAATGTTGCTGTATGAAGAACTCGCCAAAGCTCGAATACAAGACCTCGAAGAGGGCGTCCGCGCCCAGCGCGTACGAGGGCACGCCCGTGCCGTTCGTGCCGCGCATCGATGGAGCAGGGTCGCCCGCTGGGCTTCGAAGCGATCTCAACGACTCCAGAACTGATTGCCCCGGCGGCGTGGGGAAGAGGGCCTGACACGGCTCGCTTCCCCGCGCCGCCAGGCGTTTTTCTCTTGACACGTCCCTGTTGAATGGGGGCATGTCCGCACATACACATGACGATGTCGATTGGGCCGCCCGGCTTCCCGCGATGCGGCGCGCCGACGCTTTGGATGCCGAAGCGCATGCAGGGGTCGCCGCGCGCTTGGTCGCGGATCTGCCGGAGCGGCCCACAATTGTTGATGCCGGTTGCGGTACCGGCGGCATGAGTGCGGCGTTCGCCGCCCAATTGGCCATCCGATCGGGTGGTGTCCTGATTTTGGTGGACGCGACCCCGGAATTGCTCGCCGAAGCGGAGAAGGCGGCGTCCGCGGCCGGCGGACCCGAAGTCCGCCTCGAAACCGTCGTCGCCGACGTGGCCGGTGGGCACTTGCGCGAGCTCGAGCCCTTGGCCGACCTCGTCTGGGCGTCGGCGATGGTCCACCATCTTCCCGACCAGCAGGCCGGGATCGCCGAACTCGCTGCCGCGCTGCGCCCGGGTGGCAAGCTCGCGATCGCCGAAGGCGGCCTGCAGATGCAGTGCCTGCCTTGGGATCTCGGCATCGGCGAACCCGGCCTGGAGTATCGGCTCCTGGCCGCGCGTGACGACTGGTTCGGCGAGCTTCGTGCGGGAATGGCCGGTTCGGTTCCGCTGCCCCACGGCTGGAACATCGCCCTGGGGAAGGCCGGGCTCATCGACGTCAGCGCGTTCAGCTTCCTGCACGACCATCCGGCTCCGGGCTCGGAAGCGCTGCGGGACTTCATCGCCGACCGGATGGACTGGCTCGCCCATGTCGCCGGTGACCGCATCAGCGAGGCGGATCGCGAGACTGTCACCAGGCTTGCCGATCCCGGCGACCCCGCTTACGTCGGCGCCCGCGACGACGTCTTCATTCTCGGCACCCGGACAGTCCACTATGGACGCTCTCGATGACCACGCACGTCGTGTGCTCCCGATGCGGGAAGCAGCGCCCCGCGGACGAGGATCCGCTGCGGGCTCTCTCGTGGGTCGCCGATCGGGACAGCGGCGAACTGCGCTGGCTGTGCCCAGGATGCGCGCGAGCACACGTTCGCGACATCGAGGGGAAACTGCCGAACGAATACTGGTGAGCAGCCTCCGGACGAGCCTCATGCCGCCGCCTCGAACGCTTCGAGCCCGAGTGCCTGAACCTTGGGGCGGCGACGCCGGGCGGCGTCACTGAACGCGGCGACGAGCTCGCGGGTGACCAGTCCGGGTTCGGATCGGAGCTGGTCCGTCGTACATCGCACGACGTCCACACCGGCGGCGGTGAGGGCAAGATGGTTCATCCGGGGTTTCGCCCGATCTTCACGCTCGGCGCCGAACTGCCAGGCCAGCCCGATTTCGTCCCACCACGCGTCGGCGAGGCCGATCGGCCTGCCTCGCAGGTCGCAGATCGTCACACCCCAGCTCGGTGGCGGCAGCGGAGCCTGCCTCAACAGCCTCCGTGCCATGCCGAAGACGTAGGTGTCCGACCCGAATTCAAGATGCCTCAGCACATCGCGGACAGCCGACGTGCCGCGCTGGTTTCCGGCGTCGAGCTCGGTGCGAAGCTGTGCCACGGTGCAAAGGCCCCAGTACAGCGGGATACCGAGCAGCCGGTGAAGGCGCTCGGGATCGCTTTCCCGCCTGGCCGAGTCGAGCGCGGCCCTGGCAGGTGGCGCGTACGGGAGCCCGCTCCGGTACAGCGGCGCGGGTAACCGGCTGGTCCGCTGCAGGACCATGAACTCGTCGGGCATGACACGCCTGTTCGCCTCCATGAGCAGGTGCACGCTCGGCGGGACCGCCAGCTCGGCGCCGTGGGCACGCAGGGCGTCCGCCCCGGTGATGACGGACCCGGGACCGAGCCAGGCGACGGCCGCGCGCAGTCGTTGCAACCGGGTCGGCGCGCTGGTCCCGAGCATGATCACGCCGGGCATCAGCCGCTGCCAGGGCCCGTCCGGGCGACATCGGGCGGCGATACTTCCCGGCGAGAGTCCCGCCTCGCGAAGCTGTGCCGTGGTGATCACGCCGTCGACCGCGGCGCCGGTGAGCGCCGAGATATCGGCGAGTTTCGGATGGGCCATGTATCGAGGGTGACCGGTGGGCCAACCGGGTGGAACCACTTCCGCCGACCTGTGGACAACTTGCCCCCGCGAACGGAGTTTTCGCGCGATTTCGGCCCTGCCTGTGGATAACTCAGACGGCGAAACCCGGTTGCCAGCGTTCGACGATCGCGCGGGCGGGGATCTCGGCGTCGAGCTGGCACAGGATGCCCGTCGAGCCGGCCGTCACGCGGTGGATCATCAGGTACTCCGGCGGCAGGTTGAGCGAGCGGCTGGTCCGGAAGTCCTGGCCCCGGGTGTCGCCGACGCGCCCGGCCTGCTTCTGCAGCCAGCGGCGGGTGAAGTGGAAGGTCTCGTTGACCAGCGGCTCGGTGAACGGCGCCAGGTAGGAGAGCACGTCGTCCGGGGTCAGTTCGGTGCCAGGGCGGATGAAACCGGCCTCCTTGAGCAGCTGCATCAGCTCGTCGGATCGGCCGTCGAGCGCCAGGCGCGTCATCTCGCCGAAATGGCCGGGGATGCCGTCCGGCAGCCGGGCCACCCCGCCGAAGTCGATCACGCACAGCCTGCCGTCGTCGGTGAGCATGAAGTTGCCCGGATGCGGATCGGAATGCAGCAGGTGGGCGCGTTGCGGCGACGAATAGTGGAACACCGTCAGCAGCCTGCCGACCTCGTTGCGGGTCTCGACGTCGCCGCTCTTGATGATCTTCGCCAGCGGGGTGCCGGAGACCCACTCGGTGATCACGACCTTCGGCGCACTGGCCACGACCTTGGGGATCAGCACCTCGGCGTCGCCGTCGAACGCCTTCGCGAACGCGCGCTGGTTGTTGGCCTCGGCCTGGTAATCCAGCTCCTCGTCCATCCGCGCCGCGAGCTCGGCCAGCAGCGGCTTGACCTCGGTGCCGGGCACGAACGCCTGGAACAGCCGGCTGAAGCGCTGAAGCTGGCGAAGGTCGCTTCGCAGCGCTTCGTCCGCCCCGGGGTACTGCACCTTGACGGCCACCTCGCGCCCGTCGTGCCACACGCCATGGTGCACCTGGCCGATGCTCGCGGCCGCGGCCGGCACGTCGTCGAACTCGGCGAACCGCGTCGTCCAGTTGCGCCCGAGCTGCTCGGCGAGGACCCGGTGAGTCTGCCTGGTCGGCATCGGCGGCGCGCCCGACTGGAGCTTGGTGAGCGCCTCTCGGTAGGGCGCCGCCATCTCGTCGGGCACGGCGGCTTCGAACACGCTCAGGGCCTGGCCGAACTTCATCGCGCCGCCCTTGAGCGACCCCAGCACCTCGAACAGTTGCTCCGCGGCCTTCGCCGACAGCACGGCACTGACCTCTTCCGCGCTCTGGCCGGTCAGCCGTTTGCCCCAGCCGCCCACCGCACGCCCGGCCATGCCGAGGGGAATACTGGCGAGCTTGGCTGTGCGTGCGGCGCCTTTGCGGGGCATCGCGGCATCGGTCCGGTCGTCGGTCCAGTCGCGAGAGTTGGTCACACCAGCGATTCTGCCTTGCCTGACGCCGAAAGCGCACTGGATCGACGGCGCAGTCGTGTGGCACACGCCTCGCCATCCTCAGCGCGCGCCGCAGTGACAGCGCGGATGAGGCGGCCACCAGCGGTGCTTCACTTTTGCCGCGTACGGATCGATTTCCACCGTGGCGTTCCACACGGGCGGCGGTTTGTCGGCGGGGGACAGCACCCGCAGGGTCTGCGCCACGGCCAGCGCGGCACAGGCTTGGACGTCGGCGAGGTCGGCGCGCTGCGGACGGCCCGCGAGCTGACCGGCGATCCTGGGCCAGCGGGAGTCGAGTTCCGTGCGGTGCAGGTCGGCGCATCTCAGGCAGCTCGTCCGGCCGGGGATCACGAGCGGGCCGACGATGCCGATGCCGTCGCGGACCCGGACCGGGAGATGCGGGACACCATCCTGGACGAGCAGGCCGACGACCTCGGGAGCGGGCACCACGGCGTCGGTGAGCAGCACGAGTTCCGGCAGCCGGTCGCCGCCGACCAGCCGTCCCGTGCGGGTCGCCGGGTTGCTCCGGCGGACCGCGCCGGCCGCGGCCTTGCGGCGGGGAACGCCGATGTCGTCGTCGGTGTACCCACAGCCGACGTCGTGCTCGGTGACGGTCCCCTCCGCAGCGACTTCGACGTGCCCGACCCCGGCCTTGGCGAGCAGGACCGCGATGGCCACCGCGAGGCGGCCGTCGCCTCGGACGACCACAGCGCAATGGGCCCGGCGGGCCTTGGTCCGGCTCTGGTCGCGACCGCTGCGAAGCGACCACAGCCCGGCCTCGACACCCGGCTCCGCGCTGTGTGTCGGCGGGTCCGCCTCACTGACCAGACCGAGTTCGGTGAGCCCGGTCAGGACGTCCCGCAGCTGCTCGGTGTGTTCGCTTTCAGCGAGCGCCAGCAGGCTGTGGACGGTCGTGCGCCCGTCGATCGACCGGAGCGCCTCGATGACGCTCGGCGGGAGCCCGCTCGCGACCACGCCGTGGCGTGGATCGAGCCCGATCTGGACCTCGTCCACACCGCGTTCCAGCACTTCAAGACCTGGTAGGAGCTGGGGGAACAGCGGCAGCATGACGTCTTCGTCGCCGGAAGGTAGTTCGCTCATACTGCTCAGAGTGACAAATGGTGGCTAACAGTTCGCTAAGAGAAAACCGAGTTGTCCACAGGTGAAGTTCCTTGTGGATAACTCGGCGCTGTGACCTTACAGCCATCGGAGTTGTCGGTCCCTGGCCTTACCGTGGGTGGGTGGCTGATGCACGGGTGCCCTCACTGAGGAGCCGGGACAAGACGAACCAGCAACCGCAGATCACCGACCTGCACATTCCTAAACAGAAGACTGAGCCTGGACAGAAGCTCAGACCCGACCAGAAGATCGAAGTGCGGCGGAGTCAACGCCGTCGCCGGACGGTCGCCGCCCGCATGGAGGGCGACACCCTGGTCGTGATGATCCCGGCGCGGATGACCCGCGCCGAGGAGAAGCATTGGGTCGCCAAGATGCAGCACAAGCTGCTCCTGGTCGAAGGCCAGCGGGCGTCACCGCCGCGGGCTTCCGACCAGGCGCTGCTGACTCGCTGCGCCGTGCTGGCCGAGAAGTACCTCGACGGCGACGCGACGCCGTCGAGTGTTCGCTGGGTGCCGCCGATGCGCACCCGATGGGCGTCCTGCACGCCGGTGGACGCGACCATCCGCGTCAGCGAGCGGCTGCGTGACGTGCCGTCCTGGGTGCTGGACTACGTGCTGGTGCACGAGCTGGCCCATCTGCGGGTGACGGAACACAACACGCGGTTCTGGGCGCTCGTCCACCGCTATCCGAAGGCCGAACGGGCCATCGGATATCTGGAGGGGCTGTCCGCGGCGGCGGGACTGGAAATAGGGGAGGACTAGAACGACGAGAGGCCGGTATGCGGGGTTTCCGCATACCGGCCTCTTCGTATGGCGCGACTCAATCCTTCTTGTCGTCGCCCTCTTCGTCGGTCTTCTCGGCTTCTGCGCGCTCTGTCTTCTCGAGCTCGGCGATCGGGTCGAGGTCGTCGAGGCTGTCCTTCTTGCCGAGAGCCGCGGCGAAGTCGAGCGGTTCGTCGAGGTCGTCGGCCGTCGGCATGAGGTCGCGGTGCGACCAGAGGCCGTCGCGGACTTCGATGCCGTGCTGGTCGCCGACGAGCTTCCAGAGCGCCGACGCGGCGCGCATCCGGCGAGGCCTCAGTTCGAGGCCGACCAGGGTGGCGAAGGTCTGCTCGGCAGGGCCGCCCGTCGCCCGGCGGCGGCGCAGCGTCTCGCGCAGCGCGTCGGCTCCGGGGAGCCTGTTGCCGACGGCTTCGGCGACGACGACGTCGACCCAGCCTTCGACCAGCGCGAGAAGGGTTTCCAGCCGGGTCAGGGCCGCCTTCTGCTCCGGGGTGTTCTTCGGCTCCAGCAGCCCGGAGGACATGGCCTCTTCGATGCTGGCCGGGTTGTTCGGGTCGACTTGGCCGGCGAGCTGCTCCAGTGCCGAGGTGTCGACGGTGATGCCGCTGGCGAACTCCTCGACGGTGGCGAGCAGCCGCTGCCGCAGCCACGGCACGTGCGCGAACAACCGCTGGTGGGCGGCTTCGCGCGCGGCGATGTAGACCAGCACCTCGCTGCTCGGCAGCTCAAGGCCTTCGGTGAACTTCTCGATGTTGGCGGGCAGCAGCGCGGAAACCGCGTCCGGGCCGAGCGGCAAGCCGACCTCGGTGGACGTCAGGACCTCGGAGGCGAGCTGGCCAAGCGCGTTGCCGAGCTGCGAGCCGAACGCCATGCCGCCCATCTGGCCGACCATGGACAGCAACGGGCCCGCGGCCTGCTTGGCTTCCTCGGGCAGCGCTTCGACCCAGGCGCCGCCGACCTGCTTGGCCACCGGGTCGCACAGCCGCTGCCAGGTGGGCAGGGTCTTCTCGACCCAGTCACGCGCGGACCAGGCGACCGTCTTCGACGCGCCTGCGGGCAGGATCGTCGCCGCGTCGAGCCACAGCTCGGCGAGGTGGGCGGCGTCGCGCACAGCGGTGCTCGAATCGCCGCCGGTGCCGGAGGAGGAGAAGCCGATCTTGGCGTCGCCGCTGCCGCTGAGGTTCTGCAATGCGATCTGCTTGGCGAGGTCGTAGTTCACCGGGCCGGACGAATTCCCAGCCTGGCTGAGCATCTGGCCCAGCTGGCTGAGCATCTGCCCGAGCTGGTTGAACGCCTCAGGGCCGGAGGGTGGCTGCTGACCCGAGGGGTCGTTGTCGCCGCGCTTCTCGGGATCGGACGATCCGAAGCCGAACGGGGGATTGCTCATACCTCTACCGTACGCGGATAGGTGCCGACTGAGCGCGCCATCCTGGCGAGAGGCGTGGCCTTCACCGGCAAGCGAACACGGTCACCGTACGCTGTCACGCGTGACCACGCCCCACGATGAAGTCGCAGCTGAGCGGCGCCCAGAGGCCCAGAACGAACCGGCCGAATCCGGCAGGCGATTGACCAGGCGTGGCTGGACGCTGGTGGTCAGCTGTGTCCTGTTCGTCGTATTCGCGCTGGTCGGGCTGTTCGTACCGGTTCCGTACGTGGCGATCAGCCCCGGGCCGACCTACGACACCCTCGGCCGTGACGCCGCCGGCGAGCAGGTGGTGAAGATCGACGGGCACCCGCAGTTCGACGCTTCCGGCGAGCTCCGGATGACGACGGTTTCGCTCCACGACGGCATTACCTTGTTCAACGCGCTCGGTCTTTGGGCGAGTGGCCGCTACGCGCTGGCCCCGCGCGAGGACTACTACAAGCCGGGCGAGACGAACGAACAGGTCAAGCAGGAGAACGTCAAGCAGTTCCAGGATTCGCAGAGCAACGCCGAAGTCGCCGCGCTGCGGCATCTCAACTTCCCGGTCAAGGTGCTCGCGAAGGACATCACCACCGGCAGCCCCGCGGACAAGGTGCTGGTCCCCGGCGACAGGCTCATCGCCGTCAACGGCAAGAAGATCGGCGCCGACGAAGACGTGCGGGCCGCGCTGGCCGGGACGAAGCCCGGCGAGACGATCCAGATCACCTTCCAGCGCGGCACCGAGCCGGAACGCACCGAGCCGCTGACCCTGGGCCAGCGCCCCGACCGCGCGGAAGGCTTCATCGGCCTGACACCGATCGACCGCGCCGACGTCCCGTTCGACGTGAAGATCTCGCTGCAGGACGTCGGCGGGCCGTCCGCGGGGCTGATGTTCACCCTCGCGATCATCGACCGGATGACCCCGGAAGACCTCGCGGGCGGGCGGCATATCGCCGGCACCGGAGAGATCACCGAAAAGGGTGACGTCGGGCCGATCGGCGGGATCTCGTTCAAGGTCGTCGGCGCCCGCGAAGCCGGGGCGACGGACTTCCTGGTGCCCCAGCAGAACTGCGCGGAGGCCAAGGCGGCCGTCCCGGACGGGCTGCACCTGATCAAGGTTTCGACCCTCGACACCGCGCTGGCGGCGCTGGAGGACCTGAAGGCCGGGAGGCCGACACCCGCCTGCTGAGCTTCGGCGCGGTATCAAGGGACCTTTACTACCGCCTGGCGGTAGTAAAGGTCCCTTGATACCGCTTTGGGGTCCGGGGGTTAGGGGAGGAAGGTTGTTTTCAGGGCCTCGATCAGGTTCGGGGCGAGTTCGGGGTGCTCGATGACCTCGTCGAGCGGGGTGGCCTCGGGGGCCGCGCCGGTGGAGTCCTTGCCGCCGCGCAGGCGCATCACGCAGGCGACGTCGCCATCACGCAGGACAGCGGCGACGAGCCGCGCTTCGGTGCGCTTCGGGTGGTCGGCGGCGGCCCGGCGGAGGCTCTCGGCGTCCGAGTCGGCGAGCCCGGTGAGTTCGGCTTCGGCGTCCGGGGGCAGCACGATGATTTCCTGGACCAGCGCGCAGCCGAGGATCAGGTCGGGCCAGGCGATCGAGGCGAGCGCGTCGCCGAGGTCGCCTTCCGGCAGTGATTCCTGGGCGACCGGCGTCAGCGGCGCCGTGGCGTCCAGCTGTCCGGCGAGCTCGGGCTGTTCGTCCAGCAGCGCCGCGGTGGGGACAAGGGCGAACAACTGCGGGGGTTGATCCCAGCCTCCGGAGGCGACGAACTCCTCCACTTCCCGGGCCAATCCGGCGATGCCGGCGGCCGGCGGCCGGTGCTCACTCGTTGACATGGCGACATCGTCGCAGCAAGGACGCCGCCGTGTCGCGCCGCCGTCCGATCGCCGTCCGATTTGGGCGGGTTCAGGGAACTCACACCCCCCGCCGTAGAGTTAGCTCATCAGGGGATGCTCGCTCGCGCTTGCACCCCCGCGAACGAGATCACGACCTCAGGAGCGTGTGCAGTGGCCACTCGGCCCCCTGTGAGCTTGCCGAAACTTTCCCGGCGGAGCCGAATTCTGCTGATCATCGCGGCCGTCGTGGTGTTGGCACTGTTGCTCGGCGCCAGATTCTTGGACACTTATGTCTCCTGGCTGTGGTTCGGCGAGGTAGGCGCGCGCAGCGTGTTCTCGACGATCCTGGTGACCCGCATCATCTTGTTCTTCGCGGTAGGCCTGCTGGTCGGCGGCGCCCTCGCGGTGAGTTTGATGATCGCCTACCGCACCCGGCCGGTGTTCGTGCCCGTTTCCGGCGCGGACGACCCGCTCGCCCGGTACCGGTCCGCGATCGTCGGCCGGATCAGGCTGGTCGGCATCGGTATTCCGCTGCTCACCGGATTGATCGCCGGTGCGACCGCCCAGGCCGACTGGCAGGTGGTGCAGCTGTTCCTCAACGGCACTCCGTTCGGCCAGAAGGACCCGGAGTTCGGCCACGACATCGGCTTCTACGCCTTTGAGCTGCCGTTCTACAACTGGCTGCTGGGCTGGTTGTTCATCGCCGTGGTCATCTCGTTCATCGGCGCGCTGATCGCGCACTACATCTTCGGAGGCATCCGCCTGGCGGGCAAGGGCGGTCAGCTCGCCGGTCCGGCGCGTGTGCAGCTCTCGGTCACGGTCGGGATCTTCGTGGTCCTCAAGGCGGTCGAGTACTTCTTCGACCGGTACAACCTGCTCCTCTCCGACCGCAACCCGTTGTTCACCGGTGCGACCTACACCGACCTCAACGCGGTGCTGCCGGCCAAGCTGATCCTGCTGTGTATCTCGGTGATCTGCGCGATCGCGTTCTTCGCCGGCGCGTTCCTGCGCAACATCCAGCTGCCGGCGATCTCGCTGGTGCTGATGATCCTGTCCAGCGTGCTCATCGGCGCGGCCTGGCCCGCGGTGCTCGAGCAGTTCTCGGTGCGTCCCAACGCGAACGAGAAGGAAGCGGCGTCGATCCAACGAAACATGGACGCCACGCGGCAAGCCTTCGGGTTGACGAACGTGCAGTATCAGGACTACTCGGGCAAATCCGAGGCGACGTCCGCCGAAGTGAAGGCCGACACGGGCACCATCCCGAACATCCGGCTGCTCGACCCGAACGTCCTGAGCGACACCTTCACCCAGCGAGTCGGCCGGGAGAACTTCTACGGCTTCCCGGCGAAGCTGGACATCGACCGCTACAACGTCGGCGGCACGACGCAGGACTACATCGTCGCCGCGAAGGAGATCAAGACCGAGGGCCTGACCGGCAACCAGACCAGCTGGATCAACCGGCACATGGTCTACACGCACGGAAACGGTTTCGTGGCCGCCCCGGCGAACACGATCGACCGCGCGGTCGAAGGCCAGAACTCCGACGGCGGTTACCCGATCGCCAACACCAGTGACACCCAGAACCCCAAGGGCGCGGGGATCCAGGTCGACGAACCGCGGATCTACTACGGCGAGCTGTCCAGCTCGGCCGACTACGCGATCGTCGGCGGCACGCTCGGAAAGGCGCCGGGTGAGTACGACACGGCGACCGACCGCAGCTACCTCTACAAGGGTTCCGGTGGCGTGACGATCGGGAACCTGTTCAACAGGCTCGTTTTCGCCGCCGAGTACGGCGAGCGCAACATCCTGTTCTCCGACGCCATCGGCGACGACTCGAAGATCATGTACAACCGCGACCCGCGGGACAGGGTCAGCAAGGTCGCCCCGTGGCTGACCGTCGACGGCGACCCGTATCCGGCGGTCGTCGACGGCAAGATCCAGTGGATCATCGACGGCTACACCACGATCAACAACTACCCGTACGCACAGCAGACGCAGCTGGGTGAAGCGACGAACGACTCCCTCACCGGCGTCGCGCGTCAGGCGAACAGTTCGATCAACTACATCCGCAACTCGGTCAAGGCGACCGTCGACGCGTTCAACGGAACCGTCACGCTCTACTCGATCGACGACAAGGAACCGGTCCTCAACGCCTGGGAGAAGGTCTTCCCCGGTTTGGTGAAGCCGAGTTCGGAGATCTCACCGGACCTTCGCGCGCATTTCCGTTACCCGGAGGACCTGTTCAAGGTCCAGCGTGAGCTGCTCGCCAAGTACCACGTCAACGACCCGCAGGAGTTCTACGCGCAGCAGGCGTTCTGGAGCATCCCGCAGGATCCGACGCAGGAGGGCGGCGCGAACGCCAACGCCGCCGGAGTCGCGAACCAGCCCGGTTATTACGTCCTCGCCGACGCGCCGGGTGAAAACAAGACGACGTTCCAGCTGACGAGTCCGCTCACCGGATTGCAGCGGCAGTATTTGGCCGCCTGGGTTTCCGTTTCCTCCGATCCCGGGGATTACGGGGCGATGCGGGTGCTCCGGCTACCGACCGCCGCGGCCGGTGCGTCGCAGGTGGACGGACCGGTGCAGGTACAGAACAGATTCCAGAGCGACCCGAACTTCGCGCAGCAACGGACGTTCTATACCAACCAGAGCGTCAACATCATCTTCGGAAACCTGATCACCTTGCCCGTGGCCGGCGGTTTCCTCTACGTGGAACCGATGTACATCCGGCAGCGCAACCAGAACAGCTATCCGCAGCTGGCAAGAGTTCTGGTGGCGTTCGGGCCGAAGATCGGGTTCTCGTCGACGTTGCAGGGCGCCCTTGATCAGGTGTTCGGCGCGGGTACCGGGGAAACGCCGAGTACCTCGATACCGCCGGTGACACCCGGCGCACCCCCGACCACGACGACACCACCGCCGACAGGCACAGTCGGGTCCAACCCCGCGCTGGACCAGGCCGCCAACGACATCCAGGCCGCGATCGACAAGTACAAAGCCGCGCTGCAGTCCGGCAACTTCGCCGACCAGGGCGCGGCACTGCAAGCGCTGGACGCCGCCACCAAGGCGTACGTGGCAGCCAAAGCAGCACCGCCGGCGACAACCCCGCCACCGGCTTCAACCACCCCGCCACCTCCCGGCCAGCCCGGCGGATAGGGCGTTGACGAGCCCGCTGTGCCCCCGTCGTAACCACCGCGTATAGTGGTGTTTACGACGCGGGGTGGAGCAGCTCGGTAGCTCGCTGGGCTCATAACCCAGAGGTCGCAGGTTCAAATCCTGTCCCCGCTACAGAGGTCAGAGGGCCCGTTATTCGCTGGAAAGATGCGAATAACGGGCCCTCTTTCGTGTGTCTTCTGGGGGGCTTCCCCCAGGCCCCCGGCCAAGGCGGGCTTCGCCCCCTTGGATCCCCCACCAGGGGCTTGCCCCTGGACCCCCGGCTGGTGAGGGAAGGTCGCGTTTTGTGTGGGGGAGTCGTGTGCGGATGCGTG
>NZ_DASYMU010000103.1:0-50097 GCF_036008905.1 Amycolatopsis sp. | reverse complement strand
GGTAGGACCGTTCCTGCACTACGTGGCGGCGAAGGCGGCGCTGGAGTTCTACAGCCGGGGACTGGCCTTGGAGCTGGCCCCGTCCGGAATCCGGGTCAACACCGTGTCTCCTGGCAGAACCGCCACCCCCGGCGGCGAAGCGACGCGGGAGCAGTGGGCGCGCCTGAACACGACGCCGGCCGAGACCAACGCCAACGACACCGCGCCGCTGGGCCGCGATGGCCGGCCCGACGACATCGCCAACGCGGTGCTGTTCCTCGTGTCCGACCGGGCGAGCTGGCTGACCGGGAGGAATCTCATCGTGGACGGCGGCGAATTCCCCATGGGTTGACGCCGACGGCATTCAACGGCCCCCGCTTCCTTCTCGACCGTCAGGACGCCGGCGAGAAGGAAGCGGACTCGGACCACGTCTCTTGACGCAGGAGTTCGAGCAGAGCCGTCTCCGCCGGGCCCGCGCCGTGGCGGAGCACGGCGATGACGGGCTGGGACACGACCGGGAACACCGGGCGAACGAGGTGCTCGTAATCGTGGGGCACCACGGAGGCCGGGACGAGCGTCACCCCCAGCCCCTGGACGGCCCAGCGCACGGCCGTCGCTGTCTGGGACACCCTGGCGACCGTGGTCGGGGTCAACTCGTTGTCCCGCAGCACGTTCAGCAGCACACCGTCGAGCGCGCTGTCGCGGTCGAACCTCACCCACGGCTCCCCGTCCAGTTCGCGCAGCTCGACCCGGTCCGCGGCGAGCTGCCGGTGCCCGGCGCCCAGCACCACGGCGAACTCCTCGTCGCCGAGGTGGTGGGCGTCGGCGGGGCTCTGGTCGCAGGCCGCCATCAGGGCGAGGTCCAGCAGGCCCTGGCGACACAGCCGATCCAGCTCGGCGGAGCTCGGCTCTTCGAAGACGGTGACCTCCAGCCGCGGGAAGCGGCGACGCAGTGCGCCCAGCGCGCCCGGCAGCTGCCGCGTGCCGAAGCCCATCTGCACCGCGACCACCAGCTCGCCCACCAGGTCGTCGGCACCGGCTCGCGCCGTCGCCCTCGCCCGCCGGGACGCCCTCACCGCGATCTCCGCCTCCCGCAGGAACGCGCGGCCGACCACGGTGGGCACCAGCCCGGTCGGCGTGCGGGCGAACAGTTTCACGCCGAGTTCCCGCTCCAGGCCGCGGATCTGCTGGGACATCGACGGTTGAGCGACGTGCAGCAGCTCCGCCGCCGCCGTCACCGAGCCCTCCTCGGCAACCGCCAGGGCGTACTCGTACTGACGAAGGCTCATCGGCTCCCGTCCCCTCCCTGCGGTGTACCGCGGTCCACCCCCGTTGTAACTTTGTAATCAGCGTAATCGTAGTGAGCGTTTTCAACCTCGGCAGATCGGGTTCTCGATGCGATCGAAACAGGCATCGGGGCTTGGGCCGTCGTCAACCCGTGGAGACGGCCACGCCCGCACCCCGAGGCGCCCACGCGGGACTCCTCACAGCTGAACAGCTACCGGAATCAGGCTGGCACACGTTCCAGGCCACGATCACCGCCCGCTCGATGTGGCTCCCATCAACTGGCCAGCAACAGGCCGTTGATGAGCACTTCGGCCACGTTCTCGGCGTAAACCTGGGCGGTCTTTTCGCCCGGTGAAATCAGCTGCGGGTTCATCAATGTGGCGAGCCCGATCTGACCGTAGGGCGCGGAACCGCCGGACGTGAGAAGAAAATAGAAGACCTCGGGTGGGATGTTCTTGATTCTCCCCTGCTCGCGCAGCAGTTCGAAAACAGGCATGAACCGTAATTGGATGGGCTCGATGTAGTGGTGGTAAAGATACTCAAGCCGATCCGTGAGGGTGCTGGCCTCCACCGCGACAAGGCGAGCCAGATAGGGGCGGGTCGCCGCAAACTCGATGAAATTCCGGATCAACACCCTCAGTCGCACAATGGGGTCAGCCGTTTCATCGTCCGTGACCTCCAGGTGTTCGAGGAGTGGGCCAAAAGCCCAGTCGACGGCGGTCCGCCACAGATTGGCCTTCGAACCGAAGCGCTGATAGAGAAGGTTACGGCTGACACCCAGTTCGTCGTTGACCCTCCGCAACGAGACCCCGCTGTACCCGTGCACAGAGAACGCCTCGATCGCCGCGGCCATGACGTCGTCCATGGGCGCGAACTGGGCGTCTTTGCGTGGGCGTCCGCGCGGACGGGTGACAGGTGACGGGATGTCGGGCATGGGGCCACCTTTATGACGCCTGCTCTCCTCCGCTCGGGGTGGAGGAGAGCAGGCGCGCCAGGGGGGGACAGGGCAACTGGTCCGTTACCGCGCAAGCTTGTCAACGGGCTTGAACTTCGCTTCGCCGCTCTCGAGGTTCTTGTTGAGGAAATCATGACGGGCGCGCCGGTTTTTCTGGTCGATCCACCCGGACACCCCGGGGACCGTACGGCGAAGGGTCTCGCGCGTCGCGTTCGGAATCACCCGTGCGATCGGGGCGTAGCGCCATAATCCGGCGTCGGGCAGGCCCGTCCCGAGATAACTTTCCTCGCCGAGGTAGAAGCGTGCGTGACCGAGCTGCGCCTTGTATCGCAGTGTGCCGTAGACCTTGCGCAGTCCCCGTGCGTCCTCAGCGGGAAGGAAGGTGTCCATGAACGAGCTGCACAGGTTCTGGGAGTCTTTGCTCGGAGTCGGCTCCTGCACGAGCGTGATCAGCAACTGGGCGCGGAAGCCTTCCGTCACGGTCTCCGGGAACCACGGCAACTCGACACCCATCAGGTACCCGACGTAGCGCCAGTGGTGCATCATGGCTTCGATGTCGGCGTCGGTGGGGCGGTATCCGATGAGCTTCAGCTGTTGCCCAGGGGCGAACGAGCTGAGCAGGAGGGTCCCGAACATCCCGAATTGGCTGATGGGCATACCGAGCTTGGCCTGGTCCCACTCGGCGTGCGGCAGCAGGGTGTGGCGGATCATCGAGTGCAGGGTGCGCACGAACACCGCGGAGCGGCGGCCGACGCCGCCGGGTCGCATCGCACCCGGCTCGGTGGTGTCGGTCCAGAGGCGGCAGGTCTCCAGGAACCGGCCGAATGCCGACCCGCCGGTGTAGGCGCCGGTCAGCGCGAGCGGTTTGGCGATGGTCTCCAGCGCGTAGCCGGGGAACGAGACCATCCCGAAGTACGGGTAGAGCTCCTTGTACCGGCGGAAGACCTCGGCGCCGTGTTCGACCTTCGCCCAGTCGACCCAGTCGGGATCGGTGTTGATCTGCTCGAACAGCGCTACGAGTTCCGGAGGGGCGTCGTCGACGCTCCCGATGCCGTGCTGGAGGGCCTGGTCGACGTCTTTCCTGGCGCGTGCCTTGCCTTCAGGCGTGGCGAACGCGGCGTCGATGTAGGCGTCGCCGAGCCGGTCCCCGGTGTTCATCGCGCGCCCGAACGCCTCCGCGAGGTCTTCGGGAACGTCGAGGTGGCTCTTGGCTATGCGTTCGAGCTGCCACTTGGTGGTGTTCGCCATGGGGGTGTCGACGAGTCGGTGATACGAAAAGCATTCCGGGATCGACACTTCGGCTGACCGAGTCACTTGTGGTCACTGCCTTTCAGGTTGGTGTGCGGTTGAATGCCCGCCGAAACGGACACTTCTTTCTGTCAGCCGGATAGTTCACCGGCCAGTCCGAGGGCCGTGCGGTCTGCGGCCGCCTGGTCCGCCAGGGTCTCGTCGCGGCCCAGCAGCGCGGCGATGAAAGCCTTGCCGCGCAGTTCTCGCTGGGGCGGGCCAACGAGGACGTGGGTGTGGGGACAGCCCTCGCCGAGGGAGTAGGTGTAGACGCGTTCCGAGCCGGTCACCCGGGTCACGGCCGCGCTCACCCGGGAGAGCAGCGGACCGAGCTCCGCGGCCTCGGCATCGTTCAGGTCCGCGAGTCCTTCGGTGTGCCGGATCGTCTGGACCGCGACCCAGCCGGGGACTGGCATGGCCGGGTGCGGGGACACTCCCCAGTGGCCGGTCCGCAGCAGCCAGCCGGGATCGGCGGCAGCGAGCGTGCCGGCCCGGTCGCAGAGCACGCATGCGCCGGCGGTCATCGCGCCGCCTCGCGTGGTTCTGCTGTTTCAGCGTCGATGATCGTGTTGGTCAGCGTCCCGATGTTGTCGACGGTGACCGTGACGACATCGCCCGCCCGGAGGAACCGTCCCTCGGCCACGCCCGTTCCCCCGGGAGTGCCGGTGAGGATGACGTCGCCGGCTTCCAGGGTGAGAAACGAGCTGACGCACGCCAGCAACTGAGGGATCGAGAAGACGAGCTCGGCCGTCGACGAGCGTTGGCGGACGACCCCGTTGACCTCGGTCGTGATTCCCAGTGCGTCGTACTGGCGCAGCTCGTCGGTGGTCAGCAGGGCGGGGCCCAGTGGCTTGAAGCCGTCGAACCCCTTGGCCAGGGCCGGGCTGGCCATCGGCAGTGCCGGGTTCTCCCCCGACTGGATGTCGCGCGCCGAGATGTCGTCGGCGACCGTGGCGCCGCCGACGAAGTCCCACGCGGACTTTTCGGGGATGTCGCGGCCGGTGCGCCCGATCACGACGGCGAGTTCGCCTTCGTAGTCGACCTTGTCCGGGGCGGTGTGCGGCAGCCGTATGAAGGTACCGCCGGCCGTCACGGCGGAGCCGGGTATCAGGTGGAAGCGGGGGAAGGAAGGCAGCGGGTTGCCCGTTTCCGCGGCGTGGTCGCGGTAGTTCAGGCCGATGATGACGATCTTGCCGGGCCGCCTCACCGGCGGTGCCAGCGTGGCCTCGTCCCAGCCGATCGCCTTCCGGGTCTTCACCCCTTCCAGCTCGGCCAGACGTCCTTCGGCGATGAAGTCCTCGAGCGGTCGTGGGACGTCGAGGAGTTGCAGTCCGTCGGGCCCGCCCCGCGCGATGCCGTCGGTGGTCTGCGCGAGCAACATGGCGTTCTCCGTTCTGTCGGTAGTAGGCGGATCTGGCCGGTCAGGCCGGGTTCCCGTCGCCGATCAATGCCGCGCTCGTCCGGCCGGTCACCTGATCCAGCAGCCAGTCAGGGTCCGCGGGGCACTCGTCACCGCGCCAGGCGACGATGCCGTCCGGACGGACCAGTGCGATGGCGCACCCGTACAGCTCCCGGGTGCCCGCGACGCCGGTCCACTCCTCGTCAAGGGGGATCCCGCGGTGCCGGAACGCCGCGGCCAGCGACCCGCTGTCGACGGCGGGCGCGATGTTGAGGAGGGTGAAACGCCCACGGAACAGGTCGAGCACCGACCGTCCGTCGGCCAGCGCGATGTGCGGGGCGCGGTGCCCGGGGCGCGCCGTCGGCACATACTCCCCGGGGTCGTCGGGGGGCTCAGGGGTGCCGTCGGGCACGACCAGCGGTGACTCGGAATAGCGCAAGCCGAGCTGGACACCGAGGGACCGCCACTCGGCCTGGCGGGTCGCGACGATCCGCTTGCCGACGAACGCGCGCGTCGCCTCCCCCGCGGGATCGTCCAGTGTCGGATCGGACAGGAACGCGTTGTCCATGCGGTAGTTGTGCCACGCACGGCGCACCATGCGCTCACCGTGCGGGCGGCGCTCGGCGGTGTAAGTGTCGAGCAGGCAGTCCGGTGCCCAGCCGCGCAGTACGGCTTCCAGCTTCCAGCCGAGGTTGGCCACGTCGCCAAGACCGGTGTTCATTCCGTGCCCGCCCGAGGGCCACATCCGGTGTGCGGCGTCGCCTGCCAGCAGGACGTGCCCGGACCGGAAGGACTCGGCCACCACCGCGTCGCCGCTCCATTCCCTGGCGTCGAACACCTCCACCTCCTCGACCGCGCAGTCGAGTGCGTCGGCGATGGTCGCGCGGACATCCGCGAAGGCGGGTGACTCGCCGTTCTTGAGCGGGTAGGTGACGCGCCACAGGTCGCCGCCGTCGAGCGAGCCGAGAATCATGCGGCGGGGGTTGATCAGGTAGTACTGCACAGCCGGGGCGTGCGGGATCCGCTCGCGAAGCCCCGGCAGCTTGACGAAGGCGCCCTGCCACCGTGCGCGGGTTTGGTCGGAGTCCCGCAATGAGGCGATGCCCAGAGTCCTGCGGATCGGCGATCCGGCGCCGTCACAGGCGACCAGGAAACGCGCGCGTACCGTGCGGGGCCCGTGTTCGGTCGAGGAGAGCCGCACCGAGACTCCCTCGGTGCCGTCGTCGAAGCTCTCGCAGGTCCATTGGAAGCGGAGGTCCACTGTGGATTCCGCGACCGCCCGCACCCGCAGCGCCGGATCGAACCAGAACTTCGGCCACCACACGCCACCCTCCGGGCTGAGCCCTTGGGTGGTGGTGCGCCGGTCCGCATTGGACGGACGAGGGAAGCGGGCGAGTTCGTAGGTCGTCATCCGGGAGACGAAGGAGATGTCGCGCCGCTGGTCCGCGGGAAACCCGCTGTCTGCTACCGCGTCGGCGATTCCCCAGCGGCGCAACAGTTCCATGGACGCGGTGTCGATGGACTCCGCGGTCGGGTAGCGGACGACGCCGTCTTCGCGTTCGACGACCAGGACGGAGAGCCCGCGGCCGCCGAGTTCGATGGCGGTCGCGATGCCCACGGGGCCGCCGCCCACGACCACGATGTCGTAGGTGTCACTGGTGATGTCGCCGGTCGGGCCCGGCGTCGAGACGGGTGTCATCGTTCCCAGAGCATTTCGCTGAGGTCCCGCCCTGCCTGCGCGCCCGCGAGCAGGCGTTCGGGGTCCAGCGGGAATCCGTTGGGGTTGTTCTTGAACTCGTCGGTCGCCATGAACGTCCGCATTTCCTGCTGTGAGGTGAAGTTCAGCGAGGACAGCTCGACTTTGTTCCCGTCCGGGTCGCGGTAGTAGAAGCTCGTACCGGGGCCGTGGTTGGACGCCTCGATCGGTAGGTGGCCGCTGTTCTTGAGGGTGCTGTAGAGGTCGAGGAGCGCGTCGATGGTCGGTGTGCGCAGCTGGAAGTGGTGCAGGCCACGGGATGTCGGTCCGGAACCGATGTCCTTGCACTCGAAGACGGCGATGCGCTGGCTATAGGGCGGGTCGAAGTAGAAGTCGAGAAAGCAGATGCGCGACGGGTCGTCCGGGTCGTCGGACGGGGGCGGCGTCATTTCCACGCTGCGCGGTTGCGCCAGCACCAGCGAATAGAAATCGCAGAGGCGGTCGTATTCGGTCGTCCGCAGGACGACTTCCGACAAACGTATTCCGGACATGTCAATTGTTCCTTGCCTGAGGGGATGGATACGGCTCAATGAAGCAATACGGCCTTCGCCACGGCTCCCGAGCGGACGTCGTCCACGGCCTTGTTGATGTCGTCCAGCGGGTAAGTGCTGATCATGGCTTCAAGGGGGAAGAGGCCTTTGCCGTGAAGGGCCAGAATGCGCGGCACGAGTACCGCGGGGGCCTGGTGGCCGACGATGGAACCGGTCACGGTACGACCTTCGAGGAGCGCGAAGGCGTTGGTGTGCAAGTCCGCGCCGTCCGGCGCGACGCCGAGGATCGCCGCGCTCCCCAACGGGGCCAGGGCTGCCACGGCCTGGGCCATCACCGCGGGCACTCCGGTGGACTCCACGCTGAAGTCCACGCCCAGCCCCGCGGTCAGTTCCCGGACCGTCTCCGCGCCGGCGTCATTCGTGGCGTCGAATACGTCGGTCGCTCCGAGGCGAACCGCGAGATCGAGCCGGGAGCGGTGGATGTCACTCACGATGATCCGGGAAGCGCCGGCCGCCACGGCGGCCATGACAGCGCTCAGTCCCACGGCACCGGCGCCGAATACGGCGACCGAACTGCCCGGGAACACCTCCAATACATTCCACACCGCGCCCGCTCCCGTGATGACGCCGCAGCCAAGGGGGGCGAGAACATGGTCGGGCAGGGAGGTCCCGGGCACCCGGATGAGACTGCTCGGCCGACATAATCCGTAGCCGGCGAACGACGACTGGCCGAAGAATTGGTCCCGCACCGGATCACCCGAGGCGTCACGAAACCCGACGGACCCGTCGGCGCGCTGGGCACCGAAATTCAGCGGGAAATGGTCAGGACAATAGGCGGGCTGACCCCTCAAGCAGTTCCGGCAGGTGCCACAGAAACTGAAACTGGCCACCACGCGGTCGCCCTGGCTGAACCCGGTGACAGCGGAGCCGACCGCCTCGATCACTCCGGCGCCCTCGTGCCCGGCGACCACGGGGAACGGAGTCGGCATCCGTCCGGCCGCCACCTCCAGATCCGTGTGGCACAGTCCGGTCGCCGTGAAGCGCACCAGCACCTCGTCCGGGCGAGGGTCGTCGATGGTCAATTCTTCCAAACGGAATAAGTCGTTGTCCGGCCGGCACACCGCTGCTTTCACCCGGTCCATGGCAAGCCTTTCGATGACGAACTACGTGGAGCGGGACGACCTGGAGAAACGGCGGTTCCGGTGCCGCTGGGACGGCGGACGGCTTCCGGCAGGCGGCTCATCGGAGCGTGACCGGCTTGAAGTCCGGGAAATGCGGGCCGACGAGGGGCGTGCCTGTCTCACGCAGCCTTTCCAGCCATTCCGCTCGGGTGGACGCTCCGAGCTCGGCGTCCCAGTCGAAGCCACAGCGCCAGTCGGGGTGGTCCAGCGCGGCCGGGTGGTGGAAGAGATCACCCACCAGGGCAAGGCTCTGGCCTTGTGACTCGATCAGCGCGATGGAGGCGCCCGGCGTGTGGCCAGGGGCGTGAACGAGGCGTAGCCAGTCGAAGACGGAAACCGAGTCGCCTTCCCAGAGCACGACCGCGTCACCCAATGGACTGACTTTGTCCCGCACCGCGTCGTCCGCGCCGTCGACCACGAAGTGCTTCCAGTCCTGAGCGTGAATGTGGTGCCTGGCACCGGAAAAGGTGGGCCAGCCGTTTGTGGAAGCCCATCCCACGTGATCGATATGCAGATGACTGAGGACCACGTCGGTCACCGAGTCGAGTGGGCAGCCCAGCTTCTCCAGGTGACCGGGCAGGAGTTCGCGGACCGCGGGGAGTTCGCCGCCGGGGATCAGCTGGGGAGCGAAACCGCCGCCCAGATCGAACACGACACGGTGTCCCTGTCCGTCGGTGGCCAGGAAGCCACCGAACGGGACGGGAAGCAGACCGTCCTCGTCCACGGTGCCCGGCAAACTCCGCCAGGTGGACATCGGCAGGTCGGGATAGAGCACGGTCGGCGGCATCGGCAGAACGCCGTCGGGGAGGGAATGAACCGTCACATCGCCAATTCGCATGGACCACTCCAGTGTGGGCGAGATGTCGGCAGGCTGCGGTGCCTGCCGGTGGAGAGCCGACTCAATGAAGGGTCGACCGAACTGGTCCCGAGACTAGACATAAAAGTGTTGCTAGTCAATTTTTTCAACCAGGCTACGCCGTGACACTTAGCTATCACCCCATCACCATCCGCGCATAGTCGAGAGCAGGTGAGGCCAGTCAATCCGGCCTGACGAGCGGTCACCTGCTCCCCCATGCACGGGCCGCGCAGCCGACATCCTCCTGCGCCAGCACCCCTAAAGTGCGACATCTAAGCGATGGGATTACCCTGCGGTCATGAAAGCCGACTCACTGTCACGTGACGCACGGCGCGGCTTGCTGCTGGTCGGCGCTCGCGAACGGCACATAGGTCGCGGACAGTCAGCGCACCGTGGCACGTCCGACCGAACGGGCTCCGTCGCCAGCGTCGCCGCATAAATTGACTAGCAACACTTTAAACTTTAAGGTCGAACTCACAACGCATCAGAGTCGACACGCCCGCGCGGAAAGTGGTTTACCGACCGTCCGGGGTGTTCACGTCCCATGAACAAGAGGAGTGGCGTCATGCCGGGTCAACGTATTGACATCCATACCCACGCGATGCCGGAACAGGCTGTCGCGGTGATGGCAGCGCGGGGCTTCAAACCGACCGGTGGCTACAAGATCTCGGTGCGATGGACGCCGGAAGCGGCGCTCGCCTACATGGACCGGCAGGAGATCGCCGCACAGCTGGTGTCGATGCCGATGACGTTCGGGGGGTCGCCGGACGACCCGGAGTTCGGCACGCGGCTGACCCGGATGATCAATGAAGGGCACGCCGAACTGATCGCGAAGCACCCGGATCGGTTCGGAGCCTTCGCTTCGCTGCCGGGTGATGGCCCCGAGCAGGCGCTGGCGGAGATCGCGTACGCACTGGACGAGCTGGGGCTCGACGGTGTGGTGCTGACCTCGAACGTGCTGGGGCACTACTTCGGCGATCCGCACCTGGAGCCGGTACTGGCCGAACTGGCGCGACGACAGGTGCCGGTGTTCGTGCACCCGGTGGACTGCCCCTACATCGACGTGCTGGGCTTCGGCCGCCCGAGTTCGATCGTCGAATTCCCCTTCGACACCGCGCGCAACATCACCAACGCGCTCTACACCGGGGTCTTCCGGCGGCATCCGGGACTACGGCTGATCCTGGCCCATTGCGGTGGGGTTCTGCCGATGCTCGGCTGGCGGATCGGCGAACACACCGTCATGGGACGAGGACCCGACGACGCGGACATCGACCCCGCACACGTCGCCGACGTCTTGCGCGGGCTCTACTACGAGACGGCGCTGGCCGGCAGCCGCAACTCGCTGCTTCCCACGCTCGAAGTCACCAGTTCGGACCACATCCTCTTCGGCACCGACTGGCCGGCGGCCCCGGAGCCCACGGTCGAACTCAACATCGCGAACCTCACCAGCTTCGACGGCTTCACCAAGGAGGAACTGCAGGGCGTGGAGCGCGACAACGCCCTTCGCCTGTTCCCGCGTTTCGCCTGATGACCTGACCGCCGGGGCCCCGCCGGCAGCGGGGTGGCGGGCGACGCCGCCGGGGTCCTGGTGACCCCGACGTCGTCCGCTGCGGGTCAGTCGGGCCGGTCCAGTGCGGCCAGGGCCGGGGCCGGGTCGAGCGCGGGGTCGAGCCGCGCGGCCTGGCGGAGCAGTTCGGCGAGGGTGGCCGTCAGGACCTCGATCAGGTCGTCGGTGGAGTACGGACAGCCGTCCTGGAGCCAGACGATCACGGCTTCACCGAACGCGGCGAGCCAGGTTCGCAGGGCCAGTCGTACGGCGGGCCGTTCCGGGTCGAGGTCGAGAATCTCGCTGATGGCCTGGATGGCCAGCCGCTTGGAGGCATCGACGATGGCGTGGCTGTCAGGGTCGGTGCTGAGCATGAGCCCGAGATAGGCGGCCGGGTTGTGCCGGGTGGAGGTGAGGTGGTCGCGGACGAGGTGCCGGATCCGGGTGCCGGGAGGACCGGGCGGCGGTGGGCCTTGCGCGAGACGGCGGGCGATCTGTCGCATGGCCTCGCGGTGGATGCCTCTTTTGTTGCCGAAGTGGTGGGCGATCAGCCCGTAGGCCACTCCGGCGGCGTCGGCGAGGTCGTGGACCGAAACCTTGTCGTAGGGCTTGTCGAGGAACAGCTGGACCGCCGCGTCGAGGAGCTTGCGCCGGGTCGAAGCCGCGCGCTCGGCTCTAGTGGAGACCATGCCTTCAGTCTAGTTGATTGTGTATCGTTGATCTTAAATCAATGAAAGTGAGGATGCCGCAATGGGAGACATCGCGATCATCGGCGGGGGTCCCGGCGGGTTGACGGCGGCCATCGCGCTGGCCCGGCGCGGCGTCCGCAGCACGGTGTTCGAGCGTGACGCCCACCCCGAGCGCATGCCGCGTTTCAACCCCGACCGCTCCTACCCGATCGACCTCACCGGCCATGGCTTGAACGCGGTGCGGTACATCGACGCCGTCGACCATTTCGACGCCCACATGGTCCCGTTCCGCGGGATCAAGTCCGGGGGCCGGCTGCGCGACCCGTGGTCCGAGCCCGGCTGGATCGGCTCGCGGGGGGACATCATGCGGGCACTGATCTCCGTCGCCGACGAGCGGCACCACGACATGATCGACTTCGTGTTCAACAGCGACGTGCGCACCGCCGACGTGCACACCGGTGAGGTGGCAGGGGCGCGCTTCGATCTCATCATCGGCGCCGACGGCGCGGGCTCGGCCGTCCGCGCGGCGATGCGCGAACAGGTCGAGGGGTTCACCGTGGAGGCCTCCACCGTCCCCAACTACGGGCTCATACTGGAACTCGACCAGGTCGGCGACGAGTTGGACAAGCACTACCTGAACGGGCTGGCGTTCAGCCCACTCACCCTCGCCGCGGCGATCAACGACGAGAACAAGCCGGACGGCGTGCGCTGGATCTGCGTGATCGGGGTCAACAAGCCGACCACGTTCACCTCCCCCGAGGACGCCACCACCTGGCTGCGCAAGCACTCCCCGCGCGTCCTGGACCTGACCAGCGAGCAGGCGATCGCCGAATTCTCCCAGCGCGAGGGCGCCCACCTTGGCCAGCGGCTGACCTGTTCGAGCCTGCACGGCGGCAAGGCGGTGCTGCTCGGCGACGCCGCCGCCGCGTTCCCACCCGTCGGCCAGGGCGGCAACGCGGCCCTGGAATCGGCGATCGTCCTCGACAAATGCCTGGCATCCGGACCGCTGGACACCGCCGGCGCCCGCTACAACGCGGCCTGGAAACCCGAAGCGGACGCGATCTCCTGGATCGGCGGGCAGATCCGCTACCAGAACACCATGGCCAACGTCCGCATGATCACCGCCTCCGTCCTCGGCATCAATATCTTCAAAGAAGCCAAAAGCTCCACCCGCCCCTACTCCGAAGTGCGACAAGCAGCCCGCCGCCTAGGACCACTGTGGGCCTGACCTCGTCGCCGTCTTGCGGTGACCACGGAACCAGGGCGTCGGCCCACCCAGGGCCATTCCGCCGTGAACATTGACCGGGACCAGGGAACGGACTGAGATCATGAGTCGTCATGCCGGGAATCGACCGCAGCGGGTCGAAGGGCTGGCCGATCTGCCGGACATGGGTGGCCAGGTAGCTCTTGTGACCGGCGCGAGCGACGGCGTCGGACAGGTGGTCGCCCGCCGGCTCGCGGAAAGCGGGGCGGTCACTCTCATCGCGGCACGAAACCAGGCGAAGGGCTACCGCGTTCGGGATGAGATCAGGAAGGCCACGGGCAACGACACGGTCGACGTCGTGGAGTTGGACCTCGCGAACCTCACATCGGTGCGGGGAGCGGCGGCAACAGTGCTGGAACGCTGGGACCAGCTCGACCTTCTCGTCTGTGTCGCCGGATACCTGGGGCATGGCGCTCGAACCGAGACGGCCGACGGCTTCGAGACGACACTCGGCGTGAACCACCTCGGGCATGCGCTGCTCGCGCGGCTGCTCGAGGACCGGATGCGTGCGAGTGCCCCGAGCCGTATCCTCTTCGTCGCCTCCGAAGCCTACCGCCGCGCGAAGGGCGGCCTCGACTTCGACGACCTGATGATGACCAAGGGGACGTTCCAGCCCATGCTCGCCTACAGCCGGTCGAAGCTGGCGAACATCCTGTACACCCGTGAATTCGCTCGCCGGCTCGAGGGATCCGGCGTGGACGTCAACGCTGCCCATCCCGGAATGGTGGACACACCGATGATGAAGGCGATGTTCGACCACCCGGTCGTGCGCAACGTCTACCCCTTGGTCCGCCGCGCGTTCATCTCTCCCGACGATGCCGCCGCCGGCCTGCTGCGGGTGGCGCTCGACCCAGCACTCGCGAACACGAGTGGCCGGTTCTACGACCGAGGGGTGCTGACGGAGCTGGGGGCCACCGCACTCGACGGCGACGCGGGGCGACGACTGTGGTCCGTCACCGACGAGCTCGTCGGCCTCAGCGCCGGTGACCACGCCTGACGCTATCTAGGCAGGCGGACCACTAAGCGGCGGAGCCGAGTTCGTCGACGACGTCACAGATTTCGGGGTGGGCGGATCGCACGGACGACAGGATGGCGACGGTCGCGCGGTAGACGAGCTGCTCGAGTTCGTCCACCGGGACGTCGCAGTCGTGGATGAGCCAGTCGATCGTCGCCTCGTCGAGCATCCCCATGATCCCGCGGATGGCGATGCGCAGCGACGGCGGCGGCGGTTCGGTGGTCAGGCCCAGCAGGTCCAGGATGAAGTCGGCGCCGGCTTGGCGCCCCCGCTCGAACAGCTCGTCGACCTGGGGGCCCTGCCCACCGGCCCGCATGAGGCCAAGCATGGTGTGGACGTGGCCGCGCCGATATTCGATGTGCCGCCGGAACAAGCCCCGCAGCCGCTGCTCCTTGGTGTCCTCGTCCTCGCGGGGCTTGTGCAGCTCGAGTACTTCGTCCAGCACCTGTTCCAGAACCGCGAGATACAGACCGCGTTTGTCCTTGAAGTGATAGAACAGCAGCCCGTGCGCGACACCGGCCGCCTCGGCGATCTCACTGATGTAGATCTCGTCATAAGGCTTGCGCGCGAACAGATCCGCCGCGACAGCGACGAGCGCCGCCCTGCGCTGCCCGCGCGCCGGCGTCGTCCGCTTACCGGAACCCATCTGAGCTGCCCTCCTGCCGACCGCGGTGTCCACGCTATTCGACGCGGCGGTCACCGTGCT
Organism: Amycolatopsis sp.; assembly: GCF_036008905.1. Classification (GTDB taxonomy): domain Bacteria; phylum Actinomycetota; class Actinomycetes; order Mycobacteriales; family Pseudonocardiaceae; genus Amycolatopsis. Next base: position 35,686 of record NZ_DASYMU010000103.1, on the reverse strand, counting down.
GCGCAGGTAGCCGATGCCCTCGACGGACACTTTCACCCGCTGTCGGCCACCAGCTCAGGCCAGGCCGTCCTGGCCTGAGCGAGCCGAGGCAGTGCCGTTGCGCTCACTCGGCCCGGTGACTCGCGCGGCCTAGTAACTGAAGGTTGTTGCGGCCTCGTCGCCGATCCAGTCCCACATCGGGACGGTTCCGCCGAGTTCCGCGTTGACGACGAGGTTGCCCTTGCCGAGTTTACGGGCGTCGAAGCAGATCGGGCACACCAGGAAGCGTCCACCGGCCTTCTCGTATCGGTCCATGAGATCGGTGAGGGATGGACAGCCATCACACGCGACGGCGTGGGCGAAGTCCGGAATCGCGAGCCGGACGGCCTCCTTCGTCAGGAACATCAGCGTTGGACGTCCCTTTTCGGCGGCTCCCACCGCGACGAGAAACGCCACGGTCACCCTTTCGGAGTCTTCCAGCCCGGCGCAAAGGCTGATGACCGCTTTATTGCTCATCCTGTGTCCTCCTGCGTCGCAAGCGGGATGTACCGGTGGGTACGTCGCGCGAGGAGGCAGAAATGTAACGTTTACGGCAAAACCGACTCATCGCTGGAAGCGGTGGCCCCCCGTGGATCTTGAGCAAGGGGCACAATCATGATCATGCTACGGCTGGCGACCGGCTCAGCAGGCTCCGGCCGTGGCAGGCACGCCGAGTCCGGCGGCGGGCACGTCGCGTTGCGCCGGGCTCACGGAACGGCTGGTCGCGGAGGTGAGTGGAGACATGGAACTACGGCAGATGCACTATTTCATCGCGTTGGCCGAGCATCTGAACTTCAGCCGCGCGGCGACGTCACTGTTCGTCGCCCAGCCATTGCTCAGTCTTCAAATTCAGAAACTGGAGCGGGAGCTGGGAGTCGCATTGTTCCAGCGAAGCAGTCGCCGAGTCTCGTTGACGGAAGCGGGACGATTTCTGCTTACCTCCGCCAAGAGGATTGTCGCTGAGGCGGACTACTTCACCACGGTGGCTGGTCATTTTGTGGACGGTTCACCCAAGTGGCGTTTTGCGGCTGACACACGTACGCAGAGAGCGGCGGCTGACGCGCCCGAGTAGCGTGCACAGGCGGAGGGCAATCGAGATGGGTTCCAGTAAGCGGGCAACACCAGCACGCGGGCAACGCCGGGCAGCGCTTGTCGCTGTCGCGGCCGAAATGTTCGCGCGCAAGCCCTATGGCGAGATCTATATCAGTGAGATCGCCGAGGCGGCCGGTGTCGCACATGGGCTGCTGTTCTATCACTTCAAGGATAAACGCGGTCTGTACCTCGCTGTCCTGGAACAGGTGCGCGACGAAATACTCGAGCTGCACAAGCCCCGCGAGGATGAGGACACGCGGGAGAGGCGGCTGCGGGGCCTGTTCCGGCGGCACATCAGGTATCGGCGCAGCCACGTCCACACCATGCTCGCCCTGATGCGGGCCGGCGGGCAGGATCCCGAAGCCGACGAACTGTTCAAGCGAGCCCGCCAGGCCGGCGCCGAATTCCTCCTGGACCTCTTGGGCCTGACCGAACCGCCGCCGTCAGTGCGCATTGCGACCCAGGGCATTATGGGGATGCTCGACGAGGCGACGATCGACTGGCTCACTCACGACTGCGATGTCCCCGAAGACGAACTCGAACAGCTTGTCTACCGGGCGACGGTGGCCATCTTGTCGTCCGTGCGATCCGCCCACCCCGGCATCTGCCAGGTGGTCGACGAACTGGACTCGATGGCCTGACGGCAAACGGCGATATCGGGCAAGCTCAGAGTCCCGAGAACAAGCTCCTGATCGCGTTAATCGCGTCCGGATCCCCACTCGCCTTGGCGGCCTTTATCCGGCTGAAGCGGCTCAGAACCATCTCCGCTGCGTCCTCATAATGGAATATCGCCGGCACTTCGCTCAAGTCCTCAACCGCTTCGATGACGAACTGGCTGCCTGCGACGACGACCTTCCACTGACCGCCCCATGCGCCACCGGTCCTGATGCCATAGGAGATGGCGGCGCCTGCGGCCGCACTGTGATTGAAGGTGTAGCCCCATAGACTGAACAGGTGCGGGATCAGAGTCCCGGCTGATCGCTCGTCGAGCCTGGTCGTCGTGTCGCCCTGTCCCCAGCGGATGTCCCAGATATGCAGCATGTAGTCCGCGACCTGAACCGCCGGGAAGGTGGATGAAGGCATGGCGCCGAACAAGGGGTGGGCGATGGTGAAACCGTCCCATTCTTCCTCGGTCAAGTCTCGGAAAATCGCCATCATCTCGGCCGCGGCCGCGGTGAAACGGGCGACAGCCACATCTTGCGCGAGATGACGGTGGGCGAGGGCGCCTGACCGGAGCTTCTCACGAAAGGTTGCCAGGTCAATACCTTCGGGCAATTCGCCTTTGCGCGCCATGTCCCAGCGCTTCAGGTAGTCTTCTGTCTCGTCGATCAGGTGACAGACCACGTCCTGCACGGTCCAGCCGTCGATATAAGTGCCGGAACTCCAGTTGCCGGGATCGCTGACCACGCCGACCAGTCGATCTTCCTCGGCTCGCAAGGCCTCGAGTAAAGCGTCCCGCCCGGTGTAGGGCGTCCTGTATATGCTCATGATCCACCACTTCTCACCATGGGTCGAATTCATACCGGCCGGGAGAATAGGCGGCGACCTGTTTCGATGACGCCCGGCTCTCCGCTGACTTCTCCTGCCTCGATCCGGAAATAGGAAATCAGCACCATATCGGACGGATGCCGATAACGGACCACGGCCTGCACGTCCCGCAGCTCATCGGCTTCTTCTATTGCCCATTCGGCGCCATTGACCGTGACGATCCATTGACCGCCCCAGTCGCCATCTATCCTGATGCCATATCTGATATGGACGCCCTTCGCCGCCTCCGCGTCGAACATGTAATCCCAGAGATTGAATATGTATTGCGTCACGAGGATGCCTGCGGACTGTTCGTCAAGCTTGGCGTCCCTGTCGCCGAGGCCAAGGTCCCAGGCATGAAGCGCATGGTGCCCCAGCTCCAGGGGCACGAAGAACGAGGCGGGCAAAGGCCCCAGAAAACCGTGGGCGATCTGGAAGCCGCTCCATTCCTCTTCCGTCAGCGCTTCGAAATTGACTACGGTCGCGTGAGCCGCCGCCCTCAGGCGAGCAATCGCCTCCTCACGGGGGAGCTCACGAAGGGCGAGAACACCGGCCTTCAATTCCTCACGAAAGTCGGCCAGGCTCGGACTCTTGGGCAACTGCCCTCCGCGCGCCATCTTCCAGTGATCGAGATAGCGCTCGGTCTCGTCAATCATGTGGGCGACCAGATCCCTGACCTGCCAGTCCGGCAGCCGGCTCTCGGCATGCCAATCGTCCGGATTGCTGACCATTTTGAAGAAACGCTCATGCTCGGCGCGCATCACCTCCAGCATCGAGGCGCGGCTGGTGTAAGGCGCAGGAAAATGCATCTTGTTCCTTTCCCCCGAAATCTGTCGCGCGCCAGAAATCCCACCGCGACTTGAGCCAACCGTCTGCCACCTGCTGCCATCCAGCGAGGGTGCGCCGCCGGCCATCGAATCATCGGCCGATGCGAGTGCCAGCGCGACGGGGACCACATCGGCGACCGCAACTTCGATCCGCTCGTAAACCTCCGGGTTGAGCACCGTCGTTCCGTCGAAGTCACCTGAGCTGAGGTATATCCCCATCGGCGCGGTCCAGGATTGGAAGAACCCGAACAGCGGTCGCAACGCCTGGTCGATGACGAGCGCATGCCGCTCGCTGCCACCGGTCGCGACCAGTAGCACCGGCTTGTTGGCCAGCGCATACTGATCGACCAGGTCGAAGAAATGTTTGAACAACCCGGTGAACGTACCGCGAAACACCGGCGACGCCGCTATGAGCATATCGGCGCTTTCCACCGAACGGAGGGCTCGTTCGACTTGCTCGCCTGCCTGCTCACGTTCCAGCGCCGGCCCCAGGCTCGAAGCGAGGGCGTGGGTCTCGATGATTTGCGACTCGATCGGAGTCCGGGAACCGAGGGATTTCAGAATCAGCTCGACGAGTGCGGTGGTCTTGGACGGCGCGTGCATTGTGCCGATAACGGCCACCACCCGCAGTGGATTGGTCATGACTTGGCCTCCGCGTTCTGCTCACCGCGCAGCGAGGCGATTTCCTTACGTACCACCGGTGCGACCTCAGCGCCGAGTAGCTCGATCGCTTTGATGGTTTCCTTCTGCGGTACATCTCCGAACGCCAGCTGGATCAGGAGACGATCGTGCTGGAAGAGCTCGTACTGCGCCATGATCTTGTCGATGACCTCCTGCGGGCTGCCGAGGAAGTAAGCGCCGCCTGGAGTCGACTGGGCTTCGTAGGCCGCGAAGGGCATGGGAACGCCCCGCCCGCGCTGGTGATTGTTCGCGGCCCAGCCCGCCTCAAAATACGGATGCGAGATGTCGATGGCTTCCTGGTGCGTATCAGCGACGAAGCCCGGCGAGTTGATCGAGACTTTCAGCTGGGCCGGATCGTGCCCGAATTCCGTGGCTGCTTGGCGGTAGAGGTCGACGAACGGCGCGAATTGCCGGTAACTGCCGCCGATGATGGCGAGCGAAAGCGGCAAACCCAGCTTGGCGGCGCGTACGGCTGAGGCTGGAGTGCCACCGACCGCCACCCATAACGGTAGCTCTCGCTCTGGCTGGGGGGTGATGTCGGCGTTCCGCAGAGGAGGGCGAGTCAAGCCCTGCCAGGTGATCGGATTCTCCTGGCGCAGCTGTTGCAAGAGGTCCAGCTTGTCCGCGAACAGCTTGTCGTAGTCGGTGAGTTCGTAGCCGAACAGGGGGAACGATTCGGTGAAGGATCCACGCCCGGCGATGATCTCGGCTCGTCCTCCGGAAATCAGGTCCAGTGTGGCGAATTGCTGGAACACGCGCACTGGATCGTCGGAGCTGAGCACGGTGACCGCACTGGAGAGCTTGATGTTCCGGGTGTTCTCCGCCATCGCGGCGAGCACGACGGCCGGGCTCGACACCGCGAAATCCGAACGATGGTGCTCGCCGACGGCGAACACATCGAGCCCCGCTTCGTCGGCGACGCTTGCCTGTTCGATCAACTCGCGCAGGCGTCTCCCGGGTTCGGGCGGGACATGAGTGACGGGATCGGGTGTCAGTTCACCGAAGTGGTAGATGCCGAGTTCGAATGCCATGGCTGATCAATTTCTTTCTTGCGGCCTAGTGAGGTTATTGGGAGCACGCGCCGGATAAAAAGACCGGTCTTTCCTGGTTGTGGAGCTACGCCGGAGAATTGACGGCCCGGCGGAAGTCGTTCACCAGCTCGCGGGCCGCCGGAATGACTTCGGTGCCAAATTTTTCGATCTGTTCCGGGGTTTCGTGTGCCGGGACGAAGTTGACCGTATCGAACCTTTCGGTGGTGACGAACTCCGAAATGATGCGGGCCCATCCCTCGGGGGTGGTGTTGATGGGTTGCGCGCCAGAGCCGCTGCGGGGACGTTCGGCCGTACCCGGGCGGTCGGTTACCGTGCCGACGAGTTGGATGACTCGCCGGACATCGGTGGGCTGCCGTCCGGCTTCCCGCGCGGCCGCGTCGATCAGGTCTTGTGCCGCGGCTTTGGTTTCGAACCCGGTTCCCAACGGGGCGACCCACCCGTCCGCACGGCGGCCGAGAAGCCGCAGCATGCGAGGTCCGGCGACGCCGAGCCAGATTCCGACACGATGGGCGGGCGCTGGGCCAGGGGCAACGCCGGTGAGCTGGAAGATCTCCCCTTCGGCGTCTGTGGCCGGCCCGTACTGCCAGAGCGCGTGCAGGATTGAGATGGCTTCGTCGGTGGCCGTGACTACTTGACCCGGCTGCCAATGGGGTCCGCCAAGGCCGACGATCTGCGGCCAGGTGCGTCCACCGCCCAGTCCCAATTCGAACCGGCCGCCGGAGAGGACATCGAGGCTGGCGGCGGTTTTGGCCAGCATCGCGGGCGGCCGGAGTGGAAGGTTGGCGACGTTGGGCATGAATCGCAGCGTCTGGGTCCGCCCGGCCAGCACGCCGATGATCGAGAACGGGTCGAGGAATTCGGGTACGTAGGGATGATCCTGGACGGAGACGTAATCGAAGCCGGCGTCCTCGGCGGTCAGTGTGTTGTCGATCAGTGCGGCCGCACGGTCCCGGCGTGGGCTGAGAAAAATACCGAATTGCACGGTGTTCATGGTGGCCTCCAGCAACGGTGTGCGAGCGATGGGCAGAGCCGATGTGCGGTGGGTGCGACCGCCTGAGGCATGCCCGGTTACGGAACCGACCTTCTTCGACGGGCCCTGCCTTGGGTTGCCGAACAAGGTCAAGCATAGGAGAACTTGACTTGAAGTCAAGTCAGAAGTAGTGTCGGTCGTGTCACCGAGCAACGACGATTCGGAAGGTTGATACACATGTCTTCACCAGCGAAGTTGTCTCATGTTGTCCTGTACTCCCAGCAGGTCCAGCACATGCGCGACTGGTACGTCCGACTTCTCGATGGGCGCGTCGTCCACGAAACCCCGGCGATCGCCTTCCTCACCTATGACGACGAACACCACCGCATTGCCATCGCCGACGCGGCCGCCATGCAAGAGATCGGGGCCGGGGACTTGGTCAAGGAGGGCTCTGGTCCTGCCGAAATCCCCGCGGGGGCGAGTGCGGCCTTGGCGCCGCAACAACTCGCCCACATCGCCTTCACCTATCCCACCTTGAAGGACTTGCTCGAGAACTGGGAGCGGCTCCGGAACGAATCGGTGCTGCCGGTACTGGCGGTCAACCACGGCCCCACGACGTCGATGTACTACGCCGACCCGGACGGCAATCAAATCGAGCTGCAGATCGACAACTTCGACACAGCCGAAGGGGGTACGGCGTTCATGGGGTCCGAGAGTTTCGCCAAAAACCCCTTTGGCGAGTTGTTCGACCCCGGGACGATGCTCGGGAGGTTGCGCGCCGGCGAGCCCGCGGCTGAGCTGGCGGCCCCCACATGGTGACCGCGATCGCAGGTACGGCCGGCGCCGAAGCCGGTTTGGCGGAGCTGCGGGCGCGCCTCGCGTGTGAGGATGTCGTGCGGGCGTCGTTCCGGTTGATCGATGAAGGGCACGCGACCCAGGCGGCCGGGCTGTACACCGCCGACGGGTCGCTGACGTTGTCGGACGCGACGAAGCAGGCCGGCGACGTGACGCTGCGCGGTGAGGACATCAACCACGCCATGCGGCACCGTGAGGACGAGGACAGGGAGACAGTGCACGTCCTGAGCCAGTCGTCCTTCCAGCTCACCGATCCTGAGGTGGCGGAGTCGGAATGTCAGCTGCAGGTGTATGTACTCGGCGATGATCGGGCGGAGAGCGCGAAGCCTGGATCGTTGAGCCGTGTCCGGGACGAGCTTGTCCGTGGCGCGGACGGCTTGTGGCGTATCTCCGCGCGCCGGATCACGATCCTTGCCGGAAGGCGGTGACCCGATGCGTTTGTACCGCACCACGCGTGGGTTGGCCCGCGGCGAGGGCGACGAGGTGCTTCTGCTGGACCTTCCCCATCCCGACATCGCAAGCCTGCTGGCAGATGACATCACCCTCGCTCGCACGGCACAGGTGACCGAACGAGCGACCCTGGGTTCGATCGAGCTGCTCGCGCCGGTGTCCCGGCCGAGCACGCTCGTCGTGGTCGGAGCCAACTACCGAGACCACGTGCTCGAGGCCGGCATGTCCGTTCCGCCCTCACCGCAGTTTTTCTCGATTTCGGCGGGGCCCGGCCTCGTCACCGGGCACGGCTCGCCGATCGTGGTGCCCGAGGAGGCAGCCGGCCAGCTCGACTACGAGGCCGAGCTCGCGGTGATCATCGGGACCGGCGGGAAGGACATCCGCGCCCAGGACAGCTGGCGCCACGTGGGTGGATTCACCGTCGCCAACGACGTGTCGGCCCGCGATCTCCAATTCCAGGGCATGGACAACGGAGCCGTGGTCGACATGGCCCCCATCCAGCGCAGTAAGACGTTTCCCACCTTCAAGCCGCTCGGCCCGGCGGTGGTGACGCCGGACGAATTCACCCAGCCCCTCGACCTCGCTGTCACCACGCGCGTGAACGATGAACTACGGCAAAACGGCCGGACCAGCGAGATGCTGTTCTCCGTCGCCGAGATCATCGAGGCGGTCTCCGCCAGGACCCCGCTGACAACGGGGGACATCATCCTCACCGGTACGCCCGCCGGAGTCGGGCTCGCATCCGGTTCGTACCTCAAAGACGGCGACATTGTCGAGGTGGCCATCGACGGCATCGGCAGCCTGCGCAACACGGTCGCACTGCTCCCCCGCTGACCCAGCTTCGCCAGGGAGGCGATTCGCATGAGTCCCGGCAAGAAGACGACTCTGACTCGCGGGCAACGCCGAGCGGCGCTCGTTGATGTCGCGGCCGACCTGTTCGCGCGTAAGCCCTACGACGACATCTACATCAGTGAGATCGCCGAAGCGGCAGGCGTCGCGCACGGTCTGCTGTTCTACCACTTCAAGGACAAACGCGGCCTGTTTCTCGCTGTCCTGGAACAGATGCTGGGCGAAATCCTCGAGCTGCACAAGTCCCGCGAGGATGACGACTCGCGGGAGAGCCGGCTGCGTGGCCTATTGCGGCGGCACATCGAGTATCGACGCCGCCACGTCCACACCGTGCTCGCCATGATGCGGGCCGACCGGCAGGATCCGGAAGCCGACGAGCTGTTCGAGCAGGGGCGCAGGGCCGGTGCCGAGTTCATGCTCGACCTCCTGAGCCTCACCACCGAACCGCTGCCCCCATTGCGCATCGCCGTCCGGGGCGTCATGGGAATGCTCGACGAGGTGACGATCGACTGGCTCACTCATGATTGCGATCTCGACGTCGACGAACTCGAACAGCTCGTCTATGCCGCGGCAGTAGCCATCTTGGCGAGTGTGCAGTCCGCCCATCCCGATATTTGTTTCGTGGTCAGCGAACTCAGGTTGACCGCCTGACGGTTGCGACCACAAATCCCCAGCACGACCCGATTCCACCAGGAGTGAGATGAACGGCGCGCAATCCCTGATCCGTACGCTCGTCGACGCCGGCGTCGACGTGTGCTTCTCCAATCCGGGCACCTCGGAAATGCATTTCGTCGCCGCACTCGACACAGTGCCCGAGATGCGCGGCGTACTCGGCCTCTCCGAGGGCGTCGTGACCGGCGCGGCCGACGGGTACGCCCGTATCGCCGAAAAGCCCGCGGCGACCCTGCTGCATCTCGGACCGGGGCTGGGCAACGGCCTGGCGAACCTGCACAACGCGCGCCGGGCGCACACACCGATCGTCAATATCATCGGTGATCACGCCACGTACCACAAGAAGTACGACGCCCCACTGCAATCCGACATCAAGGCGATCGCCGGGTCGCTGGAGGGCTGGGTCCGCAGTTCGGACAGCACGACCAACGTTGGCGCGGACGCCGCCGCCGCGGTCGCCGCGTCGCAGGACGCGCCGGGCCGAGTGGCCACGCTGATCCTGCCCGCGGACGTGTCCTGGGGTGACGGCGGTGTCGCGGCCGCCCCGGTCCCGCCGCGGGGTCCGCTTGCGGTGGAAGAGTCGACAGTGAAATCGATCGCCGAGATCCTGCGCACCGGTGAACCCGTCGCACTGCTCTTCGGCGGGCCGGCCACCCGCGAAGCGGGGTTGCGCGCGATCAGCCGGATCGCCACCGCTACTGGCGCGAAGCCCCTCGTCGAGACCTTCCCCGCGCGGCTGGAACGCGGTGCCGGGCTGCCCACCTTCGAACGGCTCGGCTACCTGGCCGAGCAGGCCACCTCCCAGCTCGACGGGGCCAAGCACGTGATCGTCGCCGGGGCGAAGGCGCCGGTGTCGTTCTTCGCCTATCCCGGCAAGCCGAGCGTGCTGGTGCCAGAGGGCGCACAGGTGCACACGCTGGCCGAGCTCGGCGACGACGTGGTCGGCGCGCTCGAAGCGCTCGCGGACGAACTCGCGCCGGACACCGAACCCGTGCTGCAGCAAGCAAATCGGCCCGCGCTGCCGAGTGGCCCGCTCACCGTGCAGAACTGGGTCGAGGTGATCGGCGCGCTGCTGCCCGAGGGCGCGATCATCTCCGACGAGGCCAACACTTCGGGCTGGACACTGCCCGCCGCGACCGCCGGTGCGCCGCGGCACGATGTGCTGACGCTGACCGGCGGTGCGATCGGCCAGGGCCTGCCGGTCGCTACCGGGGCGGCCGTCGCCGCACCGGATCGTCCGGTGATCGCGCTGCAGTCCGACGGCAGTGCGCTGTACACGATCTCCGCGTTGTGGACACAGGCGCGCGAAAACCTCAATGTCACCACGGTGTTGCTGAACAACCGGGCTTACGCGATCCTGCGGATGGAGTTGCAGCGGGTCGGTGCCGAGGATTCGGGCCCGAAGGCGAACGACCTCCTCGACCTGTCCCGCCCGGACATGGACTTCGTGAAGATCGCCCAAGGCCTTGGCGTCCCGGCGACCCGCGCGACCACAGCCGAAGACCTCGCCGCCCAATTCCGGCGCGCCCTCGCCGAACCCGGCCCCCACCTCATCGAAGCCGCGATCCCCTGAGGTAGGGCCACCGCCTGACGTGAACGACGACGCGGCACGGCGGTCAGGCCTGGCGGGAGGTAAGGGCCAGCAGACAGCCGATGGCGACGGCGGTGACGAGACCCGCAACGAGCAACATCGGGTCCAGCGAGGTGCTCGATGTTTGTGCGGTCGGCTGGGCGACCGCCTGAGCGGGCTGGTTTCCCGACGGCGGTTCGCTCTCGTCCGGTACAGGTGCGGCGGCGGACGAAGTCGTCGGCGTTGTGCTCACCGAGGGCGGGGCTGCCACGCTCGTGCGGCTCGGCGCGGCCGTCGACTGCTTGGCCGCGGGTGGAACGACCGGCGCCCGGGTGGACGGCTGCGGGGTGGGGGTGGGGGTGGGCGCGGGTTGGACGATGACCTGGGCACGCATGTCGGGGTGCACCGAGCAGTAGTAGGCGTAGGTGCCGGACGAACGGAAGGTGTAGCTCCAGCTTTCCCCCTGCGACAGTTGCGGGCTGCGGAAGGCGACGGGTGCGCTGGTGGTGACGACGTCGTGGGGCGCGGTGTCGTGCTGCATCCAGGTCACGGTGTCGCCCACCTGGACGGTCAGCGACCCCGGTGTGAAGGCGTAGTCCTGCATCATCACCGTCCGGGTCGCCGTGGACGCCGCCGACGCGACGGGCTCGGGGAGCAGGAGGACGGCGGCGGCGGCGAGCAAGCAGAAGAATCGGGTCATCGGACGAACTCCGCGGCGAACTCGACATGCACCGGACGGCGGGCCAGCAACCGGGCGGTCCGACCGCCGTTCGCGGGAGAGCGACGTGGGGACGGCAGCATCCCGCGCAGCCACAGGATGACGCGGTCGCTCTCGATGTGCCGTAGTTCGCCTTTGAGGAACAGGTCCCGCGGCGAACCGGCGATTTCGGCCTGCCCGACGAGTTCCACAGTGGAGTCGTCCAGGATGTCGACGTCGTCGCTGGTGAAGTACAGGCTGGGAAACAGTTCGGCGCGCAAGGCGGTCTGTCCGGTAAGCACCTTGGCGAGCAAGGGCACGGCGGTCCGCAGCGAAGCGGTGGCGAGCTCGATGGCCAGCATGTCCTCGCCGGCCCCGATCACGAGGGTCGCGTGGCTCACGGTCAGTCGGGCCCGGAGCCATCGGATCCCGAGCAGTCGCATCGTCAGCTCGGCCACGCATCGGTCACGTCTGACGGCGAAGGCGCGGTGCGTGGATTCGATGTCCTCTGTGGACAGCGCGGGGTTGTGGTGGCCGTCCGCGGGCAGGAATCGGGTGTCGGCGGGCACAATGTCCTCCGGGTTGGTGGCGGCGATCCGGGGTGAGCCCGCGGGGCCCACCCCGGACCTGATCATCGTGCGGACGTCAGCAGGTCGCCTGGTTGAGCATCGGGGTGAGGACGCTTTCGAGCCAGACGGTGTGCGTCTTGATGTACTGATCGAGGTTGAGCAAATCGCTCACCTGCTGACCGAGCGAGGTCTCCAGGTGGGCGCTCTGGATGTGCGCGATGATCGGTGCGAGGGTGTCGGTGAGGACCTTGTTGGCCGACCCGTTCGTCACCGGAGACAGCACGCTTTCCAGCCACACGGTGTGGGTCTTGATGTACTGGTCGAGGTTCAGGAGGTCCTGGACCTGCTGGCCGAGCGACGGCTCCAGGTGTGCGGCCTTGATGTGGTCGATGATCGGCTGCAACACGGCTTTGGGCACACAGTCGCCGGAACCCGGCGGCGTGGGCGACGGCATCGAGTGGCCCGGGCTGGACGGCGCGGTCGTGGGAGCCGACGTCGGCGAGGCCGTGGGGGTCGAGGACGACGGCGGTGTCGACCCGCCGTCAACGGTCAGAGTGGCTTTCATATCCGGGTGGATCGCGCAGTAGTAGGAGTAGGTGCCCGCTTTGGTGAAGGTGTAGGAGAACGTTCCGCCGGTCTGCAGCGTCGGTGAGGTGAACTTCTCCGGGCCGTCGGTGACGACGACGTTGTGCGGCGCGGTGTCGTGGTTGGTCCACGTCACCGTGTCACCGACCGAGACCGTCAACGCGGCCGGGGAGAATGCGTAGCCCATCATCTCGACCGACTTTGTCGACGCGGCGGCAGGTGCTGCGGCGGCGGCTCCCCCGGCCTGTTCCTGAGCGAGTCCCTGGTACAGCGGCACGGCCAGCGGGCCCTGCGCGGACAGCGCCGCCAGGTCGACGTCGTCGGTGCTCGTGCCGGTCGCGGTGGTCGACTGCCCCGTGCGCATGGTCGTGAGGCTGACCATGGCCAGTGCCAGTGCGACGATCGCGACCGCGATCGGCCACCGACGCCGACGTGCCACCGCGGGCGGGGCGTCGGGCTGCGATCCGGTGGCAGCAGAGGTGTGTTCGGGGTTGTCCATCAAGGGCTTCCTTTCGATGTGACGGTATTTCAGGGTGGAACCGTTCACCGGCCAGGACTGGCGGTGACGAGGAGGCTCGCCGCGAACAACACCACGACGACAAGCGTGGTCTCCGCGGCGACGGAGTAGACGAATGGACGTACAACACCGGCGTCACCGCGCAGGACGACCGCGAAGTCGAGCCGCCGGGCGACCCAGCTCTTACTGCCTTGCGCGATCAGCAGCACCACGGCGAGAACGCCGAGCTTGACCAGCAGCACCCGCCCGTAGTCCGTGGTGAACACGCGGCCGACAGAACCGAGGGTCTGCAACGCCAACACGGACCCGGCGGCGATGACCAGCAGCACGGCGATCATCGCGAGTTTCGAGTAGCGGGGCACGACCTCGGCCAGCTCGCCGGGGTCGCGGCGGGCCAGCACGCCGAACAGCAGCATCGCGAGGCCGCCGATCCACGCGCAGATCCCGGCCAGGTGCGCGAAGTCCGCGAGCTGGCTCAGCAACGGGTGCCCGCTCTCCGCCGAGTGCCCGGTCAACCCGGTGGTACGTAACAACCCGACGGCGATCGCGCCCGCACCGACCCGCCAAGCCGTCGACGTCGCGGCCCGCCGCCCGCGCTGCAGCAGGTCGGCGAGGACGACCCCACCCAGCACCCACAGCAGCGTCTTCGAGAACCAGATCCGCCCGAACTGACCGTTCAACACCTGGCTGATCAGGTCCCAGTCGAACAGATCCAGTGGTGAGCGCTGAGCCACCCAGGCACCCTCCAGGCCGAGCCCGCAGACGGTGCCGGCCAGGCCGAGGACCCAGCCGACCACGACCACACCGCGCGCCTGGCGATTGTCGCCACCGTCCGGCCACAGCAGAGCGAGGAAGAACATCCCGCCGACGAACACGGTCATGCCGGCGTAGTCCACGCAACGCGCGAGGACGTACAACGCCTTGGCAGCACTGAGAGCCACCGGATCAGCCGCCGCTGGGAGGAACGGCCTGGGCCGGCGGGAGGCCGGCGGGCAACAGCAACGGAGCTTGCCCGGGCTGCGGCTGGCACGATCCGACCAGGGCCAGAAGAATTCCACCCGGACCGGTCAGTCCGAGGCCGGTGGTCAGGCCGCCGACGAGCGGGAGACCGGTCAGTGCGTCGATGACGGGCTGCACCGCCCCCGGCTGGCAGCCAGGGGCGGGAGGGGGCGTTCCCGGGGGCGCCGGAACACCGGGTGGCGTGGATGGCGCGCCGGGATCGGTCGAGCCGGGAGGGGCCGGGTCGGACCCCTGCGGCGGCGGTTGAACCGGTGGAACGTCGGTGACGGGAACCGCGCCCGGCGGGACCACGGGGGGCGGAGCCGCTGGTCCCGGTATCGGAGGCATCGGCTCGACGGCGTCCGGTGGCGGCGGCTGACCAGACGGCACCGGCCGCTGAGCCGGCGAGGCCTGTGGCTGCCCGTCCACCGCCATCACCGAGGTATTTGCACCGGCTGGTGCCGTCTTCAGCCCGACGCCCGAGGCATAACCGACCACCACCACGACCGCACCGGCCAGGCAGGCCGCGACCACGTGTTCACGGTGAAGCGAGCGCCCTCGCGAAGCCGTCACAAGCGAATTCCTTCCCAACATAGTTTCCGTCGCCCGGCTCACATCATCACGACGTGCGACAGGCAAATCGTTCAATATCGGCTTTGTCCGTGGAACCTTTTCGACGACCACCCGTCAGACCTGCCAAATCGTCCGACGAGCGAGAAGAACACCAGTCGTCCTGTTTCATGTGATGATCCGGGCATGACAGATAGGTAAAATTGATCACCTTGTACGCCGTCCGGACGGTGAGATCCAGACCGTTCGCGGAGGCGGTGAGAAATATTTAACGTTGTCGTTTCTTACGAAACCCGTACGTTGCGATTGATCACTGTCATTATCTGTGCCGCACGCGCCGTCAAGCATTAAGGGCAGGACATTGCGACCAATTTATGACACTAACACCCTATTCCATCAAAGCAAACAAACCGGACAATTCCGCGCATTCAGGATGCTTGGCGCGGTGGCGCTGGGCATGCTCATCCTGGCGCTCACGGCACCGGCGGCGAGTGCCCACAGCGTCCTCGAATCGAGCAGCCCGGCGAAAGACTCATCGATCGCGACCGCGCCGGCCGAGGTCGTGCTGCAGTTCAACGAACCCCTCGACACGGGTTTCACCGAACTGGCGGTGCTCGGGCCCGACGGCACCTCACACTGGGAAGGTGGCGCGCCCGTGATCACCGGCCCAAAGCTCTCCGCACCCCTGAAACCCTTGGGCCAGGCTGGGAAGTACACCGTCCACTACCGAATCGTCTCCACCGACGGCCATCCGGTATCCGGCTCCCTCACCTTCACCTTGACCAGTCCCGGCCCGGCGACTGCAACATCCGTCCCGGCCGCCCCAACCCCGCCCAACTCCCCCGCGGCGGACACGGCCGCGCAGTCCGACACGGGCGGCGGCGTACCCGCGTGGCCCTGGATTACCGGGGCTGTCGTTCTGCTGATCGCAGGCGCCGCCGTCGCCATCCACATCGGCCGCGGGCCCGGTCACGTCGACCATTGACCTGTGCCGCACACTGGCACTTGTGCCGCTATGACGTTCCTGCCCGGTGCACTGAATCCGGCACTCGTTTCACTGATCCAGTCAATGTTTGTACCTCGCTCATGGATCCCGCGATAGAAACGGTCACGGGCTGATGCGTCGACTTTTCCGCGGCAAACGCGTGCGCTTTCCTCGGCTCCTCGGGTTGCTTGCTGTGCGTCGTCGTAAGCGGCGACCACGAAAAGGGGATCCGACCTCGGGGAGACAATGAGCGAGACAACAGGAGTGCCCGAATTAGGTCGCCCTTTCCAGGGCCGGGAGTGACTCCATTCTCCCGACAAGGCGGCCTGCCGTCACCCGATCCGGCTTGGATATCCCGTCCGCGGCGGGGTGGAACAGGAAACAGACCGGCTCCCCGAAAACCGGACTGCGGCTGGCATCGCGATACCGCCGCGGCATGTGACCGCAAGAGCTGTCCAGGGCGCATCAAGCTGGAGGACCTGGCTCCACGGTTGTTCGGTCGTCCTTACCGCGGCGGTAGCATGTGTTGACAGCAAAGGATATCCGTCATGACCAGCGGCCGGCCGCCGGCGAGCAGCAGCCGGTCGAAGGCGATGGCGCGGGTGCCGCGCTCGAGCCCGAACGCACTCGCGATCTCGGCGGGCGTCCACGCCGCCGCTTTTTCGGGCGCGGGTGACCGTCTCCCGCTCAGCCGGTGACCCGGCGCGTACGCCGGCCGAGCACCCAGCCGACCACGCCCGTGACGATGCCGACCACGGCCGGGGCCACCGCGCGCCGCAGGAGCGGCAACACGATCGTGCGGCCGACGTCGAGGCTGTTCTCCTGCCCGGCGACGGACACGGTCGCCGCCTGCGTGTCACCGCCACCGATGGTCGCTTCGAGCCGGGTGGCGAACTCCGTGATGAGCGTGGCGCTGACCTCGGCGATGAGGCTCCGGCCGAACTGCGCCGCCCGGCCGCTGATGGCCATGTCGGTGGACAGGTCGACCCGGGTGCCACGCTCGGTGGCCCGCAAGGTGGCGGTGATGGTGGCCGCCGCGGTACCGCTCCCCCGCTCCTCGCGGCCCTTGGCCTCGATCACCGCGCGGTGGTCGATTTCGTCGCGCTCGAGGAAACGCGCCTTCCCGGTGTAGCGCTCGTTGATGGGACCGATCTTGGTGGACAGGCCGCCGCGGTATTCGCCCTCGACGACTTCGTCGAGGTGCGCGCCCGGCGGAACGGCGCCCACGGATAGTGCAGAAGAGCCCATCTCGTCGACACGTGAGCACAGATGGCGACGTAAGCGATTAGCCGGGCCGGGAACGGGTACGCGAATGCTTCCATGACAAAAGGAGGAGCACGAGATGGCGACAGGTGAAACCGGGTTCGACGACGTCACCTACGACCTGGTGTCGGTCCAGTACCACGCGCTCAAGGCCGGTCACGACTACGGCCAATACGTCCGCGACGCCGAAAACGCCGGCAGGCAGGACATCGCCGACTTCTTCGGCCGGACGATGAAGGAGGACTCCGCTCGAGCCGCCCAATGCCACGAATACATGAAGGAGCTTTCCGGAAGCTCACAGTCAGGCCCAGCTGTCACCTGACCGCAGGTGCCTACCCCCGAAGCGGTCCACCCGTGAATGGTCGGGTGGACCGCTTCGGCATTTGCGCCGCTGCTCTTGCGGGAGAACGCCGGGCCGGCATCGGCGTCCGCATAGGTTCGTCGTCGTTTTAAACGGATGCGAGCGGGTATGGCTACGGGTGTCGGTGGACCTGCCGGCACCCGTAGCGCAGAAGAAAGGGTATCTGTCCGATGAGCACCATCACCGAATCCGTCGACGTCGAAGCCACCGTGTCCGCCGCCTACAACCAGTGGACCCAATTCGAGTCGTTCCCGCGGTTCATGGACGGCGTCGAGGAGATCCGCCAACTCGACGACACCCACACTCACTGGAAAGTCAACGTCGGCGGCGTGACGCGGGAGTTCGACGCCACGATCACGGAGCAGCATCCCGACGAACGTGTCGCGTGGGCCTCGGACACCGGCCCCACCCACGCCGGTGTCATCACCTTCCACCGCATCGACGACGACACCACCCGGGTGACCGCGCAGATGGACATCGACCCCGACGGCTTCGCCGAGAGCGTCGCGGACAAGCTGGGCATTCTCGACCGCAAGGTCAAGGGCGACATGAAGCGCTTCAAGACGTTCATCGAGAACCGTGAAGGGCGGGAGACCGGGACGTGGCGCGGCGACGTCGAACGCCCCGCCCAGCATTGACCGCGAGTCACCCATACCGCTGACAGGCTCACCCTCTCTCCAGATCAGCAACGCTCTGTGCCGCCACCGGCATGGTGCATCGATTTCCGTTCTCGAGGAAGGCATTGTGATGGCCGCTCCACTCAACCCCCAACCAGACCGGTCCACCGATGGCGTCACTCCCGGTGGCGCGGCACGTTCACCGGCGCAGCTGGTCGCCGGCGTGATCGGGGTGGTCTTCCTGATCGTCGGGATCGGCGGATTCATCCCCGGTCTCACGACCGACTACGACCAGCTCAGCTTCGCCGGGCGCCACTCCATGGCGATGCTGTTGGGGTTGTTCATGGTGTCGATCCTGCACAACATCGTGCACCTGTTGTTCGGCATCGCTGGGCTCGCACTGGCCCGCAGCCCACGCTCGGCACGGGCCTTTCTGGTCGGGGGCGGGGTGATCTATCTGGTGCTGTGGATCTACGGACTGGTCATCGACCACGACAGTGCCGCGAACTTCGTGCCGGTCAACACCGCGGACAACTGGCTGCACCTTGGTCTCGCTGTCGCCATGATCGCACTGGGCCTGCTCACCGGCGCCCGTGGCCGAGTCCCCGGCGAGGTCGCTCCGGACAGCCGCTGATGACCACCACGACTGAACAGTCCCTCTGGCTGCAGGACACTCCCACCACACCGGATCACCCACCACTGAGCGGGCAGCACCACGCCCGGGTCGCCGTCATCGGCGCCGGCATCGGCGGCCTCACCACGGCGGTGTTGTTGCAGCGCCATGGCGTGGATGTCGTCATCGTGGAGGCCGGCCGAGTCGGTGCCGGGGCGAGCGGCAACAACACCGCGAAGGTCACCGCGCTGCAGTCCACCATGTACTCGACACTGGAACGAGGACACAACGCCGCGGTCGCCACCGGTTACGCCGAAGCCGCCACCGCCGGGGTCGAGCTGGTGGCCGCCTTGGCCGAACCGATCGACTGCGATCTGCAGCGCGCGCCCGCCGCCACCTTCGCCTACACCAAAGACGAACACGACACGGTCCGAGCCGAAGCCGACGCCGCGACCCGTGCCGGGCTGCCGGTCGAGTGGGCGGAGAAGCTGGACCTGCCGTTCCCCACGTACGGGGCGGTACGGCTGCCCGGACAGATCGTGGTGCACCCGGCGAAATACGTACGTGGTCTCGCCGCCGCGTTCACCGCCGAGGGCGGCCGGGTGTTCGAGCACAGCCGCGTGCGGAACGTATCGGTCACCGCGCCCTATCAGGTCAGCACCGACGAAGGGGCCATCCGGGCCGAACACGTGGTGGTGGCCACCCACTACCCGATCCTCGACCGGGGACTGTTCTTTGCCCGCCTCGAGGCACAGCGGTCCTACTGCGTCGCCGCACGTCTACGCTCCGGAACGCCACCGGCCGAGCTGGCGATCAGCGTCGGCAATCCGTCATGGTCGTTCAGCCGCCACGGTGATCACCTCATCGTCGGCGGGCAGAGTCATCCCGCCGGTGAACGTGGCGTCGACTTCAGCCGGTACACCGCTCTCGCCGACTTCGCGCACCGGCATTTCGACGTCGAGGAGATCCGCCATCGCTGGTCGGCGCAGGATCCGAAGGCCTACGACGGATTGCCGATGGTCGGTGCCTACCTGCCGGGCACCTCACGGCTGTGGGTGGCGACTGGGTTCGCCAAGTGGGGCCTGGCAATGGGTTCCGTCGCCGGGCAGGTGCTCGCCGACCGGATCGCCGGCGCGGACAATCCGCACGCGGATCTGTTTTCCCCGCACCGCGCCAGCCTGCGCAGTGCTCCGGCGCTGCTACAGCAGAACGCGAGGGTCGCGAAGGACCTCATCGGCGACAGGCTCGTCCCGCCGGAGGCGGCCGACACCGATGATGTTCCTGTCGACACCGCCCGGGTGCTGCCCGACGGGCAAGGGAAAAAGGGCGTATATCGCGATCGCGAGGGCGTCGTGCACGCGGTGTCGCTGCGCTGCACCCACCTCGGTTGCCTGCTGCGGTTCAACGGTGCCGAACGCAGCTGGGACTGTTCGTGCCACGGCTCCCGCTTCGACGTCGACGGCGCCGTCCTCGAAGGTCCCGCGACCCGGCCTCTGTCGCGACGAGATCCGTGACGGCTCACGGCGTCAGTTCGTCCGTCCATAGTAGTCAGGATCCTTACGCAGCAAGGCGGACCGGTGACTCCGACGAAAGTCGGCGGCCCCAGCCCGCTTCCGGAAACGGCAGAAGGATCTGCGTCGTCGCGGCCGGCTACGCACTTTCCCCGACCGCGAGGTCGAGCGACGCACGCTGCGGGTCCGAGACCACCCGGCCGTACACCGCGAGCACGTCGCTGGCGATCCGGTCCCATGAGTACCGCGCACGCACGCGATCGGCGGCCGCGAACCCGTAGGCCTTACGGGCGGCCGGATCCGCCAGCAGTTTCCGGATGGTCTTGGCCAGCGCGATCGGTTGTTCCGGCGGGACGAGTGCGCCGGTTACGCCGTCGACCACCGTGTCCATCAGGCCTCCGACGGCACCGGCGACCACCGGGACACCGCACGCCATCGCTTCCAGCGGCACGATTCCGAACGGTTCGTACCACGGCGTGCACACCACGAGATCGGCCGAGCGGAACAACTTCGGCATGTTCCGCCGGGACACCTGGCCCACGAACTTCACCCGATCCGCGACCCCGGCCCGGGCGGCGAGGTCCTTGAGCCGGTTCGCTTCCGGGTCGTCGGCGAGTTTGCCCTTCGCGGGACCACCGGCGATGACCAGTTCGGTCCGCGGCAGCTGGCGCAGCGCGGCGATCACCGTGGCAAAACCCTTACGTGGCACCAATCTTCCCACCGCCACCAGACGGTGTTCGCCGTTCCTCGGCATCGACGGCCCGGACGCGGAGAACCGGCGGAGGTCCACCCCGCACGGCACCACCGACACCCGGCTGCGGAGAAGTCCCATCCGCCCGAGCTCGAACATCTCGTCCGAGCAAGTGGCGACGACCCTGGCGACCCCGGTGGCCAGCGCTCGCTCGATACCGATGCGCTGGGGCGGGCTGGTGTCCGCCTCTCCCTGATGACGACGCTTCACCGTACCGAGAGCATGGAAGGTCTGGACCACTGGCACGCCGGGGGATGCCGCCGCCAGCATCGAGGCGAGCCCCGACATCCAGAAGTGCGCGTGGACGACGTCCGGGCGTTCGCGCAGCCAGTCCACTTCCAGGAACTTGGCGAAGTCCTCCATATACGGCAACAGTTCGTCCTTGGACACCGGCGCCGCCGGGCCCGCGGGAACGTGCACGACGCGGTAGCCCCCGGGCGCGGCGACACACCGCTCCTGGGCCGGATCATCCCGTCTCGTGTAGACGGTGACCTCGTGCCCGGCTCGTACCAGCGCGGCGGACAACTCGGCGACGTGCACGTTCTGCCCGCCGGCGTCGACCTCCCCAAGCACCGCCAACGGATTGGCATGTTCGGAGACCATCGCGATCTTCATAAACCCTCGCCTCCTTCACCGGGAACACGGACTCAGACCACTCGCTCGAACACCTGCTGCCAATTTCGGACGAAAGCGTCCAGGCCGTAGTGCCGAAGGGCGAACTCACGGGCGCACTTACCCATCCGGCGCGCGTTTTCAGGCTCGTCGACGAGCTCACGGACGGCCGCGGCCAGCTCTCCGACATTCGCCGAAACCACCCCGGCTTCCGGCGGGACCGCCCGCACGGCTTCGGTCGTGGCCACGGCGACCACCGGCATCCCGAGGTGCATCGCCTCGATCAGCGACAGGCCAAGCGACGTCCAGCGGGCGGTGTGCAGGTACAACCGCCGCTGCGCCATCTCCGCCGCTAGCCGCGTGGAGTCCAGGTCACCGATCGCGACGAGCCTGTCCGCGCCAAGGCCGGTCTTTTCCGCCAAGCCGTCCGAGCCCATGCCGAACACGTCCAGCGGAGCCGCCTGCGCGAACGCGGGCAAGAGATCGGTTCCGGTGACCCGCCATCGGCGGACCGGTTCGTTGATCACGACGGCGGCCCGGTCGAGCCTCCCCGTGTAGCGGTGCCCCAGGTCCACGACCCCGTGTTCGATCACCGTGACCGGGGCGCGCCCGCAGTCCCACATCAGCGCGTTGAAGTGCGTCACGTGGGCCACGGGGATGTCGGGCCGGTCCGCCATCGGGTGCCGGGTCTCCGGGACGTCGCCGCGCGGGGTGTTGTGCTCGACGTACACCGCGGGCACGTCGCGCCCGAGACGTCGGCCCAGCCACTCCTCGGCGCGTTCGATCTCCTCGGGGCGCTGCAGTACGACGAGATCGACGTCGGCCCCGGCGAGGTCGGCGGGCGCGATCTCGCGTGCCGACTCCGGCCAGTCCCGTCCACATCGGCCCCGCCCCCACGAGCCACCCTCCGCTGTCGCCGGCAGAAGATAGGTGTGCGGCCCCTGCACGAAGGATGTGGTCCAGGAACCGTGGATATGCCACACCAGGATGCGCAGTCCACGGTCGTCAGGCCGGCCATCGATCATGGTGGGAGGGATTACCGATCGAAGGCGATCTAAACCTCGCTCACCCGCGACATACCCGCTCCTCGTCCGCCGACACTTCCGGAGCCGGACGAACGTGGGTTTATCCAAGATCGGCCGGGGTATCCGCGCAGCAGTCCGAGTCTGTGGTCGAAGCACGCCGAAGGAGGCGCATGTCTTCTGCGATCCCGCGGGCGCTGGTCACCGGCGGGGCGGGGTTCGTGGGGTCCCACCTCTGCGAATACCTGCTGCGCAACGGTTCCGCGGTGCTCTGTGTGGACAACTTCGTGACGTCGTCACCCGCCAATATCGCCCATCTGGCGGGTTTCCCCGAATTCCGGGTGATCGAACACGACATCACCGAACCGCTACTGGTCACCGAACCGTGTGATGTCGTCTTCCATCTGGCTTCGGCCGCGTCACCGAGGGACTACTTCCGGTTGCCGATCGAGACGCTGCGTACCGGATCGCACGGCACCGAGAACGCGCTGGACCTCGCGTCGGTGCATGGCGCGCGCTTCCTGCTGGCTTCGACCAGCGAGGTCTACGGCGACCCCCATGAGCATCCGCAGCGGGAAACCTATTGGGGGCACGTCAATCCGATCGGCCCGCGCAGTGTCTACGACGAAGCCAAGCGGTACGGCGAAGCGCTCGTTTCGGCGTACCGGCGGGAACGTGGTGCCGACACGGCGATCGCGCGGATCTTCAACACCTACGGCCCTGGCATGCGTGCCGGCGACGGCCGGTTGGTGCCCGCGTTCATCGGGCAGGCGCTCGCGGGGAAACCCATGACGGTGGAGGGTTCGGGAGAGCAGACCCGTTCGCTCTGTTATGTCGGAGACACCGTCCGCGGTCTGGTCGCCTTGGCCGCGAGCGGACATCCGGGGCCGGTCAACATCGGTAACCCGCGGGAGCTTTCCGTCCTTCGCATCGCCGAGGAGATCCGGGCACTGACCGACAGTCGTTCCACTGTCACCCACGTGGACGCCGCCACGGACGATCCGCAACGCCGGTGTCCGGACATCACCCTGGCCGAACAAGTTCTTTCGTGGCGACCGGAAGTGTCCTTGACCGACGGTCTCCGACGGACGGTCAAGTGGTTCCAGCAGCGCTTTACCGGCGCTGCCGAGTAGCTGCCGAACAGGAGAGTCGCTTCGGTGAGTAGCGACGTCCTGGGGTTTTCGACCGAATCAGTTTATCGCCGACTTCAGCGGGTAACGCTAGGCACACGAGCGGGTCCGGAGCCGGAGTCCGTGTCCCGACTGAGAAAGGTGGCCCGATGCGCATTCTCGGTGTCAACGCCGTCTTCCACGATCCGGCCGCCGCGCTGGTCGTCGACGGGCGGATCGTGGCCGCGGCGGAGGAAGAACGCTTCAGCCGCCGCAAACACGGCAAACGCCCGGTGCCGTTCTCCACTTGGGAACTCCCCGAGCAGGCCATGAAGTGGTGTCTCGACCACGCGGGCGTCTCGCCTGGCGAACTGGACGCGGTGGCGTACTCCTATGACCCGGCCTTGGTCGACCATGCACTCGGCGGCCTCGACCAGGGCTCCGAAGAGACCCGCACGGATTACGTCCGGCGGGCACCCGGTTTCCTCAGTGCCGCGCTTCCCGGGCTGGATCCCGCCGTCGTGCGGTTCGTCCGGCATCACGTGGCACACGCGGCTTCCGCGGCCCTCGCGGCACCCTTTCCGGACTCGGCTGTCCTCGTCGCGGACGGCCGCGGCGAGGCCACTTCGTACCTGGCGGGCGAATACCGCGACGGCAAGTTCGAAGAACTCGCGGCACAGTCCCTTCCGCACTCGCTCGGGTTGATGTACGAGGACTTGACCGAACACCTCGGGTTCGCGCGCTCCAGCGACGAATACAAGGTGATGGCCCTCGCTTCCTATGGCACGCCGCGATTCCTGGACCGCTTTCGTGAACTCGTGCACACGAGTGCCGACGGCGGTTTCCGCACCGAGCCGATCAACTGGAACTCCTTCGCTCCACCCCGGACGGACACCGGCGAACTGCTGCCGCGACACGCGGATCTCGCGTCGACCGTGCAGCGTTGCCTGGAAGACGTCCTGCTCGAGCTCACGACCTGGTTGCACGAGCGCACCGGCCAGCCGAATCTCTCCCTCGCCGGTGGTATCGCGCTGAACTGTGTCGCCAACACCCGTCTGCACGACGAAGGTCCGTTCGACCGGATCTGGGTGCAGCCCGCGGCCGGGGACGCGGGTACCGCGCTCGGCGCCGCGCTGCAGCTGGCCGCCGAATACGGCGAACGCGCGGCGCCCATGTCCGGCGCCGACCTCGGCCGCGACTGGACCGACGACGAGCTCGAAACCTTGCTGCGCAAGGCAAAGGTCCGGTACGAGCGGCCGGCGGACGTCGCGGTGGCCGCGGCGGAGGCGCTAGCGGACGACCAGGTCGTCGCCTGGTTCCAGGGCCGATCCGAGTTCGGCCCGCGTGCGCTGGGCCACCGGTCGCTACTGGCTCACCCCGGGCACGCGGCGAACCTCGAACGTCTCAACGATGTCAAAGGCCGCGAACAGTTCCGGCCCGTCGCGCCCATGGTGCTGGCCGGACGCGCGGCGGAACTCTTCGGCCGAGGACCGCTCCCGAGCCCGTACATGCTGTTCATCCACGACGTGACGCCGGCCTGGCGCGATCGGCTTCCCGCAGTGACCCATGTGGACGGAACGGCCCGCGCCCAAACGGTCGACGCCGCGTCGAACCCTTTGCTGGCGAGAATGCTGACCGAATTCGACGCCCGCACCGGGATACCGGCCGTCGTCAACACCAGCCTGAACACCGCGGGACGGCCGATGGTCGACAGCCCGCGCGACGCGCTCGAGTGTTTCGGTTCGGCTCCGATCGAGCTGCTCGCGCTCGGCCCGTTCGTGGTGAGGCGCCCGTGAGCGACTACACCGTGGTCATCCCCACCACCCGCCGCGAGAATGTTTTGTTGTTGCTCAAGGCTTTGCGGGAAGCGACCGGACCGGCTCCGGCGGAAATCATCGTGGTGGACGACCGTCCTGAACCGGACGATCTCGGGCTGCCACAGGGAATCAAGCTGCTCAAATCGGGTGGCCGCGGCCCCGCGGCCGCCCGGAACGTCGGCTGGCAGCACGCTTCCACGGAGTGGATCGCCTTCCTCGACGACGACGTGCTCACCGGTCCTGAATGGCCGGTGCTCCTGGTGAAGGACCTGCTCGGCCTGCCCTCGGATGTCGGTGCGTCGAAGGCCCGCATCGTGGTACCGCTCCCCGCGGACCGGCGGCCCACCGACGAGGAACGCGGTACAGCCGGGCTCGAACAGGCTCAGTGGATCACCGCGGACATGGCCTACCGCCGCGATGTGCTCGTCGCAGCCGGCGGTTTCGACGAACGGTTTCCCCGCGCGTTCCGGGAGGATTCCGACCTCGCGCTCCGGGTTTCCGAGGCGGGCTACCGGATCGTGACCGGCAGGCGAACCACCACCCATCCGGCCAAGAACTCCGGCCCGCTCGCCAGTCTCCGGGCACAGCGGGGCAACGCCGACAACGCGCTCATGCGCCACAAGCACGGACGCACTTGGCGCGAGCGAACCAAAGAGGGCAAAGGACGGCTCGGGCTCCACGCCCTGACCACCGCGGCCATGCTCGGCGCCATCGTTCTCAGTGCCGCCAAGAAGAAAACCGCCGCGGCGGTGGCGGTGGCAGTCTGGGCCGCGCTCACCACGGACTTCGCCGCCCGCCGGATCCATCCCGGCCCGCGCACCCGCGACGAGGTCGGCCGCATGCTGGTCACCAGCGCACTGATCCCGCCCGCCGCCTGTGCGCACCGGATCCGCGGTGAGTTCCGCTTTCGTGGCCGGGCGCGACCGCAGGCGGTGTTGTTCGACCGGGACGACACCGTGATCGTGAACATCCCCTACCTCGCCGACCCGGCGCTGGTCGAACCCATGCCCGGAGCCGTGGAAGCGTTGCGGCGCCTGCGTTCGGAGGGGATCCGCGTCGGGATGGTCAGTAACCAGTCGGGAGTCGCACGG
Source organism: Amycolatopsis sp. (assembly GCF_036008905.1). Taxonomy (GTDB): domain Bacteria; phylum Actinomycetota; class Actinomycetes; order Mycobacteriales; family Pseudonocardiaceae; genus Amycolatopsis. The sequence continues at coordinate 9,434 of NZ_DASYMU010000103.1, read as the reverse complement.
GGACTGGTCAGCCGAGAGCAGCTACGGGCGGTCAACGCGCGGGCCGAGGAACTGCTCGGCCCGTTCGGGACCTGGCAGATCTGTGTCCACGGCGACGAAGACGGTTGTGCGTGCCGGAAACCCGCGCCGGGGCTGGTCCGCCAAGCCGCGCTCGCACTCGGGGTGGACGTGCGACGCTGCGTGGTCGTCGGCGACATCCTCGCGGACGTCACCGCGGCCACCAGCGCCGGTGCCCGCGGCATCCTCGTGCCGACGAAGCACACGCTGCCGGCCGAAGTGGAGTCCGCACGCCTCGACGCGACGGTCGCCCGCGACGTCACCGAAGCCGTCGAACTCGCCTTGGGCGGAACCCGATGAGCGGGCGCTCCCTGGTGGCACGCCTGGACAACAACGGTGACGTGCTGCTCGCCGGGCCGTGTGTGCGCGCGATCGCCGCGCACTCCGATTCGGTGACACTGCTCGCCGGGCCACGCGGCACCGCGGCCGCGAACCTGCTGCCGGACGTCGACCAGGTGCTCACCTGGTGCGCCCCGTGGATCGACCCCGAGCCGGGACCGTTCACCGAAACCGACGCGGAAATCGTGGTCGATCTGATCAGGACGGCGGAAGTCGACCGCGCCTTCGTGCTCACCTCGTTCCACCAGTCGCCCTTGCCCTTGGCCGTGCTGCTGCGCATGGCCGGCGTCCCGTGGATCGGCGCCATCTCGGAGGACTACCCCGGGTCCCTTCTGGACCTTCGCCATCGGGTCACCGGGGATCCGCCGGAAGCGGTGCGCGCCTTGTCCTTGGCCGAGGCCGCCGGTTTTTCGCTGCCCGAGGGCGACGACGGCCGGCTGACGGTACGCGAGCCCCTGCCGGACATGCGGGCGTTCACCGGCGCTCCCGGATACGTCGTCGTGCATCCAGGCGCGTCGGTACCGGCCCGGCAGGTGTCCGGTACCCGCAGCGCGGAATTCGCGAAGGCGCTCGCGGCGGCGGGCCATCGTGTGATCGTCACCGGGGCTCCCGGTGAACGCGAGCTCACCCGCGAGGTCGCCGCCGGGCAGTTCACCGATCTCGGTGGCACCACCGATATGGCGGAGTTGGCGGCGGTACTGCGCGGCGCGAGTGTCGTGGTCGCGCCGAACACCGGACCCGCCCATCTGGCGGCGGCGGTCGGCACGCCGGTGGTTTCCCTGTTCGCGCCGGTCGTCCCGGCGTCACGGTGGACTCCCCATGCCGTGCCGGTCGTGCTACTGGGCGACCAGGACGCGCCCTGCCGCGGCACCCGGGCCCGCGACTGCCCGGTCGCCGGGCACCCCTGCCTGGAGTCGATCACTCCGGAGCAGGTGGTCGCCGCGACCGAAGAACTGCTATCAGGCCGGCGCGCGCGCCGTTCAACGACGGGAGGCGTCTCGTGATCGAAGAACATTTCACCGCGCTGTGCGGTGTCCTCGAACGGACCAGCTCGACCGCCCCGAAGATCCGGGACTGGGGCAGGCACCTGGCCACCGTGCTCCTCGGTGGCGGCCGGTTGCTGACCTGTGGCAACGGTGGCAGCGCGGCCGAAGCCCAGCACCTCAGCGGCGAACTGGTCGGCCGGTTCCTCCACGACCGGCAACCGCTGTCGGCGATCGCGCTGCACGCCGACACCTCCGCGGGTACCGCGATCGTCAACGACTACGGCGAGCACGAACTCTTCGCCCGCCAGGTCCGCGCCCACGGCCGTCCCGGTGACGTGCTGATCTCGTTGTCCACCAGTGGAAGCAGCCAGAACGTCGTCGCCGCGGCGAAGGCAGCGCACGAGCTCGGCCTCACCGCGTGGGCGCTGACGGGCCCCGCGCCGAACCCACTAGCCGCCCGGTGCGACGACGCGATCACCGTCGAAGCCCCGAGCGTCGCCACGGTCCAGGAAGTGCATCTGGTGCTCGTCCACGCTCTCTGCGCGGCGCTCGACGAAGCGCTGGGGGTGCCCACGTGAGGCCACTGGTGGTCGTCGGGGACGCGATGCTCGACGTCGATCTCGAAGGCACAGCCGAGCGGCTGTGTCCCGAGGCGCCGGTGCCCGTGGTCGACGTCGAGCGGCAATGGCGCCGGGCGGGCGGTGCCGGACTCGCCGCTGTCCTCGCCGCGCGGTCGACGTCGGAGGTCGTGCTCGTGGCCGCGCTGGGCGAGGACGCCCCGGGCCGCGCGCTCACCGGCCTGCTCGGCCGGGAGGTGGAGGTCGTCCCGCTGCCGTTGCGCGGTGGCACGGTCTGCAAGACCCGGGTCCGCTCGGGCGGGCAAACGTTGCTGCGCCTGGATTCCGGTGATGGGGTGGCAACAGCCGTACCTCTCGACGCCCGCGTCGAAAGCGTGCTTCGGTCGGCGGGTGCCGTCCTTGTCGCCGACTACGGCCGGGGCGTCGCCCGTCATCCCGGGATGCGCCGGCTGCTCTCCGAACTGGCACCTGGTGTGCCGATCGTCTGGGACCCGCATCCGCGCGGCCCGAACCCCGTCGACGGCGTCCGGCTCGCCACGCCCAACGAAGCCGAAGCCCGGCATTTCGCGCCCGGATACACCGATGCCGCGGAACTGGCGAAGATCCTGCGTGGCGAGTGGGCAGCGGCCGGGGTCGCGGTGACGGCCGGTTCCGGCGGTGCGGTCCTCGCCGACGGCCAGAACTGTTCTACGGTCCCGGTTTCCCGGGCCGCGCGTTCTTCGCGGGGTTTCCCCGGTGACACCTGCGGTGCCGGGGACAGGTTTGCGGCCGCCGCGGCCGCCGCGCTGCTCGACGGCGCGTCCACGCCCGAGGCCGTCTCGGCGGCGGTCGACGCGGCCGCCCGGTTCGTCGTGGCCGGGGGCGCGTCCGCACTGTCCACCTGCGACACCGAGACGTCCGGATCCCGGGCATGCCCGGACCGAAGCGGCTCGGCCTTCGAGCTGGCGGCCAGGGTCCGGGACCGCGGCGGCCGGCTCGTGGCCACCGGCGGCTGCTTCGACCTGCTGCACCCAGGCCACATCAGCCTGCTCCGCCAGGCGCGTGCCCTGGGTGACGCGCTGGTCGTCTGCCTCAATTCCGATGATTCGGTGCGGCGGCTCAAGGGTCCCGCCCGGCCGATCGTGCCCGAACGGGATCGTGCGCGGCTGCTCACCGAACTGTCCTCTGTGGACGCGGTGACCGTGTTCGACGAGGACTCGCCCGTCGCCGTGCTCGACCGGCTGCGACCGGACGTGTGGGTCAAGGGCGGCGACTACACCGACGCGGACCTTCCCGAATCCGAGGTCGTGCACCGGCACGGCGGCGAAATCGTCCTGATTCCCATGGTCAGCGGCTACTCCACCAGCAGGCTGGTGGCCGCGGCCCACGCGGGTGCGTAGAAACCAGGAAAAGGAGCAAGATGCGAAACCTTGGCAATGTCCTGATCACCGGTGGCGCCTCCGGGCTCGGTGCGGCGACCGTCCGCGCGGTGCGTGAGGCGGGCGGGGTACCGCTCGTGATCGACCTGGCACGACCCGAAGACGGCGTGGAGTCCGTCCAAACGGACTTGGCCGACTCCGCGGCGACGGAGAACGCGGTCCGTGAACTCGCCGAGCGGGCCGGTGGCCTCGACGCGGTGTTCACCGCCGCGGGTATCGACGCCTGCGGGACGCTGGACTCGGTATCCACAAAGGACTGGGAGCGGGTGGTCCACGTCAACCTCCTCGGAACCGCGGCCGTGGTCCGCGCCGCGTTGCCTTATCTGGAGCGCGGTCACGGCACGGTGGTGACGGTCGCGTCCACGCTCGGTATCAAGGCGGTCAGCGACGCCACCGCCTACTGCGCCGCGAAGTTCGGCGTCGTGGGCTTCACGCGCGCCCTCGCCGCGGAGACGGCCGGCCGGATCGGCGTCACCCTGCTCGTCCCCGGTGGGATGCACACCGCCTTCTTCGACAACCGCGACGAGCAGTACAAGCCGGGGCCGGACGCCAAGCTGAACAAACCCGAAGACGTCGCGCGGACGGTGTTGTTCGCCCTGAGCCAGCCACCCGGCTGCCAGGTCCGGGAAATGGTCGTGTGCTCTTCGGAGGAAGGCTCCTGGCCATGACCGGTGTTCTCGTGCTGAGGGCGCTCGGTCTGGGTGACCTTCTGACCGCCGTGCCCGCACTGCGCGGGCTGAGACGCCGATATCCCGGCGAACGTCTCGTGCTCGCCGCTCCTGAGGGACTGCGCGATCTGGTGGAGCTCATCGACGCTGTCGACGAGCTGCTGCCGACAGCGGGGCTCGGCACCCTCGACCGGTCAGGTGAACCGCCCACGATCGCGGTCAACCTGCACGGCAGCGGCCCGCAGAGCATCAGCGACCTGCTCCGGCGGGAACCGGGCGAACTGCTGACCCACCTGCACCCGGACTTCCCGGACCTGCCGGGCATCGAGTGGCGCGACGACATCCACGAGGTCGAGAGGTGGTGCCGTCTCGTCGAGTTCGCCGGAGGTGACGCCGATCGCGGCGACCTGGGACTCCCGACGCCCCCGGGCCCGAGTCCGGAGCCGGACACCGTGGTGATCCATCCCGGCGCGGCCTTTCCCGCACGGCGATGGCCAACCGAGCGGTTCGCTTATGTGGCACGGGCTCTGCACCGTGCGGGTCACCGCGTCGTGGTCACCGGCAGCGGCAGCGAGCGGGCACTGGCCACCGAAGTCGCCGAAGTGGCCGGTCTCCCGGGCACCGCGGTGCTCGCCGGGCGGACCGCTCTGGCCGAACTGGCCGCGCTGGTCGCCGGCGCCGCTTTGGTCGTCTGCGGGGACACCGGGGTCGGCCATCTCGCGACGGCGTTCGGCACGCCGTCGGTCCTGCTGTTCGGGCCCACCCCGCCCCGGCTGTGGGGGCCGCCGCCCGGCGCGGTGCAGCACCTCACGCTGTGGGTCGGCGACGTCGGTGATCCCCACGGGCCGGAGCCCCATTCCGGTCTCCTCCTGCTCGGGAAAGAACGGGTACTCGCGGCCGCGCGAACGCTCGTCGGCGAACGGGCCGCCCATGGGTAGGCGGGTGGGCGTCGTCGGCGCGGGGTACGTGGGGCTCACCAGCGCGGCCTGTCTCGCCCACCGGGGACACAACGTCGTCTGCGTCGAGAAGGACAAGTCCAAAGTGGACCGGCTCACCGAGGGCACCGTCTCCATCGCCGAGCCCCGTCTGCCCGAGCTCGTCTCCGAGGGCATGGCGAACGGTCGCCTCACCTTCACTTCCGACCCGAACCGATTGGCCGTCGCGGACATCGTGCTGCTTTGCCTGCCGACGCCGATGGGCCCCGGCGGCGCCGCCGACCTCGGCGCGGTGGACTCGATCCTGCCCATGCTGGCCGAAGTGCTGCCGGTCGGCTGTGTGCTGGTCACGAAGTCGACCGTGCCCGTCGGGACCGCGCGCCGGATCGCCGAGCTGCTCGGACGGCCGGACGTGCCGGTGGTGAGCAACCCGGAGTTCCTCCGCGAAGGCTTCGCCGTACAGGACTTCCTGCACCCCGACAGGATTGTGGTCGGCGCGGCCGAGCCCCCGGCCGCCACGGCCGTAATCGGGCTGTACCTCGGCATGGACGCGCCGGTACTGCGGACCGACACCGCCAGCGCGGAGATGGCCAAATACGCCAGCAACGCCTTCCTCGCCCTGAAACTGTCCTACGTGAACGTGCTCGCCGAACTGTGCGAACAGGTGGGCGCCGACATGTCCGACGTCGGCCGCACCATGGGCCTCGATGCCAGGATCGGACCGGCGTTTCTCATGCCGGGCCCGGGCTGGGGCGGTTCCTGCCTGCCGAAGGACACCAACGCCCTGCTGAACGCGGCAGACTCGGCCGGTGTGGACTTCGGCCTCCTGCGGGCGGCCGTGCTGGCGAACACCCGGCAGCGCGACACAGTCGTGCGCAAGATCCGCACCGCGGCAACCGGTTCTCCCGCCGGATCGATCCGGGACATGCGCATCGGCCTGCTGGGTCTCACCTTCAAGGCGGGCACCGACGACCTCCGCGACTCCCCCGCGCTCGTCGTCGCCGCGGAACTGGTGGCACAGGGCGCGATCCTCACCGCCTACGACCCGTGTGTCCCCCTCGCCGGGCAGGAGGGCCTGCCCTCGGTGCACCTGGTCGACGATCCCTACCTCGTCGCCAAGGACGCGGCGGCGATCGTCGTCCTGACCGAATGGCCGGAGTTCCGGGCACTGGACTGGGCGCAGCTCGCCGCCGTCTCCGACCGCGCGGTGGTGATCGACACCAGAAACCTTTTGGACGGCGAAGTACTGGCGGGCACGGGTTTCGTGCACACCGGCGTCGGCAAGCCCGGCGTGACGAGAAGCTGACGTCATGCGCGTACTGGTAACCGGATGGCCGAGTTTCCTCCACGGCGAAGCCACCGCCGGGGACGTGCAGAGCATGCGGCGGGTTTCGGCCGCCCTGACCGCGGCGGGCATCCCGTCACGAAGCGCGTGGAGCCCGGTCTTCCGGCCCGGCGCGCTGACCCTGGAGGCCGCCGATCCCGGTGACTTCACCCATCTCGTCTTCGCCTGCGGTCCCGCTCACGGGCCACAGGTCCGTTGGCTGCATGAGAAGTTCGCGGCGTGCCGGCGCATCGTGGTCGGCGTCTCCGTGATCGATGGCGACGACGCCGCGGTGACCGGCTTCCACCACGTCCTCGCCCGCGACGGCCCGAATGAGTCCACTGTGGACCTTGCCGCCGGAGGAACCTTGGCGCCGGTCCCGGTGGCCGGAGTCGTGCTGGCGCCCGGACAGGCCGAATACGGCGCACGGCGTCAGCACGACCAGGTACACCGCGAGGTGACAACCTGGGTCAACGAACGGGACTGCGCTCCCGTCCCCCTCGACACCCGGCTGGACGGTACCGACTGGCGCCACTGCGCGACTCCGGACCAGTTCGCGGCGATCCTGCGCCGCCTCGACGTCGTGGTGTCCAGCCGCCTGCACGGCGTGGTGTTCGCCCTCCGCGCCGGCACCCCGGTACTGGCCGTGGATCCGGTGGCGGGTGGCGGAAAAGTCTCCGCACAGGTGTCCGCGTGGGGTTGGCCGGCGCTGCTGACCGCGGACCAGGTGTGCGACTCCGGCGGGAAGGCGCGGTTCGCCCGCTGGTGGAACTGGTGCCTGTCCGACGAGGCCTCACGACACGCTCGGACCTGCGCGATCAGGACCACCGAAAAGCTCACCACCCAACTCGTCTCGATTCTGCGGGAGGACAGGGCGAACCGATGAAAACGACGGTCGTCATCGCCACGCGCAACCGCCGCGGCGAACTGCTCAAGACCCTCACCCAGCTCGCCGCCCTACGCCCGCGGCCGCAGATCATCGTGGTGGACAACGGTTCGCGCGACGGCACCGCACCGGCGGTACAGCGAGAATTCCCCGCGGTGGACCTCGTCGAGCTCGACCACAACGAAGGCGCCGCGGCCCGCAACATCGGTGTTGCCCGGGCTCCCACGCCATACGTGGCCTTCAGCGACGACGACTCGTGGTGGGCGTCCGACGCGCTGACCCGCGCCGAACGCGTGCTCGACGACAACCCCCGGGTCGGTTTGGTCGCCGCGACCACCTTGGTCGGGCCCGGCGGCACTCCCGATCCGGTCGCCAAGCTGATGGCCGCGAGCCCGTTGGGGCATCGCCCCGGTCTGCCAGGGCCGTCCGTGCTCGGTTTCCTCGCGTGCTCGGTCGTCGTCCGCCGGGAGGCGTACCTCGGTTCCGGCGGGTTCAGTTCACTGCTCCACTTCGCGGGCGAGGAGAAACTGCTCTCCTACGACCTCGCCGCCGCGGGCTGGGAGCTCTGCTACGTCGACCAAATCCTCGCCCACCACCATCCGTCGAGCCGCCGGCCGGCCGACGCCCGGCGCCTCGCGCAGGAACTCCGCAACGACCTGCTCATCGCGTGGTTACGCCGTCCGTTGCCGGTAGCCCTGCGGAAGACCGCACACACCGCCGGACGCGTTCCGCACGACCCGGTCGCCCGCCGCGCACTGGCGGGCTTCCTCCGCCGCCTGCCCGCCGCACTGGCCGGGCGCACCCGCCTGCCCGTACGGGTCGAAGGGCAGGTCCGCTTGCTGGAAGAAGGACACGAACACTGATGAACCAGGACACCCGAGAACCCCGGGTCACCGTCGTGATGATCACCCACAACCGACGGGTGGAGGCTCTGTCCACTTTGGATCGCATGACGACACTGCCGGACGCGGCGCCGATCATCGTGGTGGACAACGCGTCCGAAGACGGCACGGCCGAAACGATCGCACTGCGGTTCCCCGAGGTAAAACTGATGGCGATGACGGAGAACCTGGGCGCGGCCGGCCGCAACCACGCCATGGACCTCGTCAACACGCCGTATGCGGCCTTCTGCGACGACGACACGCGCTGGCAACCCGGAGCGCTGACCCGGGCCGCCGATCTCCTCGACGCACATCCCGGGCTCGGCTCGGTGACCGGCCGCTGCCTGGTCGAACCGGACCTGCGGGAAGACCCCATCACCCCCGAGCTCCGCGATTCGCCGGTACCCGGCCCGCACTGGCTTCCCGGCCCGGCGCTGCTCGGGATCATGGCGGGCCTGACGACCGTGCGGGTGGCGGCCTTCCGCGAGGTCGGTGGCTTCAGCACGCGGATGTGGCTCGGCGGGGAAGAGGAACTGTTCGCCCTCGACCTGGCGGCCCGCGGATGGTGGATGTGCTGGGCGGAGGACATCGTCATCCACCACGCGCCTTCGCACGCCCGCGATCCACGGCGACGGCGGCAACTCGGGATCCGCAACACGTTGTGGACTCTGTGGCTGCGCCGTCCCGTCCGCAGCGCGCTGCGGCGCAGCGGTGTCGTTCTCGGGTCCGCGCCGAAGGACACCGCGACCCTGGCCGCGGTCGCCGAGGCGCTCCGGGGTGCGCTCTGGGTCATCCGGGAACGCCGGGTGGTTCCTCCCGCGGTGGAGCACGGACTCCGCCTGCTCGAAGAATCACAGCGGAATTCCGCCGCCCGGCGCTACGTCGGCTGAGCGGGCATGGCTGATGCCGGTCAACCGGAAGTGCCGTATGGCCGCTGGGACGCACCTTTGTGGCCCTCCGGCTCGTCGCCTTCCTCAGCCGCGATGTCTTCACCCCTTCGCCTGGTGCTGTCCCCGGCTCCGAACGGCGTGCCCGGCTCCATGTCCGTCGATGACACACCTTCGCGTTCCTCCTGCGCAATCGGCCTGTCCTCGCCGCTCGTTTCGCGAGAAGGTGTCTGCCTCGCTTTCTCTCCCGCCTCCGCTGCCGCATCACCTTCAGCACCGACATCCGGCGACCATCCGTGCTGCGCTTCTCCTTCGAAACGGCCGGCTTCGCCGCGTTGCTCGTCGCTCTGGTTCATGAGTACTCCTCGTAGTAACGGCCTGGCTTCTACGACAAACCGATTCCGGTGGAGTACCCACTGCCCCGAACGCAAACCGCAACCTCAGGCGCGTGGGGGTCGTGAGTGTTTACGAGTGT
>NZ_DASYMU010000102.1:0-5884 GCF_036008905.1 Amycolatopsis sp. | reverse complement strand
CTAGATGATTGATTCCGTGAAGGTCACGTGAAGTGACCCGGTTCGGGGCGTAAGAGGAGGGTGTCCAAGATCAATGTGTGAGCAAAGATCTAGACACCCTCCTGACCGCACTCTACGTGTTCGTTGACGACTGCGTGGTCCTACCTCGTACCGGCCGTGGCCGTCGGCCGGAGTTGACTGATAGTGAATTGATCTGTCTTGCAGTGGGCCAGGTGCTGCTGCGTTTCGACGGTGAACGCCGTTGGATCCGGCATATTCACAGCGCCCCGCAGTGGCGGAGTATGTTCCCCCGCCTGCCGGGACAGTCCGGTTACAACAAACGACTGAGGACCGCGTATCCGTTGGTGTGCAAGACGATCCTCGCGTTGGCCGCGTGCTGCCCATCCTTCTTCGATGACCTGTGGATCACCGACGCGACCCCGGTGCCGTGCGGCATGTCGAAGGAAACGGTGAAACGTTCAGAGCTGTCGGGGCACGCCAACTACGGCTACTGCGCGTCACACTCCCGGTGGTACTGGGGCCTGAAACTGTACCTGGTGTGCACCGGGGACGGCATGCCCATCATGTGGTGCCTGGCAGACCCCAAAATCGGGGAACGCGAGGTGCTCGCGGCACTGCTGGACAACAACCACCACCTCATCGGTGAACGCCAAATCCTATTGGCAGACAAAGGTTTCTCCGGCGAGGAGTTCCAGGCACTCACCGAGTCGATGACACTGCGCCTGCTGCGCCCGGACCGCAAGGACGAGACCTACCGCAACGGCAACCTCGGCGGCGTACGACAGTGGATCGAGTCGGTCAACCAGACTCTCAAAAACCAACTCGGTCTCGAACGGCATGCCGGGCGCACCCCAGCAGGAGTGTTCATCCGTGTCGCACAGCGCCTGCTGGCCCTGGCCGCAGGCATCTGGCACAACTGGCAAACCGGCGTGACCAGCAAACGATCACTGATCGCCTTCGATCACTAACACCAACTTCACGGAATCAATCATCTAGACTCGGCACAACCACGTTTCACGACGACCTGAGGAGGACGGTGCTCACGATCGGCCAGCTCGCCGCGACCGCCGGCGTGACCGTGCGCACCGTTCGCCACTACCACCACTTCGGCCTGTTGCCCGAGCCCGAGCGCGATGCCTCCGGCTACCGCCGCTACAGCGCTCAAGCGGCGGTGGACCTCATCCGGATCAGGACCCTCGCCGATACCGGTGTTCCGCTGGCCCGTATCGACGCGCTGCCGCACGCACAGCCGACCGAGTTCGCCTCGGCCATCACCGACATCGACGCCGAATTGCGGCGCAAGATCGACCAGCTCACCGATTACCGCCGCCGGATCGCTGAATTGGCCAGCGGCGAAAGGCTTGTCCTGCCTCCCGAGGTGGTCGCCATCCTGGACCGGATGCGCGGTCTCGGGGTCAGCGAACTGAGGGTACGACTGGAGCGCGACTCGTGGATCCTGATGCAGGCACTGGATCCGCACGTCATGCCGCAGCGGATACGGGACAAGAACGCAGGCTTCGACGACCCCGAGACGACGCGCCTGTATCTCGCCTGTGATCAATCAGTCGACTGGGATCCGCACGATCCACGCGTGGACCGGCTCATCGATGACATGGACGCATGGGAGATCAAACACGAACACGACAGCAGCCAGTCAGGGTATCTGAAGCTGGTCACTTCCCGGATCTCCGAGGCATCACCAGCATGGCAACGCATCATCGATGCGCTCGCCCACCGGGCCCAACGGCGCCGAACCGCCGGGCACGGCAGACGCACGGGCTTGAGCGAGGTCGCGCAATAGTCCGGAATCGCGAATGCTGGGCGCAGGGAGTACATCTCGCGGTTGCCGTCACCGCCGCTGGCCGCGCTCGTCGACGACTTCTATTACCTGGCAGGCATCCCGCCCTATCCGCGACTCACGATTCCGCCCACGCCGTCGGCGCTACTCGTCGTCAACCTCGGCGACCCGTTCCGGATCACACTCCGGTGGTGCCGAAGACTTCGTGGACGGCTGCGTGTGGGGGATGCGGGAGTGAGCAGGACCAACCTCGCGAGTCGGTTCAAGGCGGAGGTTGCCCATCGGGCCGGGTTCTACAACCAGCCCCACTTCACTCACGAGATGCAGCGATTCACCGGGCTCACGCCCACGGCGTACCTCGAGAGGCGCCGCCGTTTCGCCGCGGAGCATGGCGACAGCGCGTGTGGCCGCCGGCGATGTCGGCGGACAGGTATTCGAGGCCGGGCTCGTCGACGAGGTCGCCCTCGACGTGGTGCCGGTGGTGTTCGGGACGGGCAAGCGCTACTTCGGCCGGCTCTCCCACCCAGGTCATGCTCGAGAACCCCGACGACGTCGTCGTGGGCGACCGCGTCCTCCACCCGCGCTTCCGAGTCCGCAAGTGAGCCCGCTCGACGGCCTCGTCAAACGTTGATCTCAGCGCCAGCCGAGCTCGGGCGCCACGTGGGTGAGGATGTTCTCCAGCACATGGGCGTTGTAGTCGACCCCGAGCTGGTTCGGGACGGTCAGCAGCAGGGTGTCCGCGGCCTGGATGGCCTCGTCTTCCTTGAGCTGCCTGACCAGCACGTCCGGCTCGGCGGCGTATGAGCGTCCGAAGATCGCCCTGGTCTGCTCATCGATCATGCCGATCTGGTCCTGCGAGTTACGGTCGCGGCCGAAGTAGGCCCGGTCCAGGTCGTTGGTCAGGGCGAAGATGCTCCGGCTGATCGACACACGCGGCTCTCGCGCGTGGCCCGCCTCTTTCCACGCCTGGCGGTAGGCCTCGATCTGCTTGCGCTGCTGGACGTGCAACGGCTCGCCCGTCTCGTCGAACTTGAGCGTGGAGCTCTGCAGGTTCATTCCCAGCTTCGCGGCCCAGGCGCCGGTGGCGTTCGAGGCGGAGCCCCACCAGATGCGCTCGCGCAGACCCTCGGAGTACGGCTCGAGCCGCAGCAGCCCCGGCGGGTTGGCGAACATCGGCCGCGGGCTCGGCTGCGCGAAACCCTCACCCTCGATCACCTTCAGGAAAACCTCGGTGTGCCGGCGGGCCATTTCCGCGTCGGTCTCGCCCTCCAGCGGGGCGAATCCGAAATGACGCCAGCCATCGACCACCTGCTCCGGGGAGCCCCGGCTGATGCCGAGCTGAAGCCTGCCACTGGAGATGAGGTCGGCGGCACCGGCGTCTTCGGCCATGTACATCGGGTTTTCGTAGCGCATGTCGATCACACCGGTGCCGATCTCGATCTTCGACGTGCGTGCGCCGATAGCCGAGAGCAGCGGGAACGGACTACCCGCCTGGCGCGCGAAGTGGTGCACGCGGAAGTACGCGCCGTCCACGCCGAGCTCCTCGGCAGCGACCGCCAGGTCAATGGACTGGTGCAGGAAGTCGGCGGCGGACCGGGTTTCGGAGTGCGCGTCCGGCGACCAGTGGCCGAACGACAGGAATCCAATCTTCTTCACGGAACGTCCAAGCGTCCGGCGGTCACGTTTGATTCCCCGCCGTGGCACGACCGTGAGCAGGGCAACCGACCGGTACTTTCCTTGTGCCTGCGCTCGACCACTTGCGGGGAGCGCCGCTCGAGGTGGTGGGCAGCGGACTCCGTTCGTGGCACGGAAAGATCCCGGTCGTGTATCTTGCACTCAAGGTCGAGAGGCGCTGCGACGGACGATCGGTCCGCCACGCTCGGCCTGAATTTCCTGCTGAAGGGCGCCTCCCACCAACGGGAGGCAGCCCATGGACACGAATTCCCAAGCTGGGTCCGAAGCTCGCCTTCGCGAGTTGCTCGGTCAGCGCGTGGCGGTGCTCGACGGCGCCTGGGGCACGATGCTCCAAGGAGCCGGGCTCACCCCCGACGACTACCGCGGCGACCGGTTCGGTGACCACACCCACGACGTCACCGGCGACCCCGACCTGCTCAACATCACCCGGCCGGACGTCATCCTCGACGTGCACCGGCAATACCTGGCCGCGGGCGCGGACATCACCACCACCAACACGTTCACCGCCACCAGCATCGGCCAGGCGGACTACGGCCTGCAGTCCCACGTGCGCGAGATGAACGTGCGCGGCGCCCAGCTGGCGCGCCAGGCCGCCGACGAAGCGGGCGGCCGGTTCGTCGCCGGGTCGATCGGCCCGCTCAACGTCACGCTCTCGCTGTCGCCAAAGGTGGAGGACCCGGCCTACCGCGCGGTGACCTTCGACGAGGTCCGCGCCGCCTACGCCGAGCAGATCGCCGCGCTGGTCGAAGGCGGGGTGGACCTCCTGCTCGTCGAGACGATCTTCGACACGCTCAACTGCAAGGCCGCCATCGCCGCCGCGCGCGACGTCGCCCCTGACCTGCCGCTGTGGATCTCGGTCACCATCGTCGACCTGTCCGGGCGGACGCTGTCCGGGCAGACTGTCGAGGCGTTCTGGACCTCCATCGAGCACGCCCGCCCGATGGTCGTCGGAGTGAACTGTTCGCTGGGCGCCGAGGAGATGCGCCCCCACGTCGCCGAGCTGTCCCGCTTCGCCGACACCTACACCGCCAGCCATCCCAACGCCGGTCTGCCGAACGCGTTCGGTGGCTACGACCAGACTCCCGACGAGACCGGTGCGCTGCTCGGCGAGTTCGCCGGCGCCGGCATGGTCAACATCGTCGGTGGCTGCTGCGGCACCACTCCCGCCCACATCGCGCGGATCGCCGCCGCGGTGGCCGACCTGCCGCCCCGGCCCGTCCCCGCCCCGCCCGGCCGGACCCGGTTCAGCGGGCTCGAGCCCTTCGACATCGGCGCGGACACCGGGTTCGTCCTGATCGGCGAGCGCACCAACGTGACCGGCTCGAAGCGGTTCCGGCGCCTGATCGAAGCGGGTGACCACCAGGCCGCCGTCGACGTCGCGCTCGAGCAGGTCCGCGGCGGGGCCAACCTGCTCGACGTCAACATGGACGCCGACCTGCTCGACAGCGTGCAGGCGATGACGACGTTCCTCAACCTGATCGCGACCGAGCCCGAGGTCGCCCGGATCCCGGTGATGATCGACAGCTCGCGGTGGAGCGTGCTGGAGGCCGGGCTCAAATGCGTCCAGGGCAAGGGCGTGGTCAACTCGATCAGCCTCAAGGAAGGCGACGAGCCGTTCCTCGCGCAGGCCCGCCTGATCCGGGACTACGGCGCCGGCGTGATCGTGATGGCCTTCGACGAGCAGGGGCAGGCCGACACCGCCGAGCGCAAGGTGTCGATCTGCGGGCGGGCGTACGACCTGCTGACCCAGCAGGCCGGGTTCCCCGCCGACGACATCGTCTTCGACCCCAACATCCTCGCCGTCGCCACCGGTATCGCCGAGCACAACGGCTACGCCAAGGCGTTCCTCGACGCGCTGCCGCTGATCAAGCAGCGCTGCCCCGGCGCGCATATCAGCGGCGGCATCTCGAACCTGTCGTTCTCCTTCCGCGGCAACGACATCGTCCGTGAGGCGATGCACTCGGCGTTCCTGTACTACGCCGTGAGCGCCGGGCTGGACATGGGCATCGTCAACGCCGGGCAGCTCGCGGTCTACCAGGACATCCCGGCGGACCTGCTCGAACTCGTCGAGGACGTGCTCTTCGACCGGCGCGAGGACGCCACGGACCGGCTGGTCACCTTCGCCCAGAACGTCAAGGGCAGCGGCACCCAGCGGGTGGTGGACCTCGTCTGGCGAGAAAACACCGTGGAGGCCCGGCTTTCGCACGCGCTCGTGCACGGCATCGTCGACTTCATCGAGGCCGACACCGAGGAGGCGCGGCTCGCCTACACGCGCCCGATCGAGGTGATCGAGGGGCCGCTCATGCGCGGCATGGGCGTCGTCGGCGACCGCTTCCAGGACGGCCGCATGTTCCTGCCCCAGGTCGTCAAGAGCGCGCGCGTGATGAAGCA
>NZ_DASYMU010000101.1:0-101466 GCF_036008905.1 Amycolatopsis sp. | reverse complement strand
GCAAGGTGGAATCCAACGATCCGAGCGTGCCACCCCGTGATCAGTTGATCATGCGAGCGATCGCGGAACGGATCACGTGGAAGGCCGAATACGACCGCGCACTACTCGCGGCCGCCGGTCCACCTGGGACTCAAGAAACTTCGGCAACTCGGGAGGCGGCGTAGGGGATGGGGGAGGAAACCACTGTGGACAAGCACTATCTGACAGTTGACGAAGCAGCTGAGTATCTGAATACGGGTGTGCGGTTCGTTCGGCGGCTGATCGCGGAACGGCGCATTGCCTTCCATAAGGCGGGCTCTCATGTGCGCCTGGCCGTGGCCGACATAGAGACGTTCATGCAGGCCGGGCGCATTGAGCCGATCACGCGTAACTCCGTAGTCCGGGATCTTGGAAAGGCAGCCTGACATGGCGAACAAGAATGGCCGTAGAAGTTTCGGCAGTGTCCGCAAGCTGCCCTCTGGACGTTGGCAGGCGCGCTACCCAGGACCAGACGGCCAGATCCGCACTGCTCCGGACACGTTCGACACGAAACGGTCGGCTGAGCGGTGGCTGTCCCTCGTCGAAACGCAGATAAGCCAAGGCGACTGGGTTGATCCTGAGCGGGCGAAGATTCAGCTGGGGGTCTACGCGGAACAGTGGATCACGCAGCGTCCGGGGCTTCGGCCGCGCACTGTGGAGCTGTACAAGTGGTTGCTGCGTAAGCACATCATGGCAGGGCTCGGCGGTGTCGAGCTGGGCAAGCTGTCGACTGCGGTCATCCGCCAGTGGCGAGCGGACCGGCTGGAAGCTGGTGTCTCGGAGTCGGTCACTGCCAAGTGCTACCGGTTGCTTCGCGCGATCCTGAACACGGCGGTGGATGAGGACAAGATCATCCTGCGCAACCCTTGCCGCGTTCGTGGTGCCGACAAGGAGAACCCCGACGAGCGTCCCGTATTGACCATCGCGCAGGTCTTCGATCTGGCCGGTCGGATGCCGACTCGATTCCGGGCGCTGGTGTTGCTGGCCGCGTTCGGGTCACTGCGGTGGGGTGAGGTGACCGCTCTCCGCCGGAGTGACGTCGCGCCGGACGCGAGCTGGGTACGGGTGTCTCGCGCTTTGGTCGAGGTGCCGGGTAAGGGCTTGATCGTCGGGCCGCCGAAGTCGCGGGCAGGGGTACGGGAGCTGATCCTTCCGACGGCGATCCGGCCGGACCTGCTTAAGCACCTGGAGAGCTGGGTCAAGCCGGGGCAAGAGTCATTGCTGTTCACCGGGGAGCGCGATGGGCACGCCGTCCGTCGTCCGAACTTCAGTCAGCGGACGAAGTGGACCGAGGTTGTGGAGAAGATGGGGCTCAAGGGCGTCCACTTCCACGATCTCCGGCACGCGGGAAACATCTGGGCGTCGAAGGCGGGGACGTCGACCAAGGATCTGATGGCGAGGATGGGTCACGACGACATGCGGGCCGCGCTGATCTACCAGCGGGCGACGACGGAGGCTGACGAGCAGATCGCGGACCGGCTGTCCAAGCTCGTCGACCGGCATCGGGAGGGTGTGACTGAGGCCATGACTGAGAAGAACGACGGTCCCGACGGCGACTCGGTCCCGAACGGCTAATGGCACGTTAGTGGCACGCGGCGACAGATGATCAAGAAAAACGAAAGCCCCAGGTCCACAGTAGACGCTGTGTGACCTGGGGCTTTCGGTATGGAGCGGATGACGGGAATCGAACCCGCATATTCAGCTTGGGAAGCTGATGTTCTACCACTGAACTACATCCGCAGCGCTGAGCCAGCATACATGCCAGCGTTCGCGCCCCGTCCAGGCCTCCTCTCCCTTGACTGTCGGCCCGCGAAGTGACAACACTTGTTGTCTACATCGTTTGCGAGGTGGGCTCATGGATGAGCGTCTTCCCGACCCCGAGCTGTTCCGGCAGGGCGGTTTCCGGCTCGCGTCGCGGTTGTTCGCCGAGGGCGACGTCCGCGTCACGGCGCCGCAGGTCGAGTGGCTACGTGGGTTCGCGCAGGCTGAGGATCCGTTGGCGGATGCGGTGGTGGCGTGGATGTACGCGCAGCCCGCGGGTGAGGGGCGCAAGTTGTTCGAGCGTGCGCTCGCCGAGGGCATCGGCGCGCTTGAGAGTCCGTCGGCGGAGCTTGTCGCGTTCTTCCGGGACGTCGAGGCGACGCCGTATTGGGTCGACAATGCCCGGCTTGAGCGCGGGGCGAGGGCGATCACGCGGACGGGGTTGCTCGGGCTGTTTCCGCTCGCCGACATGTCGCTGATGGGCGGGTACCTCGCGTCGCGGGCGACGAAGGCGCTGGTGGCGACCGGTGAGATCGAGTTCATGGCGACAAAGCGGCTTGTCGAGACCGCGACCTGGTGGATCGACGTCACCACGCCGGGGACCCTGAAGCACGGCAAGAAGGGGTACGCGTCCGCGTTGCGGGTCCGGTTGGTGCACGCGCATGTCCGCAAGGCGATGAACGGGCGCGACGACTGGGACTACGCGGCCTGGGACCGGCCGATCAATCAGGTGCAGACGACGGGGACGTTGCTGCTGTTCTCGTTGGTTTTCGTGTTCGGGACGCAACTGCTCGGGGTCCGGTATTCCGATCGTGAGCGGGCGGACATCTTGCATCTGTGGCGGTACGTCGGCTGGTTGATGGGGGTCGACGAGGAGTTGCTCCCGGCGGACGAGGAGGACGCGTGGCGCATGTTGTGGCTGCTCGCGGCCACCGAGTTCATCCCGGACGACGACTCCAAGCGGCTCGCCAAGGCGCTGCTCAAGACGCACGGTGGCGTCGGCGAGGGGCGGGGTGCGGTCGGCAAGGTGTTGTCGCACGTTTCCGTGCGGGTGCATTCCTCGATCAGCCGGCTGGTGCTCGGCAAGGCGAACGCCGATTTCCTTGAGTTGCCGAACGACCCGGTCGCGCAGTTGGCGATCCTGGCCGTCGCGGGGGTGAACTTCGCATCGGAGACGTTCCGGCCGTTCATCCCGGGCGCCACCGCGTTGCAGGAGCGCATCGGCCGCGCGGGCAGGCGGACCTACGTCAAGCGGCTCGGCCGGATTTTCTCGCCCGATACCACCTACGCCCAGCACATGCGCGCCGCTTAGGCCGTGTCCTGTAAGTCACGTTCGCGGTCTGGATCACGAAGCCCATCGAACAGACTCACAGGACACGACCTAGGCTGTCGGGCGTGCTGCTCAGTGACCGTGACCTCCGTAAAGAGCTCGACTCCGGCCGTCTAGGGGTCGAACCGTTCGACCCGGTGATGCTGCAACCGTCCAGCATCGACGTCCGGCTCGACCGCTTTTTCCGTGTCTTCGACAACTCGAAGTACACCCATATCGACCCGCAGCTGCAGCAGGACGAGCTGACGTCGCTGGTCGAGAAGGAGGGCGAGGACCCGTTCGTCCTCCACCCCGGCGAGTTCGTGCTGGGCTCGACCTTCGAGAAGGTCACGCTGCCCGACGACCTCGCGGGCCGGCTCGAGGGCAAGTCCTCGCTGGGCCGTCTCGGGCTGCTGACGCACTCCACCGCCGGGTTCATCGACCCCGGTTTCACCGGCCACATCACGCTGGAACTGTCCAATGTGGCCAATCTGCCGATCACGCTGTGGCCGGGCATGAAGATCGGCCAGCTGTGCCTGTTCCGCCTGACCAGCGCCGCCGAGTTCCCGTACGGCTCGACCCAGGCCGGGTCGCGTTACCAGGGGCAGCGCGGCCCGACGCCGAGCAAGGCGTACCTGAACTTCCACCGCGTCGACACCTGGCGCTAAATCTTCACGGGTTCGTCCCAGGTGATCCGGTGGTTCCACGCCCACTCGTTCGGGTCCTTTTTCCCGGCCATTTTGCTGAGGACCACCGTGAGGAAGAAGTCCCGGACCACCCGCCCCACCGGGCCGACCACCTTGCCGCTGCCGTTGCGCTTTCCCTGCCGCACCATGGCTTCCACCCGCTCGCGGCGCAGGCTTTCGTAGGCGGCGAGTGCTTGCGGGAGGTCGGCGATGTCGCGCAGGCAACGGCCCAGGGTGACGGCGTCTTCGATCGCCATCGACGCGCCCTGGCCGGACGCCGGTGAGACGGCGTGCGCGGCGTCGCCGACGATGATCATGCGGTCGGTGTGCCAGGTCGGCACGTTCGGGAAGTCGTAGGTCACCCAGGGCGGGTAGATCTCCGGCGTCGCGTTGATGATGTCGACGGCTGGGGTCCGGTCCGCCGCGAAGAGTTCGACGAGTTCCGCACGAAAGTCCTCGGGTGAGATCGCCGCCAGTTCCGCGCCGGTCGGCTCGACCTTGCGCGGCGGGTTCGCGAACCAGCCGACCTGGCCGCTCGGGTGCCGGAAGTAGCAGAAGAACGCCCGCTTGCCGAAGACCATGTTCATCACGCCGGGCTCGGTGTCGACGCTGATTCCTTCGGCGAAACCGCCGGTGTTCAGCATCGGGAGATGGCGCGCGGCCGGGGCCTCGGGGTCGATGATCCGGCGGACCTGGGAGCGCAGGCCGTCGGCGCCGATCAGCAGGTCGCCGTCGGCGGTGGTGCCGTCCGCGAACTCCGCGCGAACCCCCTCGCCATGAGGCGAAGCGCCGGTGAGCCGCTTGTTGTATTCGACGGTGACGCTTTGGCGAACGGCCTCGTCGCGCAGCGCGATGTACAGCTCCGAGCGGATGATCGTCTGGCTGACCGTGCCTGTCGCGGTCGGGCCGCCGAGCGGGAACTCGGCCACCTTCTTGCCGTTCCCCAGGATCATCGCCATCCGCGGGGTGTCGAAGCCCTTGGCGCGGACGACATCCTTGAGGCCGAGTTCGCCGAGGGTGTCCAGCCCGTTGACGGCCAGTGTCAGGTACGCGCCGACACCGTCGGCCGTCCGGTCGTAGGCCTCGTAGAGGACCGGGTCCAGGCCCGCTTTCTTCAGGGCGATCGCGGTGACCGTGCCCGCGATGCCACCTCCGATGACCAGTGCTCTTCGCATAGTATCTCTCCAGGAGAGTATCTTAGAAACTAATTCGTTCTGCCGAACTAAATAGTGGGTTAAGCTCATGGGCGTGTCAAGTACGAAGGCGAAACTCATCCAGGACCTGCTCGACGCGTCGCGCGTGATGTCCACCGAGACGGTCATGTTCCACGCGGCGATCGCCGCGCTGGCGGGGCTTTCGCCGTCGGACATGAAGACGGCGGACTACCTCGCGCGGCTGGGCCCGCTCACGCCCAAGGAGCTCGCGCGGCATTCCGGGCTCGCGCCCGCGTCCGTCACCGCGCTCATCGATCGGCTGGAACGCAAGGGGATGGTCCACCGGAAGCCGCATCCGGACGATCGCCGCAAAGTGCTCGTGGAGTTCGACGCCGAGCGCGCCACCGCGTCGGCGCCGCTCTGGGACTACCTGATTTCCGCCACCGTCGAGCACTGCCAGAAGTACACCGAGGACCAGCTCCGGGCGATCATCGACTTCGTCACCGTGGGCGCGGAGATCAACCATCGGGCGACAGCGAAGATCACTTCCGGCGGGTAGCGTCCGGTGGGCCACGTCACCAACTGGTACGGCATGGTTTAGACCATGTCGGAAGTTGGTACGTACTGATGATCGATTTCCGAAGCTAAGGCGGCACCGGTGTGAGCAGCAGTACGTCGACGAGCGAGCGTGCGAACGAGCAGCATCTCGCGCACGTGATCTTCATCGCCGGGGCGGCCGCCGTCGGCGGCTTCCTGTTCGGCTACGACAGCTCGAACATCAACGGCGCGGTCATCGGGATCCGCCAGCAATTCGGCGTCGGCGAGGCCGTCACCGGGCTGACGGTGTCGAGCGCGCTCATCGGGTCCGCGGTCGGCGCGTGGTTCGGCGGGTTGCTGTCCAACAAGATCGGGCGCATCCGCACCATGCAGCTCGCGGCGGCACTGTTCTTCGTCAGCGCGATCGGCGCGATGTTTCCGTTCAGTGTCTGGGATCTGGCGCTTTGGCGGGTCGTGGGCGGTATCGCCATCGGTGTCGCATCGGTGATCGGCCCGGCCTACATCGCCGAGGTCGCACCGCCCGCTTACCGCGGTCGGCTGGCTTCCCTGCAACAGCTCGCGATCGTGCTGGGTATCGGCGTTTCCGCGTTGGTCAACTGGGTCATCAAGGATATTTCGCCGGTGCGCGCGGACGGCACGCACGACATCAACGGCATGCTCGGGTTTGTCGAGTCCTGGCAATGGATGCTGGGCGCCGCGGCGATTCCGGCGGTCTTGTACTTCGTGCTCGCGTCGATCATTCCCGAGTCACCGCACTACCTGATCTCCATCGGCAAACTCGCCAGGGCCCGCAAGGTGCTCGCCGACATCGAAGGTGAGGACGTCGCCGACGCCAAGCTCGCCGACATCCAGCGTGGGCTGCGCTCCGAAACGAAGTCCAAGGTCAGCGACCTGCGCGGCGGCCGGTTCGGGCTGCTGCCGATCGTCTGGATCGGGATCGCGCTCGCGGTGTTCCAGCAGTTCGTCGGCATCAACGTGATCTTCTACTACTCCGACACGCTGTGGCATTCGGTCGGCCAGAACACCGATTCGCTGCTGATTTCGTTGGTGAGCCCGGCGATCAACATCCTCGGTACGTTCATCGCGATCGCGTTCATCGACCGGGTCGGCCGGAAACCGTTGCTGCTCATCGGTTCCGTCGGGATGGTGATCGGACTCGGTGTCGCCGCGTTCGCCTTCGGCCACGCCGACAAGGTCAACGGCGAGCTGAGCCTGCCGGGCGCGTGGGGGCCGATCGCGTTGGTGTTCGCCAACATCTTCGTGTTGTCGTTCGCCTTGTCCTGGGGCGTCATGCTGTGGGTGCTGCTCGGCGAGATGTTCCCGATGCGGATCCGTGGTGCGGCACTGGCCGTGGGCACCGCGGCGAACTGGGTCGCGAACTGGATCGTCACGGTCAGCTTCCCGAGCATGGGCGAGTGGAACCTGAGCGTGACGTACGCGATCTACGCCGCGTTCGCGCTCCTGTCGATCCCCTTCGTCGTCAAGTTCATCAAGGAGACGAAGGGGACCGCGCTGGAGGACGTCGCCTAAAGGCTTGCCGTCCGGGCGGTGATCGACGCGGTGTCGACGCCCGGCGGCAGGGTGCCGAAGGCGACACCCCAGTCGCCGCCGAAGCGGGACGCGCAGAACGCGTCGGCGACGGCGTGCGGCGAATGCCGGACGAGCAGGGAACCCTGCAGTACCAACGCCATCGACTCGACAACGCGCCGCGCGCGGTATTCGAGATCGTCGAAGTTGGACAGTTCTTTGTGGAGCCTGGTGGTGGCGTCGTCGAGGCGGGCGTCAGCGCCGGCGGCCCGGCCGACTTCGGTGAAGAACGCTTCGACCGACTCGGGCTGCTTCCCCATCGCGCGCAGGGCGTCCAGCGCGGCGACGTTGCCGGAACCCTCCCAAATGGACGAAAGCGGCGCCTCGCGGTACAGCCTCGGCATCTGCGACTCTTCGACGTAACCGTTGCCACCCAAGCATTCCAGCGCTTCGGCGGCGTGCGAAGGCGCGCGCTTGCAGACCCAGTACTTCGTCACCGCGAGCCCGAGCCGCCGGAACGCCTCTTCCTGCGCGTCACCCGCGGCCGCCCGGTCCGTCGCTCCGGCGAGTCGCATCGCGACCGTGGAAGCGGCCTCGGACTCGATCGCGAGATCGGCCAAGACGTTGGTCATCAACGGCTGTTCGACGAGCGGCGAGCCGAACGCGCTGCGGTGCGTGGCGTGGTGCGCGGCGCGGACGACGCCGTAGCGCATGCCGGACGCGCTGCCGAGTACGCAGTCGAGGCGGGTGATGTTGACCATGTCGATGATGGTCCGCACGCCCCGGCCTTCTTCGCCGATCAGCCAGCCGACAGCGCCGTCGTACTCGATTTCGGCGGACGCGTTGGACCGGTTGCCGAGCTTGTCCTTGAGGCGCTGCAAGTGAATCCTGTTCCGCGTCCCGTCCGGAAGCACGCGCGGCAGCAGGAAGCACGAGAGTCCGGCGGGCGCCTGCGCCAGCGTCAGGAACATGTCCGACATCGGCGCGGAGGTGAACCACTTGTGCCCGGTGAGCACGTAACTTCCGTCGCCGCTGGGCACCGCGGTGGTCGTGTTCGCGCGGACGTCCGAGCCGCCCTGCTTCTCGGTCATCGACATGCCCGCGATCAGCCCGCGCTTGGTGCTGGGCTCGCGCAGGCCGTAGTCGTACACGCCCGATGCCAGCAGCGGCTCGTACCTCGCGGCGAGTTCGGCGTTGTGGCGCAGTGCGGGAACGGCCGCGTAGGTCATCGAGATCGGGCAGCTGTGGCCGGCTTCGACCTGGCCCCAGACGTACATCTTCGCCGCGCGGGCGACATGCGCGCCGGCGCGGTCGTCCCGCCACGGCGCCGCGTGGATGCCGTTGGAGACGGCGACGTCCATCAGGTCGTGCCAATACGGATGGAACTCGACCTCGTCGATCCGGTTCCCGACGCGGTCGTGGGTGCGCAGCTTCGGCGGGTTCTCGTTGACGACCCGGCCCCACTCCTGCGCCTGCTCGCCCCCGGCCAGCTTGCCGAGCGCGTGGACGTCTTCCTCGGCCCAGCCTCCGCCTTCGCGCCGCAGGCTTTCGAGCAGCGCCGGGTCTTCGGCGACGTCATGACCGACGAGGATCGGGACCTGGTTGGTGACTTCATGGGTGGTGGACAACGGGTCCTCCTAGGGCGCGAACGGTGAAGGTGCAGAGGTCCGGAAAGGTGCTCGGGCCTTCGGACGTGAGCGGGCCGATCATCACCTCGGCGGTGGCACCGACCAGCGCGGCGGCGGTGAGCTGGGCATCCTGCGGCGGGAGGACCCCGGCGCGGAGCCCTTCCTCGATCCGCGCGGCGACGACGTCACGGAACGCCCGCCGGAACACCAGCCGCTCGGCTTCGACGGGTGCGTCGACCGGCTCGGCGAGCAGGGCGTACGCCAGGCGTGGCGCCTTCATCGCACGGTGGGCGAATGTCTCTAGCACGGCGACGACCCGTTCGGTGGCGTCACCGGGCCGCATCGACGCCTCTTCGACAGCCGCGACCTCGCGGGCCACGACGACCCGGAACAGCTCGACGACCAGCGCGGCCTTGCTGGGGAAGTAGCGGTACACACTGCCCGTCGCGATCCCGGCTTTCGCCGCCACCGCGGCCACGGAACAGCCCGCGTACCCGCGTTCGGCCAGCAGTTCCACCGCGGCGTCGAAGATCGTCGCTTGCTGGGCGTCCAGTCTGGCCTGGACTTGCGGGGTTCGGCGGTAGGCCACCCAAGAAGTGAACCACTGATTCAGTTCTTGGGGCAAGGCTATCGTGGAGGTGTGCGTCTACCCGAGCGGCTGGCCAGGATCAACCGGTACGTCACCAACCCGATCCAGCGGTTGTGGGCGGGCAGGCTGCCGGGCTTCGGGATCGTCGAGCACACCGGCCGCCGGTCGGGTAAGCCGTACCGGACCCCGGTCAACGTCTATGCCGCGCCGGGCGGGTTCGCCGTGATGTTGATGTACGGCCCCGAACGCGACTGGCTCCGCAATCTCGCGGCGTCGGGCGGCGGCAAGCTTGTGCACCGCGGCCGGACCTACGCGGTCACGAACCCGAGTGTCGTGCCCGCCTCGGAGGCGTTGGAGTTCCTCGGAAAGGGGCCTGCGGCGCTTCTGCGACAGCTCCACGTCGAATATGTCCTGCGTCTGACCTCGGCATAGTCCGAAATCGGGCATGGCCAGGTTCCGCGTCGTAACTCGTTCGTGATAGTTTTTCCCACCGTGTCCCCCATTAGTGCAAGAAGCCGGTTGCTCCTCGTGACGATGAGCGTGCTGGTTGGCGGGTTGTCCGCCGCTGGTGGGTATTTGACGCTGAACGACCCCGGCAAGTCGAACACGGTCAGTAATGCCGCCTTGGCGTTGCCCAACCCCGCCGAAGCGGGCCAGGGCGCCGAAGATTCGCTGTCGAAGCTCTCCCCGAGCTCCTCGGATCCGCTCGACCCGGCCAAGGATCGGCCGACGACGAGCGACGCGACACCGGCGCCTTCGACAGAGCCGGGCACGCCGAGTTCCGAGGTCCCGCCGGCTTCCTCCGACACGCCGGCGCCGCCGGCGGAAGAAACCCCGCCGACTTCGTCGTCCACCCCGCCGCCGGCCGCGCCGAAGACCACCGGTGACAGCTCACGGGAAGGCCAGGTCGTCGACCTGGTCAACGCGGAGCGGGCCAAGGCCGGCTGCGCGCCGATGACCTCGGAGATCCATCTCGCGAAAGCGGCGGCGAGCCACAGCGCCGACATGTCCCAGCGGAACTACTTCTCGCACACGACTCCCGAAGGCGTGACGTTCGACCAGCGCATCAAGGCGGCCGGTTACTCGCGCCCCGGCGCGGAGAACATCGCCAAGGGCTCGAC
Source organism: Amycolatopsis sp. (assembly GCF_036008905.1). Classification (GTDB taxonomy): domain Bacteria; phylum Actinomycetota; class Actinomycetes; order Mycobacteriales; family Pseudonocardiaceae; genus Amycolatopsis. Next base: position 91,115 of record NZ_DASYMU010000101.1, on the reverse strand, counting down.
CACGGCGTCTCAGACGATGACCATGTGGATGAACTCCAGTGGCCATCGCGCGAACATCCTCAACTGCAGCCTGACCAAGATCGGCGTCGGCGTCGCGACCTCCGGCTGGTACTGGACGCAGGACTTCGGCTACTGACCCCAGCGGGCGGTGATGTCGCCATAACGCTGGAGGACGGTCGCGCGCAGCTCGGGATCGGTGCGCGGAACCGGCTCGATGAACACTTCGGTCACGTCGTTGAAGGTCGTCTCCAGCTCGCCCGCGAGGCGCACACAGGCACGTTCGACGTCCGCGGCGCCCAGGGAGTCGTCGAAGTCGACGCGGGTGCACACGAGGATCTGGTCGGCCCCCATCAGCATGGTCTGCAGGTCGACGACGACCTCGATCTCCGGCGCCGACGAGAGCAGTTGGTGGATCCCGCGGACGATGCTCGGATCCGCCTGGCGCCCGATCAGCAGGCCCCGATTGGTCCGCCCGAGTGCGTACGCCACGACGGCCAGCAGCACGCCGATCGCGATGGACGCGAGGCCGTCCCAGACCTGTGAGCCGGTCAGCTGGTGCAGCCCGATCCCGGCGAACGCGAGCAGCAGGCCGACCAGCGCGGCCGAGTCCTCGAACAGCACGGTCTTGGGCGCCGGGTCGTCGATCGTGCGCAGGTAGCCGGCCATCGAGCGGTTCGCCGCCGCGGACTCCTTGCGGACCTGCCGCAGCGCCTGCATCCACGACACCGATTCCAAGGCGAACGCGACCGCCAGCACGATGTAGCCGACGATCGGGCTGGTCTGCTCGTCCGGCTCGCCGAACACCGTCGAGAAGCCCTCGTAGAACGAGAACATCGCGCCGGAGGCGAAGATCGACACCGCGGCGAGCAGCGACCAGAAGTAGCGTTCCTTGCCGTAGCCGAACGGGTGCTTACGGTCCGCGGGCCGTTCCGAGCGGCGCAACGCCGTCAGCAGGAGCACCTCGGTGATGGTGTCCGCGACCGAGTGGGCGGCTTCCGAGAGCATCGCGCCGGACCCGGTGATGATCCCGGCGACCAGCTTCATGATGGCGATCGCCAGATTCACGCCACCGGCCAGCAAAACCGTCAGCGTGCTTTCGCCGGATTCATTTTCCTCGGTCACGCGGTGATCGTAGTGTGGGACTAAAGGCGGCGCAGGCCGTGCAGTACCCGTTCCATCAGCGCGATCGCGGGCCGGCCGTCGCCGTTGGTGGCCGTGTCGTGCACGCTGACCAACCCCAGGTCAGCCATGTCGCAGAGGAGGACCCTGGCGACGCCGAGCGGGACACTCAGCAGCGCGGCGACCTCCGCCACCGAACGGGGATAACGGCAGAGACTGCGCACCGAGTTGAATTCACCGGTGATTTCCGAGGCGTGCCAGTGAGAAGCGTCCGATTTGGCGGAAATGAGCGTTTCGATCGCCAAATGACGACTCGACTTCGTGCGGCCCTTCGTGAGGACGTACGGTCGCACGAGTGTCCGCGGCCCGATCTCGTGCACCTCGGGCTCGGGGTCGAGAGGGAAGTTCGGCCGACCGGGCTGGACGGGCACGTACGGCGTCTCGGCCACGTGCTCGTACGTCGGCGGCGGCGGTTGCGGCGCTGGTTCTTCCAGGCGCTCGATGACCTTGCTCGACGGGAACCTCGCGCCGGCGCGGCCCACCGGCGACGCGTCGGGCTCGGCGGCACGATGGCGCCTGACCGGGATCGGTTCAGGCTCCGGGATCTGGAGTTTCTTACGCTGTTTGGCGGAAGGGAACCGCGCCCCGGACATCCCGACCACAGGCTCGTCGGTCTGCTGCGGATCGCGGTCCTCGCGCATGTCGTCGCCCCTTTTCGGCTCGTCAAGAACTGACCTTGTAGGCGGCGACGACGACAAGGAGTAATCAGGATACGCCAGCTGTCTACCCCACCAAGCCCTTCGCGAGCGGCTCATAGTTCCAGATCAACCGGCCGACGGCTATCGGCCAATCAGGGTGGATGGTGATTGATGTCCACAATGGAGACACAGAAAGGCTGGGTGGGTGGCTCGTGAGTGTTTACGAGTGTTAGAACACTTGTTGCCACTCACGACCCCGGACGGCCAGCGACGTTCGGCTGGGTCCTGTTCGCGATGGAGGGGTGGTCCAGGTCCCAGTGGTGGTTGATCTCCGGCCGGAAGGCGAAAATCCCGTCGACGATCAGGACGGCGTCGGCCGCGGCTCGGGTCTTCAGTGTGGAGTGGTCGATCTGGGTCAACGGGTCGATCCCGCACAGCGCGACTTCGCCGCTTTCGTGTTGTCCGCCAGGTTCCAGAAGCAGTTCGGTCGCCGAGGGATGGTTGAAAGCGTTGCGGTAGAAGCCTTCTTCGGCTGCTGCCAGGTGGGCCGAACGGTGGATCACTAGCGTTTGCGCGCCTCGATGAGGAACCGCTTCGAATGCGCTACGAACGGGCCTTCGTCGACGATTTTCTTGTGCAGCTCGGCTAGTTGCGGGCGGTACTTGTCGATGGTGAAGCCGGGCACGGTCCACAGCACCTTGCGCAGGAAGTACGCCACCGCACCGATGTCGTCGAACACCACGCGCAGCGATTCCTCTCGCAGGTCCACCACCGTGAGATTCGCGGCTTCGGCGGCGGCCGCGGTTTTGCGGGTGCTGTTCTCGTCGATCGGGGGCAGTGGGCCCATCATGGCTTCGGAAAGCTCACGGTTCGAACCCGCGCCGACACGCTGCGAGAGATAGGTTCCGCCCGGTCGCAGTACACGCGCGATCTCGTCCCAGTTCGCGACGATCGGGTGACGGCTGACGACGAGATCGAACGACTCGTCGGCGAACGGGAGGTCGGCGTCCTCGGGGACTTCGACGACGGTGGCACCCAGCGGGGCGAGGTTGTGGCGGGCGACTTCCGCGTTCGGGGGCCAGCCTTCGGTGGCCACCAGCAGTTTCGGCGGATGCGGGATCCGCGCGAGGACCTCACCGCCACCCGTCTGGAGGTCGAGTGCGGCGGTGGCCTTGGCCATCCGCTCGCCGAGCAGTCCGGAGTATCCCCACGACGGACGCTCCTCGGTGGCCCGGCCGTCGAACCATGAGAAGTCCCAGCCCTCTACCGGCTCTGCTTCCGCCTCAACGAGAAACTCCTCGAACGTAGCTGCCATACGGTGATCTTTCCGGCGTTTGTGCTTCTCCGCAATGGATTTCACCGCACTGGGCCAAAAGGGACCTTCCTCACAAACTCCCTTGAGGAAGGTCCCTTGTTGTCTGACCAGCGAAAACTACGGCGTGGGCGAGGTTTCCGATGGCTCGGGTTCTGGTCGCGGCGAGGGCTCCGGTTTGCGCTTCACGGCCGTCAGCAACAGCTGCGCGACGTCGACGATTTCGACCTTCTCGCTCGCGACCCCTTCGCTCTGCCGTGCGGTGAGACCGTCGTTCAGCATCACCTTGCAGAACGGGCAGCCCGTCGCGATTTTCGACGGTGCGGTGCCGAGCGCTTCGTCGACGCGTTCGACGTTGATGCGCTTGCCGATCTTCTCTTCCATCCACATCCGCGCGCCACCGGCACCACAGCACATTGACCGCTCGGCGTGCCGCGGCATTTCCCGCAGCGTGGCACCGGAAGCGCCGACGAGCTCACGCGGCGCGTCGTAGACCTTGTTGTGCCGGCCCAAGTAGCACGGGTCGTGGTAGGTGACGTCCTCGGCGATCGGGGCGATCGGGATGAGCCGCTTCTCCCGCACCAGCCGGTTCAGCAACTGCGTGTGGTGCACGACGTCGAACTGCCCGCCGAGTTCCGGGTACTCGTTCGCCAGTGTGTTGAAGCAGTGCGCACAGGTGACGACCACCTTGCGCTTCAACGGATCCCGGCCTTCGAAAACCGAGTTCAGCACCTCGACGTTCTGCTGCGCGAGCATCTGGAAGAGGAACTCGTTGCCCGCGCGGCGGGCCGGGTCACCGGTGCAGGTCTCTTCCGAGCCGAGCACGGTGTACTTGACGTCGGCCATGTGCAGCAGCTCGGCGACGGCCCGCGTGGTCTTCTTCGCGCGGTCCTCGAACGCGCCGGCGCAGCCGACCCAGAAGAGGTATTCGGTCTCGTCGGCGAGTTCGCCGTCGAACACCGGGACCTCGAAGTCGAGCTCTTCAGTCCACTGTAGACGGTCCTTGGCGTTCTGCCCCCAGGGATTGCCCTTGTTCTCGAGGTTCTTGAACATCCCGTTGAGCTCGCTCGGGAAGTTGGACTCGATCATCACCTGATAGCGCCGCATGTCGACGATGTGGTCGACATGCTCGATGTCCACCGGGCACTGCTCGACGCACGCGCCGCAGCTGGTGCAGGACCACAGCACCTCGGGGTCGATGACCCCGAGCTCGCCGATGCCGCCGATCAGCGGGCGCTCGGCCTCGGCCATCGCGAGGACGTCGATCCCGGCGTGCGAGTTGTCCGGCAGGCCGATCTCGTCGCCTGCCATGTCTTTTTTGCCGCCTGCCAGCAGGTACGGCGCCTTGGCGTAGGCGTGGTCCCGCAGCTGGGTGATCAGGAGCTTGGGGGACAACGGCTTCCCGGTGTTCCACGCGGGGCACTGCGACTGGCAACGGCCACATTCGGTACAGGTGGAGAAGTCGAGCCAGCCCTTCCAGCTGAAGTCCTCGATCTTGCCGACGCCGAAGGTGTCCTCGTCCGGGTCCGCTTCCTCGAGGTCGAGGACCTTGCCGTTGCTCATCATCGGCTTGAGCGCGCCGAGCGCGACACCGCCGTCGGCCTCACGCTTGAAGTAGATGTTGAAGAACGCGCTGAACCGGTGCCAGGCGACGCCCATCGTCATGTTCTTCGCGACGACGTACAGCCACACCACCGCGCTCATCAGCTTGACGAACGCGAAGACCGACACCAACGCGGCACTCGACGGCAGCAGGTCGCCGATCGGGTTGGTGACGAACGCGGCCCAGGTCGGCGTCTCGTGCACGCCCATGGCGGACTTCGCGGCCCGCACACCGAGGATGCCGAGGCCCTCGATGATCACGACGGCTTCGACGAAGTACGCGGCCTTGAAGTCGGACCCGGAGAAGCGCGACTGCCGGTCCGCGCGGCGCGGATGGTTGCGCTGGCGGATGATCGCCAGCGCGATCCCGCCGACGACGGTGCCGACGCCGAGCAGCTCCATCAGGAGGCTCCAGAGCGACCAGTCCTCCAGGATCGGCCAGCCCCAGGTCGGGACGAACACCTCGCCGTAGGCTTCGAACAGCGCCAGCGAGCCGATCAGGAAGCCCCACATCACCATCCAGTGCCACGGCGCGACCGAACGGACCTTCGCCATGCGCGTATGCGCGGCGAACTCCTTGATCATGGTCTTGAGCCTCGGCGCGAACGGCCCGTTGCGGGTCGCGTCCGGCTGGCCGAGGCGGATCGTGCGGATCATCCGCAGGACCGTCAGTACGAACATGCTCCAGGCGACGACGCTGACCGCGACCGCGATCAGGCCGAGCGTGAGCTGTACAGCGCCCATGATCGGGTGCCTTTCGTCCGGATGTGGTGGTGTTTTTTCGGTTTTCGGTTGGGGTCTTCAGTTTGGGGAGCGTAACGCCGCGTACTCATCAGTAACCGATTAGCGGATCCTAAGTCCCAGAGATGTGGCGCACGACTCGTAGGTTATGGGACGATCGTCCAGATAGTCCAGGCTGGGAGCGCACAGTGAAAATCCAGGTAGACGGGCGCAAGGCCCGCGGGGAAAAGCGGCGTGAGGAACTCATCGCGGCTGCGCTGCGGGTGATCGAGCGCGAGGGCGTCGCCGGGGTCACGCATCGCACGGTGGCCGCCGAAGCCGGCGTGCCCACGACCTCGACGACGTATCACTTCTCGAGCCTCGACGACCTTCTGGTCGCGACCCTCATCTCGTGCGCGCGGGACATGGCGACCGAGGTGTACTGGATGATCGACCGGGCCCGTTCGCGCGGCTCCCGGGGCGCGGAGGAGGTCGCCGGGCTGCTCGCCGAGGCGATCGGGCCGAGCCGTGGCCGCACGATGGCCGAGTACGAGCTGTACCTGCTGGCGGCCCGGCGCCCGGAGCTGAGGCCCGCCGCACGGCGCTGGCTGGACGTCCTGACGTCGATGGTCCGGCACGACGACGAAGTGGCGTTCCGGGCGTTCCTGGCGGGGATCGACGGGCTGCTGATCCAGGGCCTGATCGACGACGAACCGCCGACGGCCGAGGAACTTCGCCCGATCGTCGACTATTTGCTGAAGCCCCACTAGCACATACAGTATTCGTATGATCACGAAGAAGGACGCCGGTCAGGCCGTGCTCGAAGCGAAGACCAGGCTCGGACTCACGTGGGCGCAGCTGGCCGAGACGATCGACGCGCCGCTCGCCTGGTCCACCTCGGCGCTGCTCGGTCAGCACCCGATGAGCAAGGCGCAGGCCGAAACCGCCGCTCAGGTCCTCGAACTAGGTGACGACGTCATCGCTGCGCTCCAGGCGCAGCCGACCCGCGGCGCGCTCGAAGACGTCGTGCCGACCGATCCGACGATCTACCGGTTCTACGAGGTCTTGCAGGTCTACGGACCGACCATAAAGGAATTGATCCACGAGAAGTTCGGTGATGGGATCATGAGCGCCATCAACTTCAAGATCGACGTGGACCGCCGTGAAGATCCCTCTGGCGAGCGCGTCGTGGTCACCCTCGACGGGAAGTACCTCAAATACCAGTGGGGCTAAAGGAGAAACACGCGACAGGCCGCTGTGGACGTTCCTGTCCACAGCGGCCTGTTCCCGCTAAGCCTCGTTAAGACTCACTTCCGTGATCGCGCGCAGCCGGGAGAACCGGGCCGCGCCCGCGCGCACGGTGCGTTCCAGCGCCCAGCGCCGCTCTTGGAATTCCTTGGCGGGCACCGAGAACGCCACCGCGCCGACGACCCGGTTCGCGGTGTCCAAAATGGGCGCCGACACACAGGCGATCTCGGGGCGGAACTCCTCGATCTCCATCGCCACCCCGGATCGCGCCACCTGGTCGAGCTCGAAGTCCAGGTCGCGCAGCCGGACCGTGGTGCGGGCGGTCAGTTTCTGCATGCCGGCCCCGGCGAAGTAGTCGAGCCGTTCGCGGCCTGGGAGCGATGCCAGCATCGCCTTGCCGAACGCCGTCGCGTGCGCGGCTTCGTGGAAACCGAAGTCGATCGGCTTGGCACGCGGGAACTCCGCCGAGTCGGCGACGGCCGCGACGACGACCTGGGTGTCACGGAAGACCGTGTAGTACGCGGCGGCCTGTCCTCGCTGGTGCAGCAGGCGGAGTTCGTCGCGGGTCGTGTCGTCGACGTCGAGCTCGTCGGACAGCCGGTTGTACAGCCCGCCGACCTTGTAGCCGAGCCCGAAACCCCGCCCGTGGCCGAGCCGGATCAGATATCCCTCGTGTACCAGCGTGTTCAACAGGTGGTACGTGGTCGAAAGCTTGTAGTCCGCACGCCTCGCGATGGCTTTCGCGGTGATCCCGTCGCCTTCCGCGGCGACGATTTCCAGCACCCGCAACGCGCGTTGTGCCGATCCGATCAACCCACTGGGCTCCCGGGAATTCTCGTCCTGCTGGGGCACTGCGGCGCACCTCCGGGGCCAATCAACTTCTGGAAACACAGCCTACGTGGAACGAGATGCCGACATCTTGCGCAGCTTCACGTCGGATGTCGACATCTCGCGGAAAGCGTTATCCCTTATTTTCGTAAATTCCGGTGAGCAGCGCACGGCCGAGCGCGTGGCTGAAGATGTTGAAGCCGAGGAACGCCGGTGTCGCGCCCTCGTCGATGCCCAGCGACTCGACGTCCAATGCGTGCACCGCGAAAATGTAGCGGTGTGGTCCGTGGCCCGCCGGTGGGGCCGCGCCGAGGAACTGGGACACGCCGCCGTCGCCCTTCAGCGTGATCGCCCCTTCTGGCAGTCCGGAGCCGCTCGCGTCGCCGGCGCCGGAAACGAGCTCGGTGACCGAAACGGGGATGTCGGCCACGGCCCAGTGCCAGAAACCGCTGGCAGTAGGGGCGTCCGGGTCGTAGCAGGTGACGGCGAAGCTCTTGGTCTCCGCGGGGAAGCCGTCCCAGCTCAGCTGCGGTGAGACGTCCGCGCCACCGGCGCCGAAGATTCCGCTCACTTGCGGGGTCGCCAGGGTCTCGCCTTCGGAGATGTCGTTGCTGCGCAGGGCGAAGCTCGGCACCGACGGCAGGAAGTCGTAGGGGTTGGGTGACTGTGGCATGGATCCTCCTGTGTCACGAAATCCGACAGGGTTCGAGAGTAAGAGACAGGGTTGGAGAGTAAGACCTGTCCCCCTGAGACGCTGTCTCAGGGATGAATACGGGGGTTACCCCGATGTGTCCGGGGTGCGCCGGGTCTTAGCGTCTTGTCGCATAGAAACCTGCGCTGGAGGGACTCACATCATGGCACGCCCGGGATTGGCCATCGGCGGACTCGTACTCATCGGCGTCGGCGTCGTCATGGCTTTCGGCGCTTTTTCGGACTCGGACATCGAGCGGCAGAACCAGTTCACCGGGCAGGTGCGCAGTGTCCGGATCGACAACGACAGCTCGGTCAGCGTCCGTGCCGGTGATGTCACCACGACCACGGTTCACCAGCGTGTTTCGTATCGCTGGAACGAACCCGGTGAGACCGTCCGCGTCGACGGGAACCAGCTCGTGCTGGAGGGCTGCGGCTGGAACTGCGACGTCAAGTACGAGGTCGTCGTCCCCAAGGGCACCACGGTCACCGGCAAGGTGGACTCCGGTGGCGTCGAACTCGACGGTGTCGCGAGCGCGGACGTCAGCGCGGACTCGGGCGATGTGAAGATCCGCAACGTGGCCGGCGCCGTTACGGCCAAAGCGGACTCGGGGGACGTCGAACTCAACGGCATCGGGCAGGACGTCATGGCGCGGGCCGATTCCGGGAACATCACCGGCGACGGCCTGCGCGGCAAGGTGGACGCGCAGGTGAGCTCCGGCTCGGTGACGCTGCGCCTCGACGTCGCCCAGGACGTGGTGGCCCGCGCGGACAGCGGGAACGTCGAGCTGACCGTGCCCCAGGACCGCTACCGCGTCGAGGGCGCCACCGACAGCGGCAGCCGTGACATCGGCATCACCACCGACTCCGCCGCCACCAAGCTCCTCCGCGTCGACTCCGACAGCGGCGACGTGACCGTTCGCGCGGCCTGAGCTCACTAACACTTTTCTGAGGGGAAACATCATGGGGAAAAACGAAAAGCGGCTTCTTGGCGCCCTTTTGCTGGGAGCCACCACCGCGTTGCTGATCACCGGCTGCACCTCGTGGGTCAACGACGAGACCTTCGCCGACGACAACGCGGTCACCGGGCCGATCACCGCGGTCCGGCTGGACCTGCCGGTCGGGGACGTGCACGTCCGGGTCGAGGACGGCGCTTCGGCGTCGCTGCACCGCGAGGTGACCTACCGCGGCGATCGTCCCGGCACCACGCACCGGCTCGAAGGCGGCACGCTGGTCCTCGCCGGCTGCGACAACAACTGCGGCGTCCGGTACGACCTGGTCCTGCCGAGCGAGCTCGCCGTGACGGGCACGGTCGGCACCGGCCGCATCGACATCGACCGCGCGGCGAGTGCCGACCTGCGGTCCAGCACCGGTGACGTGAAGCTCGAGCGCATCAGCGGGGCGGTCACCGTGTCCGCCGGTACCGGACGGGTGAACGTCGGGCTCAGCAAACCCGCCAGCGTGCGGGTCGAGGCGAACACCGGCGCGGTGACCGTGGCCGTGCCACAGGCGAGCTACCGGGTGTCCGCGCACTCCGACGTCGGCTCGACGTCGGTCGACGTGCCGCAGGACCCGAGCTCGGCGAATTGGGTGGATGTGAGCTCGAACACGGGCCGCGTCACGGTGAAGAACGCCTGATCAGCGGCGTCGGGAACAACTTCCGGGGATCACTCGTTGAGCCCATCAGAAGGTTGAGCGGGGTCCACTCAAGTCTGATTTGACGAGAGTGGCAAGCTCTGGATAGAACTTGAGCAGGGCCCGCTCATGTATCAGCGGACTGCGCAGGTCAAAGACCATTAAAGCAACACAAGCAGGAGGAATAGTCATGGCGCGAGCGGTCGGCATCGACCTCGGCACGACCAACTCGGTCGTCGCCGTCCTGGAGGGCGGCGAGCCGGCGGTCATCGCCAACTCGGAGGGATCCCGTACCACCCCGTCCATCGTCGCCTTCGCCAAAAACGGCGAAGTGCTGACTGGACAGCCGGCGAAGAACCAGGCCGTCACGAACGTCGACAGGACGATCCGGTCGGTCAAGCGGCACATCGGTACGGACTGGAAGACCGAGATCGACGGCAAGACCTACACCTCGCAGGAGATCAGCGCCCGCGTGCTGATGAAGCTCAAGCGTGACGCCGAGGCGTACCTGGGCGAAGAGATCACCGACGCGGTCATCACCGTCCCGGCGTACTTCGAGGACGCCCAGCGGCAGGCCACGAAGGAAGCCGGCCAGATCGCCGGCCTCAACGTGCTCCGGATCGTCAACGAGCCGACCGCCGCCGCGCTGGCGTACGGCCTGGACAAGGGCGAAAAAGAGCAGACCATCCTGGTCTTCGACCTCGGTGGCGGTACCTTCGACGTCTCGCTGCTGGAGATCGGTGAGGGCGTCGTCGAGGTCCGCGCGACCTCCGGTGACAACCACCTCGGCGGTGACGACTGGGACGAGCGCATCGTCACCTGGCTCGTCGACAAGTTCAAGGCGTCCTCGGGTATCGACCTGACCAAAGACAAGATGGCCCTGCAGCGCATCCGTGAGGCCTCGGAGAAGGCGAAGATCGAGCTGTCCAGCTCGAACAGCGCCAGCATCAACCTCCCGTACATCACGGTCGACGGCGACAAGAACCCGCTGTTCCTGGACGAGACGCTGACCCGCGCCGAGTTCCAGCGGATCACCTCGGACCTGCTCGACCGCACCCGCGCGCCGTTCACCAACGTCATCCGTGACGCGGGCATCCCCGTCGGCGACATCGACCATGTCGTGCTCGTCGGTGGTTCCACCCGCATGCCGGCCGTCAGCGAGCTCGTCAAGGAGCTGACCGGCGGCCGCGAGCCGAACAAGGGCGTGAACCCGGACGAGGTCGTCGCTGTCGGCGCCGCACTGCAGGCCGGCGTGCTGAAGGGCGAGGTCAAGGACGTTCTGCTCCTCGACGTCACCCCGCTTTCGCTCGGCATCGAGACCAAGGGTGGCGTGTTCACCAAGCTCATCGAGCGCAACACCACGATCCCGACCAAGCGTTCGGAGATCTTCTCCACCGCGGACGACAACCAGCCGTCGGTGCAGATCCAGGTGTTCCAGGGTGAGCGCGAGATCGCCGCGCACAACAAGAAGCTCGGCATGTTCGAGCTGACCGGCCTGCCGCCGGCACCGCGGGGGATCCCGCAGATCGAGGTCACCTTCGACATCGACGCCAACGGCATCGTGCACGTCCTCGCGAAGGACCTCGGCACGAACAAGGAGCAGTCGATGACGATCACCGGTGGCTCCGCGCTGCCGAAGGACGACATCGAGCGCATGGTCAAGGACGCCGAGGCGCACGCCGAAGAGGACAAGACCCGTCGCGAAGAGGCCGAGACGCGCAACCAGGCCGAGACGCTGGTCTACCAGACCGAGAAGTTCGTCAAGGACAACGACGACAAGCTCCCGGACGACCTCAAGGCCAAGGTCAAGACGGCCATCGACGACGCCAACGAGGCCCTCAAGGGCACCGACTCGGCGAAGATCCGTGAGTCCATCGAGAAGCTGAACACCGCTTCGCAGGAGCTCGGCACGGCGCTGTACGCGAACGCCAACGCCGCCCAGCCGGGTGCGGACGACGCCACTGCGGGTGCCGGTGCGGGCGCGACCGGTGCTTCGGACAAGGCCGACGACGTCGTCGACGCCGAGATCGTCGAGGACGAGAAGCCAGAGGATGGCAAGAAGTGACCGAACACTACGACGAAGCCGGACGCGATGCGCCGGAAGAGCCGCTAGTGGTCCGGGATCTCCGCAGGATCGACCCGGAGACGGGAAAACTGCGGCCCGCGCACGAGGCCCCCGAGCCGCCCGTCGGCTCGGGGGGCCCGGCCAGCGGCCCGTCGCTTGGTGAGTCCATTGTGGACGAATCGGTGACGGCGACCACCGGCGTCGAGGAAATCCTGACCGATCTCGAGCGGCAGCTGTCCGAGCGCACCGCCGATCTGCAGCGGGTACAGGCGGAGTACGCCAACTACCGCAAGCGGATCGAGCGGGATCGGGTCGCCGTGGTCGATTCGGCAAAGGCATCGGTCGTGAGCGACCTGCTGCCGTTGCTGGACGATCTCGAGCGGGCCGGTCGGCACGGAGACCTGACAGGGGCGTTCAAGGCTGTCGGCGACAAGCTCGTCAGCAGCCTGCAGCGCTCCGGCCTCGAGGCGTTCGGCACGGAGGGTGACCCCTTCGACCCGAGCGTCCACGAAGCCGTGCAGCACAACACCTCGCCCGAGGTCGCCGGTCCGACAGTGACCGTCGTGATGCGCGCCGGATACAAGTTCGGCGAGCGGGTGCTGCGCCCGGCACTGGTCGGCGTGACCGATCACGAGCCGGGAGCCGCTCCGGTGGACGCGCCCGTCGAGGGCGAGCTGCCGATCGATATTTCTGCGCCGATTGCCGATGAGAACATCAAGTAATACCGCGGAAGGAGGGGACGCCTGATGAGCGCCAGGGAATGGGTCGGTAAGGACTTCTACGGGGAGTTGGGCGTCTCCTCCGACGCCACCGCGGACGAGATCAAGAAGGCGTACCGCAAGCTGGCGAAGGAGAACCATCCCGACGCCAACCAGGGCAACGCTTCGGCCGAGAAGAAGTTCAAATCGGTTTCCGAGGCCTACGGCGTGCTCTCGGATGCGGGTAAGCGCAAGGAGTACGACGAGGCCAAGCGCCTGTTCGGCGCCGGTGCCGGCGGGGGCTTCGGCTTCCCGCCCGGTGGCGGTGCGGGCGGCTTCGACGTCAGCGACATGTTCGGTGGCGGGCAGCAGCAGGGCGGCTTCGGCGGGCTTGGCGACATGCTCGGCGGGCTGTTCAACCGGCGCGGTTCGGCCGGTGCCACGGCCAACCGCCCGCAGCGCGGCGCGGACGTCGAGACCGACGTCCGGATCGACTTCGTCGAAGCGGTCAAGGGCGCGACCCTGCCGCTGCGGCTGTCGAGCCCCGCGACCTGTGCGACCTGTGGCGGCAACGGCGCGAAACCGGGCACCAGCCCGCGCACGTGCCCGACCTGCAGCGGGTCTGGGCTGGTCAGCCGGAGCCAGGGCGCGTTCGCGTTCTCGGAGCCGTGCCGGGACTGCCGTGGCCGTGGCACGATCATCGACGACCCTTGCCCGGAATGCGCTGGCGAGGGCATCAGCACCCGGACGAGGACGCTGACCGTCAGGATCCCGCCGGGGGTCAGCGACGAGCAGCGGATTCGCCTTGCGGGACAAGGGGAACCGGGCCGTGGCGGAGCGCAGGCTGGCGATCTGTACGTCCGCGTGCACGTCGCGCCGCACCCGTTGTTCGGGCGCAAGGATCTCGACCTGACGATCACGATCCCGGTCTCTTTCGCCGAACTCGCCCTCGGCGGCACGGTCACCGTGCCGACGCTGGAGGGCAAGGTCTCGCTGAAGGTGGCGCCGGGCACGGCGAGCGGCCGGGTCCTGCGCGTCAAGGGCAGGGGAATCTCGAAGCGGGACGGCTCACAAGGCGACCTGCACGTGACTCTGCAGGCGGCCGTACCGTCCAAATTGGACGACAAGGCGAAGGAAGCCTTGGAGAACTACGCCGCCGCGATGGCCGAGCACGATCCACGTCCGGAAATCACCGAGTTGCTCAAGGGTAGGTGAGTGTCATGTTCGGAGGGCTGCCGAATGGCGCCGAGGAAGACCTGCCGGTCTTCGTGATTTCGGTCGCGGCGCAGCTCTCCGGACTGCACGCCCAAACCCTGCGGTCCTACGACCGGCTCGGGCTGGTTTCCCCGGGCCGGACGTCGGGCGGCGGGCGCCGGTATTCCATGCGGGACATCGCTTTGCTCCGCGAAGTCCAGCGACTGTCCCAAGAGGACGGTGTGAACCTGGCCGGGATCAAGCGGATCATCGAACTGGAGAACCAGGTCGACGCCCTGCAGGCCCGGCTGGCCGAGTTGACCGACGAACTGGCGGGCGCGTACGCCGTCGCCCAGCAGACAGCGGCCGCCGTGCACGCCTCCTACCGCAAGGACCTCGTCCCCCTGCACCGCCAAACCGCCCTCGTCGTCTGGAAACCCAAACGCCGGTCGTGAGTGTTTACGAGTGTTAGAACACTTGTAGCCACTCACGAGCCACGCTGGGTCAGGCCTTGGGCTCGGTGGCCAGGTGCGTCCCGAAGAAGGTCATCACGCGTCGCCAGGCGTCTTCACTGGCCTCGTGCTGGTAGGAGAACCCTGTCACCTTCAGCAGCACGTTCAGCGGACCCACCGAGAACTTGTTCGCGAAGCTGTGTCCCGCGTCCGGGTATTCCTTGACGTCGTGCGGGAGGTCCCGCTTGGTCAGTTCGGTTTCGAGCTTCGCGGCGACGCCGCGCAGGGTGAGGTCTTTCTTGCCGAAGCTCGCCACTATCGGGCAGGCGTCGTCGAGCACGGACAGGTCCTTCGGCAGGAAGCCGTAGTAGGGCGCGGAAGCGTCGAAATCGCGGCCGGCCGCGGCCAGTGCGAAGCCGCCACCCATGCAGAAGCCGACGACGCCGATCTTGCCCGAACAGTCCGGCCGCGCGGCGAGTAGCTGCCTGGCGGCTTCGATGTCGTCGAAGGCCTGGCCTTGCCCGGCGTTCAGGGCCTTGAAGACGCTCTTGATGCAGCGGAACCGGCCGCCCCGCGAGTAGAGGTCCGGGCTCAGCGCGAGGTAGCCCTCGGCGGCGAACCTGTCGGTGATGCGCCGCGCGTCCTGGCTCAGCCCCAGCGCGTCGTGGATGATCACCACCGCCGGATGCGGGCCTTCCGTGGTCGGTTCGGCGAGGTATCCTTCGATTTGTCCGTCCGTCACCGGGACCTTGAGTTCCATCTGCCGACGGTATCTCAATCCAGGGTGAACGGGTCGTAGCTGATCCGGGAGAGATCAACCCCGATCGTGAGTAGCTTGGCGACGGTCGCGCGGATCATGCCGGGTGATCCGGATACGAGGATGTTGTGGTCCTCCCAGCTGCCCCGCTGCGAGACCGCCGTGGCGAGTGAGCCGCGGTCGCCGCCGTTCACGGTTCCTTCCTGGGTGACCGGGGTGATGGTCAGCCAAGGGCTCGTCGCCGCCAGCATCCGCAGCTGCTCGAGCCCGTAGAGGTCTTCGGGCTTGCGGCCGCCGTAGAAGAGGTGGACGGACGGGTTGTGCTTCCAGCGCGCGAGGTCGTCGATGATCGCGACGAGCGGCGCCAGCCCGGTGCCGCCGCCGATGAGCAGCAGTTTCCGCGTCTCGGCCGGCTGGATCGTGAGCGCGCCCATCGCGGGTCCGACGCGCCAGACGTCGCCCACCTTGGTGTGGTTGACGATGGCCCGGCTCACCCAGCCACCTTCGACGGCGCGGACGTGGAACTCGAGATAGCCGTCCTCGCGCGGCGCGTTGGCCGGTGAGAGGTAACGCCACAGCCTCGGTCGCTGCGGCACCTCGACGCTCACGTAGTTCCCGGCCTGGTACGGCAGCGGCTGGTCGGGCCGGACGCGGATGACGGCGACATTCCTGGTGGTCTTGGCGTGCTTGATCACCGTCGCGCACCACCACGGACGGCCCGTGTCCGCCATCGCCGCTTCGCGCATGGTTTTCGCGATGATGCCGTATGCGGTGGTCCAGGCGTTTTCGACTTCGAACGTCCATTTATCCTTGAGGAATCGTTTCAATGCCGCCAGTAGTGCCGTCCCGACGGCGTCGTAATGCCTGCCGAGGACGTCGAACTTGCGGTGATCACGGCCGAGCTGGGTCAGGAAGGTGACCAGCTCATCAGGCCGGTCGACCATTTGAACGACGTACACCAATGCGCGCAGCAGACGGCTGCGCTGGGTCGACATGTTGATGGGGAACAAATCACGGGTCTCCGGTGCGACCACGAACAGTGCACCGTAAAAGTATTGCGAAATCTCCTCTGCTTGTGACTCGACGGCTGCGAAGCTGGCGCGGATCAATGTGGCCATATCCTGGCCGGATTGATCCACGAGTGGAGATGCTTCAGCAGGTGGCAGCTCGTATTTCACGGATTTTGCGTTCATCGGTGAGACATGATCTCCAATTGTTCCGGACGCTCGCGCATTGTCCGGTGTTCAGACGGTCCCCCGACGGGAGGTCGACTGTAATCCGGATTTCGTTACGGGAAACCGCAATTGGAGACATTCACCTTCACGGAGCAAGGCGCTTACGACGCGTTAGGTCGCCCTGTCATTCCGTGAATTCCACCATTGGTGGAACTTTCGTGTGCTGTGGTGGTTTTGTCGGGCACGATGTGCGACAGTCGGCTGTTGTGGACATCGTCCGACTGTTGTCTTGATGTCACTTTAAGTAAGGGGATGCTTTTGATCATCAATTCGCACCCTTTCACCGACAGGCCGCCGAATCGGTGATAACCCAACTTTACCGCACTGATGAACAGTAGGGAATCAGTCGATCGTGAACGGGTCGTAGTGGATCTGGTCCAATGCGCTGCCGGCCACCAGCATGCGCGAAACCGTGGCCCGGATCATCGCCGGAGAACCGGAGACCAGCACGTCGTGGTTCGGCCATGAACCTTGCCGGGTGATGACTTCGGCCAGCGTGCCCTGTTCGGCGCCCTGCACCGCGGGGCCGCGTTCCCAGACGGGGACCACGGTCAGCCACGGGTTCACGGCCGCGAGCGCGCGAAGCTGTTCGAGGTCGTAGAGGTCTTCGCGGGTCGGTCCGCCGTAGTAGAGCCTGACCTTGGGATTTTCGCCCCACTGCGCGAGGTCGTCCAGAATCGAGCTCAGCGGCGCGACCCCGGTGCCGCCGGCGATCATCAGCACGTCACGCGCGGACGCCCGGTTCACCCCGAGCCTGCCGAGAGGCGGCCCGAAGCGCCAGACGTCGCCGGGCTGGGTGTGGCTCACGATCGCCCGTGAGACCCAGCCGCCGTCGACGGCGCGGACGTGGAACTCCATGCCGCCGTCTTCACGCGGTGCGTTGGCCGGTGAGAGATAACGCCACAGCCGGGGACGCTGGGGGACTTCGACGCTCATGTACTGCCCCGGCAGGTACGGCACGGGATGCTCAGGCTGCAGGCGGACGAGCGCGAGATCCCAGGTGATCCTGCGGTGCTCGACGACGGTCGCGGTCCAGGAGCCGGGGTTCGTGTCGGCCGCGGCGGCTTCCTGCATGGCGCGGGCGGCGATCGTGAACGCTTCGGCCCAGGCGCGCTCGACGTCGTTGGTCCAGTCGGCGCCGAGGTGGTTCTTGAGCGCGGCGAGCAGTGCGGTACCGACGGCCTCGTAGTGCTGCGGGATCACCCCGAACTTGCGGTGGTCGCGGCCGAGTTGGTTGAGGAACGGCGCCAGGTCGTCTGGCCGGTCCACCATCTGCACGATGTGCACGAGCGCCCGTACGAGCCTGCCGCGCTGGACCTCCATGTTGATCGGGAAGAAATCGCGCGTCGCCGGCGCTAACGTGAAGAGCATCCCGTAGAAGAACTGGGAGATCTCGGGGATGAGTGGCTCGGCTGTCGCCCAGGTGTCCCTGATGAGCGTGACCATCTTCGTGACGGCCGGTGGCGCTTCCCGGTGGGTGGACGACCGGGGAACGGGACTTACGGCGTCCGCTGTCATGGCTGGTAGGGACGCTGGAGGCCGGGCGGTGTCGAGTCTTGTACCAACGGTCAGTCCCGAATGTTCACGAACGAGCGAGGACGGTAGCGGTCGAAAGTCGGGGAAGATTCACGACTGTTCCACCTTTCTCGTCATGTTCAAGGGCATGTTCCCGGGTTTTCGGGACGTCCGCAGACTAGCGGCAGCGCAGCGGTTTGCCTGCATGGTTGCTCCGGATGGGTGTATTTGGCGGCGGGACAACCGGGATGAGTGGGTCAGGTCACCCAGTTAAATAGTTGTGCTACGCAACTAGTTGGAGCTAAAGTTGTATGCCACAACCAAGTGTGGAGGGACTGTGATGAGCGCCGAGGACGACAGCCGCATCGAGTTGATGCGCCAGCTGAAAGCGGCGTCGCAACTCCAGCAGGCCGGGCTGACGCAGATCTGGCAGGCCGAACGCGGGATGCATCCGGCCGCGGTCCACCTGCTCTCCGACCTCGCCAAGCACGGTGAGGCGAGGCCGTCCGAGCTCGCGAAGCGCCGGATGGTCGACATCTCGGTGGTCAGCAGGCAGATCTCCCAGCTTTCCGAGTCAGGCTTGATCAACCGGCGCCCCGCTCCCGAAGACGGCCGCGCGTCGCTTGTCCAGGTATCCGAAAAGGGCCGGGAAGAGCTGGCCCGCTGGCGCGCCCGGTACCTCGAATTCATGGGCCATGCCCTCGACGACTGGGACGAAGCCCGGCTCAGCCAACTGATCGAGCTTCTCTCGGCAATGAACGACGACCTTCGCGACACCCTGGGCCCGCAGGCGAACTGCCAATCACCCGCGGACGACCTGGCGCACGCAAGAAAGTGAGTACGAGTTGAGCACCACCCAGATCCAGGCGGGCGAGCAGATGAGCCATCGCCAGATCATGAGGGCGTTTTCCGGTCTGCTGCTGGCATTGCTGGTCGCGATCATGTCCTCGACCATCGTTTCCAACGCACTTCCCACGATCCTCGCGGATCTCGACGGCTCGCAGAGCCAGTACACCTGGGTGGTCACCGCCACCCTGCTGACGTCGACCGCGACCACACCCATCTGGGGCAAGCTTTCCGACCTGTTCAGCAAGAAACTGCTGTACCAGCTCGCGATCGTCATCTTCACCGCCGGCTCGATCCTCGGCGGTTTCGCGCAGTCGATGCCCGAGCTCATTGCTTATCGCGCGCTGCAGGGCATCGGCCTCGGCGGGCTGCAGGCGCTGATCCAGGTCGTCATCGCCGCGATGATCTCGCCGCGCGAACGCGGCCGCTACTCCGGTTACATCGGTGCCGTGTTCGCCGTGGCGACCGTGTCCGGACCGCTCGTCGGCGGTGTCATCGTCGACTCCCCGCTCGGCTGGCGCTGGTGCTTCTGGGCCTGCGTGCCGATCGCGATCCTCGCGTTCATCGTGCTCGGCCGGACGCTGAAGCTGCCGGTCATCAAGCGTGAGGTCAAGATCGACTGGCTCGGCGCGACCCTGCTCGTCGGCGGTGTCTCGCTGCTGCTGATCTGGATCTCCCTGGCGGGCACCAGCTTCGGCTGGGCGTCCTGGTCGACAGTGCTTTACGTCGGTGGCGCGATGCTCGCGCTCGGGCTCGCCGTGTTCACCGAGACCCGGGTCTCGGAGCCGGTCGTCCCGTTGCGGTTGTTCAAGAACAAGACGTTCACCCTGTCGATCCTCGGCAGCCTGGCCGTCGGTACCGCGATGTTCGGCGGCTCGGTGTTCCTCGGGCAGTACTACCAAATCGCCCGCAACTTCTCGCCGACGCACGCGGGCCTGATGACGCTCCCGATGGTGCTCGGCCTCGCGATTTCGTCGACGCTCGGCGGGCAGATCGTTTCGCGCACCGGCAAGACCAAGCCGTTCCTGCTCATCGGCTCGGTGCTGCTGCTGGTGGGCCTGTTCGCGCTGGCCACGGTCGACCACACCACGAACCTGACCCTGATGGGCGTCTACCTCGCGCTGATGGGCTTCGGGCTCGGGTTCCTGCTGCAGAACCTGGTGCTCGTCGTGCAGAACACCGTCACCATGCGGGACATGGGCTCGGCGTCCTCGGTGGTCACGTTCTTCCGCTCCCTCGGCGGCGCGGCCGGCGTCTCGGCGCTGGGCGCGGTGCTCGCCGCGCAGGTCTCGACGAACATCACCTCGTCGCTCGCGGCGATGGGTGTCTCGTCGGCCGGCGCGACCAACGGCGGTGGCGGCACGCTCAACGTGAACGCGCTGCCGGGCCCGGTCCAGGGGATCGTGCGCGCCGCGTTCGGCGACGCGACCGGCAAGGTGTTCCTCATCGCGGCGATCGTCGCGGTGGTCACCTTCCTGACGGTGCTCTTCATCCGCGAGGTCCCGCTCCGCCGGACCCTCGACATCGAAGAGCCGATCGCGCCCGCTTCGCCGGTCGACACTGCTTCGCCGGTCGACACTGCTTCACCCGTCGACACTGCTTCGCCCGCTCTCGCCACCTCCACCCGCTAACTCAACGGCGGCATCAAGGGATGTTTACTACCGCCAAACGATAGTAAACGTCCCTTGATGCCGCTTTAAGTGACAGTCGTGGGTGAGGTGTCACGTGGTGGTGAGGCGGAGGCCTAGTTGGCGGTGGCCGTCGATGTGGGTGGGTTCCGGGTCTTCGTGGCCGTCGGCGAGCCAGCCGCGACCGGCGTAGAAGGCCCGGGCGCGGGTGTTGAAATCCCAGACCCAGAGCCGCGCTGCGGTCACCTCGGCGGCACGCCAGACGTCCAGCGCCGCGTCGTGCAGTGCGCTGCCGACCCCGAGCCGGAACCGCTCGGGGTCGACGTGGATCTGGTAGAGCTGGCTTGTCACCTCAGAGTTGGGCTCGGGGTGGTAGCAGGGCCCGATCATCAGGAAGCCGACCACGTTCCCGTCGAGTTCGGCACACAACGTCGTCCGGCCGGGGCGCCGGATGATGCCTTCGTACAGTGACGGTTCGCGCTGGTTCTGGGCAGCGATCACGTCGTCGGGCAGGTAGCCGCGGTAGTACGTGGCGCGGGCGCGGGTGTGGACCCCGAGGATCGCCGCCGCGTCGTCCGGGCGGGCCGAGCGGGTCACGATTGCCATGGTTTCCAAGGTATCGGCGTGCACTCGCATTGGCGTGTGCATCAGCCGGAGCGGGTGCACAGTGGACTTTGAGCGTCGCCGTTTTGGCCGATCCTTCCTGGTCGCCGCCTCGGTAGCGTTCGATGAGTGACGCGAAGCCAACAGGCGCTGCTTGTCGCGTTGGGGGTCGACAGCTTCGGTTCAGGGCTGTTCTTGCCGCTGGCGCTGGTTTACGTCACCCAGGTGGTGGGGTTGCCGCTGGGGCTGGCGGGCACGGTGATCACCGCCGGCACGATGGCCTCGCTCCTCGTGCCCCCGTTCGCGGGCCGGCTCGTCGACCGCGTCGGGCCCTGCGCGGTGGTGATCTCCGCGCAGTTCGTCCAGGCGGTGGGCGCGTTCAGTTTCCTGGTGGCGGACGGGGTGACGTCGGTGCTCGCCGCGTCGATCCTGCTTTCGACCGGGCAGCAGTTGTTCTACTGCGCGTTGTACGTCCTGATCGCGGACGTCTCCGGTGATGGCCCGAAGGAGCGGCCGTTCACGGTGACGGCGATGGTCCGGACGGCGCTGTTCGGGCTGGGTGCGCTGGCCGCGGGGGCGCTGTACGCGCTCGCGGGCTCGGCGGGCTATCGCATCGCGGTGGCTGTCGACGGCGTCAGTTTCCTGTGTGCGGCGCTGTTGCTGGCGAAGCTCGTGCGCGCGCCGCATCCGGCGATGCCCGTGCGGGAGGCGCCCGTCCAAGTGTGGCGCGATCGGCCGTATCTCGCGCTTATCGCGATCGCCGGGCTGTTCGGGCTGTCCTTGGACTTCTTCCTGGTGGGCATGCCGGTTTACGTTCTCGACCAGCTGAACGGCCCCGGCTGGCTGCCGGGCGTGATCCTCGCGCTGCTGACGGCGGTGATCAGCGTCGGCGGCACGCTCGCGTTGCGGGCCACCCGCGGGCTGAGCCGCGTCCAGGCGATGGGGCTCGGCTCGGTGCTGTACGTGGTCTGGTGCGCGTTGAGCCTGTGTGCGGTGTTCGTATCGCTCGCCTGGCTGGCCGTCTACCTGCTGGTCACGACGCTGGTGCTGGCCGTGGCGACGCTGGTGTTCGGGCCGCGCGCCAACGTCCTGGCCGAGGCCGTGGCGCCGCCGGCCGCCCGCGGCCGGTACCTCGCCGCGTTCCAATACGCCTTCACCTGCGCCCAGGTGCTCGCGCCTGCGGTCGTCGGACTGTTTTCCCTGGCAGTCTGGGTGCCGTGGGCGCTGGTCGCGGCGAGCGCGTGCCTGGCCGTGCTCGGCCTGCGCTGGGTCACGCCGCGGCTGCCGCCGAGGGCTCTCGGGGCAGTTCAGAGTTGAGCGGAACACACTCAACTTTCCTGACGTTGGTATCTGTGTACAGGACTTTCGCGACAAGAGGTGAGGGATGGACGCTTTCAACCCGACCACGAAGACCCAGCAGGCGATCTCGTCGGCGGCTCAGGCGGCCACGATGGCCGGCAACCCGCATGTCGCCTCCGCGCACCTGCTCGGCGCGCTGCTGGCAGAGGGTGATGGGCTCACCGCGCCGCTGCTGACCGCGGTCGGAGCCGATCCCCAGCAGGTGCACAAAGAACTCGAGCCGATCATCCACGCGCTGCCGTCCGCGACCGGCGCCACGGTTTCGAGTCCGCAATTCGACACGCACGCCGTCAAAGCGCTGACGCACGCCCAGAAACTGGCCACGGAACTCGGCGACGAGTACGTGTCGACCGAGCACCTGCTGGTCGGCTTGGCGACAGAGGGCGGTCCGGTGGCGGACCTGCTCCAACGCCATGGTGCCACGCCGGACGCGCTGCGCGAGGCGTTCGCCAAGGTACGGGGATCCGCGCGGATCACCAGCCCGGACCCGGAGAGCACGTTCAAGGCGCTCGAGAAGTACGGCGTCGACCTGACCCAGCGCGCTCGCGCGGGTGAGCTCGACCCGGTCATCGGGCGTGACACCGAAATCCGCCGGGTGGTGCAGGTGCTTTCCCGGCGTACCAAGAACAACCCGGTGCTGATCGGTGAGCCCGGCGTCGGCAAGACGGCCATCGTCGAAGGTCTCGCCCAGCGGATCATCGCCGGTGACGTGCCGGAGTCGTTGCGCGGCAAGCGGGTCATCGCGTTGGACCTCGGTTCGATGGTCGCTGGAGCGAAGTTCCGCGGCGAGTTCGAAGAGCGGCTCAAGGCCGTCCTCAAGGAGATCACCGACTCGGCGGGCCAGGTCATCACGTTCATCGACGAGCTGCACACGATCGTCGGCGCAGGAGCCTCAGGTGCTGATTCTTCCCTGGACGCGGGCAACATGATCAAGCCCATGCTCGCCCGCGGCGAGCTGCGGATGGTCGGCGCGACCACGCTCGACGAGTACCGCAAGTACGTCGAGAAGGACGCCGCGCTGGAGCGCCGCTTCCAGCAGGTGCTGGTCGGCGAGCCGTCGGTCGAGGACACCATCGGCATCCTGCGCGGGCTCAAGGAGCGCTACGAGGTGCACCACGGCGTGCGGATCACCGACGCGGCGCTGGTCGCGGCGGCGACGCTGTCCGACAGGTACATCACCGCGCGCTTCCTGCCGGACAAGGCGATCGACCTGGTCGACGAGGCCGGTTCGCGGCTGCGTATGGAGATCGACTCGCGGCCGGTGGAGATCGACGAGGTCGAGCGCCTGGTGCGCCGCCTCGAGATCGAGGAGATGGCACTGTCCAAAGAGGACGATGTCGCCTCCCGGCAGCGGCTCGCGGCACTGCGGTCCGAGCTGGCCGAGAAGCGTGAGCAGCTCACCGCACTGACAGCGCGGTGGCAGAACGAGAAGGGCGCCATCGAGCAGGTCCGGTCGCTCCAGGAGCAGCTCGAGCAGCTGCGCGGGGAGTCCGAGCGGGCCGAGCGCGACGGCGATCTCGGCCGGGCCGCCGAGCTCCGCTACGGCAAGATTCCGGCGCTGGAGAAGGAGTTCGAGGCCGCGACTGCGGTCAGCGAATCCGTCGCGAAGCAGCCGGTGATGCTGAAGGAGGAGGTCGGCGCCGACGACATCGCCGACGTCGTGAGCGCGTGGACGGGCATCCCGGCCGGGCGGCTGCTCGAAGGCGAGACAGGCAAGCTGCTGCGGATGGAGGAGGAGTTGGCCAAGCGGGTCATCGGCCAGCCCGAGGCCGTCACGGCGGTGTCCGACGCGGTGCGCCGCACGCGCGCCGGGGTCGCCGATCCGGACCGGCCGACGGGATCGTTCCTGTTCCTGGGCCCGACCGGGGTCGGCAAGACCGAGCTCGCGAAGGCGCTCGCGGAGTTCTTGTTCGACGACGAGCGCGCCATGCAGCGCATCGACATGAGCGAGTACTCGGAGAAGCACTCCGTTGCCCGCCTGGTCGGCGCGCCTCCGGGCTACGTCGGTTACGACCAGGGAGGCCAGCTCACCGAGTCGGTGCGCCGCCGGCCGTATTCGGTCGTGCTGCTCGACGAGGTCGAAAAGGCCCACCCGGACGTCTTCGACGTGCTCCTTCAGGTGCTCGACGACGGCAGGCTCACCGACGGCCAGGGCCGCACGGTGGACTTCCGGAACACCATCCTGGTGCTCACCTCCAACCTCGGCACGCAGGCCATCGCGGACGCCGACATGAGCGAGCGGTCGCGCCGGGACGCGGTGCTCGGGGTGGTGCAGCGCCACTTCAAGCCGGAGTTCCTCAACCGGCTCGACGACATCGTGGTGTTCCACTCGCTCGAGATGGAGCAGCTGACGTCCATTGTGGACATCCAGGTCGACAGGCTCGCGAAGCGGCTCGCCGCCCGCAGGCTGGTACTGGACGTCACGCCGGGCGCCCGCGAGTGGCTCGCGCTGAACGGGTTCGACCCGATCTATGGGGCCCGGCCGCTGCGGCGGCTGGTGCAGTCCGCGATCGGCGACAAGCTCGCGAAGCAACTGCTCGCCGGGGAGATCCGGGACGGCGACACGGTTCGTGTCGACATTCCGGCGTTCGAGGCGAGTGACTCGCTGACCGTCACCCGCGTGGACTGAGTTCGACAGGGGCACTTTCGCGAGAAAGTGCCCCCTCTCGGCTTCGCCCGGCGGCACTTTTTCGCGAAAGTGCCTAATCGGGTGGAGGCGACACGGCAGCGCTGGGGCTCGCCAGAACGGCCGGGGGGATACCCTGGTGCGCGTGGGTATTCCGGCGTGGATCTGGTTCGTCGTCGCTGCCGCCGCGTTGGTGGCTGGATTAGCGCTGCTCGCTGCGGACAGGGCGAGAGAGGGCTCGCGTAACCGGGAGCGGAAGCGCTGGGCCGACCTGCGTGGCTGGCAGTACGTGGAAGAGGACGAGCGCCTGCCGCGACAGTGGTCCAGCGGCGCGATCGGCTACTTCGGCGCCGAAGCCGCGGTCAACGTGGTCGCCGGCTCGACGTTCACTTCGGACGGTCGGCGCCCGGTGTTCATCTTCGACATCGAGGTGGACGACCAGATCCCGGCCGTCATCGTCGCGGTGCGCTGCAACCGCGTGCACGCCGTGCCCATCGAGTTGTGGCTGGCCAGCGTCCCGTTCCAGCGGGCGGAGATGCCGGAAATGCTCGGCCCGATCGGCCAGCGCTACGCCTTCGCGGACGACGTCACCGGCGCCCGCGCGCTCATCACGCAGGACTTGGTGGACGCGGCCGACTCGCTCGGCGGCGACGTCGGCGTGGTGTGGCTGGAGAACGAATGGGTGCTGGCCAGTGCCGCGCCCAACGTCGGCCCGTCGCGTCTCGAGCGCCTGCTGCGCGACCTCGGCGAGATCGCCGACATCGTCGACCCGTTCGACGAGGAGTTCGGCGGTGGCCGTCACTGGCAGGACGACGAAGCCAAGTCCGGTGCCGACGAGCAGTCCGGGCCCGCTCCTTACTAGCGGTGCTCGATGTTCAACGGCGGGCCGCTGATCGTCAGCCCGCCCTTGAGCGGTGCCTGATCGAACAGCGCCAGCTTAAGATCATTCTTTTGGGTGAACGAACCGTCCTGTTTGGTCAAATCGCCCGAAGCGCCCAGCCGGGTCTCGGTACCGCCCTGAACGTCGAGCACGTGCTCGACGTTCAGCTCTCCCGAGGTCGTGCCGGAAAGGGCCGCGTCGACCTGCTGTGACACCTGCCCGAGCGGCGTGCCGTCCGGCTGCAGTGTCCCGGCGAACCCGCCCTGGTGGCCCAGTTTCGCGCCCTGGCTCACCGATCCCCAGCCGGCGACCGGGCCGATATGCCCGCCGAGGTCCCGCGACTGGCCGATCGCCGTGCCCACCTTGTCCCCGGTCCTAGCCGTGACAGCGTCATCGGCTCGCCGTGCGACGTCGAGCGTGCCGCTGAAGGCACCGTGGCCGAACTGCTGCGCGCTGGTGCCGATCGCCGCCATCTGTCCGATGTCGACAGCCTGGCCGGAGTTCCGATCCCAGCCCGCGGCGGCCGTCAGCTCCGAAAGCGCGTGAGTGTTGCCCCTGCCGTCGCCGGTCAGCACGGTGTTCCTGGTGACGTCGAGCGTGGGCTCGTCACCGACCTGCCCGACCACGTCGATTCCGTGGGGTAGCCACACGGAGTCGTACTGCGCACCGGAACCCCGGAGGTGGTGCGTCTGCTGGGAGCCGGCGCCCAGCGGGCCGGCCGTCGGATCCACTGCCAGGAACTCCTTGTGGCCGTGTGAGGTTTCCAGGTGGTGCGCGGTGTCGCTGAGGTTGCGGAAGATTTCGACGTCGCCGAGGGTACCGCTGACAACGTCCCGATTGGTCGTCGTTATGAAGCCGTCAAGAAACCCGCTGTGGTCATTGCCGTCCAGCGCGTTGCCGGAGCTGAGTCCCTTGTCGAACGACCCGGTGTGCTGGTGGTCGAGCGGCAGTGGGACGGACTCGCTTGCCCACGCCGTGGCCGGGCCCGCCAAGAGCAGGGCCAGTGGTGCCGCTCCGGCGGCGACCTTGGGCAAATAGGCGGATTTAGGCTTCCGGTGCTTCGCCATGCGCGG
Organism: Amycolatopsis sp.; assembly: GCF_036008905.1. Lineage (GTDB taxonomy): Bacteria > Actinomycetota > Actinomycetes > Mycobacteriales > Pseudonocardiaceae > Amycolatopsis. Next base: position 64,332 of record NZ_DASYMU010000101.1, on the reverse strand, counting down.
ACGATACTTCCCGACTCCGCACAATGCACGTCAACCCTTCACGTGTGGGTGACTTAGGGCGCGCGGGTATCTTCGCGGCATGACACCTCTCGCCTTGGTCACCGGAGCGACGGCCGGTATCGGCGCCCAGTTCGCCCGCACGCTCGCCGCCGAGGGATACGACCTGGTCCTCGTCGCCAGGGACGAGGAGCGCCTGACCGCCTTGGCCAGGGAACTCGCCGAACGCCATGGCGTCACCGCCAGTGTCCTCCCGGCCGATCTGTCCACAGTAGACGGTCGGGCGGCGGTGGAGGCCAGGCTCGCCGAGCCGGTCGACATGCTGGTCAACAATGCCGGGCTCGGCCTCGGTGGCGAATTCATCACGACGTCGATCGACGAGCAGCAGCATCAGTTGGACGTCAATGTCACCGCGGTGCTGCGCCTGACCCGGGCTGCGCTGCCCGGCATGATCGAACGCGGCCGCGGTGACGTCGTCAACGTCTCCAGTGTCGCCGGTTTCTTCCCCGGCCAGGGCTCGACGTACACCGCGAGCAAGAGCTGGGTGACGGCGTTCTCGACCGGCGTCAACGCGGGTTTGCCGCGCGGTGTCCGGATGTTGGCCCTGTGCCCCGGTTTCACCTCCACGGAGTTCCACGAGCGGGCCGGGATCAAGAAATCGGGCCCGAAGTTCCTCTGGCTCAGCGCCGACCAGGTGGTCACCGAAGCGCTCGCGGATCTCCGTCGTGGCAAGGAAATCTCGATTCCGAGCGTGCAGTACAAGGTCCTGGTCACGCTCGGCCGGTTGATCCCGCGGTCGCTCGTGCGGCTCGTCAGCGGCACGGTCGTCGGCAAGCGACCCTAGAGCCAGGCCTTGATGCCGAGCATCACGATGGCCAGGCCGTCCTCGAACCTGGGTTCCCCGTTCTCGAAAACGTAGCGCTCGTCGCGCTCTCCGGGCGTCGGGTAAACGGCTTGTTCTTCAATGGTGAAGCCGATTGTGTAGCTGTACACGGTGAACAGCACCTGTATGGCGCGCGGGCAGCTTTCCGGCATGGCCTCGGGCCTCGACATCCGCTACGACATGGACGGCCCGGCCCACGAGCTCCTCGGCGCCGGACGGCTACGTCTGCTGGGTCGGTTTCGACGGCTTGGAGACCGCGATCAGCCGGTGGTTCGGGTAGGGCTGTCCCCACCGGTGATCCGCACGCTGTCCCCAGGGTGATCCGGGCGCTGTCTCCCTAGCGTTCTCAGGGTGAACAGACGTGACAGTGACGCGGTCCGCCTCGAGGCCGTCCGCAAGATCTACGGCAAGGGCGACTCGGGTGTGGTGGCGCTCGGGGGTGTCACCATGAGCTTCCCGCGTGGCGGGTTCACCGCCGTCATGGGGCCTTCCGGTTCGGGCAAGAGCACCTTCCTGCACTGCGCCGCCGGCCTCGACCACCCGACCTCGGGCTCGGTCGTCCTGGACGGCGAAGACCTCACGGGGATGAACGAGAACGACCTGACCAGGCTTCGGCGTGATCGAGTCGGGTTCATCTTCCAGGCGTTCAACCTGCTGCCCGCGCTGACTGTCGAGCAGAACGTCACAGTGCCGCAGCTGCTCGCCGGGCGGAGGCCGAACCGGAAGCACGTCCACGAGGTGCTCGACCGCGTCGGCCTGCTCGACCGCCGCAAGCACCTGCCCGCCGAGCTTTCCGGCGGGCAGCAGCAGCGTGTCGCGATCGCACGGGCGATCATCACCCGGCCCGCGGTGATCTTCGCCGACGAGCCGACCGGCGCGCTCGACACCCGCACCGCGGCCCAGGTTCTCGGTCTGATGCGCGAATCGGTCGGCGAGCAGACGGTCATCATGGTCACGCACGACCCGGTCGCCGCCTCCTACGCCGACCGCGTGGTGTTCCTCGCCGACGGGCGTGTCGTCGGCGAGCTGCACGCGCCGACGGCCGACGCCGTCGCCGAGCGGATGACCCACCTCGGCGCGTGGGCCGATCGCCTCCGCACGACCACTGTCGGCGGTGCTTGATGTTCCGGATGGCTCTGCGCACCCTCCGGCTGCGCAAAGGCGGGTTCATCGCCACCTTCGTCGCGGTCTTTTTCGGTGCCGTCATCGCGATGGCGTGCGGCGGGCTGATGGAGACCGGGATCCGGACCGCGGTCCCGGCACAGCGGCTCGCCGCCGCGCCGATCGTGGTCACCGCCGCCCAGACCTTCCAGCTGCCGATGGCGAACCCCGGCAGCGAGAAAGAGGACGTCGAGAACGGCAGCCTCGTCGAGCGCGTCCGGCTCGACGCCGGGCTGGCCGCCAAGATCGCCGCCATCCCTGGCGTGACCGGCGCCGTCGGCGAGATTTCGTTCCCTGCCACGGTTGGCGACGCGCCGGTGCTGGGCCACGCGTGGAGTTCCGCGCAGCTGACGCCGTACCACCTGACTTCCGGTGCCGCGCCCGCTCCCGGCGAGGTCGTCGTCCCCGAAGGCCGGATCGGAGACCGCGTCGATATCGGGGCACACGGCAAGGTCGAGAGCTTCCGTATTTCCGGCACGGCCGGCGCGTCGACCGGCGAAGCCGCGCTGTTCTTCTCCGCCGCGGACGCTTCGCGGCTGTCCGGTCATCCCGGGCTCGTCGACTCGATCGGGGTGTTCGCCCCGGTCGGCACCGATCTGTCGGCCGCGCTCAAGGGCGTGTCCGCCGAAATCCTCACCGGTGACGACCGCGGTGTCGCCGAACACCCGGAAACCCTGCTGAGCGGGGAAAACCTGATCGTGCTCGCCGCGGTTTCCGGTGGCATGGGGATCCTGGTCGCGATGTTCGTCGTCGCCAGCACGCTCGCCTTGTCGATCCAGCAGCGGCAACGGGAACTCGCGCTGCTGCGGGCCATCGGCACGACCCCGCGTCAGCTGCGCCGGATGGTGATCGGCGAAGCGCTGGTCGTCGCCGTGCTGGCCATCGCGGTCGCGATCGTGCCGGGTTCGCTGTTCGGGCGCTGGCTGTTCGACCAGCTCACCGCGAACGGCGTGGTGCCGCCGATGGTCGTCTTCCACCAGGGCTCCATCCCGGTCGCCGCGGCCGCCGGTGCCGCCATGGTCACCGCGCTGGTCGCCGCGTTCGCGTCGGCTCGCCGCGCCGGGCGCACGCGGCCGACCGAGGCGCTCGCCGACGCCGCCGTCCAGCGGCACTGGCTCACCAAGACGCGGGTCCTGTTCGCGATCCTGGCGCTCGGCGGCGGCCTCGCGCTGTCGATCGTGACGGTCGCCGTCATGACCGGCCCGGTCGCGGCGAGCACCGCCGGCCCGGCGGTCATGTTGTGGGCCATCGGACTCGCGATGCTCAGCCCCGGCATCACCAACGTGCTGACCTCGATCCTGCAGTGGCCGCTGCGCGCCGTTTCCGGCGTCAACGGGTATCTCGCGATGCTCAACGTGCGGGCCAGGACTGTCCGGGTCGCCGCGGCGATCACGCCGATCATGCTGGCGACCGGGATCTCGATCGCGAACATCTACCTGCAGACCACGCAGGACAGCATCGCCGACCGCGCGTTCACCGAGAACCTGCGGGCGGACGCCGTGATCAGCTCACAGCTGGACGGGCTGTCCCCGGATCTCGTCGGTCGCGTCCAGCGCACCCCGGGTGTCGCCGGGGCGTCGGAGTACGTCACCAGTCAGGCGTTCATCACCGCGCCCTTCAGCACTTCGAACGACGACGAAGGCTGGCCGGTCACCGGGGTCACCGCGGCCGGTGTCGCGGAGACCAACGCCACCGCGCCCGTCGCGGGCAAGCTCACCGACCTGAGCGGGAACACCGTCGCGCTGCCGGAGACCATCGCGGCCGACGTCGGCGTGGGGGTCGGTGACGCCGTCACGCTGCGTCTCGGCGATGGAGCCGCGGTGGACGTCCGGGTCGTGGCGTTGTTCGCCGGGCGCGCCGGATTCGAGAACTTCCTGATGCCGGCGCAGCTGCTGGCCCCGCACACGACGGAAGGCCTCGCGCCGCAGATCCTGGTCCGCGCCGCGCCCGGCACGGACGTCGGCCGGCTCACCGAAACGCTGCGGACGCTGACGGCGAGCTCGCCCGGAGTCGTCGTCGGCGATCGCGCGGCACTGGTCGCCGAACACGAGCAAGGCCAGGACATCGGGGCCTGGGTGAACTACCTGCTGCTCGGGATGATCATGGCGTACACCGTGATCTCCGTGGTCAACACGCTGGTGATGAGCACCGCGCGGCGGCGTCGCGAGTTCGGGTTGCAGCGGCTCACCGGGTCCACCCGGGCGCAGATCATGCGGATGATGGGCTTGGAAGGCGTGATGATCGCGGTGGTCGGCGTGGTGCTCGGCACCATCGTCGCGGCCGGTTCGATCGTCCCGTTCTGCCTGGTGGTGAGTGATTCCGTGCTGCCATCGGGGCCGGTGTGGATCTACCTCGCGGTGGTCGGCCTCGCCGGGGCGATCGCGTTGCTCGCCACGCTCATGCCGACCTGGGCCGCGACTCGCGTGCGGCCCGCGGAGGCAGCGTTGACTGATGAATGAGCGAGCTACGAGAGCCGCGCCGACCTGCGTAAATGCTGCGCACGAACCCGCGTCGCGGGTTCTCAGACGAGAGACTCAGTCGGGGTATGAGAAACTCACCGCCGTGACGAACCCCGGACTGGATCAGGCAGCGAAACTCGAACTGGCCAGGCTGGTCATCGACCTTTCGGTGGTGCACGGCAAGGTGACTCTCGCTTCCGGCAAGGAAGCCGACTACTACGTCGACCTGCGGCGCGCGACGCTCCACCACGCGGCGGCCCCGCTCATCGGGGTGCTGCTCCGGCAGCTCACCGCGGACTGGGATTACGTGGCCGTCGGCGGGCTCACCCTCGGGGCGGACCCGGTGGCGCTCGCGATGCTGCATTCGGCCGCGACCGAGGAGATGGTGCTCGACGCGTTCGTGGTGCGTAAAGGCACGAAGGCGCACGGGCTGCAGCGGCGGATCGAGGGTGCCGAGGTGCGCGGGCAGCGGGTGCTGGCCGTCGAGGACACCTCGACCACCGGCGGGAGCGTGCTCACCGCAGTCGAGGCACTGCGGGAGGAAGGCGCCATCGTGGTCGGCGTCGCGACCGTCGTGGACAGGGACACCGGAGCGCGCGAGGCCGTCGAGAAGCAAGGCCTCGAGTACCGCTACCTGCTCGGCAAGGACGATCTCGGCCTGAGCTAAAGACATGAATTCGGCGTCGACCTCCCCCCGAACGGAGGTCGACGCCGAAGTCCCGGTGCGCATTTCCCGCCTCGCTGAAATGGCCCTTCATTGAGAAGGACCCGTTCGTGGTGGATCGTGACGGAGTCGCGGGTGTGACGGCGATCACCCACAATGCGAGCGTGACGTTTTCGCTTTCCCGGTGTCCTAGAGGTCAGGAGGTGCCGTGACCACGACGACAAGCGCGGAATCCGGTACGCCACTCGACGACGCGACGCTGGTGAGCCGAGCCAGAGAAGGTGACGTGCGGGCATACGAACAGCTCGTGCTTCGCTACCAAGGACCGATGTTCCGGCTCGCCTCGCGGATGCTCGCCAACCGCGGTGACGCCGAAGACGTCGTGCAGGAAGTCTTCCTGACGGCGTGGCGCAGGCTTGCCCAGCTCACCGAGAACGCGGCGTTCGTCGGCTGGCTCTACCGCACCACGACCAATCGCTGTCTCAACGTGATCCGCGCGAGGCGTCCGCAGGTGGACGTCGATCTGGACCTGGCGGAGTCACCGCGGTCCGACGCACAGCCCGAGATGGCGGTCGAGGTGAACGTGCAACTGGCGGCGTTGAACGAAGCGTTGCAAGAACTGACACCCGAGCAGCGGGCTTGCTGGCTGCTCCGGGAAGTACACGGCCGCTCCTACGAGGAGATCGGCGAAGTAGTGGGAACTAGCAGTACGGCGGTCCGGGGTCGCATCGCGCGGGCCCGTGCGCAGTTGGCAGAGGTGATGCGGCCATGGCGGTGAATCAGGGGTACGAGCTGCCCTGTGATCGGGACCTCGAACAAGTCTGGGAGCGGCTCGACGCGGTCGGCGAAGGCCTGGCCGACGAGCACGAACTGACCTGTCCGCACTGCCGGACGGCACGGGAAAGCCTGCTGGCACTTCGGGAAGCGACGCAGGAACTGGTCGCGGAGACCGTACAGCCGCCGCCCGATCTGCTCGGGCGGATCATGTCCGCAGTCCGGGCCGAGGTGCGGCGCGGGCAGATGGTCGGCCTGCCGACTTCGGAGCCCGGTGTGGTCGAGGTCAGCGAACAGGCCGTCGCCGTGGTCCTCCGGTACGCCGCCGATTCGGTGGCCGGGATCCGGGCCCGGCGATGCAGCGTGCGCACGGTCGGCGTCGGCGAGGCCGGGGAAAGCCTGGTCGAGGTCGAACTCACCCTCGCGGTGAGCATTCACCACGCGACGGGCGGTGAAGCGCTGGACCGGGTACGGGACCGCGTGAGCGCTGCCGCGGCGGGCAGGGTCGGGCTCCGGTTGGTCAAGCTGGATCTGGTGGTCGACGATATCTACGAGGCCGAGGTTTGAGGATCGAAGGTTGAGGATCGAAGGTTGAGGATCGAAGAATGAGCCTGGAGACCGAGTTCGTCATTTCGGACGCGGTGATCGCGAGTGTCGCGGCGCGTGCGGCGGTGACGACGTCCGGTGTCGTCCGGCTCGAACCGGGACTCAAAGGCCTGGTGACGGCGTGGAGCCGGGCGGCACGGCAGCGGTGGAAGGGCTTGGACCCGGCGCCGGCCGAGGGCGTCCGGGTGCGGGTCATGAGCGGGGTTGTCTCGGTGCACGTCGACCTCGTGACCTCCGCGGTGGATCAGGCCGCCGCCGTCGGGCAGGCCGTGCAACGCGCTGTTTCCCGGGCGGTGACGGCGGAAACCGGACTGGTCGTCGACGAAGTAGCAGTGTCCATTATGGACATCGAACCGGAGATCCGATGATGGCGGTACTGACCGCGAGCGAGGTCACCGAGCTGATCCTCGCCGCCGTGAACTCGGTGCCGGGCCTGCGCCCGGCCATGCTGCTCTCCCAGCAGAACGCCTCCTGGATTCCGTGGGACTGGGAAGGTTCGGCGGTCAGCCTCGACGTCGAGCTCGTGCAGGTCAGGGTGATCGCCTTGTGCCTGCCGCTGCCGCCACTGCTGGAGCTCGCGAGCGCGGCCATCCGGCCGACGCTGGCCGGAACTCCTTGGGAGCGGGCGAAACTGCGGCTCGTGGTCACCGACATCGACGGTGCTGCCTTCTCACCCGGGTGAGACCCACGGCCGGATTTCGCTTTACGGCGAAAATAGGCGCCCGCGCGCCTTAGCGGCGTAATCTCGAACGTGTGGACATCCCGCCTCCGCCGGGCACCCCACCGGAGAAGCCTGGCCCACCGAAGATCCCGCGCCGTGAGAAACCACCCGGCGCGCCGGATCAGTACCCGCGCGAGACCCCGCAGAAGTATCCGCCCGAGCGGCCGGTCGAGATTCCACCCGAGAACCTTTGACAAGCCCACACGCTGGGTAAACGTAGTAACGCGTTGGGTTGAACATCGCTGTCAACAGGTCAACAAGTCGACGTCTCTCAGCTTGAGAGGGGTAACGTCGAAGGGGATCGGGGGATCGCGAAGGGGGGCGCGGGATGGCCAGAGTTCTCGCTGACGTGACGGTGGCGGTGCATATCCTGGCACTGTTGCTCATCGGTTTCGGTGGATTCGTCGCGTGGAAGTGGCCGAAATTCATCTTTGTGCACGTTTTCCTGGCGGCTTGGGGGGTCGCGGTCAACGTGTTCCCCATCCCGTGCCCGCTGACGGCGCTGGAGAACAACTTCCGCCACCAGCAGGGTCTCGGTGACCTGCCGGGCGGGTTCAATGCCTACTACCTCTACGACACGGTCTTCCCGCGGGCCATGCTGCCGATGGTCGCGGTCATCGCATTCGCCGTGGTCGTCTTCTCGTATGTGGGCGCCTACCAGCGGTGGCGCCACCGCGAAGAGGTCAAGGACGCACCAACGCATCGGCTCCGCTTGGGTTAAGTGGTCACGATCGGAAGCACTAAGCCACAATCACCTGGTGGTTGAACCGGGTATGACGGCGTCCGTCGCCGACGAAGAAGGCGGTCCCACCGAGTGGGTGAGGGCCGATGAGGTCGGCGTCGGACCGTGGGAGGGCGAGTGGCCCACTGACGAGCGGTACGACCCTGAGCTGCTGGAAAACGGTGACCGGCGCAACGTCGTCGACGCGTACCGGTACTGGCGGCGCGCGGCGATCGTGTCCGATGTGGACAGCAGGCGGCACACGTTCCACGTGGCGATCGAGAACTTCCAGCACGATCACAACATCGGCACCGTGGTGCGGACGGCGAACGCGTTCGCCGCGGCGGCCGTGCACATCGTCGGGCGGCGGCGCTGGAACCGGCGGGGCGCGATGGTCACGGATCGGTATCAGCACCTGGAACACCACGCCGACATCGCGAGCTTTGTGGCCTACGCCACTGAACACGGCCTAGCTGTGGTCGCCGTCGACAACACTCCCGGCGCGCAGCCGGTGGAAACCGCCGAACTGCCGCGCGACTGCATCCTGCTGTTCGGCCAGGAAGGCCCCGGCCTGTCCGCCGAAGCCCAGGAAGCCGCGTCGCTGGTCGTCTCCATCGCCCAGTTCGGCACCACCCGCTCGATCAACGCCGGCGTCGCCGCGGGCATCGTCATGCACTCGTGGATCCGCCAGCACGCCGACTTGTCTACCTCCTGGTAGCTAGGACACGACCTAGGCGGGGGTGAGCTCGACGGGGATGCCGTTGAGGACGGCGGTGCCCGAGAGCACGTCGAGCTGGGACTCGTCCGCCACCAGGTTCGAGTTGACCCCGGCATGCGCGGCCGCCACCTGGGTGCGGACGCCGTCGAGGTCGTGGCCCCAGCCGTGCGGGATGCTCACGACGCCTTGGCGGACTTCGTCGGTCACCTCCACCGGCACCTCGATCTTGCCCGCGCGGGAGTTCACCGACGCGAGCGCGCCGTCGGCAAGCCCGAGCCGGGTCGCGTCGGCCGGGTGTACCTGGACCGTGCAGCGATTTCCCCCGCGTACCAACGGTTCCAGGTTGTGCATCCACGAGTTGTTGGAGCTCAGATGCCGTCGCCCGATGAGCATCATCCGCTCCTCCGGTGCCTTGGCGAGCTCGGCCGCGAGCCGTGGGACGTCGACGGTGATCGCCTCCGGCGCCAGCTCGATCTTGCCGCTGGCCGTTCGCAGGATCTCCGGCACGCGTGGCTTCAGCGGGCCGAGGTCCACGCCGTGCGGTGCGGCTTCGAGGTCGGCGAGCGTGATGTCGTACGGCCCGGCGCGCAGCATGAGGTCGATCAGCCGCGCGGGTCCGGTGCGGTCGCCCGCGACGGCCGGATCCAGCCCGCCGGACTGGGCGACCTGCCCCGCGACGAAGTCGTCCAACGCCGAAACGCTCGTGTCCGGCCCCTGACCGGTGACGATGCCGGTCAGCCGTAGCAGCGTCTCCCACTCCTGCGGCATCGACGTCGACAGCGGCGCGGGCGTCCAGTTGGCCACGTTGCGCACGGCCAGCTGGTACAGCGCGACGTCGTAATGCGGCCGCTCCAGCTGTGTCGGGCCGGGCAGGATGACGTCCGCCTGCCGGGTCGTCTCGTTGAGGTAGACGTCGATCGAGATCATGAAGTCCAGCTGCCGCAACGCATCCGTGAGCCGCGCGGAGTTCGGTGTGCTGAGACACGGGTTGCCGCTGACGGTCAGCAGCGCACGCACCTGCCCGTCGCCGGGCGTCTCGATCTCCTCCGCCAGCGTCGCTACCGGTACTTCGCCGAAGATCTCCGGCAGCTCGCGCACGCGCGTCTTCCACCGCCCGGTGCGGAACGGCTTGCGACGGGCGCCCGGTCCGGTGTTCTGCCCGGCGGCGGCGAGGGTGAACATCGCGCCGCCTTCGCGGTCGAGGTTGCCGGTGAGCACGTTCAGCACGTCGATGAGCCAGCTGCAGACCGTGCCGAACGTCTGGGTGGTCGTGCCGATGCGGCCGTAGACCGCGGCGCGTTCGGCGTCGGCCAGTTCCAGCGCTATCCGGCGGATCTCCGCCGCGTCGATGCCGGTCAGCGGCGCGACCGCCTCCGGCGTGAAGTCCTTCGCGAGTTCGCGGACGTCGTCGAGCCCGTTGACGTGCTCGGCGAGCCTGCCCAGCGAAACGCGGTTCTCGGCGAACAACACGTTGATCATCGCGAACAACAGCAACGCGTCGGTGCCCGGCCGGATCGCGTGGTGCTCGTCCGCGGCCTCGGTGGTCCTGGTGCGGCGCGGATCGACGACCACGATCTTGCCGCCGCGCTTGCGGATTCCCTTCAGTCGGCCGCGGACGTCGGCGGCGGTCATGAGACTTCCGTTGGACACCAACGGATTCGCGCCGAGAATCAGCAGGTGTTGCGTCCGGTCGAGATCCGGGACCGGGATCGAGAACCCGTCACCGAACATGTACCCGACGGAGAAGTGCTTGGGCACCTGATCGACCGTGCCGGCGGTGTAGAAGTTCTTGGTACCAATGGCTTTGTACAACACCCGCCCGTACAACCCGGCGGAAACGTTGTGCGCGGACGGATTTCCCGCGTAGACCGCGACGGCGTCACGCCCGTGCTGCTCGATGATCGGCCGCAGGCGCGCGTCGATCTCCGCGAACGCCTCGTCCCAGCTGACTTCGACGAACTTGCCGTCGCGTTTGACCAGTGGTGCCGTCAGCCGGTCCGGGTCGTGATGCAACGCGCCGAGCGAAGCGCCTTTCGGGCAGATATAGCCTTTGGAGAAGACGTCGTCGGGATCGCCCTGGACTCGCGTCACCTGCCGCGATTCGTCGATGGTGACGTTCAGTCCGCAGGTGGCTTCGCAAAGCGGGCAGGTCACATGCGCCGTTGTCATCCACAGAACATACCGATCGGTATGTCTGCTAGCAAGGCGCGGCGGGCCTGAGCTACGATGATCTTGCGAACCAGTGCGAGCTCACATAGAGAGTCCAGGATGTCAGTTCTGCGACTGTCGCGGACCGCCGCGCCGCTTCGCCTCGGCGCTCAAATGACAGCCGGTTGTAAGTGTAAGAACCGTGTTCTTTGCGGAACCGAAAGACAGTTCTGCGCCGTACTGGTCATTCAAGTTAAATTCAACATCATCGGGTTTTTCAACATCAAGTGAGACTCGATTGAACCTATAGTCTTTCGACACTTCAGCAACAATCTGCTTCGCCTGCTTCCAGCTTGCGATGAGGGGGGAGGACGTAAACCATCGCGGCAAGTACTTCTTGCTAGAGTCTTTTTGGTCAACTTCGGAAAATTGCGGGGCGCATCCGGAGAATCGAGACGATTCCTGCTGCTCCGTCCATTGTGACAAGTTGAACTCTTGAGTGAGTCGATCTCGTATTGTCGCACGCATTTCTTCGTAGCGCTTGATCGCTTCGTCTATTGTTGGCCTGTTCATGAGTTCCGTGTACTGTTGTTGCTGTGACATGAGACTTCCTGATGGCGTCGGGTTGAGGTATTGGTTGCCATCGCTGCAACTGGTGACTAGCACTAGGCTGGCCGCTAGCAATGTGGCAGTCAGGCTTTGTGAGCGCAAGCAAGTTCTCCCTGTCATTACCGAACCGCAAGCTGGGGCATGCCTGCGACAACGGCGGCGATGTTGTGTTTACTGGTGCTGTCGCTGCCGTCGGGCATGGTCTTGGTGTACTCACTGTGTCCGTGTGAACTTGCCAAGGGGCCGTCCGGCCCCATCACGTCGTGGGTTGACAGCTGGTTCATGCCGGGCATGTCGTACGGCGCCGCTCCGTATCGCCAGAATTCAGGAGCCCATTGGGCGACAGGATCGCCGTCTGCCTTGAGGTTGTAGGCGTGTCCTTCGGGAATCTTCAGGTCGGCCGCGGTGTTGTCGATTCCGAAGTGGTCCGCGATGCCGGGCGAGCCGAAGACCACTGCGTCGTCCACTCCTGTTCCGGCGTGGCTGAGGCTGATTCCGGTGACAATCGATCCCTGAGAATGTCCCAGGGCGGTCAGATGAGGATCGGTCGGACGCGAAGCGTTGATCCCTTCATCGAAATGGGCCAGCTTTTCACCACCAAATGAGGCATTGTCGCCTGTCGCCAATCCAGCCAACGTCGCCGGATCATCGAACGATGACGGTTCGTAACCCAACCACGTAACTGTGGCAACATTCGCCGGATCTCCGTGTCGCAAGAGCATTCTTTCGGCACTCTCTCGAACGCTATCCATGTCGTTGACGTATCCGTCCATACTGCCGTCGACTGTCGAATTCATGCCGGGAGTGAACACAGCCACATGTTGGGCGGTGTCAACATTGCCGTTGGCGACCGCTGCTTTCGGATGATCGCCGGTCAGGTCAAGCGACATGAGCTGCCGGTTGGTATTGATGGTGCCGTCTGGGTTGTGCATCATGTCGCCGATTGCGTCCAGCGCTTTGAGGCGTTCCTCAAGCCGGGGGATTTCCGAGGAATCGCTGTCTTCTCGTTTCAGTCGGTCCAGTTCGGAGCTGAAACTCTGCCGTTCCCGGTCCATCAAGTTCATGTTGGCCTTGCTGCGGTCGGCGGCCTTCACGCCGTCGCGGTTGCCGACCATCTCGGGGTGATCTTTGATCAGTGCAAGTCGCTGGTTAGGCGACAGTGCGGCCCACCACGCCGCGTTCATCGACGGGGCGGCGTTGACCGGCGGTGGTGCGAGGACCGAGAGTGCGCCCATGGTGGCGCCGGAGTTGCCGGCGGCGGCAAGACTGGTGTTCTGGTTGTCGTTGCTGGTCGCGTCGATGGTGTGTCCGGACAGGATGCGGTCGAGCACCGCACAGAAGTCGTCGTCGATGTCGGTGGCCTGGCGGATGACCTCTTCCACCCGGTCCCGCAGCTCAGCCGAAATCCGTTTGCGTTCGTCGGCTACCGCGTCCTTCTGGTTCTCCGGCGTATTCGGGGGCGGCCCGCCATCGACGATCGCGCCATCACCTCCGATGGTGAAGTGGTGCACGCTGGCGAGCCCCTCGGCTTCCTTGACGCCGTTCATCACGCCCGTGATCGCGTCCCCGGTATCGCCCATGCTCCGGCGTCCGGCCGCGACTTCCGCCGCATACTCCTCCAGGTCGTCAATGATTCGGTTCACCTCGGCAGCGGCAGCCGAGGCGGCCTGACCGTGCCAACCTCCGGCAGTGTTGATCCCGCGTAGGTCGTCCGAGCACGCGACCAGCTTGTTGTAAGAGTCGTTGAGTCGCCCAACAGCGTCCTGTAGCGGTCCTGACTGCCACTTCGTCACATCGGCCCAGGTGACCATCAGACCGGCCTCGGGCCACTGGTCGGCATGGGGACGGCGTTCAAGTCGCGGGTGGCCTGATCCTCGTGGGAGGCGTAGGAATTGGCGGCAGTGCTCATGCTCGTTGCATGGGACACCAGCCTGGTCTGTACCGAGTTCTCCCGATCCAGCCACGTCTGATGCAACGTCGTCAGCTTCCCCGCACACCGCGAACCCGGCATCCCCGCATCCCCGGACGGCACCGCCCCCGAGGACCGCACCCCCCGCACCCCATCAGCGACCCGCTGAGCAGCCTTACCGGTCTCTCTGATCTTCTCGATCACCACGTCATGCCCGCCAGTCATCGACCCTCCCCGTAGTCAACTGGTGACACTACGGGAGCAGAGAAGACCGTTTCAACGGTCGAGGACCGATGAACACCGTTCAGGCCACCGGTCGAGGAGGTCTACTCACATCGGTGCGAGTGGAACTACTCAGGGTCGGCCGTCTCTGGTGCCAATGCCTCGCCGGACGCCCGGATGGCAAGGTCTTCGAGGAAAGCGGCCATTCTCGCTGCCGCCTTCGGTGGGACCGCACCGGACTCGATCGTCCGTCGCAGATTCGCGGCAATCTCCGCCATCGACGAGCCGACTTCGGCCAGGCACTCAGTGGCGGCTGTGTATTCGGTCGCCAAGGTGGTGATCATTTTTTTCGTTTCGTCCCGGCTGAGCGCGCTGTCCGCCGATGTCGAGAGAAGGCGCTGGTAGGCGCTGATCTGATGCGGCTGTTCCAGGAATGCCGCCGAGAGTTCGCCCTCCAGGTGGACTATCGGAGTGAAGTCGGCGAACTCCAGCAGTGTGAACGAACCGGTTTGAGCCACGTGCGCTCCCGCTGAAATCGGAATGACCCGCAGTTCCACGTTAGGCCGCACAGAGTATCTCAGCAGATGGTGGAGCTGCTCGGCCATGATCACGCGATCGCCGGTGATCGCGCGCAGGATGGACTCGTGGACGAAGAAGGCCATGCGTGGCGGCGGGGATCGGAGAAAGATGTCCTGCCTGGCAAGACGAGTTCGCACCAGTAGTTCGACACGCTTTCCCGAAGCGTTGATCCCGCGGCTGATCACCGCTCGTGCGTAGCTTTCGGTCTGTAGCAATCTGGGTATCGTCACCAATTGTACTTCTTTGCAGCTCGTCGCTTTGGCTTCCTGCTCGACAAGCGTCCGCGGTTGCTCGCGCGACTCGTGGTCGTACTGCTGAAGCCAGCCTTGGAACCCGAGTTCCCGACTGAGCCGGAGCAACTCCTCGCGCTCGTCACGGTTGACGTTGCACACCAAGAGGATTTCCCTGATTCGGATTTCCATCCGGATGCCTCCCGGTCCGGGTATCGATCTTGTTCGAGTACTAGTTTAGTAGGCAAGATCGGAAATGGGAATCGGTCAGCGGTCTACAGGGGTCTACAAGATGATGGGTTCGGTGCTCAGGAACGCTCGCCAACGGGCAGGCGTGAGCCTTACTCTGATGGCTCAACGGACGAATTTCAGCAAGTCGTATCTGGGGCTTCTGGAAACTGGCAAGCGCGCGGTGACATCCGAGGTGGTCAAGCACTACGAGCGCGCACTGGGTATCACCGGTTTGGATGAAGACATGAATCGCAGAGAGTTACTCCTTGCTGCCGCAGGGCTCGTCGCGACTGAGCCACTGGTTCGCTTGGTGGAAGGTCTGTCCACGCCGGCGAACGCGATGCCCGCACGTGTCGGCATGTCCGAGGTGGCCGCTGTTCGGCAGGCCGCGGAGTTCTACAAGGCGATGGACTTCCGGCACGGTGGCGAAGTAGCTGTGGATGTCGCCGGTGGTGCGCTCAAATGGTCTGTGGGCCTGCTGGAATCTTCGATGCGCGAGGATGTCCGCAAAGCGCTTTTGTCAGCCATAGGAGCACTTTCGGATTGCATAGCATGGGCGCACCACGATTCGGGTCGTAGGCACGAGGCGTTGAAGATGGCAACTGTGGCAATCAGGACGGCAACAGAGGGTGGAGATCGGACGCTGCGCGCACATATTTTATTGAACACAGCGGCTATCGCTGGAAGCACCTCTCCCGATGACGCTGTTCAAGTGTTGAGCCCAACCCTCGACGACAGCTTGGTGTCCGTTATGGGCTACTCGCTCATGCGTACGGCTCAAGCGATGGACCCGCGAAAAGCCGCTCCACTGCGGCAGGCCGCGGCGGAGCGGCTTACGAGCGCGTTCGCCCAGTTCGGGCCGGACAGGAACAGGGGCAAGGCGCATCTTTTGATCAGGATCGCGTCGGTCCGTCTGGAGCAGGACGATCCTGGCGAGGCCAGTCGGCTCGCTGACCAGGCCGAAACGCTGTTGGCCGACGTGCGATCCACCAGAGTTCGCCTGTCTTTCGATCAGCTCAAGCACACCCTTGACTCGGTCAGTTAGTTCGAAGCTGAACGGATCATCGGCAAGCAATCTTGCGAGTGGCAAGGAAAGATGGCGGTCATGACGGCTGAGCGGGCGCAAGCGGCGGAAGACGCGGTGCGCCAACGCCACCTGCGCCGGGTGTGGAGTCTGCCGGGTACCGCGCTCGGCCGCAGTGGCTGGCCGCCTGACCTGGGGCAGCGCCTGCACTGGCACTGGAACTACTGGTGGCAGGCCCAGCTGCTCGACGGCCTCGCCGACGCGCAGCTGCGCAGTCCGTCACCTGAGCGCGAACGGCTGATCGGCCAGGTCGTCCGGTCGATTCACCTGCGGAATTTCGGCCGCTGGACCAACGAGTACTACGACGACATCGCCTGGCTCGGGCTCGCCCTGCAGCGCGTCGGCCACGAAGACGGCCTGCCCCCGATCAGCGCGCAGCTGCACGAGGGCTGGACGCCGGACGCGGGCGGCGGGATCTGGTGGCGGCGCGGCGACCGGTTCAAGAACGTGCCTGCGAACGGTCCAGCCGCGATCTTCCACGCGCGAGAGGGCGATGTCTTGCGCGCCAAGGAGATCGTCGACTGGATGTCGGAGAAGCTTGTCGACCCGGAAACCGGCTTGGTGTGGGACGGGCTCCGGCCGGACACCGGTGAGCTCGTCAAGTTCATTTACACGTACTGCCAAGGGGTTTACCTCGGTGCCTGCCTCGAAGTGTCCCATGTGGACGCTGTGGAGCGGACCATCCGCGCGGTCGCGGACCGGATCGCGCCGGGTGGAGTGCTGATCGGCCAGGGTGGCGGCGATGGCGGTTTGTTCGCCGGGATCCTCGCGCGGTATCTGGCACTGGCCGCGTTGCGGCTTCCGTCCGGTGAAGCGGCGTCAACGGCCCGTTCGCTCGTGCTGAGTTCGGCCGACGCGTGCTGGGCCGGTGCGATCGACGCGCCCGGTGGCCCGCTGTTCAGCGCGGACTGGGCTCGGCCTGCTGTCGTGGACGAAGGCCCTGACCGTGACCTGTCCGTGCAGGTTGGCGCGTGGCTTTTGTTCGAGGCCGCAGCGACCTTGACCTAGTGCTAGCAGCCGCAGGAAGCGCGGTGCAGGAACTTCGGCGGCAGCCGGACGACCTCGTTCTTGCGATCCGGATCCGCGATCCGCGTCAGCAGCAGCTGCACGGCCTTGCGCCCGACCTCCGCGATCGGCTGCGCCATCGTTGTCAACGGCGAGTCGACCGTGCGTGCCCACGCCGTGTCGCCGTACCCGACCAGCGCCAGCTCCGAACCGACGCGGATGCCGCGCCGGTGCAGTTCGTACTGGACGCCGATCATCATCGACTCGCTCGCCACGACCAGCGCCGTCGGCGAAGGCCAGGCGTCGAGCAAGCGGGCCGTCGCCGCGGCGGCGCCACCGGCCGTCGACTGCCCGCAGGCGACCAGCGTGCTGCTCCAGCGCAGGCCGGCCTGCTCGAGGCCCTGCTTGTAGCCCTTCGTGCGTTCGTCGGTGGTCGTCATGCCCGGCTGCCCGGAGATGAGCCCGATCTTGCGGTGCCGCCTGTCGGTCAGGTGCCGGACCAGTGTGCACATGGCCAGGGCGTTCTCGCTGCCCACCTGGTCGACGTCGGTGCGCTTGGCCATCCTGTCGACCAGGACCGTCGGCACGCCCATCCGCACCAGCCCGTTGACCACCGCTTCGTCGCCGGCCGCGGGCACGAGCAGTACCCCGTCGACCCGGTCCGCACGCAGGGAGCGGACGATGGCGGCTTCCTCGCTCACGCTGTCGCCGGTGTCGGCGAGCGTGAGGAGACAGCCGGCTTCGACGGCCGCCGATTCGATCGCGCGCAGCACCTTGCGGGAGTGCGGATCGGACGTCGCCATGGCTACCGCGAACCGGTGGGTGACATGCCTGTCCCACACGGGTAGCTCAGGTGACAATGCGGTCATCGTTGGCGATCATTTCGTCGGCTCTTGCAGCGTCGAGGCCGACGGTAACGCTATTTTTGGCGCTTCTGGCCGCTCAGCGGCGGCGGCTCGTGAGAACCATCAGTGTGGGTGAACGGGACCGCAGCCACACGACTCTCTGTGACGCAATTCCGGTGCCAACCGGACCGTTTCGGGCTTGCGTCCCGGCTCCGCGATCCGGGCGAGCAACAGCCGGACAGCCTGGCGCCCGATCTCGTCGATCGGCTGCGCCATCGTCGTCAGCGGCGGATCCACGAGATCCGACCATTCGACGTCGTCGTAGACCACCACGGGCAGGTCACGGCCGATCTTCAGGCCGCGTTTACGGGCCTCGCGCAGGACCCCGACCATCATCGCGTCGTTCGCGACGACCAGCGCCGTCGGCGGCTCGGGCAGCGCGAGCAACGTGCTCAACGCGAGCGCGCCGCCTTCACGCGAGGAATGCCCGCACGCGACCATTTCCGCCAGCCACGTCAGCCCCGCGCGGCCGAGCCCGAGCCGGTAGCCAAGCGTTCGCTCTTCGCTCGTCGTCAGGCCGGGCGCGCCGCTGATCATGCCGATCCGGCGGTGTCCGAGCGACGCGAGATGGGCCGTCAGAGCGGAAGTCGACTGAATATTTTCGGAGCCGACTTGATCGACGTCCCCGCGTGTCGCGACCCTGTCGACCAGCACTGTCGGGACGTCCAGCGCGACAAGTTCGCTGATGACAGAGCTGTCGCCGGGTGACGGAGTCAGCAGCAGGCCGTCGACCCGTCTCGACCGCAAGGTCCGGACAGTCTCACGCTCCGTGTCAGCGGCGTCGTGCGTGTCGGCCAGCAGGACGGTGTAACCGGCGGAGGCGGCTTCGCGTTCGATGGCCTGCATGAGCACGGCGAAGTACGGGTTGGCGAGCAGTGAGATCGCCACCCCGATCGACCGGGTACCACCGGTGACCAGGGAACGGGCGATCGCGTCGCCGGTGTAGCCGGTGGTCTCGATGGCCTTGAGCACGGCCGCCTTGGTGTCTTCGGCGACCGCACGGGTCCCGTTGACGACATGCGACACCGTGGTGATCGAGACGCCGGCGAGCTCGGCGATGTCACGCTGGGTAGGCCGTGACGAGCGCGGTGGGGGCATCGGATGTTCTCCTCGGAGTTCACTCGCAAGCGTTTGCGCAAACGCTTGCGAGTGAGCATAGGCCGTTCTACCCTCCGGGACCATCATCCCCACCCGTCGCCCGACCACCGCCCCTCAAGGAGACGCTGCGCGCCGCTAGTTCTAATCGGGGCAAGACTCGGAGGTTTAGGACCTATGAGACATCGTCGTCTCGCCACACTCGCCGTCGCCGCGACGTTAGCGGTGTCCACAGCGGGTTGCACGGTAGAACGCCACTGGGGTGGCAGCTCGAATACCGGCGGCAGCGGGAAAGCCAAGGTCGGTCTGGTCACCAAGACCGACACGAACCCCTATTTCGTCGAACTGAGAGCCGCTGCCAAAGCCGCGGCCGACGCGCAGGGCGCGGACTTCAGCGCGCTCGCGGGCCAGTTCGACGGCGATAACGACGGCCAGGTCAGGGCCATCGAGAACCTCATGCAGCAGGGTGCGAACACCATCCTGATCACGCCGAGCTCCTCGACCGGAGTCCTGGACGCGATCGCCAGGGCACGTGAAGCAGGCGTCCTCGTCATCGCGCTCGACACCGCGACCGAACCGGCCGAAGCCGTCGACGCGACCTTCGCGACCGACAACTTCGAGGCCGGTCGCCAGGAAGGCGCGTACGTCAAAGCCGCGCTCGCCGGCGCGGCGCCGAAGCTGCTGATGGTCGACGGGACCGCGGGCAGCACTGTCGACAATCTCCGGCACGGCGGCTTCCTCAAGGGCATCGGCCTCACCGACGGCTCGCCCGAGATCAAGGGCCGGGCCGCGGCCAACGGCGACCAGAGCCTCGCGCAGCAAGGGGTGGAGAACCTGTTGCAGCGCACCACCGACATCAACGCGGTCTACACGATGAACGAGCCCATGGGCCGCGGCACGTATGCCGCGCTGAACGCCCGCGGGCTGGTCAACCAGGTGATCATGGGCTCGATCGACGGTGGCTGCGAGGGCGTGCAGAACGTCAAGGACGGCCAGTACGGCGCCACGGTCATGCAGTTCCCGAAGAAGATGGCCGAGCAGGGCGTCACCGCGGCCGTCGAATACGCCAAGACCGGCAAGAAGCCGAGCGGGTTCGTCGACACGGGATCCGCGGTGATCTCCGACAAGCCGATGCCCGGGGTGCCGAGCCAGGACAGCACTTGGGGCCTGCAGAACTGCTGGGGTGGCAAATGACTACCGCTGTTGCTGTTTCCCGTCCGCAGGACCGGCCGACTCTCGGTGAGTTCTTCCTCCGCGCGCCCGCTGTCGGGCCGGCGCTGGCATTGCTCGTCGCGATCGTCGTCTTCTCGTTGACCACCGACACTTTCCTCCAGCTTGACAACCTTTCCCTTGTCGTACAACAGTCCTTGGTCGTCGGGACGCTCGCTCTCGGGCAGACACTGATCATCTTGACGGCCGGGATCGACCTGTCGAACGCCGCCGCGATGGTGCTCTCGACGTTGATCATGGCGAAGCTGCTCGTCAGCGGAACCAGTGCGATTTTGGCGCTGCTGCTGGGACTCGGCGCCGCTGTGGTGATCGGCGGGGTCGTCGGCTCGCTCGTCACGCGGATCAACCTGCCGCCGTTCATCGTGACCCTTGGGTTCCTGACGATGTTGACCGCCGCCGCGAAGCTTTTCGCCGGCGGGCAAGCGATTCCGGTGCCCAACGGGCTGCTCACCTGGCTCGGCACGCGCCGGTACTTGTTCGGCGGAATCCCGATCACCTACGGGATGACCGTCGCCTTGATCATGTACCTCGTCGTTTGGTACGCGCTGACGAAAACGCCGTGGGGCAAGCATGTCTACGCGGTCGGCAACGCGCCGGAGTCCGCTCGGCTGTCCGGGATCAAGGTCAATCGCACGCTGCTTTCGGTGTATCTGGTCGCGGGGCTCATTTTCGGCATGGCGGCGTGGCAGGCGCTCGGGCGCGTGCCCAACGCCGACCCGAACGCGTTCCAGCTGGGAAACCTGGATTCCATCACCGCGGTGGTGCTCGGCGGCACCAGTTTGTTCGGTGGCCGCGGTTCGGTGATCGGCACCATGATGGGTGCGCTCGTGGTCGCGGTCCTGCGATCCGGGCTCACACAGATGGGCGTCGACGCGCTTTACCAGGACGTCGCGACCGGTGCGCTGCTGGTCGCCGCGGTGGCCGTCGACCGACTCGCCAGGAGGCAGTCATGACCTCTCCGATCTCTCCCCAAGCGACACTGTCCGCACGCGGGCTCGTCAAGCGGTACGGGCGCGTCACCGCGATCGACGGTGCCGACTTCGACCTCTACCCGGGCGAAGTGCTCGCCGTCGTAGGGGACAACGGCGCCGGGAAGTCCAGTCTCATCAAGGCTTTGTCGGGCGCGGTCGTGCCGGACGAGGGTGAGATCCAGGTCGACGGCGAGATGGTGCATTTCCGGACACCGATCGATGCCAGGAAGTACGGTATCGAAACGGTTTACCAGGATCTTGCCGTCGCGCCCGCGTTGGATATCGCGTCGAACATGTTCCTGGGACGGGAAAAACGGCGGAAAGACCTTTTTGGACAGTTGTTCCGCAAGCTCGACACCACGACCATGCGGGCCGAGGCGCAGCGGGTGCTCGACGAACTGGGCATCCAGATCAAGTCGATCACCCAGCCCGTCGAGACGTTGTCCGGTGGGCAGCGGCAAGGTGTCGCCGTCGCGCGGGCGGCGGCGTTCGGCACCAAAGCGGTGATCATGGACGAGCCGACGGCGGCGCTCGGTGTCGCGGAGTCGGCGAAGGTGCTCGCGCTCATCGAGCGGATTCGTGATCGCGGGCTGCCGGTCGTGCTGATCAGCCACAACATGCCGCATGTGTTCGACATCGCCGACCGGATCCACGTGCACCGGCTCGGGAAGCGGGTCGCGGTGGTGTCGCCGAAGACGCACACGATGAACCAGGTCGTCGGCCTGCTCACCGGTGCGCTGCGGCTCGGCGAGAACGGTGAGATCGAAGAGGTCGAAGCCGCTGTGAGAGCCGGGCTGTGACGGTTCTGCTGGCGGGTTTGTGCACTGTGGACGTCGTCCAGCGGGTCGACGAGCTGCCGGCGCCGGGCGAGAAGGTCCAGTCGCTGTCCGTGGCCGTCGCGGCCGGGGGGCCCGCGACGAACGCGGCCGTGACCGTCGCGGCGCTCGGTGGTTCGGCGACCCTGCTGACCGTCCTCGGTGCACACCCGCTGGCAGAACTCGCCCGCGCGGACCTCGTCACGCACGGCGTCGACGTCGTCGATGTCCTGCCGGAGCACGCCGACCCGCCCGCGGTGAGCGCTGTCGCCGTCCGCGAGCGCGATGGCGAGCGAACGGTCGTCTCGCACAACGCCGGGGGAATACGTCGACACTTTCCCCGGCTCGAGTTCCCCGAGGGAGTGCGAACGGTACTGGTGGACGGGCACCACCCGGAGCTGGCTTTGGGGGTGGCCAGGTGGGCGCGGGAGAGGGGGGTCCCGGTGGTGCTCGATGCGGGAAGCTGGAAGCCGGTGCTCGACGAACTGCTCCCGCTCGTCGACATCGCCGCGTGCTCCGCGCATTTTTATATACGCGGTAAGGCGCCGGGGCCGAGCCTGCACGAGCGTGGGGTTCCGACGGTTATAACCACCGCGGGCAGTGGTCCGGTCCGCTGGTCGACGTCGACCGCATCGGGTGAGGTCTCCGTCCCACCGGTGACGGCGCGTGACACTCTAGGGGCAGGCGATGTCTGGCACGGAGCGCTGGCCTACGGGGTCGGCCAGTACGAGCTTCCCGAGTTGATCGGGTTCGCCAACGAGGTGGCCGCCGAGCGGGTGCGGCACACCGGGCCCAGGTCATGGGTGACCGCGGTCCGGCACAGGAGAATGGGAGTGCGATGACATCGTTCGAGGACTTGCTGACCAGGGCGCAAGCGTTTGCCAAGCCGGGCCAGCGGAGTGTGCTGGGCATCGTCGGCGCGCCCGCGTCCGGCAAGACCACCCTGGCCTGGAGCCTGGCCAACGCCCTCGGCTCGCGTGCCTGCGTCGTCGGGATGGACGGCTTCCACCTCGCGCAAGTCGAACTGCGCCGGCTCGGCCGCACCGACCGCAAGGGTGCGCCCGACACCTTCGACGCCGCCGGGTACGTCAACATGATCCGCAGGCTGAGCGAAGGCCGCGACACCGTCTACGCGCCCGAGTTCCGGCGCGAGATCGAGGAGCCCATCGCCGGTGCCGTCGCGGTGCCGCCGGAGGTCCCGCTCGTGATCACCGAAGGCAACTACCTCCTGCTGGAGGAAGACCCCTGGAACGGCGTCAAGCCGCTCCTCACCGAGGCCTGGTTCCTCGCCCCCGACGAACCCGAGCGCCTCGAACGCCTGGTCAGCCGTCACCGCCGCTACGGCCGCTCCCTCGTCGAGGCCAAGCAACGCGCCCTCGGCTCCGACCAGCGCAACGCCGACCTCATCGCCAGCACCGCCCCCCGCGCCGACCTGGTTCTGGAAAACCTCCCCCTAACCAACTTCGCCCTCTAACCTCTACGCCCGCGTGCAGTCTGCGCACACGCGAGTGCAATCCATGACCGCATGAGCGCAGTTTGTGCACGCGTGAACCGCCGCGGGATGTCCCGAACGGCGCGTTAGTAGCGCCCCGCAAGGCCTCCACGGCGCTCGCGCGTACGCAGAACGCGATCACGTGTGCATCAAACGCACTCGAGCGTGCGCAAACTGGGGTGTGCGCGATGTCGACATGACGTGGCGTGGGTGCGTGCGAGGATCACCGCATGTCGACATCTGGGGTTGTGATCGTCACTGGCGGGAGTCGCGGCATCGGCGCGGCGGTCTGCGTGCTCGCCGCAGAGCGTGGCTACGACGTGGTGGTCAACTACGCCAACGACCCGTTCGCGGCTGAAGAAGTGGCCGACCATGTGAGAAAACACAACCGCAGCGCCCTCACCGTCCGAGGCGACGTCTCCCAAGAGGACGACGTCCTGGAGCTCTTCGACGCCGCAGCCGAGCTCGGCCCGCTCGCCGGCGTCGTCAACAACGCCGCCATCACCGGCAACACCCCGGGACGGCTCGACGAGCACGAGGTCGACGTCGTCCGCCGGGTGGTCGACGTCAACGTCACGGGCGTCTTCCTGTGTGCCCGTGAGGCCGTGCGGCGCATGTCGACGCGGCATGGCGGGATCGGCGGGGCGATCGTCAACATCTCGTCGACGGCGGCGCGGACGGGGTCCGCAGGGGAGTGGGTGCCGTACGCGGCGACGAAAGCCGCTGTCGAGACGCTCACGTACGGCCTGGCGCAGGAAGTGGCCGACGAGGGGGTGCGGGTCAACGCCGTCGCGCCGGGGATGGTGGAGACGGGGTTGCACACCGCCGCGGGGCTGCCGGATCGGCTCGATCGGATCGCGCCGACGATCCCGATGCGCCGTGCCGGGCAGCCGCCCGAGATCGCGGAGGCGGTGCTCTTCCTGTTGTCGCCCGCTTCGTCCTATACGACCGGGGCTGTCCTGACCGTCGGCGGCGGACGGTGAAAGACCTGCACATCTCGCGGTGAGTTCCGGTTAGTAACAATCCGTTGCGCGCCCGGATGCCGGATGAGCCCGTGTGCAAGGCTGATGGCGCACTCGGTTTCATGATCGCTAGCAGGGCTGGGGAGCCCGTAATTGACCGGGGCCGGATTTTCAGTCTCCGGTCTTGGCGCTTCGATAAGCCTCGGGGTGCGCCGATGGGGGTCGGAAAGGACGGCCACGAAAGATGGCGAAGTTGAGATCTGTGCACCACCTGGCACTCACAGTGACCGATGTGGACCGCAGCGTGCCCTGGTACGCCCGTGTGCTCGAGCTCGAGGAGTTCACGCGACGCGACGACACGGAAACCGGTCTGTGCAAGGTGGTGCTCCGCTCGCCGGGCGAAGAGTTCGCCGTGGTGCTGGTTCAGCACGCGGATACCGGTCGGCGCAGCTTCGACGAGCGCCGTACCGGGCTGGACCATGTCGCTTTCAAGGTCTCGTCACACGCTGAGCTCGCCGAGTGGGAAGACCGCCTCGACGAGTACGGCGTCCACTTCACTCGCGCGACGCCTTCGCGCACGCTTGTCGGGTCGACGGCGATCGTGTTCCGCGACCCCGACGGTATCCAGCTCGAGATCTGGGCGGACCCGGAGCTCTAGGCCCGAGAGCTCCGGGCAGTCGTTTCGGCGTCCGTGTCCTCCACCGGACGCCGCATTTCCTGCCGGTAGCGCCAGATCCCGTACGCGGTCCCGAACACGAAGAACGCGACGCTGATCCAGAGCGCGGCCGTCTTGACCCACGGCAGCGAGTCGAGCAGACCGGCGCCGTAGTAACCGAGCAGCACGAGCGTCGGCACCCAGAGCAGGCCGCCGGTCGCGGTGGCCAGCAGGAACCGGCGCTGATCCATCTTGGCGGCACCCGCGATCAGCGGGGCGAGGGTGCGGATCCACGGGATCCACCTGGCCGCGACGATCGCGAAGAACCCGCGGCGGTCCAGGAAGTTCTGGGCGCGGACGAGGTTGTGCTTGTTCAGTATCCGCCCGCCGCGGCGGGCGATGAGCTTCGTACCCGTCTGTCTGCCGATGTAGTAGCCGATCTGGTTGCCGAAAATCGCCACCAGCAGCGCGGCACCGGACAGCAGCCAGGCGTTCAGGTCCGAACCGTGCTGGGCGAGCACCACCCCGGCGCCGAACAGCAGCGAGTCCCCTGGCAGGAAAAGACCGACGATCAGTGCGCATTCGACGAACACGAAGCTGAGCACGATCACCCACACCAGCACGGGACCGGCCGTGTCCAACCAGCTCAGGCCGATGCCTGACGCTTCCGCGTAGACCCCATTCACAGTTCGAAGCCTACGTGTGCCGGTTGAGGGCCACCCGACCGAACGGTGTATTTCAGGTATCGGTGACACGAGGAAGGGCCCCTTCTTCGCAGAAGAGGCCCCTCACAACGCGCTTTAGAACTCCGGAAGCGATTCGCCCTGTATGGCCGTGATGTCCAGTTCAATCTTGATGTTGGCCCCGATAGCGGCGACGCCTGCGCGAGCCATCGCGCTGTAGTTGATCGCGAAGTCGTTGCGGTGCAGCTGGGTTTCCGCGTGGAAGGCCATCCGGATGCCACCCCACGGGTCCGCGCCGAACCCGCCGTACCGCACGTCGAGCTCGATCTGCCGACGCTCGCCGTGCAGCGACAGATCACCGACCAGCGTCCACGAGTCCGTGCCGCGCTGCCGCAGTTCTGTGCTCGTGAACCCGATGATCGGATGCGCTTCGACGTTCATGAAGTCCGACGACCTCAGGTGGTCGTCGCGCATCTTGATCCCGGTTTCGATGGCCGCGGCCTTGATCTCCGCGTCCACATACGACTGCTCGATCGGCCTGCCGACGATGATCCGGCCGGACACCTCGGGGAAGCGCACCTTGATGCTGGTGAACCCGAGGTGCTTGGCCGTGGCGATCACCGACGAGTGCGCCGGGTCGATCACCCACGGGCCCGGCGGCGGCAGCTCGATCGCGCCTTCCGCCGGGTTCAGCAGGATCTCGCCGAGCGAGCCGGAGCCGTCCGACGCGATCTGCGCCGTCCTGGCGATCGGGTTGTGCCCGGCCGAGGTCACCACGGCGGTGTAGACGCCCGGGGGCAGCGACTCGGTCGCCACTGCCCCTTTCGCGTCCGCGACCACCCTGGCGACCTGCAGGCCGGTCATGTCGGTGACCGTCAGGACAGCGTGCTCGACAGCCCAGCCTTCGACCGTGCGGATCCGCGCACGCAGCCCGCTCATGAGCGGTCGACCAGCTCGTCCAGTGCCTGGTCGTAGCCCAGCCGCACGTCGTGGTTCGCTTCCGTGCCGCCCAGCAGGCTGACCTGGCTGGTCGCCGGCGGGTATCCGCTGGCCACCACCGTGTAGCTGCCCTCGGGGAGGTCGCTGACCATGTACCGGCCCTCGGCGTCCGTCCTGGCGACCGCGGACACGTTGCCCTCGGCGTCGAGCACGGTGATCCGGGCGTCCGGCACGATCTTGTCT
Source organism: Amycolatopsis sp. (assembly GCF_036008905.1). GTDB lineage: Bacteria > Actinomycetota > Actinomycetes > Mycobacteriales > Pseudonocardiaceae > Amycolatopsis. The sequence continues at coordinate 37,621 of NZ_DASYMU010000101.1, read as the reverse complement.
TCCTCGGTCCTGGCCGTTCCGGCGAGCAGCACCGAACCGGTGAGCTCGACGTCGTGGCTCAGCACGCCGCTGTCCGGGACGGTCAGCGTGACCGCGATCGGCCGGTACAGCTGGCCGCTGACGACCAGCGTGTACTGCCCGGCGCCGACGCCGTGGAAGGCGTACGCGCCATCGGCCTGCGTGATGAACGCGCCGTTGACCTCGCCGCGGGCGTCGGTCAGCGTCACCGTGGCGTTGGCCAGCGGCGTGTGCCTGCCCGCCGTCCACACCGTGCCGGTGAGGCCGCCGGAGCCGGTCAGCGTGATGTCCACCTTGGCCGGACGGCCGCCGATGACCACGCTGGACGCCTGCGGCTGGTGCCCGTTCGCCGAGACGATCAGCACGTAGGTGCCGTCTCCGGGAGTGCCGATCTCGTAGCTGCCGTCGGTGTTCCCGACGCCACGGGCGACCTGACGGCCACGCTGGTCGATCAGGGTCAGCGCGGCACCGGCGACCGAGGTCCCGTCCAGGCGACGCACGTGTCCGTTGACCGGCTGGCCGTGCCCGGTTTCGACGTCGGCCACCGAGTTGAGGATCGGGGTCGGCAACGCGCCTGCCATCGGTTTGAACTCCCCGTGTCCGTTCTCGCTGGCGAGCGAGTGCTTCCCGGCTCCGACCAGCACGGGTTCACGCTGCTCGTTGAACGCTTCGTCCGCGTCGGTCCAAGCGTCGGACACAGCTGCCTCATGGTCGACGGGCAGCAGCGCTTCGCCGCCTTCCATCGTGGACGCCGCCGACGGGCCACCGTCGGACAGCGGGATCTCCTTCATGAACAGCAGCACGATCGACGCCAGCAGCGCGACCCCGGCGGCCACGTAGAAGACCGTGGTGATCGAGTCGGTGAACCCGGTCAGGACCGGGATCCGGATCGCGTCCGGCAGGCCCTGGATCAGGCTCGTGTTGGACTGCAGCTCGGCGAGCTGCAGTCCGGCGCCCTGCGGGAGGTTGCCGTTGAAGGCCTTGGTGATGTTGCCCGGCAGGACGTTGAACAGGATCGTCAGGAACACCGCGACACCCGCGGTACCACCGATCTGGCGGAAGAACGTCGCCGCCGCCGTCGAAACACCCATGTCCTTACGCGGGCCGGCGTTCTGCACCGCGATGATCAGCGTCTGCATGCAGCCACCGAGACCGAACCCGATGATGAACGCGAAGATCAGCGGCTGCCAGATCGGCGTGTTGTATTCGACCTGGGCGAACAGCAGCGCGCCGAGGGCGATCAGGAGCGTGCCGACGACCGGCAGGAACTTGTACCGCCCGCTCCGGCTGGTGATCTGCCCGGAGACGATCGAGCTGCCCATGATGCCGATCATCAGTGGCAGCATCAGCAGACCGGCTTCGGTCGGCGTGTAGCCGCGGACGACCTGCATGTACTGCGGGATCATCGTGATGGCACCGAACATCGCGACACCGACGATGACACCGCCGAGGATCGCCACGCTGAACGTCGAGTTCTTGAACAGCCGGAGCGGGATGAGCGCTTCGTCCTTCATGTGGTTCTCGACGAGGAGGAACAGCAGGATGCCGACGCCGCTGAGGGCGTAGCAAAGGATGGACTTGGAGTCGCCCCAGCCCCATTTGTTGCCCTGCTCGGCCACGATCAGCAGCGGCACGACGGCGACGATCAGGGTGATCGCGCCCCACCAGTCGATCTTGTGGTCCTGGCGCTTGTGCGGGACGTTCAGCACCTTGGCGACGACGAACAGCGCGATGATGCCGATCGGGACGTTGATCAGGAAGACCCAGCGCCACCCGGCGATACCGGCGAGCGAGTCGAACCCGGAGAAGAAGCCACCGAGGATCGGGCCGATCACCGTCGAGGTGCCGAACACCGCGAGGATGTAGCCCTGGTACTTCGCGCGCTGACGCGGCGGGACGATGTCACCGAGGATCGTCATGGCCAGCGACATCAGGCCACCGGCACCGAGACCCTGTACCGCGCGGAACGCGGCGAGCTCGTACATCGACTGCGCGAACGTGGAGGCGATCGAGCCGACCACGAAGATCGAGATCGCGGTGATGAAGAACGGCTTGCGGCCGTAGATGTCGGACAGCTTGCCGTAGATCGGCGTGACGATCGTGGCGGTGACCAGGTAGGCGGTGGTCGCCCAGGCCTGAAGGTCGAAACCGTTCAGGTCGTTCGCGATCTTGACGATAGCGGTGCTGACGATCGTCTGGTCGAGCGACGCCAGGAACATGCCCATCATCAGGCCCGACAGGATCGTCAGGATCTGGCGGTGGGTGAGGACGGGTGCGGCGTCGTCCGACACCACTTCGTCCGGTTGCTTTTCTGCGGTCGTGGTCATGCTTTGGTCCCCTTGGTGATCCCCAGCGCCGGCGTGGGCTCGGCGAATTGTGGAGCGCTTGCTTCAATGCCGGAGTTGAGCCGGCCGAACAGGTTGTTCAGGGTCTTGCGGTCCTCCTGGTTCCAGTCGGCCAGTACTTCGGCCAGCCACTGGTTGCGCTGCTTGCGGTTCTCCTCGAACACCCGCAGTCCTTCGGACGTCGGGGCGAGGAGGCAGGCGCGGCCGTCTTCGGGATCGGCCTGACGTTCGACCAGGCCGTGCTGGACCAGCGAGCTGCTCTGCCTGCTGATCGTGGAAATCTCGGAGTGCAGGGACTCGGCGAGCCGGCTGGTGCGCTGCGGCCCGTCGTGGATCAGGCAGAAGAGGATCGCGTACGCGGCTCGTTCGATGCCGTCCGGTCCCTGCTTGGTCACCTGCGACTTGGCGCGGTTGATCAGGCGGACGAGACGGACCAGGTGCTGGCCGAGGTCGTCGGCGAGATCGAGCTCGGCCGTCGTGGTGACGGCGTTCTGCGAAGGTGCCATGAGGTGGTGTCTTTCACTGAGGGTGTCTTATTTGACTGCTGCAACTAGTTGTCTAAAGCAAGGATGTGCTCGTTCCGCCGGTTGTGCAAGCGGAATAACCCTTCTGTGGTGGACAACACTTTAGTTGCTGTACGCAACTTGTTTCTTATGACCGTTATGCCTGGTTGAGTCCAGAAGCCGGCCTTTTCGCACGTCCCCAGTCTGAAATATCAAGCTAACTGGAGGTCAAGGCCAACGGGTGACACCGGGAATGCGGCGGCGTGAACACGGGTTGTGCGGGCTATGACCGATGACACAGCCCTGTACGACCTGCTCGGCGCCGGCCACCTCGGCGTGCTCGTGACTCTGAAGCGTGACGGCCGCCCGCAGCTTTCGAACGTCAGTCACTACTACGACCCGGAGAAGCGGACCATCCAGGTTTCGCTCACCGACACCCGCGCGAAGACCAAGAACCTCCGTCGCGACCCGCGCGCCAGCTACCACGTGAGCTCCAAGGACGGCTGGTCCTACGTCGTCGCCGAGGGGGACGCCGAACTGACGCCCGTCGCCAAGGATCCGCATGACGACACCGTCGAAGCGCTGATCGCGGTCTACCGGAAGATCGCCGGTGAACACTCGAACTGGGACGAGTACCGCGCCGCGATGGTCGCCGACCAGCGGCTCGTGCTGACGATCCCGGTCGCCCGCGTCTACGGCATGGCGCGCTAGCTCCCGAGCTCTAAATCCCCAGTCGCGCGAGGAGTTCGATGAAGTCGTCGAGCAGGGGTGAGGTGTCCTCACCGAGCATTGCGCGCAGGTAGAGGCCGTCCCCGATGACGCCGACGAAATCGGCGGTCATCGGGTCGCCGATCTGCTCGGTGAGCAGGGTTCGCCAGTTCTGGGTGTAGTCGCGCATCGCTTCGTCGATGGCGTCTTCGTTCCCGATCAGCCGCATCGCGGCGAGGGTGGTGCGGTGCATCGCCTTGTCCTGCGTCACGTCGGTCACCGACGAGCGCAGGTAGTACCGCACCACTCCTTCGGAGGCGGCCCTGGCTTCCTCGATGTCGGTGACACCGAGGTGCCCGACGCGATCGATCAGGCCCTGAAGCAGGGCTTCCTTCGAGCCGAAGTGGTACAGCAGCCCGCCTTTGGACACCTCCGCGCGAGCGGCGACGGCTTCGAGTGTGATCGCGCCGATGCCATGCTCGATGAGGATGTCCTGGTAGGCGTCCAGGATGCGTTCCTTGGCTGACGGCTTCGGCATGATTTGACTGTACCGTCCGGACGGTTTACCTTCAAGAGTAGACGGTAACTGTACCGTCCGGACTGTTTAGTCTGTGCCGTTTTACTGAGGAAGAGGAACGAAAGTCATGGCGGGCCGGAGGCAGTGGTGGGCGCTGGCGGTACTCGTGCTGCCGGTGCTGCTGATCAGCGTGGACATGACGGTGCTGGGCTTCGCGCTGCCGTACCTGAGCGAAGACCTGGCGCCGACGGGCACCCAGCAGCTGTGGATCGTGGACATCTACTCGTTCATGCTCGGCGGCCTGCTCGTGCTCATGGGCACGCTCGGGGATCGCATCGGCCGTCGCAAGCTGCTGCTCGCCGGTGCCGTCGCGTTCGGCGCGGCGTCCGTGCTGGCGGCGTTTTCGACCAGCGCGTGGATGCTGATCGTGGCCAGGGCGCTGCTCGGCATCGGTGGCGCGACGCTCATGCCGTCGACGCTTTCCTTGATCCGCAGCATCTTCCTCGACCCGCAGCAGCGCCGGACCGCGATCGGCGTGTGGAGCGCGGGGTTCTCCGGCGGGATGGCCGTCGGTCCGGTGCTCGGCGGCTGGCTGCTGGAGCACTTCTGGTGGGGCTCGGTCTTCCTGATCAACGTGCCGGTCATGGTGGTGCTGCTCGTCGCCGGTCCGTTCCTGCTGCCTGAGGCGCGGGACCCGAACCCGGGCCGCTTCGACCCGCTGTCCGCGGTGCTGTCGCTGGCCGCGATCCTGCCGACGGTCTACGGCATCAAGCTCATCGCCGAGCACGGCGTGACCGTCGTCGCCGCATTGTGCGTCGCGGCCGGTCTGCTGATCGGCCTGGCGTTCGTGCAACGTCAGCGCTCGCTCGACCAGCCGATGCTCGACCTCGAGCTGTTCAAGAACCGCGCGTTCAGTGTTTCCGTGCTGACCAACGTGCTGGGCATCTTCGCGCTGGTCGGCCTGCTGTTCCTGATTCCGCAGTATCTGCAGCTGGTGCTGGGCCTGACGCCGGTCGTGGCGGCGTTGTGGCTGCTGCCCGGGACGGTCGCCGGGATCATCGGAGCGTTGCTCGCCGCGCAGTTGTCGAAGCGCTTCCGGACGTCGTCGCTGATCGGCGTCGGGTTGCTGCTGGCGGCCGCCGGTTTCCTGGCGCTGACGCAGGTCGGCACCGATTCGGGACTTGCATTGCTGGTGGTCGGGTTCCTGCTGGTCGGTGGCGGGATCGCGCTCGCCGAGACGCTGACCAACGACCTGATCATCACCGCCGCGCCCGCGGAACGGGCCGGTGCCGCGTCGGCGATCTCCGAGACCGGCTACGAGGTCGGGGGCGCGCTGGGCGTGGCCATCATGGGCAGTGTGGCGACGGCTGTCTACCGCTCCGGGTTGCCGGACGGGACGGCCGACTCGGCTCGCGAAACCCTTGGTGGCGCTGCCGCGACAGCCGCGAGTCTGCCACCGGCGCAGGCCGGACCGCTGATGGACGCCGCACGTGAGGCGTTCGTCCAAGGCCTGCACGTCACGGCCTGGCTGGGCACCCTGTTGTTGCTCTACACCGGCCTGCAGGCCGGTTTCCTGCTCCGCTTGCCGCGAGTTCGCGCACGGTCGCAATTCCTGTCCTAGCGGAAAACTAATTCCGTTGTGCGGAGCTGAACGTGCCTACCATGTAACCCATGGGCAACGAGGCATTGGTCGCAAGACTTCGTGAGGAGCTCGGCAAGGACGCTGTGCTCACCGATACCGACGTCACCAGCAGTTATGCGAGAGACATGATGCCTCTCGCGCCGGTCGGCAAGCCGCTGGCCGTGGTACTGCCGGTCGACGTCGGCGAGGTTCAGGCAATCGTCCGTGCCTGTGCCGAAGCGAAGGTCCCGATCGTGCCGAGAGGCGCGGGCAGTGGCCTGTCCGGCGCGGCGAACGCGCTGGACGGCTGCGTGATGCTGGTGCTGACCAAGCTCAACCAGATCGTCGAGATCGACGCGGGCAACCGGCTGGCCGTCGTCCAGCCGGGCGTGGTCAACCTCGATTTCCGCAACGCCGTGGAGAAGCACGGGCTGTTCTATCCGCCGGACCCGTCGAGCTACGACTGGTGCACGATCGGCGGGAACCTGGCGACCAACGCGGGCGGGCTGTGCTGCGTGAAGTACGGCGTCACCACGGATTCCGTGCTGGGACTGGAAGTCGTCCTCGCCGACGGCTCGCTGCTGAAGACCGGCCGTCGCACGGTCAAGGGCGTCGCGGGCTACGACCTGGCGCGGCTTTTCGTCGGCAGTGAGGGCACGCTCGGCGTGATCACGCAGGCGACGGTCGCGCTCAAGCCGTTGCCGCAGGCGCCGGGCACGCTGGTCGCGGGCTTCTCCACCACCGAAGCGGCCGGCGAGGCCGTGGCACGCGTGGTCCGCGAAGGCCTGGTGCCGTCGCTGCTGGAGATCATGGACTCGACGTCGATCAAGGCTGCCGAGACCTACCTGAAGACGGACCTCGGCGCGGGCTCGAACTGCCAAGCGCTGCTACTCGCGCAGTCTGACGCCGGTGGCGAAGCAGCGCAGCGTGAGCTCGCGGCCCTCGAACAGATCTGCACCGACTGCGGCGCCGACCTCGTCTACTCGACCGACGACCTGGCCGAGGGCAACATGCTTCTGCAGGCCCGGAGGGTCGTGCTCAACGCGCTGGAGCTCTACGGCGTCTGGCTGACCGACGACGTCTGTGTGCCGCGGACGCGCATCGCCGAGTTGATCGCGGGTTGCCAGCGCGTCAGCGAAGAGGTCAACCTGCGCATCGCCGTCGTCGGCCATGCCGGGGACGGGAACATGCACCCGACCATCGTCTACTCGCCGGATTCGCCTGACGAGTTCGAGCGCGCGCAGAAGGCGTTCGACCAGATCCTCGAGATCGGGCTCTCGCTCGGCGGCACCGTCACCGGCGAGCACGGCGTCGGCAAGATCAAACGCGAGTGGCTCGCGCGCGAGATCGGTCCGGTCGGCCTTCGCGTGCACCGGCAGATCAAAACCGCGCTGGACCCGGAAAACCTCTTCAACCCAGGCTCGATGTTCGCGATGGAGGACGCTGACTAGCCGTCGATACGCGGCATCTGCTGGGTGACCTCGGCGGCGTTCTCGGCGGCGTCGTGGCCGCCGGCCTTCTTCCCGCGCCGGGCCTTGAGGAACTCGATCACGATCGGGACGACCGAGATCAGCACGATCAGGATGAAGATCGTGTCGACGTTGTTCTTGATGAACTCGATGTTGCCGAGCAGCGAGCCGAGCACGGTGATGCCCGCGGCCCAGAGGATGCCGCCGATCACGGTGTAGGTGAAGTACCGCTTCGGGTCCATCCGGCCGATACCGGCGATCCAGGTGATGAACGTCCGCACGAACGGCACGAACCGGGCCAGCACGACGGCTTTCGGGCCGTGCTTCTCCAGGAACGCGTGTGTCTGGTCGACGTACTGCTTCTTGAAGAAGCGGGAGTCCGGCCGCTTGAAGATCGCCGGGCCGACCTTATAGCCAATCAGGTAACCGACTGCGTTCCCGAGCAGTGCTGCGACGGTGACCAGCACGCACACGAGCCACAGCGGGGCCTCGATGCTGCCGCCGGCGACCAGCAGGCCGGCGGTGAACAGAAGGGAGTCACCGGGCAGCACCGGGAAGACACTGCTCTCGATGAAGATGATCAGGCAGAGCACGCCGATCACCGTCGGCGTCAGTCCGGAGAGCAGATGCTCCGGGTTCAGCCAGTCCGGCATGATGGACATTTTCGCTGGGCCTTGCGCGAGGATCACAACAAAAACGGTACAGGGTCACGCTGTGTGCCTTCACAGACCTCAATGAACCTGCTAGAGGAGCGTCAACAGCCCCACGACAGAGCCCGCGGCCAAGCCCAGCAGGACGGCGAGCACGAGCACCCAGTACATCGGCAGCGGCAGCCCCGGCGTGATCGGCTGCGGCGCGAGCGCGGTGCGCACCGTCGGCGGCTCCGGGGTCAGCGGATCCAGCGCGGCGCGTTCGCGCTCGAGTGAGTCCGCTCCGGCGCCCGAGATCAGCCCGTACTGCGGCGGCAGGCTGTCGGTGCCACCGGGTTCGGGCGTTTTGGGTCCGAAAGCGGACGACGATTCCGCCGTCCGCTCCGGCTGCGGGGCGAACACCGCCTGTGCCCGCAACGCGTCGGCCAGCAGCCGCTCCGGATCCTTCGGCTCGCTCATGTCCTTAAGGTAGCCGTACCCACTTCAGCAACCCATTTCCCCTGGCGGAGCACCTTCAGCGGACGCAGTTCCCCGTCGAGCACGACGACGTCGGCGGCCAGCCCCGGCTTGAGCGCTCCGGTGCGGTCGGCGATGCCGAGCAGTTCGGCCGGTTTCCCGGACGTCGCGCGGACGGCGTCGAGCAGGCCGAGTTGCGCGCCTTGCACCAGGTTGCGGAAGGCGGTGTCCATGGTCAGCGTGCTGCCGGCCAGCGAACCGTTCTCCGCGAGGGTGGCGACACCGGCGGTGACGTCGACCTCCAGCCTGCCGAGGCGGTAGCTGCCGTCGGCCGCGTCGGTGGCGGACATCGCGTCGGTGATGAGCACCGTGCGGCCCTGCCCGGCGTGCCGGGCGGCCAGCCGGAGCACCGTCGGGTGCACGTGGACGAGGTCGCAGATCAGCTCGACGGTGATGCGCTCGTCGTCGAGCAGCGTGCCGACCGGGCCGGGTTCGCGGTGGTGCAGCGGGCGCATGCCGTTGAACAGATGCGTGGCGACGCTGGCGCCGGCGTCGATCGCCGGTCTGATCTGCTCTTCGACCCCGTCGGTGTGCCCGAGCGCGGCGATGACGCCGGACTCGGTGAGCTGCCGGACGGCCTTGACCCCGCCGAGCAGCTCGGGCGCCAAGGTGACCATACGAATCGCTCCCCGGCCGTGACCGAGGAGCGCGTTGATCGTCGCCGTGTCCGGCTCCAGCAGAGCGGCCGGATCATGGGCCCCGCAACGAACCTTGGAGATGAACGGCCCTTCGAGGTGGATCCCGGCGATGTCACCGTCCTCCACCAGCTCGCGCAGGGCCGACACCTGGTCGCACAGGGCCCGGATCGGGTCCGAGACCAGGCTCGCCAGCATGGTGGTGGTGCCATGGCGCCGATGCGCGCGGACGGCATGGGCCAGTTCGTCCGGGTCACCGCTCGAGAACGAGCCACCGCCGCCACCGTGACAGTGCGTGTCGACGAAACCGGGCACGACCAGCGCACCCTCGACGTCGACATGGTTGCCAGGGGGCGGCGTACCGGTTCCGACGTCGGCGATCACGCCACCGGCGATCGCGATCCAGCCGTCGTCAAGTACGCGGTTCGGCGCGGTTACCCGGCCACCCGTGATCACAAAATCTGCTGCGGCACCCTTCACGCACCCCAGCATATATTGGTCTGGACCAAGCATGGTGATACAACCTGATGGTTCGCTTCAGCGGAGCCGGATCAGTTGGGTGTCTGCATCGCTTTTTGCAGTGCTTCAAGCGCCCGGCTGGCGGTTGACTTAACGGTACCCTTCGAGATCCCGGCGGCCTCGGAAATCTCGGCCTCGGACAGCCCGCCGTAGTAGCGGAGCACGAGCACTTCCCGCTGGCGGGGAGGAAGTTTCGACAGTGCGCTGACCACGGCCTGGTGCTCGGTGGAGAGCATCGCGAGACTCTCGGCCGAGCGGGCGTTGACGGCGTGCGGCGGGACGTACTCGCGGGCGGTCTTGCGGCGCCGCAGCACGCTGCGCGAGCCGTTCACGACGGCCGTGCGGAGGTACCCGACGGCCGCGGCCGCGTCGCGGAGCTTGCCCCAGTTGCGGTGCAGTCCGGTGAAGGCCTCCTGCACGACGTCTTCCGCTGTGGCCGGCTCGTCCACCAGCAGGATCGCGAGGCGGACCAGCCGCATGCGATGTTGCCGGTACAGATCCTCCAGGGTCAGCGGCGCGGCGGGCGGTTGAACGGGCACGGGCCCGTCGATCGCGCGAAGATGCCCGAGGGTCATCTCCACGCTGTGTTCCGCGCTGTCCTGTCCCGCGCTGCCCTCCGGCATGACCCCTCGCCCGTTCTCGTCCCATGTCCGGCCGAGCCCGGGTGTCGCTTTCGGGCTGGGTACGGTTTGCCGCGCACGTCCATTCACCACAGTCATACGCACGCACAGCGTATCGGGTTGGCCCGGTAATGCCACATTTCAAATTGTGGGATGCCTCGCTCACGACGTGGACCGCCGTGGGTAGCGTCTGGACGTACCCGCTCGCTGATCGTTGGAGGCGTCATGGCCTGGTTCCTGGTCGAAATTCGTTACGTGCAAGAGAAGTACGGCGCGGTCCGGCCGGCCCACCGCGAGTTCCTGCAGAAGCACGCCGACGCCGGAACGGTGCTGGTCGCGGGCCCGCTCACCGACGAAACCGGTGGCGTGACGCTCTACCAGGCCGAGGACGAGGCCGCGCTCTACGAGATCATCAACCAGGATCCGTACCACCTGGAAGGTGCTGTCGCCGAGCGGACCGTGCGTGGCTTCAAGCCCACAATCGGTTCCTGGGTCGTCTGAGTCCCCGTTAGGCCAGCTCAGGCCGTAAAGCCGCCGTCGGCGTGCACGACGGTGCCCGTGATGGCCGACGACTCCGCCGAGCACAGCCAGCCGACGACGGTCGCGACCTCGGCCGGGTCGAGGATCCGCTCGACGAGCTGATGCTGGGCGAATTCGTTGATGTCGTCCAGTTCGTAGAGCGCCGCCGACGCGGCGAGCATCGGCGTGTCCGTCGAACCGGGCGAAACGGCCACCGCGGACACGCCGGTGCCGCGCAGGTCGGTCGCGAGGCCACGGATCAGGCCGACCACGGCGTGCTTCGCGGCGTTGTAGGCGGCGAGATGCCACAGACCGCGGTGTCCAGCCGCCGACGCCAGCGCGACGAACCGGCCGGTCCGCGGCTCGTCTTCGTTGAGCATCGCCGGGATCACCGCGCGTGCCAGGTTCGCGACTCCGCGCACACCGGTTTCGAAAAGCGCGTCCCAATCGCTGTCGTCGGTCTCCCACAAGGGTTTCCCGCCCGCGATGACCGCTGCCGCGGCGACAGCGGCGTCGATCTGGCCGAACTCCTGCTGCGCGATCGCGACAGCGCCGCGCAGGGAATCGGCGTCACGGACGTCCGCCACGACGTCTCGCACCTGGCCGGGCCACGCCTCGACCAGCGAGCTCAGCTCGCTACGGCTGGCCATCGGGTACGGCACGGCCGGGTCGTCGGCGCAGCTGTCGACGGCGACGATCTGCCAGCCGTCCTCGGCGAGTCTGTTCACCGTGGCGCGCCCGATCCCGCGCGCGGCTCCAGTGACTACGGCTACTCGGTTCACTGGATTCTCCCGAACTCGTCCGGCCGCCAGACGTCGACCGCGGCACGGAGGTGGCTGATCATTTCGGTCAGCATGACCTGTCCGTGCTCGGCTGTCGCGCTGGTTGGATCGCCGAGCACGCCGTTGGGGCTCACCTCACGCAGCTTGCCTTCCCTCAGTTTCGGCAGAAGTTCGCGCAGCGGGGCGGTGTTCCCGGGCTCGACGCGGTCCAGCCGCACGGTTTCCGGGGCGATGGCCAGCATCAGCGCGGTCTCGGTCCGCCCGGCGTGCGCGTCACCGTCGGGGATCCCGCAGCTGAACCAGGCGACTTCGCGGGCCTCGTAGCGCAGGAGCTTCACGGCCGGGACGAGCGCGCTGACGTTGCCGCCGTGGCCGTTGACGAACACCAGTTTCGACGCCCAGCGGCAGGCCGAGCGGCCGAACTCGACGAGCAGCGTGCGTAGCGCGTCCTGTCCGATCGACACCGTGCCCGGGAACTCCTCGTGCTCACCGGAGGAGCCGTACGCGACCGGCGGCGCGACCAGCGTAGTGCAGCCACCGGCCACGGCGGCCGCGATCCGGGTGTCGGTGTCGAGCGGGAGGTGCGGGCCGTGCTGCTCCCAGGAACCGGTTGGTACCAACAAAACCTGCGGCGTGATCTCAGGCCAGGTGACGTCCACTCGGGTTTCAGGCCAGCGGGCTCGTGTCGCACGCGCGATCGGGCAGGCGCACGGACGGAATTCCCAGCAGTACCTTCTTTTTCCCGGTGCGCGAGTGATCCTGGCTCGCCTTTGGCAGCGTGTCACTGTCCCGTTTGGACAGTGCCTGTTCACCATGTCCCTTGACACACTCGGGATCCGGGCCGTCCAGCGGCAAGCCGGTGAAGAACTTCGCCGCCATGCAACCGCCCTGACAGCTGTCGTACGCCGGGCAAGAATTGCAGATGCCGCCGGTCTGCGGGCGCCGCAAATCCTTGAACAGCTCGGAGTTCTGCCACACCCACTTGAAGCCCTCGCCGCGGACGTTGCCCGCCTTGAAGACGTCGTGGATGGCGAACGGGCAGGCGTAGACGTCCCCGATCGGATCGATGAGACAGACGACCCGGCCCGCGCCGCAGAGGTTCAGCCCCGGCAACGGTGTCGAGCCGAGTGCGTTGAGGTGGAAGAAGGAATCGCCGGTGAGCACGCCTTCGCCGTTGGCGACGAGCCAGTCGTACAGCTCCAGCTGTTGATCGGCGGTCGGGTGCAGCTCGTCCCAGACGTCGGCGCCGCGACCGGACGGACGCAGCCGTGTGATCCGCAGCTGCGCGCCGAAGTCGTCGGCGATGCGCTTGAACTCGTCGAGCTGACCGACGTTGTGCCTGGTCATGACCACGGAGATCTTGAAATCGCGCATGCCGGCGTCGGAAAGGTTCTTCAGCGCGCGCATGGCCATGTCGTACGAACCCGGGCCGCGGACGGCGTCGTTGACCTCGCGAGTGGCGCCGTCCAGCGAGATTTGGACGTCCACGTAGTCGGTCGACGCGAGCTGCTTCGCGCGTTCGGGCGTGATCTTGACGCCGTTGGTGGAGAACTTGATGCCGACGTGGTGCGCGATCGCGTAGTCGAGCAGCTCCCAGAAGTCGGGGCGCACGGTCGGCTCGCCGCCACCGACGTTGACGTAGAAGACCTGCATGCGTTCGAGCTCGTCGATGACGGCTTTGATCTCGTCGGTGGACAGCTCGTCCGGGTCGCGGCGGCCCGAGGACGAGAGACAGTGTTCGCAGGCCAGGTTGCAGGCGTACGTCCACTCCCAGGTCAGGCAGATCGGCGCGTCGAGGCCGTACTTGAACTGCTCTACCAACGGCAGTGTTTTTCCTTGATCCAATGTCGCCGTCATATCCTCTCCACGATCATGTCGGTGGCGACCAGGGAGTCGAGCGCCTTGAGATAGCTCGCGCGCCGGGCGTCGGTCAGCTCGCGGGCGTCGAGGGCCTGACTCAGGGTCGCGTGTTCACCGAGGTCGCGGACGAAGTCGACGAGGTCCGGCGCCTTGAGGAACGACAGCTTGCGGTTCCCGAAGTGGTAGGCGAGCGCCCCGAACGGCTCGGGGCGCAGCGCCACACTTGGGTTGAGTCGATAAGGTTTCTCCAGGTCAAGCGGCATGGCGGGGTCAGTACACGCCGCACATGCCGTCGATGGAGACTTCTTCCACCAACAGTTCCTCCACGACGGGCGTCTCGGTCTCTTCACGCACTGGCTCGGCCATGGTGTCCTCCGCGTTGGGTGGCTGAAGGTGGTCTAATCAAGCTAATGGCACTCAGTGTCAAATGGAAGAGGTGGGAACGGAAGTGCCCGACCGGAGCAGTGTCGACACGCCTCAGCGAGGCCGGAAACGAAGCACCTCGCGGGTCGAGCTCGAACACATCGCGTTCGAGCTCTTCGCCGAACGCGGATTCGAACGCACGACCATCGACGACATCGCGGCACGCGCGGGGATCGGCCGCCGCACGTTCTTCCGCTACTTCCCGTCCAAGAACGACGTGGCCTGGGGCAATTTCGACGAAGAACTCGTCGCCATGCGAGCCCGTTTCGCCGCGACCTCGCCGGACACGCCGCTGATGGACGCGCTGCGGCAGGTCGTCGTCGAGTTCAACCGGTTCCCGGCCGCGGACGAGGTCTGGCACCGCCGCCGGATGACGCTGATCCTTAAAGTGCCTGCCCTGCAAGCACATTCGACGCTCCGGTACGCCGACTGGCGAGGCGTTGTCGCCGACTTCGCCGCCGGCCGCCTCGGCCTGCCGACGGAATCCCTTGCCCCGCAAGCCATCGCGCATGCGGCCCTCGGCGTCGCCGTCGCCGCCTACGAACAGTGGCTCACCGATCCCGAGGCCGAACTGACGCCGTTGCTCGACATCGCGCTCCGCGACCTCGCCTCCGGCTTCACCCGCTCCTGAAGCGGCATGAATGGACCTTTCATCTCGGGCTGTGTCTTCTACCGAGTGAGATGAAAGGTCCGTTCATGCCACTTTTCGCGAGGCCCCTACTCGGCGTGGACGATGACGCCGCGGAGGTTCTTGCCGTCGCGGAGGTCCTGGTAGCCCTCGTTGACCTGGTCGAGGGTGTACTTCGTGGTGACGAGTTCGTCGAGCTTCAGCTTCCCGGCGTCGTAGAGGCGCAGCAGGCGGACGATGTCGTACTGCGGGTTCGCCGAGCCGAACAGCGTGCCCTTGATCGTCTTCCCGAACAGCGTGAGGATGCCGCCGGAGACGTGCACGGTCAGCTTGTCCACCGCGGCGAGGCCGGTGATGATCACCGTCGAGCCCTTGCCGGTGATGTTGAAGGCGTGCGTGACGACGTCCTCGTCGACGACGCCGACCGTGACGAGTGCCTGGTCGGCCATCTGGCCCCAGGTCAGCTCCTCGACCTTCGCGTGCGCCTCTTCGGCGGTCGCGAACGCGTGCGTGGCACCGAACTTCAGCGCTGCCTCACGCTTGAACGCGATCGGGTCGACGGCCACGACGTACTTCGCCCCGGCGTGCGCGGCGCCCTGGATCGAGTTGATGCCGATACCACCGATGCCGTAGACGACCGCGGTGTCGCCCGCCATCACGCCGCCCGCGTAAACCGCGCTGCCCCAGCCGGTCGGGACGCCGCAGCCGACGAGCACCGCGGTTTCCAGCGGCAGCCAGTCGTCGACCTTGACCACCGAGTGCTGCGAGATCGTGGCCCGCTCGGCGAACGTGCCGAGCATGCACATCGCGCCGAAGTCCGTGCCGTCCTTGCTGAATCGGAACGTACCGTCGGGCATGTGGCCGTCGAGGATCGTGGCGCCCATGTCGCAGAGGCTCTGGCGGCCGGTCGAGCAGTAGCGGCAGACGCCGCAGTTGGGGATGAAGCTGCATACGACGTGGTCGCCCGGCTTGACCTTCGTGACGCCCGGGCCGACGTCCTCGATGATGCCGGCGCCTTCGTGGCCACCGACGATCGGGAACCGAGGGGTGAGGTCACCGTCGGTCAGGTGGAGGTCGGAATGGCACAGCCCGGCGGCCGTGTACTTGATCAGGACCTCGCCGGGGCCGGGGCCCTGCAGGTCGAGTTCCAAGATCTCAAAGGGTTTTCCGGCATCGAACAGAACTGCGGCCTTGGTCTTCACCGATGGACTCCTCTGGGTGCGTCATTGCACTTCTCGCACCGATTGTGCGACGAGCAGGGCCGGGCCAAGTGTGCAAAAGCCGGACACTTCCGGGCTTGACCAGTAGCCAACTGGAGGTTCTACCGTGGACGACATGACAGTGCAGCTGAACCACACCATCGTCCACGCCCGGGACAGCCGGGTCTCCGCGGAATTCCTCACCGATCTTTTGGGCCTGAAACCGCCGACTCCGTTCGGCCCGTTCCTGATCGCCCAAGTCGAAGGCGTTTCACTCGATTTCATGACCACCAGCGAAAAAATCACCCCGCAGCACTACGCCTTCCTCGTCAGCGACGACGAGTTCGACACCATCTTCGCCCGCATCCGCGAGCAGAACCTCCCCTACTGGGCCGACCCCGGGCACACCACCCCCGGCAAGATCAACACCAACGACGGCGGCCGAGGCGTCTACTTCGACGACCCCGACAGTCACGTCCTCGAAATCCTCACCGTCCCCTACGGCGGCTAACCACGCACGCGCGAGTGCAACCCACGCACGCTCAAGTGCAGTCTGTGCACGCGTGATCGCGATTCCTGCACGCGTGACCGCTTTCTGTGCACACCCGCGCGCGATCGGGGGCGCGCGGGAAATCGCCGTCATGCGTGCACAGAACGCGGACACGTGTGCACAGACTGCACTCGGGCGCGCGTGGATTGCACTTGAGCGTGCGCAGGGTGCACTTAGGGGGAGCTGATGCGGAGGGCGCGGATGCGGTTGTAGAGGGTTGAGCGGCTGATGCCGAGTTGTTTCGCGGCGTGGACCTTGTTGCCGCCACTGGCCTGGAGGGCTTTGGTGATGGCGTCTTGTTCGGCTTGTTCCCAGCCGGTGAGTTGCGGAGTGGCGGCGCCGACGGAGCAGTTCGGGGCGAGGTCGCGGGCGGTGATGTCGCCGACCGAGCGGCGCTCGATCGCTTGACGCAGCACGGTTTCCAGCTCGCGGAGGTTCCCTGGCCACGGCTGCGCGGTGAGCAGTTCGAGCGCGTCGGCGGTCAGCCTGAGCGAACGGGCCGGTCGCAGCGCTGCGAGAACCGTCCTGGCGAGTCTGGGGATGTCGCCACGACGGTCTCGCAGCGTCGGCAGCTCGACGCGTCGATGCACGTGGGAGGTGAGCGCGGCATGCTCGCCGCGCAGTTCTTCGGAAGGCCCGCTGGTCAGCGCGATCCACGCCGACGACGTGTCCAGCAGCCGCGCGACACCGGCCGCCAGCACCGGCGGCAGCAGGTGCGCGGCCTCGACCACGACCAGCCCCTGATGCTCGTTGGCGAGTTGGGCCAACCGGGCGAGCCACACTGTCTGCCCGAGCGTCGGTACGTCGGCCGCGTCGAGCCGCGCCACCGGCGACTGCCCGGCGATCACGGAAGTCGCCGACGTCCGTCCGGTGCCGGGCTCACCCGACACGAGCACGCGCCGACGGTCCTGCCCACTGCGTCGCAACCGGTCTTCGAGCGCCGCGGGCAGCACCCCGCGATCGGCCCGCTGGCGCGGCACGGGAGGTCCGTTCGGCCGCAGCGGCGCGATCTCGAACAGCATCCCGGCGTTCGCGGAAACGGCCTCGACCCGCACTTCGACCGCAGTCCCCGAGGTCAGCTCCAGCTGCCGCACCCCACGCCGCGTCCGCCCGAACTCGCGGAGCAGCGCGTGATCCGCCGCGTCGACCAGGTGCACGGCCGCGTTGTTCGCGAGCACGACGTCGTCGCCCAGCGCGAGCACAGCCGTCGCCCGGTGCTGCGCCGACTGGAACGCCGCCAGCAACCGCTGCTCGGCCTGTTTCGAATCGTCCAGCAGCCGCCGCTCGATATCGGTCACGGCGTGCACGAGAAACGGTGCCAGCAAAGGGTTTTCGTCCCCGGCCAACCCCGTGATGTCGAGGACGCCTTCAAGCCTGCGGGTAGCCGGATGCACGATCGGATGCCCGTAACAGGTGAACTTCTTGAACGCGTCGAGGAAATGCTCGTCACCGCTGACGGCCACCCCGCGTCGCAGCTCGAACGGCGTCGCCAGCGCGTTCGTCCCGGTGTTCTCCTCCAGGAACTGACACCCGATGCCGACGCTGATCTCGTCGAGCGCCTGCCCGACCACGCGTTCACCGAAGCGCCGCGCGACGATCCGGCATTCGCTGTCGGCCAGCATCACGCAGAAGCTGGTGCCCGCCAGATGCCCGGCCATCCCGTCGAGCACCGGCGCGGCCGCGCGAAGCAGCCGGCTGCGGCTGTCGATTTCGCGGACCTTGAGATTGTTGATCGCGGCGCCCGGCCTTAACCCGCTCAGCTCGGACCGACGCCATGACTGTGCGATCTCCGAGCGCAGGCCCACAACCAGGCATCATGACATCGAAGAGCGCTAAAGGTCCAGGACGACAGTGCCGCCGGGCGCTCGCGCGACGCAGATCCGCACGCCCTCGCCGGTCATCGCGGGCACCTCGCAGGTGCCGCAGAAACCCTGCTTGCACGAGTACGCCGTATCGGGCAGCGCCTCCCGGATGACGTCGAGCGCGGACCGGTCGGCCGGGACGTCCAGCGTCGTCCCCGTGCGTCGCAGTTCGACCCGGAACGGCTTCCCGCCGACGATCGGTGGCGTCGAAAACCGTTCGAAGAACACGGCTTTCGCCCGCGGAACGGCGTCGACCCGCACGCTGGTGAGCATCGGCGCCGGCCCGCAGGCGTACACGTTCGCCCCTTCGGGTGAACCTTCCAGCAGCTCCGCGCCCGACGCCGGAATGCCGTACTCCGTGTCCGGGCGGATCCAGACGCGCTCGGCGTCGAACTCGGCGAGCTCTTTGATTTCGGTCAGGAACGGCATCGACGCGAGGTCACGCCCGGTGTAGACGAGCCGCCAGTCCGCGCCCAGCGCAGCCGCGCGGCGGACCATCGGCAGGATCGGCGTGATCCCGATACCGCCCGCGACGAACAGGTACTTCTCGTCCACCACGAACGGAAACGCGTTCCGCGGGCCGCGCACGACGACGATCGAGCCGCGCCGCAGAACCGAGTGGACCTCCAGCGAACCGCCGTTGCCGTGGTCGATCCGGCGCACCGCAACTCGGTAGTACGCGCGGTCATTTTCGTTGCCGCACAACGAATACTGCCGCACCCGGCCGGAGGGGAGCACGAGGTCGAGATGCGCCCCCGGTCGCCACTTCGGCAGGTCGGAACCGTCGAGCTTGACGAGTCGCAGGCTCACGACACAGTCAGCTTCCGCACGCACCTCGTCGACACGCAGCACGAGATCGCGATCGACCTCGACCACCGGTGGCCGACGCCGTCCGCTGAACGCACTGATGCGCTCGTAGGCCGCGATGACCCCCACCAGCGTCGACATCAGCCGGTCGGCTCGCGGCTTCCCCCGGAGATGCGCGGGAAAACGCGGCAGGCTCACCGCGGCGCGTCGGCCGCCAGCGCGGCAGGCGACCTCGCCAGGTACGCGACCGCCTGATCGGTGTTGCCCGTCTGCACCGGGTGGTACGCCTTCTTGAAGTACGGCCGGACTTCGTGCACCAGCTGACGTCCGGTCGGGAGCAGGCCCTTCTTGGCGGCCTTCCGATACGTCCGCCAGCTCGCCTTCTTGCCGGTCGTCGGGTCCTGCGCCATCAGGAACCGCGTTCCCCGCAGGAAAACCCAGGCCAGCACCGGTGTCACGACGACCATCGTGCGGGCGCGGCGCGCGTACCGGCCGTCGAGATGCTGGAACAGGTCGAACGCGACCGAGCGGTGTTCGACCTCTTCGGCGCCGTGCCAGCGCAGCAGGTCGAGCATGGTTTCGTCGGCGCCGGCGGCGTCCAGCGGCGACGAATCGAGCACCCATTGGCCGAGGAACGCCGTGTAGTGCTCGATCGCGGCGACGACGGCGAGCCGCTCGACGAGCCACTCCTCTCGCGCCTTGCCCTTGAGACCGCGATCGCCGAGGAGCTTGCGGAACAGCCACTCCATCTGCGCGATGAACGGCTGGACGTGTACGCCCTGTGCTTCGAGGTGATCCGCGGCGCCGCTGTGCGCCTCCGCGTGGACGGCTTCCTGCCCGATGAACCCGAGCACATTCTCGCGCAGGCGCGTGTCCTTGATCAATGGGACGGCCTCTTTGAACAGCTCCACGAACCAGCGTTCACCTTCGGGCAACGCCAGGTGCAGCACGTTCATCGTGTGCGTGACCTGCGGTTCCCCGGGAACCCAGTGCATCGGCAGCGACGCCCAGTCGAACGTGACGTCCCGCGCGTGCAGGACGATCTGCTCGGGTTCCTCTGGCTTGTTGTTGTCGATTTTGTCTTTGCCTGGGAGTGTCACTGCGCTCGCCCGCTCAGCTCGTAGTCGCTGGCCTTGACCTTGCGCGTGTCGAGCCAGTAGCGCCAGGTGAAGCCCGGCCAGATCGTGCGGTTGACGCCCTTCGCGTCGAGGTACCAGCTCTTGCAGCCGCCCTGCGTCCACACGCCGTTGACCAGCTTTTCCTGGATCTCCTCCTGGAACTTGTCCTGCACACTCGGCCGGACGTCGAGCGCGGCGGCGTCGTGCGAGTCGGCCAGCTTGATCGCGTCGACGACGTACTTGGACTGAGACTCGATCATGAACACCACCGAGTTGTGGCCCAGCGCGGTGTTCGGGCCGAGCAGGAAGAACAGGTTGGGGAAGCCCGAAACCGTGATCCCCATGTGGGTCCGCATGCCCTCGGCGGCCCATTCCTTGGCGAGGCTGCGGCCGTCGATGCCGGTGATGTCGAGGTATTCGAGCGCGTCGGTCACGTGGAAACCGGTGCCGTAGATGATCGCGTCGACTTCGTGCTCGACCCCGTTGTTGTCCACCACCGAGTGCTCGCGGATCTCTTGCACGCCATCGGTGTTGAGGTCGACGTTGTCCCGGGTGAGCGCCGGGTAGTAGTCGTTGGAGATCAGGACGCGCTTGCAGCCCATCCGGTAGTCCGGGGTGACCTTGCGGCGCAGCACTGAATCCTTGAGCTGCTTGGCCAGGTGGCGCTTGGCGACGCGCTCGCCCACCTTCATGATCGCGGGATGCCCGTTGAAGCCGAGCGCGGGGATTTCCCGGATCAGGTAGATCGCGCTGCGGTACAGGCGTTGGACGCCTGGCACGAGCTTGAACAGCTTCTTCGCCCAGCCCGGCAGCGCGTAGTCCGTCTTCGGCATGATCCACGGCGGCGTGCGCTGGAACAGCGTCAACTCGTCGACGTCCGGCGCGATCTGCGGCACGAACTGGATCGCCGACGCGCCGGTGCCGACCACGGCGACGCGCTTGCCCTTGAGGTCGTACTCGTGGTTCCAGCGTGCGGAATGCCAGGTCTGGCCCTTGAACTTCTCGATCCCGGGCAGCACCGGGATCTGCGGGATGTGCAGCCCGCCGACGCCGGAAACCAGGAACTGGGCGACGTACTCGTCCCCGGACTTCGTCTCGACCGTCCACTCGCGTGCGTCGGAATCCCAATGCGCACCGGTGATTTCGACGCCGAAGCGGATCTTCTCGCGCAACCGGTACTTGTCGGCGACGCCCTTGAGGTAGGCGAAGATCTCGGGCTGCTGGGAGAACGACCGCGACCAGTCCGGGTTCTGTTCGTAGGAGAACGAGTACAGGTGGGACTGCACATCGCAGGCGCAGCCCGGGTACGAGTTGTCCCGCCAGGTCCCGCCGACCTCGCCCGCCTTCTCCAGGATCACGTAGTCCCGGATACCGGCCTTTTCGAGCTGGATGGCTTGCCCGAGGCCGGCGAACCCGGTCCCCACGATCACGACTTTCACGCGGTCGGTCATTTGCTGGTCCTCCACGGCTTCGGGGCGGCCTGTCGTGGATACACGTTACCAGCGGTAACGGCTACTTTCTAGTAGCACGTACTGACTAGTAGGTCCCCCCAAGTTTCCGGTGGTCCCAGGTGACCGTTTTGGTCGGCTTGAACACGAGCCCGACGCGCTTCGGCGCCTGCTTGCCGATGAACGCGGCGAGCTCGTCGGGTACCGGGTCGCCCGGCTTGGCGCCGGCGTAGCGCTGCATGAGCGCGATGCCCATCTGCGTCACGACCTCGGTGTCTTCGATGATCTCGACGTCGGCTTCGAGTGAAACGCCGCGCAGGGTTTCGTACGACTCGCCGTCTTCGATGAGCACGGTCGCTTCGGGAAGGCGCCGGAGATTGGCCATCTTCTGCGACGAGCCGTACGTCCAGGTCTGGAGGTTTCCGTCCTGGACGAAGTACCAGAGCGGCGCTACGTGCGGCCTGCCGTTCGGGCCGATCGTGGCCACGTTGATGACCTTCTGGACGTCGAAAAAGGCTTGGATTTCGTCGTTGGTCATGCGGATCTGGTCGCGTCGGGACATGCGAGGACCTCCTGTTGTCAGACCGCCAACGCTAGCGCTTTGTGGCGGCCCTGCCACCGTGTCCGGTTACGGACGACTCGAAAGCGCCACGCTCCTTGATGTCCTCCAGCGCGGCCCGGTCGGCGGCCGGGACACGGCTGCGCGAGCCGATTTCGATGATCGGCGGCAGGAACGCGCGCAGCAACTTGAGCCCGCCGACCCAGCGCGGGACGTGGATCGTGCGGGCGCGTTTGAGGACGCCGGCCTCGATGTTGTCGAGCGCGACGTTCAGCGGATACGTCTTGCCGATCAGACCCGGCATCGTGGCGCGGAGCTTGCCGAACACCGGGTGTGCGTCGGCGCTTTCGACCAGGTCGGTGCGGATCCACGTCGGATGTGCGACGCCGACCTTGACGCCGAGGTGTGCGACTTCGGCGCGCAGGCTGTTGGAGAACGCCTCGACGCCGGCCTTCGCCGCGGAGTAGTTCGCCATGCCCGGCGCGTGGGTGATCGCGGCGAGCGAGGAGATCGCCAGCAGGTAGCCCTTGCGCTCGATGACCTGCGGCAGCGTCACGCGGAACGTGCGCCAGACGCCGAGCAGGTCGACCTCGATGACCTTCTCGAACGCGGCCGGGTCCACCGACCGGACGAACCCGGAAGTCGCGATCCCGGCGTTGGCGATCACGACGTCGATGCCGCCGAAGCGCTCGACGACGCCCGCGGTGGCCTTTTCGAGTGCGGCCCAGTCGGTGACGTCGGCTTCCCAGGAGTACGCGTTGGCGCCGATCTTGTCGGCGACCTTCTGCTGCTCCTCGGCTTCGAGGCCGACGAGCGCCACTTTCGCGCCCCGCGCGGCAAGGCGTTCGGCGAGTCCGGCGCCGATGCCTCGCGCGGCGCCGGTGATGAGCACGACCTTGCCGTTGACGTTCTTGCTGGCCACGGTGCCTCCTGGTGTCGACGTGGAGGCACCGTACCTCAACTTACTCCCAGTAGGCTACTGGCCAGTAAGAATCTTCAGCTCCTCGTCGGTCAGCTTGAGATCGACGAACGGGAGCAGATCGGCCAGCTGTTCGGTGTTGCGCGCGCTCGCGATCGGAGCGGTCACGGTCGGCTGCGCGGCGAGCCAGGCGAGCGACACCGCGGCCACCGAAACACCGTGTGCGGCCGCGATCTCGTCCAGCACGCCGAGCACACGCTCACCACGTTCGTCCAAATAGGACATCGCACCCTTGGCGCGCGGGCTGAGCGTCGAAGCGTCCCTCGAGCGGTACTTGCCGGCGAGGAATCCCTTTGCCAGCCCGAAGTAAGGCAGCGTCGAGAGGCCTTCGCGCTTGATCAGCGGAGCCAGCTCCTGCTCGTACTCGCGTTCCAGCAGGTTGTAGTGCGGCTGCAGGGCGACGTACTTCGCGAAGCCCGCACGCTCCGAAATGGACAGTGCCTCTTCGAGCCGTGCGGCGGTGTAGTTCGACGCCGCGATGTAGCGCACCTTGCCGGATCGGACGAGCGCGTCGAAGGCGCCGAGCGTTTCTTCGAGCGAGGTGTCGTCGTAGTCGCGGTGGGCGTAGTAGAGGTCGATGTGGTCGGTCCGAAGTCGCTTGAGCGATTCTTCGGCGGCGGCCGCGATGTTCTTCGCGGACAGGCCGGGCCGGGACTTGAGGCTGCCGACCTTCGTCGCGATCACGATGTCGTCGCGGCGGCCGCGCTTCGCCAGCCAGTCGCCGATGACCGCTTCGGACCCGTCGCCGGGCTTGTCCGGGTTGAATCCCTGGTACGCGTCGGCCGTGTCGATGAAGTTCCCGCCGGCGGCTGTATAGGCGTCCAGCACGGCGAACGACTCGTCCTGGTCGGCTGTCCAGCCGAAGACGTTCCCACCGAGGTTCAGGCCGTGGACGTCAAGATCACTGCTTCCGATTTTCGCCATACTTCGAAAGTAGACGGACCACTCCTCGGCGCGGAATGAAATCGGTCACCGGAGAAGTTGACCCAGTTATGACTGTGACACTGGGCAAAATCGGTATTTGGCGACACTTCGCTCAGCTCGACGGCAAGTTCGCCGCGGAGGCGGAAGGGCTCGGCTACGGCGCGGTTTGGCTCGGCGGCTCGCCATCAGGGGACCTGGCCGACGCGGAGCGCCTGCTCGACTCGACCACTACGCTGGTCGCCGCGACCGGCATCGTGAACATCTGGAAGGACGACGCCGCCACCGTCGCCGCGTCCTACCGGCGCATCGCCGCGAAGCACCCGGACCGGTTCCTGCTCGGCATCGGCATCGGCCACCCCGAGCACACCGACGTCTACCAGAAGCCGTACGACAAGATCGTCGAATACCTCGGCCAGCTCGACGAAGCCGGCGTGCCGCGGTCGGCGGTAATCTTGGCCGCGCTCGGGCCGAAGGTGCTCAAGCTGTCCGGTGAGCGCGCCGGCGGTGCGCACCCGTACCTGACCACGCCCGAGCACACCCGCCAAGCCCGCGAGATCCTCGGTGCCGGCCCGCTGCTCGCGCCGGAGCAGCACATCGTCTTCGAGACCGATCCCGAGAAGGCCCGCGTCATCGCCCGGCAGGCCGTGAGCATGTACCTCGGCCTGTCCAACTACGTCAACAACTGGCTGCGCCTCGGCTACACGCAGGACGACGTCGCGAACGGCGGCAGCGACAAGCTCGTCGACGCGCTCGTCCTGCACGGCGACGCGGCGACCATCGCCGGCGGCGTCCGCGCCCACCTGGAAGCGGGTGCGGACCACGTCACCCTGCAGGTTCTCGGCGACGACCCCTTGCCCGCCCTGCGCGAGCTGGCCAAGGAACTCCTCTAATCCCCGGGAAAGTGTCGACATATTCCTCGTGAGGGGATACGACCAGTGTGCCCGCTCCGCCGACCTCGTACGATTCGGCTGAAGGCGCCAAGTCTGCTTCCAGGAGGACAAACGATGCCCATCGCCACCCCCGAGGTCTACGCGGAGATGCTCGACCGGGCCAAAGCGAACGAGTTCGCCTACCCCGCCATCAACGTGACCTCGTCGGAAACCCTGAACGCCGCTCTGCGCGGGTTCGCCGAGGCGGAGAGCGACGGGATCATCCAGTTCTCCACCGGCGGCGCCGACTTCGCTTCCGGCACCAAGGTGAAGGACATGGTCACCGGTTCCGTCGCGCTGGCCGAGTTCGCGCAGGTCGTCGCGGCCAAGTACTCGATCAACGTCGCGCTGCACACCGACCACTGCCCGAAGGACAAGCTCGACGGCTTCGTCCGCCCGCTGCTCGAGATCTCGGCCGAGCGCGTCAAGAACGGCCAGAACCCGCTGTTCCAGTCGCATATGTGGGACGGCTCGGCGATCGAGCTCGACGAGAACCTCAAGATCGCCTCGGAGCTGCTCGAGAAGGCGGCCGCCGCGAACATCATCCTCGAGGTCGAGATCGGTGTCGTCGGTGGTGAAGAGGACGGCGTCGCCAACGAGATCAACGACAAGCTCTACACGAGCGACGAGGACTTCCTGAAGACCATCGACGCGCTCGGCACCGGTGAGAAGGGCCGCTACCTGCTGGCCGCGACCTTCGGCAACGTGCACGGCGTCTACAAGCCGGGCAACGTCAAGCTCCGCCCGGAGGTCCTCAAGGGCGGCCAGGAAGTCGCGATCAAGAAGCTCGGCCTGGCCGAGGGCTCGAAGCCGTTCGACTTCGTCTTCCACGGCGGTTCGGGCTCGGACGTCGAGGACATCCACGCGGCGCTGACCTACGGCGTCATCAAGATGAACGTCGATACCGACACCCAGTACGCCTTCACCCGCCCGATCGTCGACCACTTCTTCAAGAACTACGACGGCGTCCTGAAGATCGACGGCGAGGTCGGCAACAAGAAGGTCTACGACCCGCGCAGCTACCTCAAGGCCGCGGAGGCCGGGATGGCCGCCCGCGTCACCGAGGCCGCGCAGTCCCTCAAGTCGGCAGGCCAGAGCGTCCGCTGACCCCTGGGTACCCCGTGACATGAACGGACCTTTCATCTCGATTTTTGAGATGAAAGGTCCGTTCATGTCAGTTTGAAGGCCCCTAGACGACGACGTCCGGAGCGATCTCTCGCAGCTTCCGGCGCTTCGCGGCGCGCTCGGTCAGCAGCCGGGTCACCGGACCCGCGGCTCCCCAGAGCACCGCGACCCCGACCAGCGCGATCGGCACCGACCAGTAGTCCACCGGCGGCGCCGACTCGGTCTGCGCGTCACCGAGGAACCAGGGCCGGAACTGCGACTGGACCCAGAGCGTGCCGTAGCCGAACGCGGTGACGAGCAGCGCGCCGATGCCCGCGGTGAACGCCGGATGCCCGTGCCCGATGCGGAACGCGAGATCCACCGCCAGGCCGACGAAGATCAGGTAGAACGGCACGGTCGGCACCGGGAAGTCGATCCCGAACAGGATCGGCCACATGATCAGCCGGTACACGAGGTACGCCCCGGCCACCGCCGTCGCGGCCCACTGCTTGCCGAGCGTGTGGCGGGCGAGCGCCAGGATCAGGCCCATCACCGCGATGCCCCACAGCGGGTACACCCACGGCGGGATCGGCATGGTGAAGTGCGTGACCGCGGCCAGGTCGACGGGATGCCCGATCTGCTTGGCCGCGAATTCCAGCAGCGTCGGCTCCGCTTCGGGAGCGCCGCGCTGCCACGAGCGGAGGCCGAGGATGCCGAACTCCTGCTGGCCGTTCGCGAAGAACGCGTTCTCCAGGAAGAACGCCCACAGTCCGAGCAGGACACCGGTGCGCATCCGGCCCGGCTTCGAGACCTTCAGCCAGGCGTCGATGGCACCGGCGAGCATGATCCCGGTACCGGCGTAGAGCATCAGGTGCGACGGGCTCCACGCTGTCAGGTCGAGACCGTTGACGCGGTGGTTGATCACGTCGAGCGGGCCGGCGACCAGGAAGATCGCCATCCCGAGCTGCATGATCCGCAGGGAGCGCTTGTCGCAGCCCAAACCGGTGTAGGTGTGGATCGCCACCAGCACCACGATGATCCCGGTGCCCACGGTGTTGATCAGATGCGGGGGCGCGAGGTCGTCACGCAGCCACTGGAAATGCCACGACATGTCCCAGGTGGAGCCGATCAGTTTGAAGCCGAAGGCGATCAGCCACATGCCGTAGCAGAAGTTGAGCACCCAATCCGGTGTCGGTTGGCCGGGCGCGCCACGCTTCCAGTGGAGCCGGAAGAACAGCTTGGTCTTGGCTACGGGGTTCTTGGGGATGACGTCTGGCTCGACGGCCCCAGACACGTCAACTGCCTTGGTCATGAACGACATCATTGCCGGTCGACATAACGACCGGATAGAGGATGCCCGAAAAACCAGGGTTCACCCGTAGGGGTGGCGCGTTTGCCTTGCCGCGACACCCCGGGCAAGGTAGCGCCCCATGATGTCGAAACGCTTTGTCGCGGCCGTCCTGATCGGCTGCCTGGTGCTGGCCGGTGGCGGGGTTCTCGGGGCCTTGTTCTTCTAGGACACAATGGCTTCATGACGCATGCCAACCTGCTAGGCCCCGAGCCCACCCTGCTGCCAGAGAACACCGTCGCGCAGGCTGCGCTGGACGCCGGCAACGATCCCGCCACGGTGGCCGCGGAGCACCCCGAGTTCAGTGGCGCCTGGGCCGCGCTGGCCGAGAACTCGCTCGAATCGGGTCAGACCATCGCCGCGTACGCCTACGCCCGCACCGGCTACCACCGTGGTCTGGACCAGCTGCGCCGTAACGGCTGGAAGGGTTTCGGCCCGGTGCCGTGGGCGCACGAGCCCAACCGCGGCTTCCTGCGCGCTGTCGCCGTGCTCGCCAAGGCCGCCGGCAAGATCGGTGAGACCCACGAGTTCGACCGCTGCCGTCAGCTGCTCGAAGACTCGGACCCCGCCGCTGTCGACGCCCTCGGCCTGGCGTAACCCCTCCTCAGTGAATGTGTCGACACTTTCCCCTGGGGAATATGTCGACACATTCCGGGCGGGGGTCAGCCGGCCATCACCGCGTCCAGTGCCGGTGAACCGACCACTCGGTTGCGCCCGCTGCGTTTAGCCGCGTAAACGGCCGCATCCGCCGAGGCCATGACCTCGTCGAGCGTCGAACCGTCGCGTGGGAACTCCGCGACACCGATGGACGCGGTCTGGTTCTCGATGACCACGGGCTCACCCTCGTTGTTGCGGGTGTTGATCACCAGTTCGCTGACGAGCTTCCGGATACGCTCCGCGATCGCGATCGCCTCGTCCTTGGTGGACGACGCCAGCAGCGCCACGAACTCTTCCCCGCCGAACCGGCCGGCCAGGTCGTGCTGCCGCGTCTCGGACTTGACCAGTGCGGCGACAGCCTTGAGGACGTCGTCGCCCGCCAGGTGGCCGTAGTTGTCGTTGATGCGCTTGAAGAAGTCGAGGTCGATCATCAGCGCGCCGAAGCTGCCACCCTCGCGCTCCACCCGGGAAACCTCACGGATGGCGGCGTTCTGCCAGGTGACGGCGTTGAGCAGCTGGGTCTTCTGGTCGGTCGTGGCGAGCTCTTCGAGCTGCTTGACCAGCGTGGAGCGCTGCAGGACGTAGAGCGGCAGGAAGATCAGCACCATCAGCATGGGCTGGTGGGGAAGGGTCGCGACGAGCAGTCCGCCGAAGCACAGCGTCGAGAGCTCGAGGATGTTGTCGTCCCAGCTGCCGAGACAGCTTTTCGCGGTGGCCTCCTCCGGGGTCGCGAGGTACAGGCCGACGCCAGTGACCAGGGTGTTCATCAGGAAGAACGCGAGACCGGCGGCGCAGATCGAATATGTCGTGGTGCCGTTGTGCCCGATGAGGTGCTCGGTGTACCCGGCGGCGAACGAAGACATGATCATGGTGGTGGCGTTGGCCACGGTCCGGTGCGGGGTCACGTGCCGGATCCCGGACCAGCTGCGGTAGCCGAGGTGGCCGTAGATCACGATCACGAGCAGGGCGGCGAGGTGCGGGGGCAGGAAGAACGCACCCGGAAACAACCACACCGAAGTCACGTTGACGTGCGGGGTGATGCTCAGACTCCGGCGCTGGTGCTCGATCCGGCGGGTCGCTTCCGCCTGGACGATGGCGAGAATCGCGAGCAGGCAGAACGTGCCCCAATGCGACGCCGTGACCGGAACCTGGACGAGGGACGCGCTCCCCAGCGCGAGCATCGTCACAATGGTCACAATGGTGAAAGCGGTCCAAGCCTTAGGGCGCGTCCAGAGCTCCCACTCGTGGATGGCAAGCACCTGGCGTTGTCCAGCAGATTCCTCCGATGTGATCATTTTTCCCCCAAACTCTTGCGCTCGCACCCAGCGAGCTGACGCTTACGGACAGTTTCCACTGACTTGCGGGCTGTCGACAAGAGCTGGAGGTGTGTATTTTTCTACTTGGTGTCGATGAAAGGGTGGCAGGATGGCCGGCAAAGACCAGTGAAGTAGGAGCGCTTGCCTGAAGGCTGCGCACGAGGACCACACGCGCGGAGCATGATCAGGTGTGTTCTGCGCGTGCGGTTTCGCTTGGAAGCCAGCGCTCGGGTCGGGTCGAGATGTTCCGCTGCCAGAGGATCGCCAGCGGAATCGTCAGCGCCAGCCCCGCGACACCGAAGATCCCCACAGTTGTCTGCGCGGACACCTGGTCCGCCACGATGCCTCCGATCAGGGGACTCAGGCCCATCACCGTGGTCAGTCCGGTGTTGGACAGGCCCATCGCCTGCGCCCGGTTCTCGTCCGGCACCGCGAGCGTCAAGGACGCCGTGGCCTGCATCAACGCCACCGTGCCGAGCCCGCCGGAGATCACGAACAGCAGCACGGAAACGATCAATCCCGGCTGCAGGAAGCACAACATCAGCGGTACCGCGGTGAGCCCGGAAAACCAGCCGATCAGCTTCGGCCGTACGGCGGCCGGCACCCAGCGCGTGTAGATGGCCGCGCCGATCACACTGCCGAGCGGGTCGGCCGCCAGCAGCAGGCCGATCGCCTCCGGGCCGCCGCCCGTCCCCGCCGCGTACGGCGCGGCGATGCCCTCGTAGACCGGCATCAGGCCCATGAGCCAGGTGAACAGGACGAGCGTGCGTAGTCCGGAATTGGCGAACACCAGCCGTCCGCCCTGGCCGATCGAGGCGAAAAACGACTTCCGCTTCTCCCCGGTGGCCGCGGCCGGACGCGACTTCAGGCCGAACCGGACGAACAGTGCGGACGCCGCGAAGGTCGCCGCGTCCAGCATCAGCGCGACCCGCGGGTCCACCGCGGCGATCAGCAGGCCACCTCCGGCGAACCCGAGCAGCTGGGCTGATTGGACGGTCATGTTCCGGATCGCCATGCCGACGATGAACCTGTCGCCCTCGAGAACCTGCGGCAATAGCGCCAGCTGGGACGCCTTGAACGGCGGGTTGAGCAGCGAGACCGAGCCGACCAGCACGCACACCACCCAGAACGGCACGTCCGGGACGGCCACCAGCAGGATGATGAGCCCGCGCAGGACGTCCACGACGACCATGACGTCACGTCGGGGGAAGCGGTCCGCCAAGCCGGTCAGGAAGATCCCGCCGAGCAGTGAAGGGGCGTAGGTCAACGCGTAGGTGAGGCCGGTCAGGGTGG
The DNA here is from genome assembly GCF_036008905.1 of Amycolatopsis sp. Taxonomy (GTDB): domain Bacteria; phylum Actinomycetota; class Actinomycetes; order Mycobacteriales; family Pseudonocardiaceae; genus Amycolatopsis. Next base: position 7,195 of record NZ_DASYMU010000101.1, on the reverse strand, counting down.
CGGACTTGGTCTCGTTGAACACCAGCACCGAAAGCGCGACCCTGGCGAGCTGGTCGCCGAAGATCGACAGCAACTCCGCGAACCACAGCGCACGGAATTCGGCGATGCCGAACACCTCGCGAAATGTGACCCGTTGCGGTGCGCCGGTCATGCCCTGCCCCCAAGATGATCTGTACAGATGCGACAAACTCGTGACCTTAGATGTAAGTGGTCACGAGCTAGTCACGAAGCGTTAGTTGTCTACGTCAGTGTCTCCTGATGGTTGGTTAATCGCTAGGTTCTTTCGGCCGGGGTTTTCGCCCCTGGCTACAAGACTTTCTCGAAGGCCAGCAGCCCGAAGCCCTCGGTGTCGATGGCGCCGGCGTCCAGGCCGCGGTAACCGGTCGCCAGGTACAGCGAAGCCGCCTCCGGCTGCTTCGGCCCGGTGGTCAGGAACAACCGCAGGTAGCCGCGCCGCTTGGCTTCGGCTTCGAGCTCCGCGAGGACGATCCGGGCGAGCCCGCGCCGCCGGTGCGCCGAGTGGGTCCACATCCGTTTGACCTCGGCCGTTTGCTCGTCGTAGCGCCTGAAAGCGCCGCCCGCGACGCTCTCGCCGTGCTCCCGCACGATCAGCAGGACCCCGTCCGGCGGGGCGAACTCCTCGGGTGGGTACCTCGTGAGTTCCGTCGCACTCCGGCTGCCGTAGCGCGCTTCGTACTCCACCGCCAGTTCCGCGAGCAGCGGCTCGACCTCGGGATCGCCGACGGCGTACTGCTTGATCTCGAACGTCATCCGTCGATCGCCAGCGAGTCGGCGGGACGACGGCGTTCGGCGTCGCGCTTGGCTACCTCTTCGCGGACGATCGGGATCACGTACCGGCCGAAGTCGATGGTGTCGCCGAGCATGTCGTAGCCACGGGCGGAGAGGATGTCCACGCCGAGATCGTAGTAGTCGAGCAGTGCGGCGGCGACGGTCTCCGGCGTGCCGACCAGCGCGTTCGAGTTGCCCGCGCCCCCGGTCGCCGCGGCCGTCGGCGTCCACAGTGCGCGGTCGAAGCGCTCTCCTTGCGCCGCCAGCGAAAGCAGCCGCTGCGACCCGGTGTTCTGCGGGTTCTGCAGTGAGTGCCGCCGGGTCAGCGGCTTGCCGCCGGCCGTGCGCGACTTGATGGTGTCGACCGTGCGGTGGGCCTTTTCCCAGGCCAGCTCCTCGGTGGGCGCGATGATCGGCCGGAACGCCACCTGGATCCGCGGCACGTCCGTGCGCCCCGCCGCCAGCGCGGCCGCGCGGACGGACTCGATCTGCTCGGCGGTCTGCGCGAGCGGCTCGCCCCACAGGCAGTAGATGTCGGCTTCCGCGCCCCCAGCCGCGTACGCGGCCGGCGACGAGCCACCGAAGGACACATCGGGCCGCGGCTGCTGTACGGGCCGGATATCGCTCACGAAGTCCGCGAACCGGTAGTGCTCGCCCTCGTGGTCGAACGGTTTGTCGGACGTCCACGCCTTCTTGACGATCTGGATGTACTCACGGGTGCGGGAGTAGCGCTCGTCCTTGGTGAGGTAGTCGCCTTCGCGCTGCTGTTCCTGGTCGCTGCCGCCGGTGATGAAGTGGACGGTGAGCCTGCCGTCGGAGATCTGGTCGAGGCTCGCGAAGGTCTTCGCGGCGAATGTGGGATATGACACATTGGGCCGGTGGGCCAGCAAAATCTGCAGTTTGTCCAGTTTCGTCGCGACATACGCGGCCGCCTGCGCCGGATCCGGCGAACCCGAACCGTAGGCGAACAGCACCCTGTCCCACCCGAAGTCCTCGTGCGCCCGCGCCAGCCGCAGCGTGTACTCCTTGTCGAACACCCCGCCTGACCGCGCGCTCGTCTCCGAGCCGTCGTGTGTGCCGCCGATCCCCAGGAACTCCACAGGCATGACCGTCCACCCTTTCTTGCCCCTCATCACGAGAACTACGCCCGCCGGCGGCGGCACGGCAACGGTGTCCGATGGGTGAGAACGCACCGCCCACCAGCGCGTTCGCGGCGTAACTTCGAGGGGTGGCCTCCGCCGACAGTCCGTTCGAGCTAGCGATCGTGGGTGCCGGCCCGCGCGGGATCTGCGTGCTCGAAAGGCTTTCCGCCAACGCCGCCGAGTTGCTGGGAGAGCGCGGTCTGCGGGTGCACCTCATCGACCCGTTCCCGCCCGGCCCCGGGCGCGTGTGGCGCTACGACCAGTCACCGTTGCTGCGGATGAACTCCATGCCAGAGGACGTCACCATGTTCACCGACGAAACGGTGAAGATGGCCGGTCCGGTGTGGCCGGGGCCGTCGCTTTCCGAGTGGGCCGCGCGGGTGCGGGACGGGAAGCTCGACGTCGACGTCGCCGCGGATCTCCATGACGAGCTGAACTCGTTGGACAGCACGTCGTTCCCGACGCGGCGGCTGCAGAGTGCTTACCTGGATTGGGTTTACCGGTACGTGCTCGCCGGGCTGCCGGCCGGGATCGAGGTCGTCGAGCACCGCGCGCGGGCCGTCGACGTTTCGGGGGACGGACCGCAGGACGTCTGGCTGGAAGGCGATCCGCGGCCGTTGCGAGTGGACGCGGTGCTGCTGACCGTCGGCCACCTCGACGCCGTGCCGGACGAGCGAGAGAACGAACTCGTACGGTTCGCCGCCGAGCACGACCTCGCCTACTATCCCGCCGGATATACCGCCGACGTCGACTATTCGGCCGTGCGGCCGGGGGAAACCGTGCTGGTGCGCGGATTCGGGCTCGCGTTCGTCGATCTGATGCTGTTGCTGACGGAAGGCCGCGGTGGCCGGTTCGAGGAGCTTTCGGGTGGCGCGTTGCGGTATCACCCGAGTGGCGCCGAGCCGGTCCTGCACGTCGGCTCGCGGCGAGGAGTGCCGTACCACGCCAAAACCGGGTATCGGCTGCGTGGGAAACCGTTGCAGCTGCCCAGATTCTTCGATTCCTACGCGATCAAGAAGCTGCTCGACCAGCCGGGGCAGCTGAACTTCTACGACGACGTCTGGCCGCACATGGCGAAGGAAATCGCCTGGGGCTACTACACCGAGCTGTTCACCGGACATCCCGAGCGCGTACGCCTCGACTTCGCTGTCTTCGCCGACGCCTTCGCCGATATCCCGTGGGACACCGAAGAAATGCGCACGCTGATCGACCGTGCGGTACCGTCCGAAGTGGACAAACTGGATCTGCGTCGGCTCGACCGGCCGCTGGCGGGGGAGCGGTTCGAGTCGGCCGAGGTGTTCGGCAAGCATCTGCGGGAGTACATCGAAGGCGACCTGGCGCGCCGCGCGGACGTCGAGTTCAGTGCCGACCTCGGCGCGTTCATGGCCCTGCTGTCGGTCGTCGGCCAGTTCCCGTCCTTGGTGGCCACCGGGCGACTCGACGCGCGCTCGCAACTGTCCGATGTGGACGGATGGTGGTTCGGCTTCTTCAGCTACTTCGCCAGCGGGCCGCCGCCCCGGCGGCTTCAGGAGCTGCTCGCCTTGCAGGAAGCCGGGGTCGTTTCGTTCCTGGGCGAGGAAATGCGCGTGGCCACCGAGGACGGCTGTTTTGTGGGCAGCAGCGCGAGCTACCCGGGCACGGTGGAGGCGTCGACGTTGATCGAAGCGCGGCTACCGGAGCCGAGCGTGCGCCGGGTCTCCGACGAACTGCTGCGCGCTATGCGGGACGCGGGCGCGCTGGCCGAGGAGACCGTGGCCGACTTGGTTTCGGGTGCGAAGTTGCCATCAGGACGTATTCATACCCGTGTCGCCGATTCCCGGCTCGTCGACGGTGCGGGCAACCCGCACCGCAGCCGGTTCGCCGTCGGCCCGCACACGAGCGCACGCTCGCCCGGTGCCTTCACCAGACCCCGGACAAACGCACTCCCGTTCCGCCAAAACGACGCCGTCGCCCGCGAAATCCTCGGGCTGAGCTCGTGAGTGTTTACGAGTGTTAGAACACTTGTTGCCACTCACGAGCCCACCTGACCAGCGGAAACGTGCGACGGAGGCCCGTCGCCGGATACGCTCAGCTCTTTACGGCGGCGGAGACTTCGCTGACCCATTGCCACGGCTTGGCCGTGCCGCCGGGCAGCGAGTTGAAGTACTCCCAGCCGTCGATGCCGCCGAAGTCCGGGTACTTCGCCTTGAGCTGGCCGATGGTCGTCTTCAACGTCGGCATGCTCACGTAGCCGCTGCAGTTGGCCGGGTTCGTGACCGTCCCGGCGACGACCTTGTTCGCCGGGACGACCCCGCGCTTGATGACGTTGTCATAGCCCGTGGTGTTGGCCAGGCTGCCCCAGCCGCAATAGAACTGGGCGTTGAACCACGAGATCTTGCTGCCGCGGTCGCGGTACAGCTGGTCGTAGTTCATCCCCGACAGCCCGCCGCCGCCACTCAACTCGGTCGCCACCGGCGCGAGCGTGATCAGGAAATTCGCGCCGAAGTCCGTCCGCAGCGCGTCGATCAGCCGGTTCATCGCGCCGTTCGACATCCGCTCCTCGACGTCCAGGTCGATGCCGCTGAGCTGGTAGTCCTGGATCAGTTTCTTCAGCAGCGGGTAGTACGTGGTGAACTCGTTCTCCAGCCGCTGGAAGCTGCCCTGCGCGGCGCCGCCGACGAACGCGAGCACGTGCACGCCCTGGCCCCGCATGGTCGCGAGGTCCTTCCACATCTGAGTGAACTTCGCCGCGTTCGGCGGATCGTCGTTGAGGTGCACGACACTGCCGGCATTGAGGTGGATCGCCCCGACGATCACGTCCGTGACGCCGGTGTTGTTCTGCGTCAGGGCGAGCGGCGAAACGTAGGTTCCGCTGCTGCCGTTCGAGTACTGGGTCTGGTAGTAGACAACCACTCTGCTCTGAGCTCCCACGGCCGAGGCCGGTGCGGCTCCCATCAGCGTGACCAGGACGACCGCGAACAGCGCGGTGAGTCCTTTTCTCAAGATCGACGTCATGGTCCAGACCATACGGAAACGAAGCTTTTCCGAGTACCACCTAAAGGCTCAGGTCGGCTCGGGGTAGGCGACGCCGTGCTGGCTCACCGGGCCCGAAACCTCGCCGGTCGTGCTCAGCAGCACGCAGGTGATCTCGCGTTCATGCCGCATCCAGGCCTCCTCGTCGGGATAGAGGAACCGGATCTCCAGACTGGGATAGTCCTTCTCGGGATCCAGGTACTTTTCCAGCAGCAGCGGGCACTGTTCCTGGCCGAACGACCTGGCGTAGTCGATTCCCGGGTAATCGGCGCCGGTCAGCGGCGGCTTCGCGAAGACTTCGCCGGTGTGGAGGTTGCCGCAGTCCCTCAGTTCGACTCCGCGCAGCGCGTCTCCCGGCGGCGGGGTGAAGCAGTCCTTCACGTTCAGGTAGACGGCGGGGATCAGGTCCCCTCCGGCCATGCTGTCGTACAACGCGGCTTCGTCGGGGCTGGTGCCGCGGATGGTCTCGAACCCGACGAACGCCCAGACGACGGCCGCCACCAGGCCGACCGCGGCCAGTCCTTTGCCCCGCTGACCGGTACGGCCGATCTGCCGGAACGCGAGGATGCCGAAGATGACGCCCAGAAGACCGCCGAGCAGCCCGAAAACCAGTGCTGCCACGGCGAAATTGTTGACGCCGGATGGAACCGTCGCCTTGGGCTGAGGGGCGTCCTGATAGCTCGGGCCCAAGGGCGACGGCGGTGGCGTGACGGGTGGTTCAGACATGGGGGTCCCCTCGTGAATCCCCCGACCCGCGGGAAAGCCTAGTGGCTCAACGGCTTTCCCCGCCTCGGATTTAGCAACGGTTGAGCATGTCCGTCAGCGAGGTCTTTTCCGCGGAGTTCACCGTGAGCTTGAACTTGTACTTCACCGCGACCCACATGCGTGCGTAGGTGCACCAGTAGCTCTGGGTCGGCGGCTTCCACTGGTCCGGGGACTTGTCCCCTTTCGACTGGTTGACGTTGTCGGTGACGGCGATGAGCTGCGGGTCGCTCAGGTCGTTCGCGTAGGCCTGGCGTTGCGCGGTCGTCCACGAGGACGCTCCGGTGCGCCAGGCGGCCGCGAGCGGCACGACGTGATCGATGTCGACGTCACTGGCCGCGGTCCAGGTCGCGCCGTCGTAGGGGCTGAACCAGCTGCCGGACGTCGGCGCGCAGTCGGCGCCGGTTTTGACGTTCGTGCCGTCGCGTTTGAGGACGACTTCACGGGTGTTGCAGCTGCTGCCCTGGTCGATCCAGTGCGGGAACAGGTCGCGGCTGTAGCCGGCTTGGGAGCCGTCGGCGGCGACGCGCAGGGTGGTGAGTTCGGATTTGGCGGTGGCTGCCGACGGGATGCCCGGCGGGGTCGCTTCGGCGACTCCGGCCAGACTCGCGGTCAGGACAGTGGCGATCCCGAGGGTGACGAACGTACGGCGAAACGCTGGCATGGCGGCTGCCTTCGTGTCGGTGGCGGGGACACGGAGACCTTGACTCACGAAAGTGGCCAACACAACACTTGTGGGTTATTAACCGACGATGGTCGGTTAACGCAACGTGACTAACTGACGCCGCGGACCAGTCGGAGATCCTCGGTGTGCCGATACCAGGTCCATTTGCTGACCGGACGAGGGAAGGAAACGCCGTCGAGGATCGGCCGGTTCGGGACGCAGCCCAGCTGGAACGCCCGCGAGTAGAAGTCCGTCGAACGCTTGAAGAACGCGCCCTTGACCACCCGCACCGCCAGCCCTGGCCCGCCCGACTCGTCCGGCTCGACCTCGATCGTCCGCGCGGGACCACGCAGCGCGAGCTGTTCGTCGCAGTACGCGACCCCGCGCACCGTGCGGAAGGTGCCGCGCCCGACCAAAACGCCGCCGGAGTCGTCGCGGATGAGCGGAACCGGGTCCACCTCACCCCGCAGGGCGAGTGCCAGCGCGCGCAGCGGCTGGGTCGGCAGCCGCCACAGCGCCGCGACCGCGGAATCCGGCGAGCTCGGGACGTAGCCGACCGACACGCCCGCCAACTGTTCTTTGCGTAACAGTCGGACCACCACCGCCGCGAGGTCCGCGTCCGTTCCCGCTACGATGAAATGGTCGCTTTCTCCCAGCAAGGGGTCCACATCCGCCTTGCCTGGAGTGGCCGGGACGTGCTCCACGCGCAGCCCGTCGACGTCCGGGAAATTCGGTGAATCCGGCCCGCAAGCCAGCACCAGTCCACGCACGACCGTTTCCTCCGTTACGCTCATGCACCGGCATTTACCAGCGCCATTAGTGTCCT
>NZ_DASYMU010000100.1:0-15114 GCF_036008905.1 Amycolatopsis sp. | reverse complement strand
GACTCTGAGTCCCTCAAGGTTCCCTTCACGGCGTTCCGGCGGTCACCCACCCTGAAACCGACGGGGGTGGGTGAGAGCACGACAGTCTCTTGAGGTGGCCTTCAGGGCCAGGTGCGCCACAGCCTCGATCGGCGTTGAGCGCTTCAAGTCGGCAGTCGGCGAGCTCGACGCACAGCGCGCATCACCGCCTGAACGCCCGGCGCCAGTGTCAGTGGTCGGTGTGGCCGCGCAGGCAGTCGATCAGGGTGTCGAGGGACGCTTCGAGCGCGACGGTGTCGCAGAAGAGGATGAGCTCGTCCGGAGGTGACAGGACCTCCGCGACGGTCTTGCGGTACTTCGCCCATGCCATCTGCGTGCAACTGTGCAGCCCTTCGGCGCGCAGCAGCAGCATGACGGTCTGCAGAAACATGCCGACGTCGGACCATTGGGCCGTGCCCAGGTCGCGGTCGATGTAGCAGAACAGGGCGGCGGGCGCGCCGAAACAGTCCCAGTTCGCGGAAGCGGCTCTGTGGCGCGCTTCCAGATCCTCGCACGGAATGCCGAGTGCGCCGTAGCGCTGCTCGCCGAAGGCGAATCGGCGCTCGCGGTACGGGGACTTCAATGCGGGTGGGTACTGCTCGTACTCCGGCTCGTCCCAGGGGTCGCCTGCGGCCAGGCGCTCACCGGCGCGCTTCTTGAGTTCGGCCAGCGGCCCACCGGTCAGCGCGTAGGCGTGCCACGGCTGGAGGTTCGATGCGGACGGCGACCAAGTCGCGGCGGACAGCACGCGCTCCAGCATCTCCCTCGGGACATGCCGGTCGGTGAATCCGCGCACTGCCCGTCGGCTCGTGACCGCCTCGTAGACGTCCAAGATCGCCTACCTCCCATCCGTTCAATGGATCTACCCCGTTACACATGAGATAGTATCATTCATTACTATCTCATGTACTATCGTCGCGTACGAATCCTCAGCCCTTGGTTCCACCTCGGGTACCGTTCTTTGGAGAAGGCCCATGGCCACGCTGCTGCACATCGACTCGTCCGTGTTCCCCGTCGAAGCGTCCTCAACCCGTTCGGTCGCGGACGCCTTCCGCAAGGCCTGGGAGGAGCAGTACCCGGAGGGCACGGTCATCTACCGCGACGTAGCCGCCAACCCCGTTCCGCACATCACCGCCGACGCCTGGTTCGCCGGTAACGCCGCTCCGTCCGAGCACACCCCGGAGCAGTCCGCCGCGTTCGCCGCGCGCGTGAAGCTCATCGAGGAACTGGAGCAGGCGGACGCCGTCCTGATCGGCGCCCCCATGTACAACTACTCGATCCCGTCGACTCTCAAGGCGTGGCTGGACAACGTGCTCCTGCTCGGCCGCACCACGGGCGAGACCCGCTCCGCCCAGGGCACCCCGGTCATCGTCGTCGCCAGCCGTGGCGGCTCCTGCGCGCCGGGTACCCCGCGCGAGGGCTACGAGTTCGTACAGAACTACCTCGAGGCCGTCCTCAAAGGCACCCTCGGCATGGACCTCGACTTCATCGTCCCGGAACTCACCATGGCCCCCCGCAATCCGGCCATGTCTGAACTGGTCCCCCTCTACGAGGCCTCCCGCAAGCGCGCCTTCGAGGACGCGACCACCAAGGCCAAGGAGCTCGCGGTGCGCCTCGCCGCGTAATTCCCGACGATGACGGTGGCGCTCTGCCCCTGGGGCCGGTGGCCCGGCGCTGGGGGCGGCAGGCGGGCCGGTGCGCTTACGCCTCGCCGCCTGCGGGATAGACAAACCGGGTCAGCAGATCCGTCAGTTGCTCGGGCTCACCGGGCCCCAGCTCGGCAATCAGACGCTCAGCCGACGGCACCGCCGCCACATGAACCGCGTCGAAAAGCTCGACGCCCCGAGGCGTGATCTCCACTGCCCGCACCCGCCGGTCCCCTGGAACGGTCTTGCGTACGGCCAGCCCCCTGCGCTCCAGGTCGTCCACGACCCGCATGATTCCCGCCTTGTCCGACCCCGTCGCCGCCGCCAAGTCCCGCTGCACCGTGGGCCCGCGGTCGACCAGCACGATCAGCACGGCAAAATGCCGCAACTCGATGCCGAGCGGCCGCAACGCCTCTTCCAACACCGCGGCCGCGCGCCAATGCGCCCGGCGCAGCAGCAGGCCAAGAGCGAACGGCGAGGCATCTCCGGGGCGGTCGGTCACACGCGAGGCGGTGGTTCTGTCAGGAACGTCGGCGGGCATGAGGTCATATTACCGCGGTCTATTCGTTCGATACGGTCTCATTTGTAACTAAATGCGGGCTACCTCTGGTGCGGCCCCCGTGCGAGTTCGTGACCTGCCTGGCAGGTCTATCGCGGGAGGTGGTCGTAGTGCGGCAGCAGTTTTTCGGCCGGTCCCGGGCCGGCGACGAAGTCGCCTTGTGCGTAGTCGCAGCCCATCGCGCGAAGGACATCGAGCTGGTGGACGGTGTCGACGCCCTCGGCGATCACGACCATGTCCACGGCGTGGGCCATCCCGACCATCCCGGCGACAACCGGTTCAGCGTTGGGGGACGTACCCAGCGCCGCGATGAACGTTCGGTCGATCTTGATGGCGTTGAGGCCGAGCCGCTGGAGCTGGGTCAGGGACGACCGGCGAGTGCCGAAGTCGTCCACCGCGACCTGGATACCCCGCCCCCGCACGGCTTTCAGAATGTCGGCGGCGTCGTGCAGCGCGTCTTCGGTGACCTCGACGCACAGCTCCGCCGGCTCCGTCGACGACCCGCCAAGAGCCAGTTCCATCACTTGCAGTAGTCGAGGATCACCCAGTTGGCGGATCGACATATTTACATTCGCATTAAGGTGAACGCCATGTTCGACTCGCCAGCGCGCGCACTCCCGGGTAGCGGACTGGATGACATGTGCGCCGATGGCGCCGAGCAGATCGCCGTCGGCGTCGGCGACCGCGAACACTTCAGCGGGGGAAATGCTCCCGTGCTCGGTGTGCTCCCAATGCGGCATGGCCTCGGCGGCCACGATGTCGCCAGTGACAAGGTCCACGATCGGCTGGTAGACGACCGGGATGGCTGCCGCACCGTCGTCCATCACCGCGCGCAGGTCCTGTTCGAGTTGCAGGCGCCGCTTGATCGGCTCACGCAAGGCCGGCTCATACAGCACGGCCCGCCCGGGACCAGCGTTTTTGGCGGTGTACATCGCGATCTCACTGTCGGCGATCAGTTCCGCGGCACTCCGGGTGTCCCTGGGGGCGGACATGGCGATACCGATGTTGGTGTCGATGGTCAGTGCGCGGCCTTGGACAGTCATCGGCGCAATCAGGTGCTGGCGCACATGGTCGCTCAGTCCCCGCACGTCGACAGCCGTAGCGCAGGTCGTGGTGGCCAGGACGAACTTGTCCCCGCCGTCACGGCCCACGATGCCGTCGGCGATCTCGGCACGCAGCCGGAAGGCGGCGATCTTGAGGACCTGGTCTCCGGCGGGGTGACCAAGCGAGTCGTTGATCATCTTGAAGTTGTCGAGGTCGATGAACAGCACCGTGACCGTCGTGTCGGGCTTTGCGAGAGCGTCGGTGAGGAAGCTCAGCACGAGGCGCCGATTGGCGAGGTTGGTCAGGGGGTCGTGGGTCGCGGCGTGGGTCAGCCGTGCCCGGTCGGCGCGGTCCTCGGTGATGTCGGCAAACGAGGTCAGCACCGAAGACCCCGGCTGATCGTCTTCTCCGAGACGCGCCGAGGTGATCGAGACCCAGCGGTCAGCTCCGTCGAAGCGCCGGATCCGCACGACCCGGCTGGTGGCCTTCCCGGTGCGGGCGATCTGCGAGGACGGGAACTCCTCGTGGGGGATTTCCTGCCCCGCTTCGTCGAAGAGTCGGATGCCGTCGCTGTGCAGGCCGATCAGCGAGCCGTCACGGGCGCCGACGATGCGGTGGGCGGCCGGGTTCGCGAGGTCGATGTGGCCGGTCGGCCCCATCACGATCATGCCGGTGTCCACCGATTCCACAACGGTGGTGAAATGCTCCTCGGCTTTGCGGCGAGGTGTTTCGTCCGTGCAGATCAGCGCGAACCCGTCGGGCATCTCCGCTGCGGACACCCGGACCGCCAGCCGGTTGCCGTCGGCGTTGTAGTGGACCGCGTTCTCCTTGCCACCGGCGTCGATGATGGCCTGTGGATCCAGCGAAGCGCCGACAACCTCCGACACCGAGCGGCCTTTCGCATCGGTCTCGGTGTAGCCGTACATCTCGCGGGCAGCCGGGTTCCAGCTCGTCACGAGCCCGGACGACGACGTGGCCACGATGGCGTCGGAGGCGTTCTGGATCGTTGCGGCCTGATACATCACCGCCGCCGCGGTCCGCTTCTGCTCGGTGAGATCGCGCAGGATGACCTGGTAGGCACGTTCCCCGTTCCACACCGTGAGCACCGACGTCGACTCGACATCCAGCGTGCCACCGTCGAACGTGAGCAGGACCGCCTCGGCGGCTTGGGTGCGCGCGCCGGGGACTTTCAGCGAGTCGATGCGCTCGATCAGCGCGGCGCGCGAGTCCTGAGCCACGAATTCGGAGATCGGGCGGCCGACGATGTCCGCAGGTTCACTCGCCCCGAGGAACTTGCACACCGCCGCGTTGACGAACACGACCTTGCCATCCTGGTGCACGCAAATCCCATGCGGAGACGCGTTCGCCAGTTCCAGGTACTTCGCTGGGTCGGCCGACAATGCGTTGTCCGCGGCCGCCGCCGGCTGAGTCGCACGGGCGGTGCGCACGCGTTCGTCGATATCGCGCAGAACATCGTCCCACGAAGCGGCCGAGGAACCGGGCCGCGATGTCCAGCGGGCCGCGGCGCCGTGCGCTGGCGACATCGCCGGTCTGATGGGTGCCACGTTGCCGTCGTCGCTATTAGGACCCACCTGATCCACACTCCCGTGTTTTTGTAACCCGCATTAGATCACTCCACCCCGCTCCGCGTCTCCACAACCACTCCCTCCCGCACCCTTTGTCAGCCGTCGTCAGCGGGCTGCCGGTGCTCTCGACGATTGGCAGTCCTATGCAGCACCACACCAACATCTGCGGCATCGGCGCGGTCACTCCCTACGGCTGGGGCCGGGACCGCCTCTGGGACGGCCTCGTCTCCGGAGCTCCCTCCGCCACCTCCGTCGCCGGATACGGCGCCGGACCCGCCGATCCCGGCTGGGTCGGTCTCGTTCCCGACGGCGGCCGCCCCGAGGATGGTTCCCGGTTCGCCCGCGCGATGCTCGCCGCCGTCCGCGAGGCGATCACCGACGCGAAGGCCCGCGGCTGGAGACCGGGCCGCAAGGTCGGTGTCCTGCACGGGGCGGTGCTGCACGACACCGAGAGCTGGCATGACTACCACCGCCAGGACACGCGATGGTCCCGGCGCGACTTCATCTCACTGATGCCCTCCACACCGATGTTTTCGCTCATGCAAGAACATGGCTTCCATGGGCCGACGATGGATCTGTCGTCGATGTGCGCGTCGGGCAACGCCGCGCTGATCACCGCCAAAATGTGGCTGGACGACGGCCGTGCCGACGACGTCATCGTCGTCACCACCGACCTGTCCGGCTTGCCCGCGATCGTGCGCAGCTTCGTCGACGCCGGCGTCGCCGTCACCGACCTGCACCCCTTCGACGCGTGCCGCCCCTTCCAAACGGGCAGCCGGGGATTCGTGTTCGCGGAAGCCGCGGTCGCTTTCGTGGTCACCCGGTCCGACGTCGACTCGTACGCGCTGGTCCTCGGCGGGGAAATGGGCCACGAAGCGCACCACGCGATCGGGCTCGCCACCGATTCGGCGCAAGCTGTCTCGGTGGTCACCGACGCGCTCGGCCGCGCCGGCGTCGCCCCCGGCGCCGTGCGGTACCTCAACGCGCACGGCCCCGGCACCCGTCAATGCGACGCCACGGAATCCGCGATCCTCGAGCGGCTGCCCGCGGCCCAGGTGTACTCCTTCAAACCCTCCACCGGGCACACCCAGTGCGCGGCGTCTCTCGTCGAGATCGCCGGGACGTGCCTGGGCTGGCAGCACAACCTCATCCCCGCGCCCAACCAGGTCGCTGAGGGACATCCACGGCTCCTGCCAGGAGCGACGACTCCGGAGCCAGGAATCGTGGTGAAAACCTCCGTCGGGATGGGCGGCAGCGTCGCCGCAGTCGTCCTCGAAAACGCCGCCGGGTAACTCGCCGCGGCCGGTCAGTCGAGCCGGCCGACGGCGCCTGCTGACCACGCTGCGGTATGGAGGTGGCTCGTGAGTGGCAACAAGGTGTTCTATAATAACACTTGTAAACACTCACGACCTCATCCGAGCGCGAGCCCCACCCGGACGAACTGGGCGACGTGCGGGTCGTGGCTGCCGGAGCGCCAGGAAAGCGCTGTGACGTAAGGGCTCGCGTCGGGAACCGGCCGGAACACGATGTCGTCGCGTGAGCTTCTTTTGGCCAGTGAAACGGGGACCAACGCGACGGCGAGGCCGAGTGCGACCGTTTCCAGCAGCTGTGAGCTGTCTCGTACCTCGGGTCCCGTCACCGGGGGAGCGCCCAATTCGCCGTCCTGCCCAGCCCAGTAGGCGAGTTGGTCCACAGTGGACTCGGGACCGACGGGCACCGGCAATCCGGCGAGGTCGCGACAGCTCAACTCCGACTTCGAGGCGAGTTCGTGCCCGGCGGGAAGTGCGGCCACCCGTCGTTCCGAGGCGATCAACTCCCAGTCGAGTCCACGGCGCTCGCCTGGCATGCCGATCAGCGCCGCGTCCGCGCGCCCGTCCCGCACCATAGCCGCCTGCTCGCCGTAGCCGCTGACCGCGATTTCGACCTCGGCGGCGCCGGGTGTCGCGCGGTAGGCCTCGGCGAGCCGCCGCAGCAGGTCGGTCGCCACGCCCGGTTTCGCGGTGACGACGACCCGGGGCGTGCTCAGCCCGGCGCGAGTGGTGCGCCGCGCCGCGGCGGCTACGGCGTCGAGCACGCGCGCGGACTCGACCAGCAGGGTGCGGCCGGGTGCGGTCAGCGTGACGCAATGCGTGGTGCGCTCGAACAGCGCGACGCCAAGCCGTCGTTCGAGCTGCTTGATCGCCCTGGACAGTGGCGGTTGCGCGATCCCCAGCTTCGTCGCGGCGCGCGAGAAGTTGAGCTCCTCGGCGACGGCTTGGAAGTAGCGGAGTTCCCTGACCTCAAGGTCGGTCATACCCACAGGGTATAGGGCTGGACTGAACCAGTCTTTCCCAGAACGGCCCGGCCGCTGGTGAAATGGGTGTCGTGACGACGAAAGCGGCGCCGATGACCGACGGCTCCTTCCTCGGCGGGACACCGAAATCCCTTGGTGAAAGGAAGAAGACGATTTCCACTACCGAAAACAAGCAGGTCGTGCACGCCTTCCTTGACCTGGCGTTCAACGCCAAGAAGCCCGAGGAGGCATTCGACCGTTACGTGGGGCCCGGCTACGTCCAGCACAATCCGCACGCTCCCGACACCGCCGCCGAGTCAGCCCGGTTCCTCGCGGGATTCGTCGGCGCCTACCCGGGTATGACGCTCGAGATCAAACGGACCGTCGCGGAGGACGACCTGGTCGTGACGCACAGCCTCCTCAAGACGACGCCGGACGAGCGCGGCACCGCGATCGCCGACCTCATGCGGGTGCGAGACGGCCGGATCGTCGAGCACTGGGACGTCGCGCAACCGGTCCCGGAAGCCCCGGCGAACGACAACACCATGTTCTGAACACTTCGCGGCGTGCGCTGGTCATCGACGGGATGGCGGGGACGGCCAAGCCTCCGGTGCTACTGTCCAATTGTTCGGCGGGCGGGGCCGTTCGCGCTGCGGGGGACGATCGGGACCAGGCCGATGGCGCTCAGGACGGCCACGAAGCCGTTCTCGATCTGAGTGGCGGTGCTCGGCCAGTAGCCGGGCGTTTCGCAGAAGTTCCCGTCGCAGTCCATCGGAGGCGGGCCGGCGCAGCCGGTGACAAGCAGGACGACAGCGCCGGCGAGGGCAGCCAGGCGGAATCGGTACACGGCAGGGCTTTTCACCGGAACGAGTCTCCTCACGCGATCTGGGTGGAACGCTGTGAGCCGGAAGTCACCAGCACCATCACGCCGATGGCCAGCAGAATCGCGATCCCGGCTTGGTAGAACCCCGTGATCACGCTGATCAGCGCGCTCACGGCCCCCACCGCCTCCATGGCCAGCGCGAGGCCGCGCGCCCACGGACGCCGGGTCAGGAAGGCTGCGGCGAGGGCGACGAGGGCCGCGATCAGGGGATTGATCACGATCACGAACCACACCGAACCCGCGACGTCCTGGCCGTGGTCGAGGCGCGCGCTGATCGTCAGCAGCTGCACGACCCAAATCCCGAGCGAGGCCACGGTCTGCACGAACATGATCACCTGCGCGATCCTGAGCTGCCTTCTGACCACGATCCGCTCCTCTCCTCGACGACTCCCGGCCACGCTAGCCGCCGGCGGCGGCGGGACCCCAGTCAGGCTTGTCCACTACCTGTCACCGCCGCTGCTCACTTGACGTTGATCACTCAACAGAACAAAAAATGGGCTGTCAAGCCCAAAAATTGCGTACGCTGTCTGTATGGCCTCGGAACGTGTGGCGACGCCGCAGAAGTTGACTGTCAAAGGGCAGGCGACCCGGGAGCGCATCCTGCGCAGCGCCGCGGAACTGATGTACGTCAAAGGCGTGCACGGCACGAACAACGAAGCGGTGCGCCGCGCGGCCGGAGTCAGCGGATCTCAGCTCAACCATTACTTCCCGGACAAGGAGAGCCTGGTGCTCGCCGTGGTCGGCATGCGGGCCGAACAAGTCCTCGATCTCCACGCCGGTGAACGTTTCTCCGGGCTCGACAGCATCGAGGCGCTACGAAGGTGGGCCGGCTTCTTCATCGCCTATGAGGGCGCTTGTCAGCAAGGATGCACGTTCGGCTCGCTCGCCGGCGAGATCGTCAAGACCGACCTCGTCGTCCGCGAGCAGCTGGCGGAGGGGTTCGGTCAGTGGGCGGACATCTTCCGCGCCGGGCTCGCCCGGATGCGCGACAGCGGTGTTCTCCGTGCTGAGGCCGACCCCGGGCGACTGGCCCACTTGCTGCTGGCCGCCTTCCAAGGCGGCATGCTCCTCGCTCAGGCCACTCGGGAGATCACATCGCTGCAGGACGCGTTGACCGCTGCCATCGACTACATCGAGACATTCGAGGTCAAATCAGAGTCTGGACGGGCGAGACGCGACTTCGGCGAGCACAACACAAGGAAATGACCTGATGACCGCACGACCATTGCACTTCAACGCTTTCATCTGGCCCAACGGCTACCACGAGTCCGCGTGGCGCGTGGTCGACGACGACGTGCGAGGTGTTCTCGGACTTCCCTACTACGCCGACATCGCGCGAATCGCCGAACGCGGCCTGATGGACACGGTGTTCCTGGCCGACAACATCGCGATCGCCGAATACCGCGCCACGCATCTGCCGCAGACACAATTCGATCCCATCTCGGTGCTCTCAGCTCTCGCCGCGGTCACCAGCCACATCGGACTGATCGGGACCGGCTCGACGACCTACAGCAAGCCGTGGGAACTCGCCCGGCGGTTCGCGACACTGGATCATCTCAGCGGCGGCCGCGCCGGCTGGAACATCGTCACCACCGTCACGCCACTGGCCGCGGCGAACTTCGGCGAACCTATCCACCCTGACCACGCCGACCGGTATGCGCGGGCCCATGAATTCGTCGATGTGGTGAGGCGTGCGTGGGACAGCTGGGAGGACGACGCGATCATCGGTGACCGCGAGCGTGGCGTGTGGGCAGATCGCAGCAAGTTGCACGCGCCCCGCTTCCACGGTCAGTACTACGACGTCGAGGGCGTCCTGCCGTTTCCGCGCTCTCCGCAAGGAAATCCCGTGCTTGTTCAAGCAGGGCAGTCGGGGCCCGGCATCGCGTTGGCCGCACGATATGCCGACCTGGTGTTCTCCGGGCCGCCGTCGCTGGAGGCGGCGGTCGAGTTCCGGGCAGAGGTTCACGCACAGGCTGCCGCCGCAGGCCGGGACCCTGCCCAGGTGCTCGTCCTCCCGGCGTTGATGGTGACTCTGGGCGGGACCGAGGCCGAAGCGCAGGAGAAGGCGCGCCGGTTGGAAGAGCTGACGAGCCCAGAGTTCCGCTGGCAGAACACGCTGTACACCGCAGGGCTCGATCCGGACGCCTTCGACCCGGATGTTCCGCTACCGGCCGAGCTGTGGACCGGGCAATCGGCACCGTCGAGTCGCGCGGAGCTGCTGTACGCGGCCGCACGTGCGCGGCCGGACGCTTCACTGCGCGACGTCGCTGGGCGGCTCACGGGTGGTGCGGGTCAGATCCATTTCGTCGGAACGCCTGAGCAGCTCGCCGAGCACGTGATCGCCTGGCAGGACGCGGGCGCGGTCGACGGGTTCACCATCATGGGATCGACTTTGCCGTACGAACTGATGACATTCGTCGACCATGTCGTGCCGATTCTGCAGTGCAAAGGCCGGTTCCGCACCGAATACTCCGGAACGACGCTGCGAGATCATCTCGGTCTTCAGCGGCCGGTGGTGCCGGGCGAAGCGCGTCGGTGAATCGCACTCGACTTCGCCCGGTTCCGTACGGCGATCTACTGGTTCGGGTCGTCGGTCTTGAGCTGTTCCCCGGTGGTGGAGACGAAGACGACGAGGAGCTCGGCCGGTTCTGCGTTGCTGGCGTTTTCTGTGGCCACGTGGTGGGCTCCTGGCTGCTCGATCCAGTTCTCGCCTTGGGTCGCCGAGGTGAAGGTTTTGCCTTGGATGTCCGGGAGCGCCTGGTGGATCACGAGTGCCGCGCTCCTTGTTCGTCCGCGACCTGAATGATTGTCTTGCCGGGCGTGCGGCGGTGGCCGGCGAACGCGGAGGCCGTTTCGGAAAGCGGTCGCACGTCGCCGACGATGGGGTTGAGCCGTCCGGCCCGGACGCGCTGGGCGAGGTCGGTCAGCCGGGCGCGGTCGGGTTCGACGACGAAGAAGATCGCTCGCCCGTCCTTGGGCTGCACGGTAGGTGGCATGACGATGGTGACGAGGGTGCCGCCCGGGCGTACCAGTTCGGTCGATCGCTCGAGGATGTCGCCGCCGATGACGTCGAACACCACGTCCACCTCGCCGGCGTGCCGCAAATCGTCGGCGTCCAGATCGAGGAAGGTCTGCGCGCCGAGGCCGAGCGCGACATCACGGTCGTCGGCCCGGCCGGTTCCGATCACGCGGGCGCCCACCTCTCGCGCGAGTTGGACGGCGATCGAGCCGACGCCGCCCGCGGCGCCGTGAATGAGGACGGTCTGGCCGGTCGTGAGGTGGGCGTGGTCGAACAGTCCCTGCCATGCGGTCAGTCCGGAAATGGGCAGCGCGGCGGCCACGGTGTGGTCGATGTCGGCCGGGAGGGGGGCGAGGTTGCGAGCCTCCACCGCAGTGTATTCGGCCAGGGATCCGTTACGGGTCCAGTCGGTCAGTCCGAACACCCGCTGGCCCACGGTGAGGCCGGTGGTTCCGTAGCCGAGCTCGACCACGGCTCCGGACAGCTCGTGCCCGGGGATGCTGGGTGTCCGGTCGCGGCCGGCGCGATCGGACCACGATGCCGGCCAGTCGAGCTCTCCGGGAGTGAAGCCCGCGGCGTGCACGCGCACGATGACGTCGTTTTCCGAGGCGTGGGGGTAAGGCATGTCGGTCAGGGTGAAGCCGCCGACACCCGCGTCACGGTCTCGCACTGTGATCGCTCGCATGGCTCGAATCCTTTCAAGAACGTTCGGCATTATTGGGTGGTTGTGGGGGCTCAGCACGGGGTCCACGCGTGGTGCCGGCGCCCGGCCGCGGAGGTCGCGGATCGCCCGTCGTCGGTGCGCTGGTGAGCCTGTGGGCGTCCGGCGTGAACCGCGGCGATCACGGACAGCACCGCGACGGACGCGATGTAGAGGTAGGCCGTGGCCTCCAGCCCCCACCAGCGGGCCAGCAGCCCGGCTGCCAGAGACGGGACGCTCAGTGCCGTGTAGCTGATCACGTAGGCGGCGGAGAACACCTCCGACCGGGTTTTCGCGCTGGTCGCCGCGCTGATGACGCGGAGGGTTCCGCTGAACGTCAACCCGACACCCAGTCCCGCGATGACCGAGCCGATGACGAAGACGATCACAGAGGTGAGCACCAGGGCCACTGCCAGTCCCGCGGACCCGAGGGCCAGGCACACGGCCCCCAGCGAGGTGGCGCCCCATGGCGTGTGCCGGACGGCCCACACCCCGCCCGCACTGTTGGCGAGGAACAGCACCGCGATGCTGAGCCCACCCGCGGCGCCGAACCCCACGTGCAGCACGGTGGTCACCAGGGACGGGGTGAGCGCCAGGAACAGCCCGGTCACCGACCACCCTGCGACGATGGCGGGGATCGTGGCAAGCAACTCCGGCCGGGCTTCCCAGGGAACGCGGACTCGCGGTCGCAATGACGCCAGTCCACCGGCTCGCCGGGTGGGTGGCTCAGGGATCGCGACGACCACCACGGCGAGGGTCACGAACGCCAGTGTCAACAGGGGGAACACATACGCGTCGGGACGCGTGGTCACCTGAACGAGCAGCCCGACGACCCCCGCGCCGATCGCCATACCGGCGCTGGTGCCCACGGCTGTCATCGTCGGCCCCAGATGCGGGCGTTCCTTGGGGGCGAACTCGACCAACCCGGCGGCGAGCGCACCCGTCGCGGTCCCGGTGGCGAGGCCCTGCACCACGCGGGCGATCAGCAGTGACCCCACCCCGTCGGCGGTCCAGAAGATCGCCGTGCCGGCCGCGGCCATGAGGAGGGCGGCGATCAGCACCGGACGGTGACCCAGGTGATCGCTGAGCGACCCGACCGTCAGCAACGCGCCGAGCAGACCGGCGACGTACACGGCGAAGATCACCGTCAGCATCGTCACCGAGAAGCCCCAACGCTCCTGGTACAGCGAGTAGATCGGGGACGGCGCGCTCGCGGTCGCCATCATCAGCACGTTGGCGCAGACGAGCAGGACGAACGAAGCACAACGTCCGAGACGACGTCCGTTGTCGAGGCGACTCACACCGTTCATCGCGTGTCCGGTCAGCTCGGCCAGGGCGAGCCGACGATGCGCTCGACGGTCGTCGTGCGCTGGAAGCCGGGGATGAAGTGCTCGAGCACATCGGAGTTCACGGTGCCGTTCGTGGTTTCGGGCGATTCTTGAGCCCGTCGACGAAGGCCGCAGAAATTCGTTCTTGAAGTCACCTCGTGGGTGGACGGCGAGAATTTCGCCCAGCTGATCGGTTTCCAGTCCGTCCAGGCCGAAGCCGAGCACGTCGGTCAAGACGCCGAGGTGCGTGGTCGCGATTTCCGGAGCCATCCGGCCGGGGATGCCCGGCGTGGTGTGCAGCGCGATCGCCGTCCAGACGGTCTCGGCGGCGGCCGCCGGGAAACCCAGGTCCAGGAGGAACCTGCGCGCGTGGTCGGCGCCATCGACTTCGAAGCGCTGCTCGACGTCGGAAAAGGGAGTCAGGAGGCCGGTGTCGTGGAACATGGCCGCCAAGTAGAGCAGCTCCGGGTCCGGTTTCACGCCGAGCTTGTGTGCGTGAATCAGGCTGAAGAAGAAGACCCGCCGGGAGTGGTGGTAGATGAGGGGACTGGTCGTCTCCTGGATGTGCCTGGTCGCTTCGGCGACCGCCGCTGTCCCAGGGATCTCCAACCCCGCGATGACCTCTGGCATGACCTCTGACCTTCCGGGAAGTGTGTCGACTGTGGACGGTGTGTCCGACTTCCATGCTGCCTTCCGAACGGCGTGCGGCGCCGCCCTCGTCCGGCCAGGAATCACTCATATCCGGACAGGCGCAATCGCCGCCGTGTGCTACCAATGAACGGTGTCCATGTCTCCTGCGTCGCCGGCCCGACGGTGGTCGGCGTCGCCGGGATCCGGCTCCGGAGGCGCCGGAGTGGTCAACGCCGCTCCCCATCGCGTCGCGATCTTGGTCTACGACGGAGTGACGTTGCTGGACGTCGCCGGTCCCGCGGAGGTGTTCAAGGAGGCGAACAGGTTCGGTGCCGGCTACCGGATCGTGCTGCTGTCGCCGACCGGTGCGGACGTCACGACGAACCTCGGAATCCGGATCTCGGTCGACAGCGGCGTCTCCTCCGAGCCGGCTTCCGACACGTTATTGGTGGCCGGGTCCGACTCTATCCGCGCGCTCGTGTCCCCGGCGACCTGGCGGACGCCGCGCGGATCCCGGCGACCAGGGCCGGCCGGGTCGCGTCGATCTGCACCGGGGCGTTCGTCCTCGCCGCCGCCGGGCTCCTCGACGGCAAGCGCGCGACGACGCACTGGAAGGTCGCGCACGAGCTCGCCGCCCGGTGTCCGACGTGCCGCGTCGAGCCCGACGCGATCTACGTTCGCGATGGCACCACGTACACGTCGGCAGGGGTGACGGCCGGCATCGATCTGGCGCTCGCTCTCGTCGAAGAGGACCACGGGCCCGATCTGGCGCGCGACGTCGCCCGCGCTTTGGTGGTGTACATGCAGCGTGCGGGCGGCCAGTCCCAGTTCTCGGCACCGCTGCAAGGACCGCCGCCCCGCTCGCCGGCTCTCCGCAAGGTCACCGACTTGGTGACGGCGAACCCCGGTGGGGACCACTCGCTCGGTGAACTCGCGAAACACCTCAACGTGAGCACCCGGCACCTCACCCGGCTTTTCCACGACGAACTGTCCACGACACCGGCCCGCTACGTGGAAAACATCCGATTCGACATGGCCAGGGCACTGCTCGACCAAGGACATACCGCGACGCAGGCCGCGACACTCGCCGGGTTCCCCAGTTACGAAAGCGTGCGACGGGTTTTCGCCAGGAAGCTGTCGATCAGCCCCGCCGCCTACCAACGCAGGTTCAGCACGGCCCGCCGCGTCAACGCGGGTTAGAGCCTGTCGTGTAAGTCATCGGAGCCAGTGACCGCCTTGGAGACCGACCGCGTACGTGCTGCAGTGCGGCGGCTGTGGAGGGCTGCGGGTTATGCCCGGCAGATCTGGGTGACGAGTTCGGTCCAGCCCCGCATGAGCCGCTCCTGCCTCCGGCCGGCCGAGGCGGAAGAAAGGTCGTCGGCGGGCAGCTGGAGCATCAGCGGTCCGTCAAGGGCGCCGGTGAGCTGTG
>NZ_DASYMU010000099.1:0-26545 GCF_036008905.1 Amycolatopsis sp. | reverse complement strand
GATACCACCAGCCACCCTGGATCGCCACGGTCCGGCCGGGCGGGTCGATCTCGACGGCCGGATAATGGGCGCCCCGCCGGGAATCGAAGTACTCGAACACCCGATCCACAACGACGTCCGCCGGCGCCGCCACGACCCCGGAGATCTCGACCATCGGTTTCACGACGTCGCCCGCGGGTCGCTGACACGGGTGTTCTGAAACGCCGTGATCAGCCAGCCCACGTCCTCCTTGATCAGGACGTAGCTCACCGTCGACGCCGGGCCGGATCCACCGCCGAGCGACCGTCCCCCGCCGGACAGCACGAGGGCGACGCCGGGCCGCACGAACCGGATCTCGGGCTTCCCGCCGCCGGCCAGCTTCGAACCCTTGAGCGGCCCTTCGAACAACGCGCGATGACCCGCTTCGATCGCCGCACGACCGGGCATGTTCACCCCGAAGAAGGTCGCGTACGTGGCGTCTTCGGTGAACAGCCGCCCGTACGCGGCGGCGTCACCCGCGTTCCATGCCTCGACGACACCACCGAGCACCTCGAGAACCTGCTTTTCCGCATCCATACCTGAGCTCCTTCGAACACTGTTCGTTATTACGAACACTGTTCTATCTGCGAACATCGTTCGTGTCAAGTACGGTGTTCGCTACAGTGGGCGCCGACGGAGGTGGTCAAGTGGAGGTCCCGAACCCGCCCTGGCATCGCGAGCCGCGACGCCGGGCGTCGAAGCCGCAGCTCTCGCAGGAGCTCGTGGTCAAGACCGCGCTCGGCATCCTGGCCGCCGAGGGCATCGACGCGGTGAGCATGCGGCGGGTGTCGCAGGCGCTCGACACCGGGCCGGCGTCGCTCTACGCCCATGTGTCCAATAAGGACGAACTCGACGAGCTGATGTTCGACCGGATCCTCGGCGAGGTTTCGTTGCCCACGCCCGATCCGGAGCGCTGGGCCGAGCAGGCCAAGGAGATCCTGCGCGGCCAGGTGAAGGCGATGCTCGCCTATCCGGGAATCGCGAAGGTCGCCTGGCGGACGATGGTGCCGGTCGGGCCGAACGTGCTCCGCCACGGCGAGGCGGTGCTCGCGTTGCTGCGCGCGGGAGGCCTGTCGCTCAAGCAGGCCGCGTTCGCCGGTGACGCGCTTTCCCTTTACACCAAGGCATACGCCTACGAAGGCAGCGTGTGGACGTCCGGCGAGGTCGACCAGGCCGACGTCGCGCGGCGCGGCGAGCAGATGACGGAATACATGAATTCCCTGCCGCCGCAAGCGTTTCCGAACATGCTGCAGCTAGGCGCCTTCTTCAACGAGGAAACGGCGAGCGACCGCTTCGAATTCGCCCTCGACATGTTCCTCAGCGGCCTGGCAAACCTAGCGAGCCACCCACCCAGCCGGGCCAGGGATGACAAGCTGGGCACATGACAGATCCGACCGACCCGTGGAGCGTCTTCCACTTTTCCCAGAGCAACCCATCGGGCCCCGGCCAAGGCGACGTCGCGGCTCTGTTACGCCGGGTCGCCGATTCCGTCGACGAGCTCGGCGACGTGCGGATCCAGGACGTCACCTTCAGTTCCCAGGTCACCGAAGGCGAAGATGACCTCACCATGACCGTCTACTACAACCGCGAACCCGCGCCGCGGTAGCTCATTCGATGTCGCGCAGGTGTTCCCCGCCGGTATCGAAGAACCTGTCGACATACTCTCCAGGCGGAAGCTCACTGTCACGCAGCAGCGAGAACAACTCGGCTCCATGACCAAGCTCGATATCCTCGTCCAACGTATAAGCCTGAGCGAAGCCGACATAGCTGAGCTCATACCCCGACTTCGCGTAAACAGCCGCCTCGCGCTCAGCGAATTCGACGGCCTGCTCGGCGCTTGTCGCCCGCCACAACGTGATGCGTTCCTCGTACGGCTTCTCGTCGTAGCTGATCCACCGGAACACACACCGGACGCTGTACCAACGCTCACTCATCGGCACTACTTCCGCGGGCACTCAGGGCACCAGCCGTCGCACGACGCCGTCCGCCAGCAGCCGTCCTCGATCGGTCAGCACGGCCCGGCCGGAAGTGTCCAAAGTGGACGAATCCAGCAGCCCCTCCGCCGCCGCGACCCGCGCCTCGCGAACGCCGTCCTCGTCGAGCGCGTCCAGCGAAAGTCCTTCGGAGAGCCGCAGTTCGAGCATGACCCGCTCGAGCTGCTGGTCCGCCTCGGTCAGCACCTCACGCCCGGCCTCCGGCGAATCCCCTGCCGCCAGCAAGGACGCGTACCTCGCCGGGTGCTTCACGTTCCACCAGCGGACACCGCCGACATGGCTGTGCGCACCAGGACCCGCGCCCCACCAATCGCCCCCACGCCAGTAACCGATGTTGTGCCGGCAGCGCGCTTCCTCCGAGGACGCCCAGTTCGACACCTCGTACCAGCGCAGCCCCGCGGGCGCGAGCACCGAATCGATCAGTTCGTAGTCGGCCGCCAGTACGTCGTCATCGGGCGCGGGCAGCTCACCTCGGCGGACGCGCCGAGCCAGCGCTGTCCCCTCTTCGACGATCAGCGCGTACGCCGAAACATGGTCGACCCCGGCCGCGAGCACCGCGTCGAGCGAAGCGCGCAGGTCCTCGACGCGCTCGCCGGGCGTCCCGTAGATGACGTCGAGGTTGACGTGCTCGAACCCCGCCGCGCGAGCTTCCGCCGCGGCGGCGACCGGACGGCCCGGGGTGTGGACGCGGTCGAGGATCTTCAAGACGTGTTGCGCCGCGGACTGCATTCCCAGCGACACGCGCGTGAACCCCGCGTCGCGGATCCCCGCGAAGAACTCCGGGGACGTCGACTCGGGGTTGGACTCGGTGGTCACCTCGGCGCCCGGCGCGAGCCCGAACGAGTCCCGCACGGCGTCGAGAACCG
This sequence comes from Amycolatopsis sp., assembly GCF_036008905.1. Lineage (GTDB taxonomy): Bacteria > Actinomycetota > Actinomycetes > Mycobacteriales > Pseudonocardiaceae > Amycolatopsis. The sequence continues at coordinate 23,667 of NZ_DASYMU010000099.1, read as the reverse complement.
AGCGCAGGCCGTCCGCGCCGAGCAGTGACGGTGTCCCGCCACCGACGAACACGGTGTCCGCGGCGGGCGGCGCGCCCAGCACGCGGGCGGCGTGTTCCAGTTCGAGTTTCAGGCCGTCAAGCCAGGACTGCGGCGACGTCGCCGAGTCCAGCTCGCCGGCGGTGTAGGTGTTGAAGTCGCAGTAACCGCAGCGCGTCGCGCAGAACGGCACGTGGACGTAGACACCGAACGGGCGCGTGCCGAGGCCCTTCAGCGCGGATTCGGGGAGCCCGGCGGCGACGGGGGCGGTGGTTTCGGGAAGCAAGGCGGGCACACCCCAAGTCTCCCCCAGGCTCTCCCGGTGGCTTATGGCCGGGCGGCGATGGTGACCTGCGCCGAGTTCGAGCGGGACCCGTCGGCGAACCGGACCCACACCGTCATGTTCAGGCTCAACGCGAAATCGTCGACGACGTAGTCGGCCGACCACTCGCCGCGGCTGTCGACGGCGATGTCCTGGGTCATCGGCGCCTCGAACACCACCTGAGTGGCGAGATGTCCCTTGACCTTCCCGTGGCAGCCCTTCGCCACGAAGTGATAGGTGTCGCCCTTGTAGAGCACCGACCCGTTCGCCGGCGCCACCAGCGCGCAGCCCTGGGTCGCGGCCGCCGTTCCCGGCACCGTCAGCGCGCCCAGCAGAACCATCGTTGTCGCGGCGATCAAGCGGCGCATCCGTCGTCCTCCATCACTCAGTGTGTCCGGATGGTGACGGTAGCGATGATCTAGTCCGGGCACCGGCGGACTCACCCGATGTGATGTCGGCCCGGCTAGCGATAGAACGTTCGTTCTGTACCATGGAAACATGAGTGCCGAGACACCGAGCGCCCGCGAAAGGCTGCTCACCACCGCGACCCGCCTGTTCTACGGCGAAGGCATCCACACCGTGCCGGTCGACAAGCTGGTCACCGAAGCAGGCGTCACCCGTGCCACGTTCTATCGGCACTTCCCCGCCAAGGAAGACCTGGTCGCGGCCTACCTCGCCGACATGGATCAGCGGATCCGCGCGGGAATCACCGCCGCCACCGAGGGCAAGACCGCCGAAGAAGCGGTGCACGCCGTCCTCGGCTTCTTCGGCGAGCAGACCTGCGGCAGCGGCTTCCGCGGCTGCGCGTTCATCAACGCCGCCGCCGAGTATTCGAACCCGCACGACCCCGTGCGGGTGGCTGTCGCGGCGCATCGCCAGTGGTTCCGCGACACCGTCAGCCGATACGTCGCCGAACTCGGCCTTCCCGACCCGGAGTACACCGTCGCGGTGCTGGTGCTCCTGCGCGACGGCGCGATGCAGGCGGGCGAGCTCGACGACCCGCGAGCCGTCCGCGCCACTTTGCACCGCGCCGTCCAAAACGTGCTCGACACGCCATAAAGGCCCCTTCCCAGCGGGAAGAGGCCTTCACGGACCGGTGACTCAGCCGCGAGCGGCGTCCTGGATCAGGTCGGCCACGGCGTCCGGACGGGAAACCGCCACCGAGTGCGACGCCTTGACCTCGACGGTGTGGGCGTTCGCCCGCTTCGCCATGAAGCGCTCAGCCGCCGCCGGGATGGCGTTGTCGTTGGTCGCGACCAGCGCCCACGACGGGACGGTCTTCCACGCCGGGACGCCGACGAACGGGGCACCGAGCGCAGAGACGTCGACGGGACGCTGGGTGGCGGCTCCGACAGCGGCGGCCTCACGCGAGAGGTCGCCCGCGAAGACGTCGCGGTAGTTGGCGGGGTTGATGCTCAGCTCGGTACCGCCGGGGTAGGCGAGCGGCGTCGAGGTGTCCGGGCCGAGCTTCGAACCGGGGAACTTGCCGGACAGCTCCAGCGCGCTCTCACCGGTCTCCGGCGCGAAGGCCGCGATGAAGACAAGCGCTTTCACCTGGGGATTGTCCTTCGCCGCACCGCTGATCACCGCGCCACCGTAGGAGTGACCCACCAGCACGATCGGCCCGGTGACGCTCTTGAGCACGGCCGACACGTACGCCTGGTCGGACTCGAGCCCCCGCAGCGGATTGGCCGGCGCGAGAACCGGGTAGCCGCGGCGCTGCAGCCGCTCGACCACGCCGTTCCAGCTCGACGAGTCGGCGAAGGCGCCGTGCACCAGCACCACGGTCGGTTTCGACTGCGACTTCGAATCCGGGGTGGACGGCTCGGCGGAAGCCGACGAACCGGACACCGCGAACGCGCCGACAAGACCGACCACGGCCGCGGAGACACCGACACGCCGCTTCAAGCTTCCGAAAAACCCGGTCTTCTTCATGGCGGGAACTTCTCCTTCAGATAGACAGAACGTTCGTTCTTCTTGAAGCTAGCGTGCTTCGCCCCCGCCGTCAACAACCGGCTTGATCGGTGACGCTTCTCCCACCATCCGGACTCACCTGGACCACATTCTGGGCACGTGGCACTCTTGCCGGGTGACTCATGCCGGTGTTCGTCTCGTGGCCAGGCGCCACGTCGACCTCGTGCGTGTCGCCAGTGCCCTGTGCCGGGCTTCCCGCTGATTTCCTGCCACCACCGCATTCCACGAATACGGACCAGCAGGCTCCGGCCGCGCGACGAACCACCCCCACCACGGTCTTGACCAGGGTGTCCGCCGCGCACCGGCGCCTACGAGCCCCGGAGGACGACCCATGGCCTCGCCCACGCGCGAAACCCCGAACGCGCCTCGCGCCCCTCGCGTAAAGCAGAAGCGAGGCGAAGGACAGTGGGCTCTGGGCTACCGAGAGCCGCTCAACCCGAACGAGCGGGCCAAGAAGGACGACAACCCGCTCAACGTCCGCGCCCGGATCGAAAACATCTACGCCCACCGCGGTTTCGACTCGATCGACCCCGGTGACCTGCGTGGCCGGTTCCGCTGGTTCGGGCTGTACACGCAGCGCAAGCCCGGGATCGACGGCGGCCGCACGGCCACGCTCGAGCCCGAAGAGCTCGACGACAGCTACTTCATGCTCCGCGTGCGCCTCGACGGCGGCGCGCTGACCACCGCGCAGCTCGCCGTCCTCGGCGAGATCTCGCAGACCCACGCACGCGACACCGCGGACATCACCGACCGCCAGAACATCCAGTACCACTGGATCCAGGTCGAGGACATGCCCGCCATCTGGGCCAAGCTCGAAGGCGCCGGGATGACCACGATGGAGGCCTGCGGCGACAGTCCCCGCGTCATCCTCGGCTCCCCCGTCGCGGGCATCGCGGCCGACGAGGTCATCGACGGCACCCCCGCCATCGACGAGATCAAGCGGCGCTTCATCGGCGACCCGCAGTACTCGAACCTCCCCCGCAAGTTCAAGACGGCGATCTCCGGCCAGGCCGACGTCGCCCACGAGATCCACGACATCGCCTTCGTCGGGGTCAACCACCCAGAGCACGGCCCCGGTTTCGACCTCTGGGTCGGTGGCGGGCTGTCGACGAACCCGATGATCGGCCAGCGCCTCGGCGCCTGGGTGCCACGCGACGAGGTAGCGGACGTCTGGGAAGGCGTCATCAGCATCTTCCGCGACTACGGCTACCGCAGGCTGCGGGCGCGGGCGCGCATCAAGTTCCTGGTCAAGGACTGGGGTGCCAAGAAATTCCGCGAAGTCCTCGAAACCGAGTACCTCAAGCGCAAGCTCGTCGACGGCCCCGCGCCGGCGATCTCCGACAAGCCGCTCGACCACGTCGGCGTGCACCCGCAGACCGACGGCAAGTTCTACGTCGGCGCCGCGCCGATCGCGGGCCGGGTCTCCGGCTCGACGCTGCTCGCCGTGGCGAAGGCCGCCGAGCGTGCCGGCTCGTCGCGGGTTCGCCTTACGCCGCAACAGAAACTGGTCGTCCTCGACGTCAACGAGGGTGAGGTCCCCACGCTGCAGAACGAGCTCGCGACGCTGGGCCTGCAGACCGATCCTTCGCCGTGGCGGCGCGGGATCATGGCGTGCACCGGCCTGGAGTACTGCAAGCTGGCGATCGTCGAGACCAAGGCCCGCGCGCACGATCTGGTCGCGGATCTCGAAAAGTCGTTGGCGGACATCCAGTCCGAGATCGACGCGCCGGTCAGCGTGCACCTCAACGGCTGCCCCAACTCCTGCGCCCGCATCCAGACCGCGGACATCGGCCTCAAGGGCCAGATCGTCACCGACGCCGACGGCAAGCAGGTCGAAGGCTTCCAGGTGCATCTCGGCGGCGGGCTCGGCCTGGACGCCGGGTTCGGGCGGAAACTGCGTGGCCACAAGGTCACCAGTGCCGAGCTGACCGGGTACGTGGAGAAGCTGGTCCGCGCGTTCGTCGCCAAGCGTGAGCCGGGCGAGCGGTTCGCGCAGTGGGTCGCTCGGGCTGAAGAAGGCGATTTGCAGTGACCGAACGGGTTTCGCCGTTTTACTGCCCGTATTGCGGTGACGAAGACCTGAGGCCGGAAGAAGGCGGAGCCTGGTTGTGTTCCGGTTGCAGGAGGGTTTTCTCCGTGAAATTCATCGGCCTGTCTCTACCGGAGGTGTCTCAATGACCGCTACGGCCGACTACAAATCGCTGGCCACTCGTGCGATGAAGGAACTCGCAGACGCGTCGGCGGACGAAGCTTTGCGCTGGACCGTGGACACGTTCGGTGACGACTTCATCGTGGCGTCGAACATGCAGGACGCGGTGCTGATCGACCTGGCCACCAAGGTCAAGTCCGATGTGGACATTCTCTTCCTCGAAACCGGCTACCACTTCGCCGAAACGATCGGGACCCGCGACGCCGTCGAGACGGTGTACTCGGATGTCCGGATCGTCAACGCGCAGTCGGCGCAGAGCGTCGCCGAACAGGACGCCGAGTACGGGCCGAAACTGCACGACCGCGACCCGACGCAGTGTTGCAACCTGCGCAAGGTGATCCCGCTGCGCGACACCCTGGCGAAGTACTCCGCCTGGGTCACCGGGGTCCGCCGGGTGGACGCGCCGACGCGCGCGAACACCCCGATCGTCACCTGGGACGACCGCAACGGGCTGGTGAAGATCAACCCGATCGCGCCGTGGACCGACGACGAGTTCAACGGCTACATCCGTGACCACGGGATCCTGGAGAACCCTTTGGTGGGCGCCGGCTATCCGTCCATCGGCTGTGCGCCGTGCACGGCGAAGGTGGAACTCGGCGCCGACCCGCGCAGTGGCCGCTGGGCGGGCCAGTCCAAGACCGAGTGCGGTTTGCACGGCTAAAGGCCCACCCGTCAACCCGACCACCACCCCTCAAGGAAGGCGCTCCGCGCCGCTGAATGGGATCCTATGACCACGCTCGAACCGGCGACCGATGCCGCACAGGACAACCTGGCGGCGCTGGAATCCGAAGCCATCCACATCTTCCGGGAAGTAGCCGGCGAGTTCGACCGTCCGGTGATCCTCTTCTCCGGCGGTAAGGACTCGACCTTGCTGCTGCACCTGGCGATCAAGGCGTTCTGGCCGGCGCCGGTGCCGTTCCCGCTGCTGCACGTGGACACGGGCCACAACTTCGACGAGGTCATCGAATTCCGCGACCGCGTGGTCGAGAAGTACGGCCTGCGGCTGGTCGTGGCGAAGGTCCAGGACTGGATCGACGACGGCAGGCTCGAAGAGCGCGCCGACGGCATCCGCAACCCGTTGCAGACCACGCCGTTGCTGGAGACGATCTCCGACAACAAGTACGACGCGGTGTTCGGCGGCGGGCGCCGGGACGAGGAACGTGCCCGGGCGAAGGAGCGGATCTTCAGCCTGCGCAACGCTTTCGGCCAGTGGGAGCCGAAGCGCCAGCGCCCCGAGCTCTGGAACCTCTACAACGGCCGCCACCGCGCCGGCGAGCAGGTCCGCGTGTTCCCGCTGTCCAACTGGACCGAGGCGGACGTGTGGAACTACATCGCCCGCGAGAACGTCGATCTGCCGTCGATCTACTACGCGCATCAGCGCGAGGTCTATCAGCGTGACGGCATGTGGCTCGCCGAAGGACCGTGGGGCACCGCACGTCCGGATGAGGAGCTCCGCGAGCTGACCGTGCGCTACCGGACCGTTGGTGACGGGTCCTGTACCGGCGCGGTCGAATCCAGTGCGTCCACTGTGGACGAAGTCATCGCCGAGGTTTCGGCGAGCAGGCTCACCGAGCGTGGCGCGACGAGGGCCGACGACCGGCTTTCCGAGGCCGCGATGGAAGATCGCAAGCGAGAGGGCTACTTCTGATGTCGAGCTTGCTGAGGCTGGCGACAGCCGGCAGCGTGGACGACGGGAAGTCGACCCTGGTGGGCCGGCTGCTGTTCGACACGAAGTCCGTTCTCGCCGACCAGCTCGACGCGGTCACCCGCGCGAGTGTCGACCGCGGACTGTCCACACCGGACCTTTCGCTGCTCGTCGACGGCCTGCGCTCCGAACGTGAGCAGGGCATCACGATCGACGTGGCGTACCGGTATTTCGCGACCCCGCGCCGCAGTTTCGTGCTGGCCGACACCCCGGGCCACGTGCAGTACACCCGCAACACCGTGACCGGCGCGTCCACCGCGCAGCTCGCGGTGCTCCTGGTGGACGCGCGCAAGGGCGTCATCGAGCAGACCAGGCGCCACGCCGCTGTGCTCGCGCTGCTCGGCGTGCCGCATCTGGTGCTGGCGGTGAACAAGATCGACCTCGTCGGCTACGACGAAGCGACTTTCGCCGTGATCGCCGAGGAGTTCGCCGCGCACGCCGCCTCGCTGGGCTACCCGCGCGGTTCGGTGCTGTCGATCCCGGTATCGGCGCTGCAGGGCGACAACGTGGCGACGCCGTCCGAGCAGACGCCGTGGTACTCCGGGCCGACCCTGTTGGAGCACCTCGAAACCGTGCCGGTGGCGCCGGATCCGCACGACGCGGCGTTCCGATTCCCGGTGCAGTACGTCATCCGCCCGCGCACGCCCGAGTACCCGGACTACCGCGGTTACGCCGGCCAGATCGCCGCCGGGACCATCCGGCCGGGCGACGAGGTCGTCGTGCTGCCCCGGGGGCTGCGCACGAGGGTCGAGCGGATCGACACCGCCGACGGCCCGCTCGAGGAAGCGGGCGCGGGCACTTCGGTGACCGTGCTGCTGGCCGACGATCTGGACATCTCGCGCGGTGACCTCATCGCCGCCGCGGATCGGCAGCCGACGGTGACCGACCAGATCACCGCGACCCTGTGCTGGCTTTCGAGCAAACCTTTGGTGCCGGGGTCGAAGCTGCTCGTGAAGCACGGCGCGCGCACGGTCCAAGCGCTCGTGCAGGAGATCACCGCCCGCTTCGACGAGCAGACACTGTCCAGTGTGGACGGACCGGATTCGCTGGAGCTGAACGACATCGGCCGGGTCATCCTGCGCACCTCGGAAGAGATCCCGGTCGACGACTACGGCACGAGCCCGCGTACGGGCGCTTTCCTCGTCATCGACCCGAAGGACGGCGACACGCTGGCCGCGGGCATGGTCGGCGAGCGGTTCGCGTGACGATCCCGCTCGTCGCCGTCGCGCACGGCAGCCGGGACCCGCGCTCGGCCGCCACCGTGCGAGCGCTCGTCGCCAAGGTCGCCGAGGCGGCACCGGACGTCGACGTGCGAGTGTCCTTTCTCGACTTGTCGACTCCGCGGGTTCCCGATGTCCTGCACCGGCTGCACGGTGAAGGACACCGGGAGATCGTGGTGGTGCCACTGCTGCTCGGCAGCGCGTACCACGCCCGCGTCGACCTGCCCGCGCTCGTCGACGAGGTCACCGCCGGACGGCCGGGGCTGCGGGTGACGATCTCCGATGTACTCGGTATCGATCCCACGCTCGAAGCGGTCGCACTCGACCGGCTTTCCGAGACGGGCGTGGAAATCTCCGAGCCCGGGCTCGGCCTGGTGCTCGCCGCTGTCGGTTCGTCGAACGCTCCGGCCAACGCGGCCGTCACGCGGATCGCGGAGCGCTGGCAAGCCCGTCATGGGCTGCCGGTGGTGCCCGCCTTCGCGAGCGCCACGAAACCGGATATGCCCGGCGCGATCGCGAAACTCCGGGCCCGTGGTGCGCACCGGATCGCGGTCGCGTCCTGGTTCCTCGCGCCGGGCCTGCTGCCCGACCGTGTCGCCCGCCTCGCCGAAGAGGCCGAGCCGGGTGTGCTCATCGCCGGGCCGCTGGGTCCGGATCCCCGTGTCGCCGAGCTGGTCCTGCGCCGCTACGAAACGGCCATCGAGGCACGCCACGGCCGGGTAAAGCTGTTGGCGTAGCGACCCGCAGGTGTCAGGATCTCCCCGTGGAAGAGGAAATCGCCGCCCTGACGGCATTGCACGTGTCGCTGGACCAGCGTCCACGGCCGGAGGATGTGGCCGCGCTGGTGGTGAAGGCACTGCCGAAGAAGCTGGGCGTCCGCCAGCGGAACATGCTGCGCAGGGTCGCGAACACCGCGTCGCGCTGGCATGGCGAGACTTCGATGCCCTCAGACTTCGCCCGCCCGGTCGGCGGGGCCCGTCAGGTGGCGGCCGCCGAGCGTCTCTTCGAGCTGTCCGCGACCGGCGTCGACGCCGAAGACCCGGCGGCGCTGCGGACCTTCGCCGAAGAGGCGGGAACGCCCATGGGTGCCGCCCTCGGACGGCTCGACTTCCTCAACGACCGGCTCGACCGCAACTCGCGGTCCGTCGCCGGTATCGAGCTGTCCAAGCGGCAGTACAACCGCCGCTTCCGGCTTCTGCGGCGGATCGAAGCGAAAGCATCCACTTTGGACAATGAGCGGCGGAAGCGTTCTCTCGCACTGGTCGCGCGTGCCGGGCAGGCGTCCTCCATCGGACTCGGGCAGTTCCTCGCCGACCCGGACGCGGCCTGTTTCGTCGCCTACTACACGGCCAAGCGCAAGCTGCGCCGCGAGTTCACCCTGTCCGGGCGGGACAACTCCTACGACCAGATCGCCGAGCTGTTGTTCAAGCGCTGCCTGGGAAACCCAGCCACCGACTGGTGGATGATCGCGCAGGCCTACCCCGCACCCGAAGTGCTGCACCGGATTTCCGAGGCGCGGCGGGGAGAACTGCTGGGCCGATGGTTCGCCTCGATGCGGCAGGTCGGCGAGCTGCTCTCCGAGGTGTGGGAGGCGAGTGACTTCAACCGCGAGACCATGATCGTGCGCGCGGGCAACGACTCGTCGACCTGGAACCTCTTCACCGGCGCGTACAACACCGCCAGGGCGGGCTGGCTGTCGTGTCTCGCCGGATGCGAGGCACTGGACCTCCTGGACGTGTTCTGCCCAGGCAAGTCGATGCTGTTGATCGCGGGCGACCTCGCCGCCTGGCACGATCGGGACGGCTCCGGACGGCACCCCGACACCGGGGTGTGGGCACGGCTGCCGCTGCCGTGGCGGGTGCTGGACGGCCGGGAACAGTGCACCCGCGCCGACGTCCTCACCGCCTGTGCCGAGGCGAAGGTGGACGCGGTGAAGAGCGGCTGGGTCACGCCACGCCCGGCCGGGGCCGTTGGGTGGTTCCGGCCGACCCCGGAACTCGTGCACGGGGTCGCGGTCGCGGATCCCGCCTGGGCGGACCTGCTGCGCAAGGCCGGCGTCTTCAGCGGGAAGGCCGTCCGGGTACCGCCGGAAACCGGTGGACAGCCGCCCCGCAGGTAGGCAGGATCGCAGTTTCTCGTCGTAGCTCAGTGGTAGAGCTTCTGGCTCTGGTCCGGATGGACGCCGGTTCGAGCCCGGCCGACGAGGGTGGTGGCAGGTTGCGCGGTAGCTCAGCGGTAGAGCTTCCGGCTCTTCCCGGATGGACGCCGGTTCGAGCCCGGTCCGCGCAACCCTGCCACCACCGCGACAAAGTCCCGGCGCACTCTGCCCAGCCTGACCCGGCATGCGAAGGTGGGGCCATGGCTGACGAACTGGTGCACTATTCGGTGGCGGGCGGCACCGCCACGATCACGCTGGACTCCCCGCACAACCGCAACGCGCTGTCGGCGCAGCTGCGGCGCGAGCTGAGCGAGTCGCTGACCAAGGCCCGCGACGACGACGCCGTCCGCGTGATCGTGCTGACCCACACCGGCCCGGTGTTCTGCGCGGGCATGGATCTCAAGGAGGCCCGCGGCGCCGGAGCGGGCGACCAGGGCGTCAACGAGTTCCCGAAGATCCTCGAACAGCTCTGGACCAGCCCGAAACCGGTCGTCGCCAGGCTCGCCGGGCCCGCGCGCGCCGGTGGCGTCGGCATGGTCGCGGCCGCCGATATCGCTGTCGCGGTCCGGGAAGCGACGTTCGCGTTCACCGAGGTCCGCATCGGCGTGGTGCCGGCTGTCATCTCGCTGACCGTGCTCCCCCGCCTCAACCCGCGTGCCGGGCACGAGCTCTTCCTCACCGGCGAGACCTTCAACGCCGAGCGCGCGGCGGACATCGGCCTGATCAACTCGGCCGTCGACGCCGAAGACCTCGACACCGAGGTCGAGCGCTTCGTGAAAGCACTGGCGCTGGGCGGCCCCAAGGCGCTGGCCGCCACGAAGCAGCTGCTGAGCAGCCCGCGCCCGGCGACACCCAGCGACGGTTTCGAGGCGATGAACAAGCTTTCGGCCGGGTTCTTCGCGAGCGAAGAGGGCCAGGAAGGCATCACGGCCTTCGCGCAGAAGCGCAAGCCGAACTGGGTTCCGTAAGGCGAGCGGCCTGCGCACGCAAGCGCGGCCAGGCAGGTGGGTCGTGAGTGCGTAACAGTGTTAGAACACTGTTACGCACTCACGAGTCGGCGAGCAGGACGGTCAGGTGACGGCGGCCGGAGTCGCCGGGGGCGAGGGCGCGTTGCGCGTCCGAGAGCACGCTCCGGATCGACAGGTACGTCCGCGGCTCGGCCTGCTTGAGCAGGTCGGAGTCCACCCAGATCAGCACGTGCTCACCCGCGGGGAGCCACGAAAGATCGGTGAGGCAGTCGTACAGCGCGTCGAGGTTCTTGCCGAAGGTCGCGGGGAACGACAGCGCCGCGGCGATCGCGTCCAAGGTGGATGCCTTGTCCGTCATGGTCTTCCCGTCGAGCAGGTGCACGAACGCTCCGCGTGCCCTGGCCTTGGCGGCGAGCGCCGTCGCTGTCGGCGGCTGCGCGCCCGTCATTTGACGGTGTCCACGACGACGAACGACGAATAGTGGTCGCCGGTGTAGTACAGCTCCTGCGAACGGCCGGTGATGAGCCGCCGCGCGCCGCGGTCCGAACTGCCCGGCGTCTTCACGGTGTACTCGCGGTAGTAGTCGGACTGCTTGAGCGGCAACAGTTTCTCCCGGTTGCCGAACACCACGTCGTCGTTGCGCGGGTACGGGTACGGGCCGCCGGCCTTGATCAGCTTCCAGGTGTCCTTCGCCTCCGGGGGCAGGCTGGACAGCGGCTTGACGGCGAGGCCGGAATCGGCCCCCGCCACCGGTGCGCTGGACGAAGTCTGGGCCGGGGCGTCTTCGGTAACGGCGTCCTGCACGAACCAGCCACCGAGCACCAGCACGATGAGCCCGATCAGCGCAGCGGTGATCCGCCTTCGGTTGAACATGGTCGGCAGCTTAGGACGAGCCGTCTGACCGGTCTTCGCCGCGGGCCGCACCGAACAGCGTGGCGACCGCCCCGACAAGCTTGTCGATCACCCAGGCCGCGCCGAGACACAGCGGCCCGAGCACGACCATCACCAGCACGAACTGCACGGGAAACCACTGCTGCGCGAGCCACAGCTCAGCGCCATCCCACCAGTCGGCCAACCCGTTGAACACGGACGTGAGCCTACGCCCACTGTGCTGCCCCCGAAGCGCTGCCCGGGTAGGTTGCAGGCATGTTCGCCGTCTACGCCAAAGAACCCAACAAGGACAACCCATTGGACTCGCTGGTCGTCGGCGAGCGCCCCGATCCGGTGGTGCCGGACGGGTGGGTGAAGGTCCGGGTCAAAGCCGCCAGCCTCAACATGCACGACCTCTGGACGCTGCGCGGGGTCGGCATCAAGCCCGAGCAGTTCCCGATGATCCTCGGCTGCGACGGCGCGGGCACGCTCGACGACGGCACCGAGGTCGTGCTGCACGCGGTCGTCAACGCGCCGGGCTGGCAGGGCGACGACACGCTCGACCCGAAGCGGACGCTGCTCACCGAGAAGCACCAGGGCACCTTCGCCGACTACGTGGTCGTCCCGGCGCGCAACGCGTTGCCGAAGCCGGCCGGACTCTCGTTCGCCGAAGCCGCGACGATGGGCACGGCGTGGCTGACCGCGTATCGCATGCTGTTCGTGAAGTCCGGTGTCCGGCCGGGGCAGACGATCCTTGTCCAAGGCGCCTCCGGCGGCGTTTCGACCGCACTGATCCAGCTCGGGCGCGCGGCCGGTGTCCGTGTGTGGGTCACCGGCCGCAGTGAAGAGAAGCGGGCGCTGGCCGAGCAGCTCGGCGCGCACCAGACGTTCGAGTCCGGTGCCCGGCTGCCCGAGCGTGTCGACGCCGTTTTCGAGACCGTCGGCAAGGCGACCTGGTCGCACTCGCTGAAGTCGCTGAAGCCTGGCGGGATCATCGTCGTCTCCGGTTCCACGAGCGGGCCGGACGCGAACGCCGAGCTGCAGCGTGTCTTCTTCCTGCAGCTGCGGATCGCCGGTTCGACCATGGGTACCCGTGACGAGCTGGCCAACCTGCTCGAGTACGTAGATCTGGCCGGGATCCGGCCCCAGATCGGCGCCGAACTGCCGTTCAAGGACGCAGAGCAAGGCTTCCGCAGCATGGAGGCCGGAGAAACGGCGGGAAAGATCGTGTTCACCGCGTAGGCGGTATGCACAACTTGGTCTAGACCCTTACAATGCACGAGGCGCTGAATCGGGGTGCCTCTGGCCTTAAATACCAGGTCAGGGGTCACAATCCAGTAACTCTCCCAGACATTTGTATAGTCGGGAACTGGTAATTTCACGGTCAACATTCGACCGAAAAGTAACTTAGCTTCGGTATCCTGTAAACATGACCGCGATGAAGCGGCCCGTGCCGGCTACCCCGGCCGGCCGAAACGAGACCGACCTGGCGGAGATCCGGGTGGCCTACCGGCGTTACGCCGGAGTGCGTACCCGTGTCCTCGAAGTCGGCCCCACGACCGTCGTCGACACGGAGCCCGGGCGCGGCTCACGCCGCAAGCGCACGGCCATCGCCGCGAAGCCCGCCACTCCGCGTCTCGTTCTCTTCCACGGCTACTGCGACAGCGCCGACACCTGGCGTCCCGTGCTCGAAGAGCTCGGCGCCGCCGGTATCCCGGCGATCGCGGTCGACCTGCCCGGTTTCGGCGAGGCCGACGCGCTGCGTCCCGGCACCATGCTCCCGCAGCTGGACACGTTCGCCGCCGCCGTCATCAAGGAACAAGCCGTGCTCGGGAGCGTGGTCCTCGCCGGAAATTCACTCGGCGGCACGACAAGCCTGCGTGCCGCCCAGAACGCGACGCTCCCGATAGCCGGGGTCGTCTCCATCGCCGCCCCGGGGTTCGTCGACTCGTGGCTGATCAGGACGGTCGCCCGCTACCCGATCCCACTGCGGCTCTATTCGTCGCTGCCGCTGCCCGTCCCGGGTTTCGTCGTGCGCACTGTCGCCGAGCAGCTGATCCCCCGCTTCCTGTACGCCAACGCCGCGAAGGCCGAAGCGGTACACGTCAAGCGCTTCCTCGACCTCTTCCCGGACTACCGGGCCACCACGACGCTGCTCGAACAAGCCCGTCAGCTCGTCGAAGAACTCGCCGGCGCCTACCAGCTCGAAACCGTCAAGATCCCGCTGCTGGTCGTCGTCTGCGGCAAGGACAAGCTGGTCAGCGCGGCGTCCGGGCGGCAACTGCACGCATTGGTGCCGCACAGCAGGCTGATGGTCCGCGAAGACTGGGGCCACTGCCCGCAGCTGGACGACCCCATCGAGATCGCCGAACTGCTGTCCTACTTCGCCGCCGGAGTGAGCCGGGCCGACAAGCGCCCGCTCGTCCCCGCCGCGAAAGGGACATCCCGGCACGATTCCGCCGCCGGCTGAGCCACCCGTGGCATGAATGGACCTTTCAACCCAAACGCTTTGACGCCTGCGAGAACGCCTCGCGGGCTTCGCGCTCGAGCTTCGCGAAGATTTCGGCGGCCGGTCCGGCACCGGCGAGCGGGTAAGTCTGCCCGGCCCACATCGACATGGCCTCCGGGTCGCCCGCCTTGGCGGCGGCGGCGCGGATCGGCCTGGTCAGGTGATGGACGTCCGGGTATGCGGAAGGCGCGTCGGCGGACCGCTCCGCGAGGACGCGGTTCACCAGGCCGCGGGCAGGCCGTCCGGTGAAGGCCCGGGTGAACGCCGTCTTCCGGCCGCCCTCCGCGAGCGCGCGCTGCTGGGCGGGCTGGGTGCCCGCTTCGTCGGCCCGGAGGAACGCCGTGCCGAGCTGCGCGGCCGCCGCACCGGCGACCAGCACGGCGGCGACGTCGGCACCGTGCACGAGCCCGCCGGTGGCGATCAACGGCAGGTCGGTCACCGCCGAAACCAGGCGCAGTGCGGCGAGCAAGCCGTAGGTTTCTCCCCCTGCCGGGTGAACCGGGTCGTCCGCGAAGATCCCGCGGTGGCCCCCGGCTTCGAAGCCCTGGACGCACAACGCGTCGGCGCCGATCGCCGCGGCCAGATCGGCTTCCTCAGGCGAGGTCACCGTCACGATCACCAAGCTGCCGACCTCGTGCAGGCGTGCGACGTCGTCCACCGACGGAAGGCCGAAGGTGAACGACACGACCGGGATCCGGCGCTCGACGACGACGTCGAGCTTCGCGGGATACGCGTCGTCGTCCCAGTGCGCGTCGCCCGGCTCGACGCCGTAGCGCCGTGCCTCGGCCAGCAGGTGCTCCCGGTGACCGGAAAGGTCGGCCACCGAGGGCGCGCCGGGCAGGAAGAGGTTCACCCCGAACGGCTCAGCGGTCAGCTCGGCGGTTCGCGCGATCAGGTCGCCGAGCGCGTCGGCGGTCAGGTAGCCACCGCCGAGGAAACCGAAACCCCCCGCCGCCGTCACCGCGCTGACCAGCGCGGGAGTCGTGGGACCGCCCGCCATTGGGGCGACTATGACCGGAAACCGCAGGCGTTCGAACATGAGCCGAGCCTACCCACCGAACTTTGCCCCGTAGTGGTCTAGACCTATGTCGTTCCAGGTGACACCATTCGAAGAACGCCTCGCCCGGAGAATTCTGCCGCCAGGAGGACATCTGTGAAGATTCCACGAGCGCATCTCACTCGGCGGAGATGGGTACGCACCCTCGCCGTCTTAGCCATGGCCGGCAGCGTGACAGCCGCCACCCAAACCACCGGAGCCGCCGCTATCCCGCCGCTGCAAGCCATCGTGCCCGTACCGGTCTCCGTGCAGGCCGTCAACGGGGTCTCGTTCCCGCTGACCTCGACGACCAAGATCTACACCCAGGCGAACTCCGCCGACGCGAAAGCCGTCGGCGACTACCTCGCCGGGGTCCTGCGCCGCTCGACCGGCTTCGCGCTGCCGGTGTCGGACGCCCCGGCCATCCCGGCCGACGGCATCTCACTGCTGCTCTCGGGCGCCGACTCCAGCGTCGGCGCGCAGGGCTACCAGCTGAACGTCACCGCGAGCACGGCCGTGCTGCGCGCGAACACCGGTGACGGCCTGTTCGGCGGCGTCCAGACCCTGCGTCAGCTGCTGCCGGGCAAGATCGAGTCCGCCACCGTCCAAGCGGGCCCGTGGACGATCCCCGGCGCGAACATCGTCGACTACCCGCGCTTCGCCTACCGCGCCGCGATGCTCGACGTCGCCCGCCACTTCCACCCGGTGGCGAGCGTCAAGAAGTACATCGACCAGCTCGCGCAGTACAAGATCAACAATCTGCACCTGCACCTGTCCGACGACCAGGGCTGGCGTATCACCATCGACAGCTGGCCGAAGCTGACCACCGTCGGCGGCGCCACGCAGGTCGGCGGCGGCGCCGGTGGTTTCTACACCAAGGCGCAGTACGCCGAGATCATCGCCTACGCGACCTCGCGGCACATGACGGTGATCCCCGAGATCGACATGCCGGGACACACCAACGCGGCCCAGTCGGCCTACGCCGAACTGAACTGCAACGGCGTCGCTCCGGCACCGCGGACGGACACCGAGGTCGGCTACAGCTCCTTGTGCATCAACAAGGACATCACCTACACCTTCATCGCGGACGTCATCCGCGAGCTCGCCGCGATGACCCCCGGCCCGTACATCCACATCGGCGGCGACGAGGCCCAGGCGACCACGGACGCGGACTACCTGAAGTTCATCAACAAGGTCGTCCCGATCGTCACCGCCGCCGGTAAACAGGCCATCGGCTGGCACGAAATCGCCAAGGCACAGCTGCCCGCGTCGGCGACCCCGCAGTTCTGGGGCACGACGACTTCGGACTCCGGCGTCTCCAACGCCGTCGCCCGCGGCAGCAAGATCATCCTCTCGCCGGCGAACAAGGCTTACCTGGACATGAAGTACAACTCCAGCAGCCCGATCGGCCTCAACTGGGCGGGCTACATCGAGGTCCAGGACGCCTACAACTGGAACCCCGGCGCGTACCTCAACGGCGTGCCGGAATCGGCGATCAAGGGCGTCGAATCCCCGCTGTGGACCGAAACCGTCAAAACCTCGGCCGACATCGAGTACCTGGCGTTCCCGCGGCTCGCCGCGCACGCCGAACTCGGCTGGTCCCCGTGGTCGACGCACAACTGGGACGCGTTCAAGGCACGTCTCGGCGCACAGGCGCCACGCTGGCAAGCGCAGGGCATCAACTTCTACCATTCGGGCCAGGTGCCGTGGGAAAACGGCACCAGCGTGCCCGGAACCTGCGGTGCCACGACGTGGAGCGGCACGGCCATCTACAACGGCGGTGCGGTGGTGTCCCACAACAACCACAAGTGGACCGCCAAGTGGTGGACGCGGAACGAAGAACCCGGCACCACCGGTGAATGGGGCGTCTGGCGCGACGACGGCGCCTGCTGACCTCCTTTCCCTGCGCTGAAGGCCCGAGGCGACCGCCTGTCGTCTCGGGCCTTTTTGGGTCTACGGTTTACCGATGCCCTCCGATTTGGAACTCGTGCGCAAGCTTTCCGCCGCAGAGCACGGCCTCGCGACGATCACCACCGTCCGCCCCGACGGCACCGTCCACGCTTCGGTCGTGAACGCCGGCGTCATCGAAGATCCCGTGACCGGCAAGACCAGCGTCGGCTTCGTGGCACGGGGCGGCACGCGCAAGCTGGAGTTGTTCCGCCGCAACGGACACGCGACGATCGTCTTCCGCCGCGGCTGGGACTGGGTCGCGGTCCAGGGCGCGACCCACCTCGTCGGCCCGGACGACGCCGACCCCGACTTCGACGACGCGAAGCTGCCGCAGCTGCTCCGGGATGTGTTCATCGCGGCGACCGGGACCCACGACGACTGGGACGCCTACGACCGCGTCATGGCCGAAGAGCGCCGCGTGGCCGTGTTCATCGAAGCCAGCCGCATCACCGGCAACGGCTGATCCCCGCCCCTGAGCGAACACGAAAAGCGCGGCCCCCCGAAAGAATGATTCGGGGGACCGCGCCGGAAAGTCCTGCTACTTCTTGCCCTTGCCACTGTCCTCAGTGGACAGTGCGGCGACGAAGGCCTCCTGCGGGACCTCGACGCGGCCGACGGTCTTCATCCGCTTCTTGCCTTCCTTCTGCTTCTCCAGCAGCTTGCGCTTACGCGAGATGTCACCGCCGTAGCACTTCGCGAGCACGTCCTTGCGGATCGCGCGGATCGTTTCGCGGGCGATGATCCGGGCGCCGATGGCGGCCTGGATCGGCACCTCGAAGCTCTGGCGCGGGATGAGCTCCCGCAGCCGGAGCACCATGCGGTTCCCGTAGGCGTAGGCATCGTCCTTGTGCACGATCGCCGAGAAGGCGTCCACCGCTTCACCCTGCAGCAGGATGTCGACCTTGACGAGGTCCGCGGCCTCCGCGCCCGCCTCTTCGTAGTCGAGCGACGCGTAGCCGCGGGTGCGGGACTTCAGCGTGTCGAAGAAGTCGAAGATGATCTCGCCCAGCGGCAGGTTGTAGCGCAGCTCGACCCGGTCCTCGGACAGGTAGTCCATCCCCAGCAACTGCCCGCGCTTGCCCTGGCAGAGTTCCATGATGGTGCCGATGAACTCCGACGGCGCCAGGATCGAGACCTTGCTGACCGGCTCCATCACCTTGTCGATCTTGTTGCCCGAAGGCCAGTCCGACGGGTTGGTGACGTGGATCTTCCGGCCGTCGTCGAGGATCACGTCGTAGACGACGTTCGGCGCGGTGGAGATCAGGTCGAGGCCGAACTCACGCTCGAGCCTGTCCCGGGTGATCTCCAGGTGCAGCAGCCCGAGGAACCCGCAGCGGAAACCGAACCCGAGCGCGACCGAGGTCTCCGGCTCGTAGTCCAGCGCGGCGTCGTTGAGCTGGAGCTTGTCGAGCGCCTCGCGCAGGTTCGGATAGTCCGAGCCGTCCATCGGGTACAGACCCGAGTAGACCATCGGCTTCGGCTCCCGGTAGCCCGCGAGGGCCTCCTTGGCGCCGTTGCGCTCGCTGGTGACGGTGTCACCGACCTTCGACTGCCGGACGTCCTTCACCCCGGTGATGAGGTAGCCCACCTCGCCGACGCCGAGCCCGACGCTGACCTTGGGATCCGGCGAGATGATGCCGACCTCGAGCAGCTCGTGGGTGGCGTTGGTGGACATCATCCTGATCCGCTCGCGCGGGGTGATCTTGCCGTCCATCACGCGGATGTAGGTCACGACGCCGCGGTAGGTGTCGTAGACCGAGTCGAAGATCATCGCGCGCGCCGGGGCGTTCGCGTCGCCGACGGGATGCGGCACCTGGCGGACGGCCTCGTCCAGCAGCTCGCGAACGCCGACACCGGTCTTCGCCGAGACCCGCAGCACGTCCGACGGCTCGCAGCCGATGATGTGCGCGAGTTCCGCGGCGTACTTGTCCGGGTCGGCCGAGGGCAGGTCGATCTTGTTGAGCACCGGGATGATGTGGAGGTTCTTCTCCAGCGCCAGGTACAGGTTGGCCAGCGTCTGCGCCTCGATGCCCTGTGCGGCGTCGACCAGCAGGATCGCACCTTCACAGGCCTCGAGCGCGCGGGACACCTCATAGGTGAAGTCGACGTGACCCGGGGTGTCGATCAGGTGGAGCACATAGTCCTGATCGCCGACCTTCCACGGCAGGCGCACGTTCTGCGCCTTGATCGTGATGCCGCGCTCGCGCTCGATGTCCATCCTGTCGAGGTACTGGGCACGCATGTCCCGCCCTTCGACCACGCCGGTGAGCTGCAGCATCCGGTCGGCCAGGGTGGACTTGCCGTGGTCGATGTGAGCGATGATGCAGAAGTTCCGGATGAGCTCCGGGGGCGTGAAGGTCGTGTCGGCGAACGTCGTCACTCGTGTGGTCCTCGCGAAGAAGGTCGGGGTGGGCCACCTCTATGGTCCCATGGAGCTCCGGGTGCGATTGGGGGTCATCCCCGATGCGAGGTTCCCGACTCCGTGATGACCTCGAAGTATGAGTAATTCCATGATCGAAATGCTCGGCCGGGTGAGCAACGCCCTGACCGCGCACAGCACCGCGGCGACCGAAAGCCACCTCAAGACGGTGGCGAAGATCACCCCCGGCGAGACCGTGTGGACCGTCGGCCCCGATCCCGGCGCGGGAACCGACCGGGAAGACGCGTCGGTAGACGTCGTCCTGAGCGTCAACAACGTGCAGCTCTGGGCGGACAGGGTCGCGGGTTTCGCCGAGCTGCGCAGGGTCCTGCGCCCCGGCGGGAGGCTACTGCTTTCCGCGCCCGACAAGGGGTTGCCGGTGCCGCGGCACGCGCTGGCGTCCGAAGTGGAGCAAGCCGGTTTCACCGATCTGCAGACGTGGACGTGGGAGCCACCCGGCGTTTTCGCCACCAGGGCGGCCCAGCTGCGGGCGATCCGTGGTTAGCGGGGATCGGTACGGAGTGGATGTTTCTCCGGCACCTCCACCAGCACGATGCGGGTGCCGTCGGGATCGGAGATCCAGGCTTCGTCCAAGCCCCACGGCTCGCGGCGCGCGTCGCGATCCGCGGTGAGACCTTTCGCCTTCAGCTCCTCCAGCGTCGCCGGCAGGTCCCTGACCTGCAGCCAGAGGGCCACGTCCGGACTGGGCCCGGTCTCGCCCTTGCCGACGATCTCGAGCGAACCGTGCCCGAGGAAGAACACCGTCCCGCCCGGGAACTCCTTGTCGATCGCCAGCCCCAGGGTGTCGCGGTAGAACGCGGTGGACACTTCGGGATCCTTCGGGTGGATCAGCACCCGGCTACTCAGGACGTCCATCCTTCATCCTTAGCCGATCCGGTCAAGCCGCGGCAATAGCCGCGATCCCGGCGAGGACGACCAGCGAACCGGCCGTAGCGG
The DNA here is from genome assembly GCF_036008905.1 of Amycolatopsis sp. Lineage (GTDB taxonomy): Bacteria > Actinomycetota > Actinomycetes > Mycobacteriales > Pseudonocardiaceae > Amycolatopsis. Next base: position 3,352 of record NZ_DASYMU010000099.1, on the reverse strand, counting down.
ACGTAGGCGCCTCGGGACGGACGCCGGACGGCCTGTAAGCTTGCGCATCGTTGCCGTGTGGCATTCCGCAATGGAGGAAACCTGCCGTCGCTCGATTGGGCGGTCAGAGCCACAAGAACGCGGCACGAATTCACCGAATCTGATCAAGGAGCGCCCGCGTGGCCAACATCAAGTCCCAGATCAAGCGCATCACGACCAACGAGAAGGCACGCCAGCGCAACGTGGCGATCAGGTCCTCGGTCAAGACCGCGATCCGCAAGTTCCGCGACGCCGCCGACGCCGGTGACAAGGACAAGGCCCTCGAGCTGCAGCGCGACGCCGCCAAGAAGCTCGACAAGGCCGTCACCAAGGGTGTTCTGCACGCGAACCAGGCCGCGAACAAGAAGTCCGCGCTCGCGAAGCGCGCCAACGCGCTCTGACGCTTGCTTCTGACCGCGAAGTCTCTTCTCGAAAGGCCCCTGGTGACCACGGTCATCAGGGGCCTTTCGCTGTTTGCCTGTTATTTGGTGAGTAAGGCAAACGTGGCATGTCTCAGAGCGCTGGGGTGGCAGAGCTCGACTTGAGCGGGAACGCCGTGAAGGAGGCCTTCACTACCTCAGGCGACAAGCCGAGCGGCGCTTTCTCACCAAAGTGCGAAACTTCGCTCCCGGGCGACGCCACCTTTGACCTTCCCATCATTAGTTCTCGCCCTTGGCGGCGATCAGTTCCAGTACCGCCCGTTCGAGGGCGTACTCGGGGTCGGCCGCCGCGCCTTTGACCTCGGCGTTGAGCCTGGCCACGACCCGCATGGCGTCCGCCAGGCCGTCGGGGCCCCAGCCGCGGGTCTGGCCCTGGGCCTTGCGGATCTTCCACGGCGGCATGCCGAGCTCGCCTGCCATCTGGTTGGGGTTGCCTCGCCCGGCCGCGGACACCCGCGCGATGGTGCGGACGGCGTCGGCCAGCGCGTCGGCGACGAGCACGTGCGGGACGCCGAGTTGCATCGCCCAGCGCAGTGATTCGAGCGCGGCCGCCCGATCGCCGGAGACGGCCTTCTCGGCGACCGCGAACCCGTTCACGTCCGCCTTGCCACGGTGGTAGCGGTGGACGGCCTCTTCGTCGACGGTGCCGCCCGAGTCCGCGACGAGCTGCGAAGCCGCCGAGGACAGCTCACGAAGGTCCGAGCCGACCGCGTCGATCAGCGCACCCACCCCGGCCGCGTTGATCTTCCCTCCGGCGAGGCGAACTTCGTTGCGGACAAAGGATTCCCGCTCGGCAGGCTTGGTCAGCTTCGGGCATTCGGTGATCACCGCACCCGCCTTGCGCAACGCCGCGGGCAGCGCCTTGCCTGCCTTGCTGCGGCCACCGCCGGTGTGCACGACGACGAGCACGATACCTTCGGCCGGCTGCGCGATGTAGCCCATGACGGCGTCGGCGATCTCCTGCGAAATGTCCTGGGCTGAGTCGATCACGATCACCCGGCCCTCGCTGAACAACGACGGGCTGACCATCTCGGCCAGCACCGGGGCTGTGAGTTCGGACACCCGGACCCGGGTCATGTCGGCCGTCGGGTCGACCACCCTCGCGGCGTCGAGCGAGCCGCGGACGGCACGCTCGATGAGCAGTTCTTCTTCGCCGAGAACCAGGTGGAGCGGGGCTGGGGCGGAGGCGGTCGCGGTCACGCCCACGATCCTCCCACTTGCGCTGTGACCTCTCCTCGTCCGGTGAGATCCACCCTCCGCCATGGCACGAAGTAATCGCCATGTCGTACGGTGTAGCCGAGGCAGTGCCGAGCACCGCACGCCGAAAACTGAATACCGCTCATCCAGAGGGGCAGAGGGAACGGCCCGACGAAGCCCCGGCAACCGGCGTCAGCCTGTCATCTCGCGTTCAGCGAGGTAGCTGACGATCACGGTGCCAATTCCGGCCCGCGCACCGCGTGGGGCAGATGAGGAAAGGACCTCGTGATGACTGCAACCCTCGACACGAACACCTCGATCAAGCGCACCCCGGATCTCGGACCGGCGATCGGCTTGATCTCGAAGGAAGAGGGCCACCGGCAGCCCCTGGCTCCGGAGTTCGTATCCGCCGAGGACTTTTCCCCGCTCGAGGTCGAATACGACTTCGGCACGGTCACCCGCGAAGACATCCAGGCGGGCCCGAACAACATCTGGCGGTACAAGAAGCTGCTGCCAGTGCCCTCGAACGTCGAGGAAATCCCCAACACCGAGCCCGGTGGCACCCGGCTGATCCGCGCCGACAGGCTCGCCAAGGCGCTCGGCGCCAAGACGGTCTACGTCAAGGACGACACCGGCAACCCCACCCACTCGTTCAAGGACCGCGTGGTCGCGGTGGCACTGGCCGCCGCGCGCGAGTTCGGCTTCGACGTGCTGGCGTGTCCGTCGACGGGCAACCTCGCGAACGCCGTGGCGGCCGCCGCCGCACGCGCCGGGTGGCAGTCCGTCGTGCTGATTCCCTCCAATCTCGAAAAAGCCAAGATCCTCACCACCGCCGTGTACGACGGCGCGCTGATCGCCGTCGACGGCAACTACGACGACGTCAACCGGCTGGCCACCCAGCTCGCCGGGGATCACGAGAGCTGGGCGTTCGTGAACGTCAACGTGCGCCCGTACTACTCGGAGGGCTCCAAGACCCTCGCGTTCGAGGTCGCCGAGCAGCTCGGCTGGCGCATCCCCAAGCAGATCGTCGTGCCGATCGCGTCGGGTTCGCAGCTGACCAAAGTGGACAAGGGTTTCCGTGAGTTCGCCAAGCTCGGCTTGGTCGAGGACACCGCGTACAAGATCTTCGGTGCCCAGGCCACCGGCTGCTCGCCCGTCTCGGCCGCCTTCCGCGCGGGTCACGATGTCGTCCAGCCCGTGCGGCCGGACACGATCGCCCGTTCGCTGGCGATCGGCAACCCGGCGGACGGCCCGTACGTGCTCGACGTCGTCACCCGCACGGGCGGCGCCATCGAGGACGTCACCGACGAAGAGATCGTCGAAGGCATCCGCTTGCTCGCCCGGACCGAAGGCGTCTTCACCGAAACCGCCGGTGGGGTCACCGTCGCCACGGCGAAGAAGCTCATCGAGACCGGAAAGCTCGACCCCAACGAGGAAATCGTCCTGATGATCACCGGTGACGGCCTGAAGACGCTCGACGCCGTCGAGGGCAAGATCGGCCCGATGGCCACCGTGCCGCCGTCGGCCGAAGCCGTCCGAAAGGTCCTCGAGGGACGCTAGGTCGTGTCTGGTGAATCTGTTCGATGGGCTTCGTGATCCAGGTGGTTCCTGGCGGTGCGGGGGATTTGCCCTCGTACCGGGTCGTACTCGGGTGAATCCCCCGTGCCGTCAGGGGCCGCCTGGGCGCGGAGACCGCG
>NZ_DASYMU010000098.1:0-9775 GCF_036008905.1 Amycolatopsis sp. | reverse complement strand
CTCGGGCCGCTGATCGTCAACCGGATCGCGGACAGCGAGAAGGCCGCGGGCAAGGTGGGCCCGGACCTCTACACGATGTCGTTCTACATCATGATCGGGCTGCTGATCGTCGGTTTCATCGCCAACGAGCTGGTCCGGCCGGTCAACCCGAAGTTCCACGAGCCGGCGCAGGGCGCTGTCGGCGCGACAGCGGGAAGTGAAGCGAAATGAGTGAGCAGCCGCAGGTACGCAGCCGGACCGGGCTGATGGCGCTGGCGTGGCTTTGGGTCGCGGTGCCGTTCGCTTACGGTGTCTATGAACTCGTCCGCAAGGTCGTCCAGCTGTTCGGCGGCTGAGCGACTTCGAAGAAGGGACCTAGATGACCACGTCCGTCCGCCCGGGTTTCCACCTGGCGATTCCCGTCGATGACCTGGCCAAGGCCCGCGCCTTCTACGGTGAGGTCCTCGGCCTGCCCGAAGGGCGCTCGGCCGAGGCGTGGGTGGACTGGAACTTCCACGGCCACCAGGTGGTGACCCATGTCGTACCGGGTGCGCGCGCCGAAGCCGGCCGCAACCCGGTCGACGGGCACGACGTTCCCGTGCCGCACTTCGGGCTGATCCTCTCGGTCGAGGAGTTCCAGGTGCTGGCCGGGAAACTGCGCGACGCGGGCACCGAGTTCGTCATCGAGCCGTATCAGCGGTTCGCGGGCGAGCCGGGGGAGCAGTGGACGATGTTCCTGCACGACCCGGCCGGGAACGCCTTGGAGTTCAAGGCTTTCCGGGACGAGTCGCAGCTGTTCGCGAAGTGAGTGGCCGGGGCGTCCTGGTCACCGGCGCGTCGCGCGGGATCGGCCGCGCGGTCGCGTCGGCGTTCGCCGAGCTCGGTGATCGCGTCGCGGTGCACTACGGCTCGAATCTGTCCGACGCCGAGGCGACACTGAAGGCCTTGCCGGGTGGCGGGCATGTCCTGCTCCACGGCGACCTGGCCGATCCCGTTGCGGCACAACGGATCGCGGACGCCGCCGAGGAGGCTCTCGGCGGCGTCGACGTGCTCGTGAACAACGCCGCCGTGGCACCCACCGAAGCCAGCGCGCATCGCGTGGCCGAAGTGTCCTATGAGGACTGGCAGAACGTGTGGCGGCGCACTGTCGACGTCAATCTCCTGGGTGCGGCCAACGTGACTTACTGCGTGGCGCGCCACCAGATCGCTCGCGGTGTCGCCGGGCGGATCGTGAACGTCGGCTCGCGGGGCGCGTTCAAGGGCGAACCCGATCATCCGGCGTACGGCGCGAGCAAGGCCGCACTGCACGCGTTCGGTCAGTCACTGGCTGTTTCACTGGCGCCGCACGGGATTTCGGTCACCTCGGTCGCGCCGGGCTTCATCGCGACCGACAGGCAGGCCGTCAAGCTCGCCGGAGCGTCCGGAAACGTCGTGCGCTCACAGAGCCCGTTCGGGCGGGTCGGCGAACCGGAGGAGGTCGCCGCCGCGGTCGTTTACCTGGCTTCGGCGGACTCGACCTGGGCTTCGGGCACGATACTCGATCTGAACGGCGCCTCCCACCTGCGGTGATCACTGTGAGCTGGGTCACCGGAGTCAACAAAATGAGACTTTCTCGCGTCTAGGGACTGACAAGATCCTTGGCGAACGGAGATTCCCGTGGTGTGGCGCATCGGCGGGAAGGTCGTCGTCGTGCTCGTGGCCTCCAGTGTCTTCGGGGCGACGGCGTACGGCTATTCGACGTTGACCTCGCTGGAGACGGGCCTGATCCGCTCCGACGTGATCGGTGGCGGCCACGAAACCCCGCCCGGTGAGCAGCCCGCGGATGGCGCCGTCGACATCCTGCTGGTCGGACGCGACGCGCGGGAGGACAACCAGGGCCGTCCGCTGGCGCCGGAGGTCCTGCGGGAGCTGCGGGCGGGGGCGAACGGTGACGACCTCACCGACACGCTCATCGTGCTCCGCATCCCGAACGGGCAGCAGCAGGTCAAGGCGTTCTCGATCCCCCGCGATTCCTATGTGGACCTTCCTGACAAGCTGGGGAAGAACAAGATCAACGCCGCCTTCACGCTCGGAAAGCTTGCCGCCGCCGGCAAGCTGCGCAAGGAAGGCGTCACCGACAAGGCCCGGATCGGCACCGAGTCCGTGACGGCCGCTCGCCGCGCGACCAGGCAGGTCGTCGAGGATCTCAGCGGCGTGACCATCGACCACTACGCCGAAGTCAACCTGCTGAGCTTTTACGAGATCAGCAAGGCTGTCGGCGGGGTCGAGGTCTGCCTGAACCGGGCGACCAAGGACAAGGACTCCGGTGCGGACTTCCCGGCGGGCAAGCAGATCATCGCGGGAGCGGACGCGCTCGCCTTCGTGCGCCAGCGGCACGACCTCCCCGACTCGGACTTCGACCGCGTGCGGCGTCAGCAGACCTTTCTCGCCTCCCTCGCCAAAACCATCCTGTCCGGCGGCACGCTCGCCAACCCCGCCAAGCTCTCGGACCTGATCAGCGCGGTCAAGAAGTCCGTCGTGCTCGATGACGGGTGGAACATCCTCGACTTCATCCAGCAGATGAAGGGTCTTTCCGGTGGGGCGATCGAGTTCGCGACCGTGCCGGTGGTCAACAAGGATTACCGCTACGACCCGCAGAACCCGCGCTACACGGCGGTGAAGGTCGATCCCGCGCAGATCAAGTCCTTCGCCAGGGACCTGATCGGCGCGCCAGCGCCTCCCCTGCCTCCGGCGCAGGGGTCGACCGTCGACGTCTACAACACGAGCACCAAGGCCGGGCTCGCCGGGCGGGTGGCGGCCGAGCTGACCAAGAACGGGTTCATCGAAGGCACCGTGGATCAGCAGGCGTCGCGGAAGACCTCGCTCGTGCGGTTCGGCGCGGCGATGGCCACGAAGGGGGCCGAGGTGGCGAAGCTGCTGGGTGGGTTGACCACGCAGGTCTCCGCGGACGTTCCCGCCGGGCATATCGAGGTCCTGTTGGGGCAGGTCTATTCGGGGCCGGGTGCGAACGCGACCGGCGGAGGTTCGCCGTCGGGACAGGGACTCGCCGTCGCGGACCCGATCACCGCGGGCGGCGGCAACTGCATCAACTGAGGCGTTTACCAGGTCGAAACGGCTGAACTCCTTGCCAAGTCTTTAGCGGGACGAAAGACTCTCTTTACTTTCGCTCCTGGAGGTCTGCCGTGCGGTTGTCGCGCCTGCTGGTCGCTGTCGTCCTCGTCCTCACCGCGTCGGTGACCCCGGCCCAAGCGGTGCCGATCGGCCCCGGTCAGCACCGGGATCCGGGCAACGGCGCGGAACGCAACGAGGTCGCGGCGACGGATCCGCCGCTGAGCACTCTGTCCGCGCCCACCGGGGAAAACCGGGCCCACGGCCAGGGGTATCCGCGCCGGACGGAGCTGCGGGTGTATCCGGAAAACCCCGCGGACAAGGCGATCAAGCTCGGCCTGGTGCCGTACCACGCGATCGCGCCCGCGCTGAACAGCTTGCAGGCACGCAGCAACCGGGTGTCGGTCGAGGTCGTCGGGCAGTCGACGCTCGGGCGCGACCTGTACCTGGTGACCGTGACCGCGCCGGAGAGCGCCGCGGAGACCCGGCGCCAGGACCGGTGGCGGGCCCAGATCGAGGACGATCCGAAGGCCGCCGCCCGCGATCGGCAGCTCGCCAGGGACTACAAGGCGCCGGTGTGGATCAACGCGAACATCCACGGTGACGAGTGGGAGGGCACCGACGGCGCGTTGCGGGTCATCGAGCGGCTCGCGACGACGTCGGACCCCGAGCAGAAGCGGTTGCTCGAGCGCACGCGGATCTACTTCACGGTCACCAACAATCCCGACGGGCGCGTCGCGGGTACCAGGGCGAACGGGGCCGGGTTCGACGTCAACCGGGACCACATAACGTCTACGCAGCCGGAATCCAGGGCGGTGCGCGACGTGGTGATCGGCACCCAGCCGCTGGTGCTGCTCGACGAACACGGGTACACCGGCACGACCCTGATCGAGCCCGCGACCCCGCCGCATGGCCAGAACTACGAGTACGACCTCTACATCAAGCACGCCTACCCGAACGCGCTCGGCATGGAGAAGGCGATCGGTGAGCTCGGCTACCCGGAGACCGCCCGTGCCGACATCCCGTTCCGCGACTTCCCGCCGGGGGAGTGGGACGACTGGCCGCCGATCTTCACCCCGATGTACTCGATGTACCACGGCGCCGTCGGGCACACGGTCGAGGTTCCGTTGCGGGTCAACAGAACCGACTACGACACGTTGCCCGTCGAGGAGCTGCGGCGTCGCTCCGTGGTGAACACCGACGTCTCGGCGGCCACCATCAAAGCCGCTGTCGAGTACGTCGACGAGAACCGCGGCTCGCTGATCGCCGACCAGATCGAGCTGTTCCGGCGCGGCTGGGAAGGCGCGGGTTCACCGTCCATTTCGGACGGTTTCGTTCCCGGATTCGGGCCGGAGGACCGGTATTCGACGAAGTTCCCGCGCGCGTACGTGATCCCGGAGGGCTCCGGTCCTGCCGCGGCGCGCCTTGTCGACCAGTTGGTGGCCAACGATGTCCGGGTGGGGCGGGCGAAGACGCCGTTCGCGCTGGCGGGCAAGCGGTACCCCGCCGGTTCGTACGTCGTCGACATGCACCAGCCGAAACGCGGGCTGGCCAACGTGATCCTCGAGGACGGCAAGGACATCTCGGCGGATGTGCCGCAGATGTACGACATCTCCGGCTGGAGCCATCGGCTGCTGTGGGGCGCGTCGGTCGACATCGTGAAGTCCGAGACGCCCCGGGTGTGGACCACGCCGGTCACAGCCGCGGCCCCGACCGGCGGCGTGGACGCCGTGCTGGGCAGGGATCTGGCGCTCGCGCTCACCGACGGCAAGGACGTGCTGGCGGTGAACACCTTGCTGGGGCAGGGGTTGCCGGTGCACCGGCAGGCCGACGGCACAGTGGTCGTACCCGCTTCGGCCCGCGGCGGCGCGCTCACGGTCGCCAGGGAGATGGGCGTGCGGTTCACCACGGCCGGTCCTGGACCGCGCGGTCCGCTGCTGCACCGGCCGGTGATCGCCGCGGCGGTGTCGGCCGACGAGCTGTCGGTGTTGCGGGAACTGGGTTTCGAGGTGCGGCCGGTGTCCACCGCGGTGCTCAACGCGGGCTTCGACTTCAGCCGGGTGGACACGCTGTTCGTGTCGGCAGGCCTGTCGTACGGTGCTTTGAATGCCGCCGCCAAGCAGTCGCTGACCGCGTTCCTGGCCCGTGGTGGCGTGGTGACCAGAGGTGCGACCGGCTCGGCCTTCAACGCCGCGACGGGACTGCTACCGGTGCGCGCGGTGGCCGGTCGTGGTGACGCGAACGGCGTCGTGACGGTGACCAACGGCGCGGGCGTGGTGGGCGCCGGTTCCCCGGGCCACTCGTTCGTCTACTCGCCGCAGTGGTTCACCGATCTCGGGCCGGGTGTGGTCGCCGAGCAGCGCTACGGGGCGGGGAAACCCCTTGTGGCAGGCCATTGGCTGCCGAGCGACGCGGGCAACGGACAGGCTGAGGCGGCCGGTGCCGCGGCCGTGGTGTCGGGAACCTCGGGCGCGGGTGCCCGGGTTGTGCTGTTCGGTACCGAGCCACTGTTCCGCGGCCACCCGAAGGGCCTGTTCGCCCAAGTCGGCAAAGCCGTCTTCTGGGCCGCGGGCTAAGTGGGTGGGTCGTGAGTGGCTACGAGTGTTAGAACACTCGTAGCCACTCACGAGCAACGCTTAGGTGGTGGGCTCCAGGCGGATCACGATGGCCTTCGACACCGGCGTGTTCGAGGTGTCGGCGACGGCGTCCAGTGCGACGAGGGCGTTCGCCTCGGGGAAGTACGCCGCAGCGCAGCCGCGAGCCGTGGGATACGAGACCACGCGGAACTTCTCGGCCCGGCGGTCACCGCCGCGCCACTCCGACACGAGGTCGACGATCTGGCCGTCCGCGACGCCGAGTTCGGTGATGTCGTCCGGGTTCACGAACACCACGCGGCGGCCGTCCTCGATACCGCGGTAGCGGTCGGAAAGGCCGTAGATCGTGGTGTTGTACTGGTCGTGGCTGCGCATGGTCTGCAGCAGCAGCCTGCCCTCGGGCACCACCGGCCACTCCAGGTCGCTGGCGGTGAAGTTCGCCTTGCCGTTCTTGGTGCCGGTGAACTCGCGGGCGTCGCGCGGCGCGTTGGGGAGGACGAAGCCGTCCGGCAGGCGCACGCGGGCGTTGAAGTCCTCGCAGCCGGGCACCACGCGCGAGATGCTGTCGCGGATCCTGTCGTAGTCGCGTTCGAACTCGGCCCAGGGCACCGCGTGGCCTTCGCCGAACAGCGCCAGCGCGAGGCGGGAGACGATCGCGACCTCGGAGATCAGGTGCTCGCTCGACGGCTTGAGCCTGCCGCGTGAGCTGTGCACGACCGACATCGAGTCCTCGACGGTCACGAACTGCTCGCCGGTCGCCTGGACGTCACGCTCGGTGCGGCCCAGCGTCGGCAGGATCAGCGCCGTGCGGCCGTGGACGACGTGCGAGCGGTTCAGCTTGGTCGACACATGGACGGTCAGCTCGCACGACTTCAGCGCGCGCTCGGTGAGTTCGGTGTCCGGGGTGGCGGAGGCGAAGTTGCCGCCCATCGCGAAGAAGACCTTGCCCTTGCCGTCCCGCATCGCGCGGATCGAGTCGACGGTGTCGAGGCCGTGGTCGCGGGGGATCGGGATGCCGAATTCGTCCGAGAGCGCGCTCATGAACTCTTCGGGCATCTTCTCCCAGACACCCATCGTCCGGTCGCCCTGGACGTTGGAGTGGCCGCGGACGGGGCACAGGCCCGCGCCGGGCTTGCCGATCATGCCGCGCAGCAGCGCGACGTTCGCGATCTCCTTGATCGACGGCACGGCGTGCTTGTGCTGCGTCAGGCCCATCGCCCAGCAATAGATGGTGCGCTCGGAGTCGACGAGCAGGTGCGCGATGCGCTCGATCTGGTCGCGCGGGAGGCCGGTGGCTTCGCCGACGGCGTTCCAGTCGAGGTCGCGGACCTGCTTCACGTAGTCCTCGAAACCGTCCGTCGACGCGTCGATGAACGCCTGGTCGACCACGCTGCCGGGGGACTGCTGTTCCCACTCCAGCATCAGATGGCCGAGCGCCTGGAACAGCGCGAGGTCGCCGCCGAGGCGGATCTGCGCGAACTCGTCGGCGAGCGGGGTGCCGTTGCCGACGACGCCGCGGACCTTCTGCGGGTTCTTGAACCGCATCAACCCGGCCTCGGGCAACGGGTTCACCGCGACGATCTTGGCGCCGTTCTTCTTGGCCTGCTCCAGCGCGGAGAGCATCCGCGGGTGGTTCGTGCCGGGGTTCTGCCCGACGACGACGATCAGGTCGGCCTGGTGGATGTCGGCCAGGCTCACCGAGCCCTTGCCGATGCCCGTGGTCTCCGACAGCGCGGCGCCCGACGACTCGTGGCACATGTTGGAGCAGTCGGGCAGGTTGTTCGTGCCGAACGAGCGCACCATGAGCTGGTAGGCGAACGCGGCTTCGTTGCTGGTGCGGCCCGAGGTGTAGAAGATCGCCTCGTTCGGGTCTTCGAGCGCCTTCATCTCGCCGGCGATCAGGTCGAACGCGCCGTCCCATGAGATGGGTTCGTAGTGGGTGGCCCCGTCGCGCAGCACGAACGGTTCGGTGATGCGGCCCTGCTGGCCGAGCCAGTAGTCGGTCTTGCCGCGCAGTTCCTCGATCGTGTGCTTCGCGAAGAACTCACGGCCGACACGGCGTTTGGTGGCTTCTTCCGCGACGGCCTTCGCGCCGTTCTCGCAGAACTCGGCGACGTGGCGGTGGCCGCCGTCGGCCTGCTGCGGTTCGGGCCACGCGCAGCCGGGGCAGTCGAAGCCCTCGCGCTGGTTCAGCAGGCGCAGTGTGCGGATGGTGCGGCCGGTGCCCATCTGTTCCACACCGCGGACGAGCGACGTCGCGACTCCCGGTATTCCGGCGGCCCAGCCCTTGGGCTTGCCGACCTGGATCCGGCTCTCGTCGATGTCGTCTTGGGGCGCATTACGGGTCACGTACTTATCGTGCGCTCACGATTGTCGCCGCGCATCCGAGGGGCGATTTTGAGGCCCCGATCGAGGACGGTGACCGTGAGTAGCACCACACCGACGGCGGTCAAAGCCCAGGCCAGGTGGTGCAAGCCGGTTGAGCTCGCGTGGGGGCCGAAGCACAGCGCGATCAGCGTCGACGCGGCGATCGCACCGAGATATTGGGCGGTCCGGAACAGCCCGCTGGCGGTGCCCATCTGGCCCGCGGGAGCCTCGCGATACAGGGTTGTCTGGTTAGTCACACTGGTCAGTCCTTGCGCCAGTCCGAAGACCGCGCCGACCACGATCAGCGCGCCGATCCAGGTGCCGCCGTCGACCCAGAGCAGCAGCGCGGAGCCCGCCGTCAACGCCGCCGCGGTGAGGATCAGCCTGGCCCGCACGCCGGTCGTCTTGCCCGAGTACGCGGCCGCCGCCACGGCCACGACGGACATCGGCAGCAGCATCGCCCCGGCCGCCGACTCGCTCAGCCCGCGGCTCGACTCGAGCCACTGGACGTAACCGAACATGATCGCGTAGATGATCAGGTACGACAGCGCCTGCCGCAGATAGGTACGCAGGATCGCGCTGTTCGCCGCGAGCATCCTCAGATCCAGGAACGGCTTCCGGGCGCGCAGTTCGACGAAGGTGAACGCGGCGCCGAGGACGACGGCGATGCCCAGCAGGTACAGGTTGCCCGCCTGCGGGTCCATCACGTAGAAGAGCACGGCCAGCAGCGTCAGCGAGAAGAGCGCGATCCCGGCGACGTCGATGCCGCCCGCCGGCTTGGCTTCGGCCGGGCGGGCGTCGCGCGGGACCCATCGCAACGCGAAGATCATCGCGAGTCCGGCGAGCGGGATGTTCACCGCGAAGATCGCGGGCCAGCCGAACAGTCCGATGAGCGCGCCACCGAGGGTCGGGCCGATGACCATGATCGTCTGCGAGGAGATCGACAGCACCGAAAGCACGCGGGCGGGTACGTCTTGCCCGGTCGCTTCGGCGTGCTTGCGCAGCACGGCCATCGCGGCGGGGAACCCCGCGCAGGTGCCGAGGCCGAGGATCACGCGGACGCCGATCAACCACCCGATCGAGATCGGGAACAGCCCGGCGGTCCCTGCCACCGCGACGATCGCCGCCCCGGTCAGCAGCACCTTGCGGGCGCCGAAGCGGTCCACGAACAGGCCCACCACCGGCTGGCCGACGGCGGTCGCGAGGTACAGCGCGGAAATCAGCCACGCCGTCTGCCCGGGTCCGGCGCCGAAGCTGAGCCCGATCGGCACGAGCGCGACGGCGATGAGGGTCGAATTGATCGGGTTGAGGATCGCGCTGGCGACCAGCGGGGTGACCATCTTCGGGCTGAAACGAGTGGCGGTCCGGGTGGGCGTGGGGGCTCCCTGAGGTGTGCTCGTCACGGATACTAAGGGCATACACACAGTCTAGACTGTTTAATCGCCCTTGAACACATGCCGGTGCTCACGCCAAACCCCGCCATCTGTCGACAGCAATGCCACTGACTTAAGCTGCCCGAGGTGTCAGCCGGATGTTCGGTGGGTCCGCGTACCTTGCTTCTCGGTGGTCGGCTCGTTTGGTGAGTTTCGCTCCGACTTGCCGTCGTTTGACGACGCGTGGGTATGCGCGTAGTCGTCGTTTTGGGTTGGGTCGCTCAGCAATTTCAGCTAGCGCTTCGGCGAAGAGTTTGTCAGCGTGTTGAGGGGGGAAAATCCGCGTCATTGGTG
>NZ_DASYMU010000097.1:0-20102 GCF_036008905.1 Amycolatopsis sp. | reverse complement strand
CCGCGATCAACGTGCGAAGGAGTCGTGAGTGTTTACGAGTGTTAGAACACTTGTTGCCACTCACGACCCCACCTGACCAGCGGAAGCTCTGGACCGCGACGATCCAGGACGCGAGGGTCACCGAGTGGCGTGTCTACACGGACACTCCGGAGATCCGGGCGAGATTGGGCGTTTCCGACACCACATAGGCCCAACCTTTGAACCGCTCACTCCACCGGCGAGCAGACACCCGGACAACGGCCAACTCCAACCATCCGGTGACGTAGGCCTCATCAGGTGTGAACCGCCCACCGCCGGGTATGCCCGTCGAAGCCCGATCCACACCAGGACAGGAGACCGCCATGCCTGAAGCCGGCACCGAGGAAGACGTCATCGCTTTCCTGAGCAGGCAGCACCGCGAGATCCGGGACCTGTTCACCGCACTCGACACCGCTACCGGCATCGAACGCCGCGATCTGTTCCGCGCGCTGGTCCGGCTGCTCGCCATCCACGAGACGGCCGAAGAGGAGGTCGTCCATCCGGAGGTTCGCAGCCTGGCCGGCGGCGGGCCAGTGGTCGACGCCCGCATTGGCGAGGAACGCAGCGCCAAGGAACTGCTGGTGACACTCGACGACATCGGACCTGAGGCCGAAGGGTTCGACACATTGCTGTTACAGCTGCGCGACGACGTCCTCGCGCACGCCGAGCACGAGGAGCGTGACGAGTTCCCCTTGCTGCGCAAGGCACATACGCCGGAACGCCTGCGTGCGATGGCCTCGACGGTGAAGGTCGCCGAAGCCGTCGCGCCGACCCGGCCGCACCCCGGGGTGGAAAGCGCCACGGCGAACCTTCTGCTCGGGCCACCGGTGGCGATCATGGACCGCGCCCGAGACCTCATCCGCGCGGCACTGGGCCGATGAAATCATGGGAGCCCGAATCATGATGTCGAAACACAACCAGCAGTCCATGGTTTCCACCGCGCCCCGGTTGTTCGCCCTCGTCACCGGGATCGTGTACTTGGTGCTCGGTCTCGGCGGTTTCCTGTTCGCGAGGGACGGGCACTGGGGGATCTTCGGCGCCGGGGTGATCCTGAATCTCCTCCGGACGGTGATCGGCTTGCTCGCCTTGGTCGCCGCCCAGCGGGCCACGGCGTCCCAGCTGTTCGGCTGGGTACTGTTCGCGGCATTGCTCGCGCTCACGGTGTTCGGTGTACTCCTGGCCGCGACCAGTCATCCGCTCGACGTGCGCCCCGTGCTGGAAATCCGGTGGGCAGACAACATCCTCCACGCCGTCACAGCGGTCATCGGGCTCGTCATCGGCATTCTGGTCCAACGCCGCCGCCCATAAGGCGGCCGCTTCGCGTGGCAGTCCACAGTGGAACTCATGGGGCGAAGGTCGCGGACGGTCAGGTGATCGGCTTGCCGCCGGTGACACCGATGATCTCTCCGGTGATGTAACTCGACTCCTGCGAGGCCAGGAACACATACGGCGGAGCGAGTTCGGCGGGTTGTGCGGCCCGGCCGAGCGGGGTGTCCGCGCCGAAGGAGCCGACCTTGCCCGCGGGCATGGTGGCCGGGATGAGCGGTGTCCACACCGGACCGGGTGCGACCGAGTTGACCCGGATTCCCTTCTCCGCCAACTCGGTCGCGAGTCCCTTGGTGAAGTTCACGATCGCGGCCTTGGTCATGGCGTAGTCCATCAGCGCCGGTGACGGCTGAAACGCCTGGATCGACGCGGTGTTGATGATGGTCGAACCCGGCGGCAAATGCGGAATCGCGGCCTTGCACAGCCAGAACATGGCGTAGATATTGGTCTTGAACACCCGGTCGAACTGCTCCGTGCCGATGTCGAGGATCCCGCCCCGCGACATCTGGTAGGCCGCGTTGTTGACGAGGATGTCGATCTGCCCGAACTCCTCGACCGCACGCCGCACGACATGCCCGCAGTGCGCTTCGTCCCGGATGTCGCCCGGCACGGTGACCACCCGCCGCCCCGCCTCCTCGACCAGCCCCGCTGTCTCCCGCGCGTCTGCCTCTTCCTCGTCCAAATAGGACAGGAGCACGTCCGCGCCTTCGCGGGCGAAGGCGATGGCGACCGCGCGGCCGATACCCGAGTCACCACCGGTGATGACCGCTTTGCGCCCCGCCAACCGGCCACTGCCCCGGTAGGTCCGTTCACCGTGATCGGGTTCCGGAGTCATCTCGCCACCGGTGCCCGGATGCGCCTGCTCCTGGCCCTGTTGCCGCACCGGCGCGGGGTGCTGCTCGCGAGGGTCCTGGATGCCGTACTGATCGGAGGTCATGACAACACGGTTCCCCCACTGTCACGAACTAAACCCAGCAGCCTGCCCGTCCACCTGGGTGTCGGCGAATTGGTGCCGTTGGCGCGGCATGATTCCCCGAACCACGGGTATCCGGTCGTCTGGGCGTGCAGGGCAGCGCGACCAGAGACGACCAGCCTGAGGAGAAACATGTTCCGACACACCAAACTGCTGCAGTTCGAAGCCAAACCAGCCAAGCCCGATGCGGTATACGCGAGGAAACTACAAGAGCTCATCGGTGGCGCCTACGGCGAAATGTCCGTGACGATGCAATACCTGTTCCAGGGCTGGAACTGCCGGGTCGAGGGCAAGTACAAGGACCTGATCATGGACACCGCCACCGAGGAGATGGGGCACGTGGAGATGCTGGCCACCATGGTGGCGCGGCTGCTCGAAGGCGCCCCCGCCACCGCGACCGCCGAAGCGGTCAAAGATCCGGTGATGGCCGCGGTGATCGGCGGCATGGACCCCCAGCAGGCCATCGTCGCCGGCGGCGGAGCCGTGCTCGCCGACAGCAACGGCTATCCGTGGAACGGCAAGTACATCGTCGCCAGCGGCAACCTCCTGGCCGACTTCCGCGCCAACGCCGCCGCCGAAGCACAGGGACGGCTGCAGACCGCACGGCTGTACAACATGACCGACGACCCCGGCGTCAAAGCCATGCTGCAGTTCAATCTCGCCCGCGATACCGTCCACCAGAAGCAGTGGCTCGCCGCTATCGAAGAACTCGAAGCCGACGGTCTCGAGGACCCCATCGTGCCGAGCGCGCTGTTCGAGGAAGAAGACCAGGAGCACAACCACACCATCTGGCACCTGTCCGACGGCCCCGACGGCAACAAAGGCGGCTGGAGCACCAATGGTGGCGTCCTGGACTACTTGATGGACCCGAAACCCTTGGGCGGCCCCGGGACCGCACCGAAGCCCGATCCCAAGCTGTACAGCACCTACTCCGCCCCACAGGACGCCGTCGGCACCGCCAAAGGCAAAGCGAAGCAAGCCAAGAACAAGCTGACATCCTGACGGAGGACGATCATGGCCACCGAGTCACCAAGCCCCTGGCGGCCGGTTCGACGTTTCGCGTTGCTGACCGGCGTCGTGTTCCTGTTGGTCGGTGTACTGGGCTTCATTCCGGGAATCACCACCGGTTACGACGAACTCCGGTTCGGCGGACCGCATTCCGACGCCAAGCTGTTCGGTGTTTTCCGGGTGTCGATTCTCCACAACCTGGTCCATCTCCTGTTCGGGGTCGCCGGAGTCGCGGCGTCGAAACACCGGGGCGCGGCCAGGGCTTTCCTCATGGTCGGCGGTGGCGCCTACCTGGTGCTGTGGATCTACGGCGTTGCCATAGGTCATGAAAGCACGGCGAATTTCGTGCCGTTCAACAACGCCGACAACTGGCTGCATCTGGGACTGGGGCTCGGCATGATCGCGCTCGGCGTCGCGAGCACCGCCCTCGAGCGGACCCGCGGTCAATACCCCGAGCCAGATATACAGGGCCAATAAGAACTGGGGTGGCGGGAAGCCCGCCACCCCAGTTCGCCGCTCGGTCAGCTTTGCACTTCCTGTTTCGCGTCCTTGGCCTGCCCGGCGACATCCTTGGCCGCCGAGCGTGCCTCTTGCGACACGTGCGACGCGGCGTCGTCCGCCGTGGACTTGACCGACTCCGCGGCCTTCTGCGCGGGCTCCCTCAGATTCTCCTTGAGGTCGTCCGTGACGTCGCCGAGCTGCGATGCCTGCTCCTGCGCGAAGTCTTTCGCCTGGGCCGCCACCTTCTGTTCGGTCCGGCTCGGTGGCAGGAGGGAAGCGACGAGCCAGCCCGCGCCGAACGCGATCAGCCCGGCCGCCAACGGGTTTCCCTCCGTCCCGCGGCGAACGGCTTCGGGCGCCGAACTCACCGCGTCCGATGTGGACGATGCCGCCGATGACACGTGTTCGCCCGCGGCGGAAGCGGCCGAACTGATCTTGTCGCCCGCGGTGTCCGCTCCGCTGGTCGCCGATCCCATGATCCTGTCCTTCATCGTCGTGACGGCGCCCCTCGCTCGTCCGATCCGGCGTTCGACGATCCGCGCGGGGGTCACCTTCTCGGTCAACGCGTTCACGTCCGCGCCCAGGTTTCGCTGTGTGTGTTCGATTTCGCGTCGTAACTGATCGGGATCACCGGTCATGTCGGTCACTCACCTTTCAAAGCGTCCGGTACCTGCTTGATGGTTTCCACTGTGCGTTGCGGTGTCGGGTTGATGCGACGCGCCTCGCGGCGCCCCACCGCGTACAGGGCCGCACCGGCGATCGTCCACACCGCCGCCACGATCAAAGCCGCCCAGCCCTGATCCATGGCGTTCGCCAGCCCCCACCACAAAGCGCACGACAGGAACAACAGCGCCATGTATCCGGAGAAACCGGCCCCGCCGAAAGCACCCGCGCTCTTCCCCGCTTTGGCCGCTTCCTCTTTCAGTTCCGCCTTCGCCAGCGCGAGTTCCTGCCGTAGCAAGGTCGACAGGTCTTGAGTCACGTTGGTCATCAGCTCACCGGCCGACATCTCACCCACGTCGATCCCGGCGGTTTTCGGACCCGCAGGTCCACTGGGCACGGTCATGGCCGCACCTGTCCTTGCCTGCCCGGCACAGCAGTTCCCTGCTGGGGCAACGGAGTTGTCGCGGGCGGAGACGACTGCGGCAGTGGTGGTGTCACCGGTGCGGCGGGCTCCCCTGCAGGAGGAGGGGCGATGTGCTCTGGCTCGCGGTACGACGGCAGACTCGACGGCGTGGCACCGGCTTCGACGGACTCGCTTGTGTGTGCCGGCACTCTGTCACGCGCGCCGTCCCCGGAGTCTTGTTTCACCTCCGCCACCACTCCCCTGGTCAGCCGGCCCGCCAGAACACCGGCGACCGCCGCTCCGGCGAGGAACACGCCGGGACGCCGTCGGGCGAACCCGCGGACCTCGCTGAGCAGGTCACCCGGTTCCCGGGCTTCCAGCCACGACGCCACGCTCCGCGCGCGTTCCGAGACCTCCTGCACCACATCGGTCGCGACCCCGGGTGCGTCCGCCTTGCCCGACATGTCGTCGAGCTGGTCGGCGATGGCACGTAACGACTTCGCGGTTTTCCGCTGTCCTTCCCTGGTCTGCTCCCGGAGCTGTCCGAGACCCTCGTCCATCAGATCCTTGGCTTCACGGCGTGCCTGCGCGGCAACCTGCTTTGCCTCGTCCGCCACCGTCGAGGCGACCTGGCCTCCGCGCTCCCCTGCCGCCTGGCCGAGTTCGGCCGCCTTGTCCTTGGCGACCTGTGGCGTCGGAGACCCGCCGGAACTTTTCGACGACGTCTGATCACTCACCTGACCGGTCATCTGTTTCTCCTCGTGTCCAAGCCACCTCCGACGAGCACGTGTGCGCTCGTCGAAGGGGAATCGACCGTGGTGTCGATGCGGCAGTCATACCCCGCACCTGTCGCGGTAAACGGCTTCGAGGACAGCGGAAGTTGTTGACCTTAAACGGAAATCGGGTCTGCGCTGCTATCTCCTCAGCCAGCGGAAGAGTCTCGCTCATGTCGACATCTCGCGCAAGATCGAGAAGGACAGGCGACATGAGCGACCACATCAAGTGGACCGGCGGCGTGCGGGAGAAAACGGAGGGCGCGACCAGAATCTTGACGATCGAGAACGGTCCGCTAAATCTCTTGAATCCCCGGATAATGCGTGACCTGCGGGCCAGGCTGAGCGAGGCCGACGCGGATGAAGACGTCTTGGCCATCTTGCTGACCGGCGCGGGCGACTGCTTCTGCGGCGGGCTCGACATCGCCGCCATCCAGGCGGGCGCGGACCCCGTGGAGTTCGCGGAGACACTGGTCGAACTCCTGGACACAATACCGAATCTGGGCGTGCCACTCGCCGCCGCGGTCAACGGCGACGCGCTTGCCTCTGGAGCGTCTCTTGTCGCGGCCTGTGACTACGCCGCTGCCGCCGACAACATCCGCATCGGGACGATGGAGGTCAGTGCGGGAATCTGGCCGATGATCGCTCAGGTGCCACTTATCCATCGACTCGGAGCGCGAGCCGCGATCGAGAACGTGGGTCCGGCGAACCTTTCAACGCGGAGAGGCCGAAGGAGGTGGACTGGTTCAGCGGATCGTCCCACCGGGCGCGGAGATAGACGCCGCTCGAGAATGGCTCGACAAGGCTTCCAGGGCGCCGCACGCCACTCCGGTGGGGCGCCGGTCGCTGTACGAGTTCGCTTCGATGCCCTATGCGGAAGCGCTCCAAGCATCGCTGGCGCGGTTCGTCGCCCTGTTCAACTGAGAGGTACGACGCGTTCGGTGGCGTCGTCACGGTGACCGGCAGGATGGGCGGCGCTACGACACTCAGGTCCACAGTGGACGCCAACGGGACCAAGCGGGCGTCGCGGCCGGCTGGGTTGTGCCGAAACGCAATTCTGTCACCGGAGTGAGGGCGCCACCACGGTCAGCTGGCGCGGTCGAGGACCTCGCGCAGCTTACGCGCGAAGGCCTCAGGTTGCCCCGCGTAGCCGAACTCGCCACCGAGGAAGCCGCCATGATGGCTCGGGAACACCGTCGCCTGCTGACCGAGCAGTGCGGCCGTCGCCACCGCAGTACGTCCGGTGAAGATGCCCCGGGACTCCTCGCCCACCGCGATCACCACCCGCGTCGGTGCCGCGATAAGCGCGTCGACGTCAGGCCGGTAGCCGCTGACCGCCCACGACCGGTCGGAGAGCAGCGGATCGTCGCGGGAGCCGTCATCCTCGGCCGGGAGGCCGAACGCGGCGGCGTCCGGCGCGGACTGGGCGAAGTAGTCGTCGGTGAACTCTCCCTGCCACGAGGTCATGGCGATGAAGGCCGCCATCCCGGCACCCGAGCCTTTGTCCTCGTACGCATCCCGGACGCCGGCCCGGGCACGCTCGGCGCCCCGGGCGTCGGAGAGCACCGGAACAAGCGGTGGCTCGTGCGCGACCAGAGTGGTCACGTCATGGGGATACGCGGCCACGAGGGCGAGCGCGGTCACCGCACCACCGCTGCTCGCGAACATCTCCACCGGGCCCGCACCGAGCGCCTCGATGACGGCGTGCACGTCGGCGGCCTGGATCCGGGGCGCATGGTCGACCCGGCCGTCCTTGCGGATGCTGCGGCCGAGGCCGCGCGGGTCGTAGGTGACCACGGTGCGCTCGGGGAAGTGCGACACCAACGCACCGAAGCCGCTGGCGTCCATGGGCTGGCCGATCATGACCAGCGGTGGGCGTCCGTCGGCGGTCGGCAGCGGGCCGTGGACGTCGTAGGCGAGGTCGACCTCGGGAGTCTTGAGCGTTCGCGTCGTAGTCATACCGTCGTGGCCCCTTCCGCGTCGTGAACTCGTCGGACTTTACCGCCCCCAGCGCGCCCCGACTTGCTGATCGGCTGCGAGCGCCCCTGTTACTTCCAGCGAGGCACGACAAAGCGACACCGGTTATTGATGGGAAAGGCAAACGTGCCGTTTGAGACAAGCTGCCCTGGCGCGACTGCAACACGCCGGCGGCAGTGACCAGCACCGCTCGCAGGCGAGTCGCTCGGCCAAAGGAACGGTCCGCACATCGGCATGACAATGCGTCAAGTGGCAGCGGAAGGTGAAGAATGTCCGCGGGTGCGTTCGCCTGGTTCGTGCGGTCCACTGTAGCTTCAAGTCGGTCGCCTGTTCGGCGCCGGCGCGTGTGGCAACCCGTCACGCGGTCGTGCTGTCAGTCGGTGTGCGTGGGCGGACGGGGGTAGCGGGATGGGCGATTCGCGGAATACTGAGATGCGGCTCCGCGTGCTGGAGGCGATCACCGAAAGCTCGCTCAGAAACCTCGATCTGGACGAACTCTTCGATGCCTTGCTGTGGCGAGTGCGTGAGCTGTTCGCGGTCGACACCATCACCGTTTTATTGACCGACGCCAGCGGTCAGCAGCTGGTGGCCACCGCGGCCTCGGGTCTGGAGGCGGAGGTTTTCCAGGGCGTCCGGGTACCGATAGGGTTGGGTTTCGCGGGGCAGGTGGCTCAGCGCCGGGAGCCGGTGTGGATCGAGCACGTTGACGAGTCCACGGTGGTCAATCCCCTTCTGTGGGAGCGAGGGCTGCGGGTCCTGCTCGGTGTGCCGATGGTGGCTCAGGGGGATCTGGTCGGGGTGACGCACGTCGGCAGTACCGTGCCCCGTCGTTTCACCGACGAGGAGATCGATCTGCTGCAGCTCGTCGCTGACCGGCTCGCGACAGCGGCGCACATGCACCGGTCGCGTTCCGAGCGAGCCGCAGCAGCCATGCTGCAGGACAGTCTCCTGCCCGGGCTCTTGCCGATCCCCGACGGCTGGGAGCTGGCTGCTCGTTACGTCCCCGGCGCCGGCAGCGGTGTCGGCGGGGACTGGTACGACGTGTTCGAGCTTCCGGGCCGGCGCATCGGCGTGGTGATCGGTGACGTGGTCGGCGGGGGGCTGCCCGCCGCGATCGTCATGGGGCGCCTGCGCAGCGCGTTGCGCGCGTACGCACTGGAGTTCGCTGATCCCGCGGAGGTGCTCGGCAAACTCGACCGGAAGGCCAGCCATTTCGAGGCCCACACCATGGCCACGGTCGGCTACGCCGTCATCGACACCGCGACCCAGCGCATGGATCTCGCACTGGCCGGTCACCTGCCGCCTGTCATCGCCGTACCCGGGCAGGCGGCCAGATTCGTCGACGCCCCGGTGGACCCGCCCATCGGCTACGGCCTTGCCGTCACCGGCCGACGCGGGGTCAGCTTCGACGTGCCGCCCGGTGCGCTGATCGTCCTGTACACCGACGGTCTGGTCGAGCGCCGCGGGATGGACCTGGACGACCGTCTGGAGAAGCTCCGCGGGGTCGCGTCACCGGTGTCGCCGGAAGCCGCCTGCGTGCGGATCATGGCCGCCCTCGTCGGTGACCAGCCCGCCACCGATGACATCGCCCTGGTGACGATCCGGCACAGCCCCACTCCCGATTGACAGGCACAATCCCCTGATGCTCCGGCGTCGACGGGGCTTGTCGTCGAGGCCTTCACAGACCAGCAGCGCCCGCGTACGTACGCTCCCTACGGCGGGGCGGCGATCGTTTGCTGACCCCGGAACGAACGGACGGTTCGATGACCGAATACGCCCGGGAGCGGGAGCACCGGCGCCGATCACGCTCCCTGCTCGGGGTCCTCTACTTGGCGGCCATGTCGGCGCTGCTGGCCATCAAAGTCGGCTGGGTCGCCGCGTTGGCCGGGCTGATCGCGGTACTCGTAGCGATGTATGCCGTGTTCACCGTCATCGTATGGCGGGATGGCCGGGCCGAGGCGCGACGACGGGCAGCCGGCGCCGCGCCGTCGTGGTCGGCGCAACTTCCGGTTGCGGTCGCCCAGCAGCTGGGAGCCAAGGCACCCGGACGGCACTCCCGACAGCAGGAGATCGGTGAACTGCTCGGCCGGCTGTCCCTGATAGACGGTGAATTGCGGTGGGAACCGCGGGAAGCCGACCGGAAACGGGCAGTAGATCCGGTCGTCTGGGACAGGTCGTGGACCCCCGAAGTCGCGCCGCTCTGGGGGCCTGGCAGTCAGGGACACTTGACGTTGACCGGAGCCGACGGGACAGTGGCCGACCTGTGGATCCGGCACCCCGCCGACCTGCGCCGTGTTCTCGGACTCTCCGGAGCTGACTGACGACTGTCTGTCTGTCCATAGTGGATAACGCGACGGCCGGCGAAGAACAATGGGTCCGGCGGGAGGCCCAGGCGCGCTCGATCATCGGCGAGGAGCACTGACCGAACATGGCTGGTCCGCGATGAGTGATGTGTTCGTGGAACTCCGGGCGGCCATCCTCCGCGGGGAGTACGCCCCACGGCGGCGACTCATCGATTTGGTCGAGCAGTACGACACCAGCAGGTTCACCCTCCGCAACGTCCTCACCCGGTTGGCGAACGAGGGATTGGTGGAGCTGCAACCGAACCGTGGCGCGCGCGTCCGCGAGATCTCCGTGCCTGAGCCGATCGAGATCACCGAGGTCCGGCGCGCGGCGGAAGGTCTCGTGGCGGCTCGCGCGGCGGAGCGGATCACCGACGACCCCGGCCGCTGGTTTCCCTGCCGGAACATCTGGCGATCGTCGACGCGATCTGTGCGCGACCCCGACAAGGCGAAGCAGAGCTGCTGTCAACGCGCATCGCTGCTCCGACCGCCGCGGTGGCGTAGGCTGTTTGCGATTCGAGGAGGCTTCGCTTGTCCACCACCGCTGACCACCTGCAGGTGCTGGGCATGACCGAGTGGGAGTCCCGCGCCTACCTCGCCTTGCTCAAGGAGTCGCCGGCCACCGGGTACAGCGTGGCGAAGCGATCCGGGGTACCCCGCGCCAAGGTCTACGAGGTTCTCTCGTCACTGGAACGCAAGGACGCGGTTCACGTCACCCGCGGGGAATCCCTGCAGTACGGACCGGTACCGCCCGGCGAGCTGATCGAGCGGATGCGCGTCCAGACCACCGAACGTCTCGACGCGGCGGAAGTGGCGATCGCCGAGTACGCCGTGCAGACCGACAACAACGCGGCCATCTGGGACATCCAGGGCCGCCAGCAGATCCTGTCCAGGGCCCGGCGGCTCATCGAAGGTGCCCAGCGCCGGATCCTGATGGAGATCTGGGAGTCGGACGCCGACGAGCTGCGAGCCGACCTCGACGCCGCGTCCGCTCGCGAAGTCGAAATCATCGTGGTCGCCTACGGTGACCCGGGTTATCCGTTCGCCCAGGTCTACCCGCATCCGCTGCTCGACGAGGTGACCGGCGGCCGCTGGCTGGTGCTCAGTGTGGACGACCGTGAGGTGATCGCCGGCATCGTCTCCAGTGGCGACCGGAGCCGGGCCGCGCTGACCACCCACCCCGGGCTGGTCGTGCCGGTCACCGAACTGGTCCGCCAGGATCTGTACAAGCTGGAGATACTGGCCGCCTACGGGGATGTGCTGGAGAGCAAGTTCGGCCCCGGCCTGAGCAAGCTGCGCGAGATGTTCGGCGCCTGCGCGCAGCATCCCGACGTGCCGTAATTCCTGGGCAACCAGCCCAAAAAGGGTGCGCGTGCCGGGCACGCACACCCCCTTCCCGGTCAGGCCCGGCGCCCCCTGGCCGCCACGGTCATCCAGGTGTAGTCCAGGAAGGTCGGCGTCTCGTACAGCGCGAACGCCTCGTCGAGCTCCTCGCGGGTGATCAGCCCGGTGTCGACGGCGTGCGCCTCGACCAGCTTCGTGGTGTTCTTCAGCCACTCGGCCAGCGGCTCCCCACCCCTGGCCGGCATGATCATCCCCTCCGCGCCGCAGTCGGCCAATCCCGCCGCCTCCAACGGAACCGGCAGGGTCCGCGCCCAGGTCGTGGCCGTGCCGACCCGTTCGGTCAGTACCCGGTCCAGCACCTCCATGGACCGCCGAGTCTGCGGGTGCGACGACAGCTCGGGCAACGTCGTCCCGACCTCGACGAGCAGCCAGCCACCCGGTTTGAGCCACGACACCATCCGCTTGATCACCCCTTCGCGGTCGGGCAGGTGGTCGAGCACGAAGCGGGTATGGATGAGGTCGAACGCACCGGGCGCCTCGTCGGCCGTGACGTCGTGGTGCAGCACGGTCACCCCGAGATCGGCCAGCGGGGCGAGGAACTTGACGCTGAGATCGGTGGCCACGACGTTCTCGCCCCCGGCCAGTTCGGCCATCCGCCTGGCGACCGACCCGGCACCGGCACCGACCTCCAGGCACTTCCAGCCGGGCTGGATGTCGAGACTTCCGAGCTGCCGCAGGGTGAACGGATCAAAGATCTGCTCCAACAGGGTCAGTCTCCGATACTCCACCTGCGCCTCGGTGTCGACGAAGTCGTTCCAGCCGATCGTCTGTGTCATAAGCGTTTCCTCTTCGAATCGAGTCGGTGCGGGGGAAGGGATCCGCTCGAGATCAAGAGCATATCCAGGCCGCCCGGCGGCCGGCCTTCGGCGCGGCGATGGTCGCGATCGCAGGCGCGCCGGCCAAGGGGTCGTGAGTGTTTACGAGTGTTAGAACACTTGTTGCCACTCACGACCATCTGCAAACCGGCGAAGGGTTGTCTCAGCGAACTCCGGCGATCACCTTCAGGTAGTCCTCGACGAGTCGTCGCATCGTGTAGCGCTCCAGTACTCCGGCGCGGGCGCGCTCGCCGAATTCCCGGCGCAGCGCGGGATCGGCGAGCAGCCTGACGAGCGCGGCGCGTACGCCATCGAGGTCAGCCGGGTCGACGAGCAGACCGTTGTAGCCGTCCGTGATCTGCTGGCGCAGACCGCCGACCTCGGACGCGACCACCGCACGTCCCTTGACCATCGCCTCGGTCACGGTGAGCCCGAAACCCTCCTGCAGACTCTTCTGCAGGACCACGTCGGCCCTGCGCTGCAACGCGTTCACCACGCGCGCGTTGTGTTCCGGCTGTTTCAGCGAGATGTTCACCAGGTGCACCCGGGCACGGTCCGCTTCGGACAGTCCGGTGAGCACGTCGCGCACCTCGGCGAGGACGGCGAGCCCTTCCAAGTCGTCGGGGATTTCCGTGGGTTCGGTCCCCGCGAGCACGATGTGCGCGTCTTGCGGGAGGCCGACGACGCATCGCACCACACCGGGCATGTCCTTGAGCCGGTCCCACCGCGACACCTGGAGCACCACGCGTGCGTTGTACGGCAACGGCTTTTCCTGAATGACCGTCACACCGGGTGAGACGCGGCCGGTGGTGAGGCCGATCTCGGCCAGCACCACGGCGACCTCGTCTTGGGTGAGCTCCCGGTTCTTCGGCGCCGCCGGGTCGATCGCGGGCGGGACCAGGAACAGCTCGCGCACGTTCGGCGGAGCGAACTCGGGCAAGGTGGTGACCACGGCGTCCACCGCGGCGAGTTCGTCGTCGAGCGCCCGCCACACCGCGCCGGGCCCGCGTTCGGGCGCGATGTCGGCGCCGATGTGACAGTGCCACACCACCCGCGCACCCGCGGCCTCGATGGCCGGGGCCAGCCCGAGCGTTTGCGGGTCGTGCAGGACAACGACATCACCACGTGTCACGCGCTGTGCGAACCATTCGCCCTGCGGCGCGAGCGTGGCACGATAGGTGCGCATGAGCGCGGGATCGTCGAGCCGGCCGGGGTCGGCGTTTCCGTGCAGCAGATGATGCAGGTACTTGGTCATCACGTAGAAGTCGGCGGTTCCCGCGATCACCGCCCAACCGGCGTGTTGATGACGCACGAGCCCGCGCAGCAGTTCGGAGACTCCCCCGCCGGTCGCCGTCGCGTTCACGTGTACGACAAGCGGCTTTTCCGTACCGGGTTCGACTTCCCAGACCGGTGTGAGCATTACAGCGCCTCCCGGCTACGAAAGTCATTTCCCACAGTTCGAGATCGTAAACCCCACCAGCCGCGCGCCCTACTGTGGAAATGCCTTTGAGTAAAGTGTCGGGGCTCCTGGCGCGCCACGTTTGGCCTTCTCGCCAATGACACCTTGTTTCCACTCACGACAGACCTCGGAGAGCGACTAGGGCAGTGAGCCACTCAGGCTAGGAACCACCTCGGCGGGTAACCCGAACAGGTTGGTTTTCCCGATCATCGGAACAGCTGGTACTACGCTGAGCTCAAGATCGACTACGGGGAGTCCACCATGCGTCTGCGTTCCATCACCGCTTCGGTCATTCTCGCCTGCGCCACCTGCGTCGCGCCCGCCGCACTGGGGACCGGAGCCGAGTCGTCGGCGATCCAGCCATGCCCCGAAGTGAATGATCCGCCCAGCTACAGTTTCTCGAAGTCCTCCACGGCCTGGATGGCGACGAACCTGCGCAGCGACTACCTGCGTGGGCCGGGCACCATCACGTACAACAAGACCGCGACCTCGACGGTCAACGCGTCGATCACCGGCACGACCAGCGCCGAGGCCGGGGTCATCTTCGCGAAGGCCAGCGTCTCGCTCGCGGTCAGCGTCGGCGCGAGCTACTCGAAGTCCGACTCGTGGTCCTATGCCGCAACAGTGCCCGCGGGCAAGGCCATGCGACTGCAGCAGTACAAGGAAGGCCGGGCGTTCACCGTCCAGAAGTACCGGATCGTCCCGCCCTGCAAGACGAAGTACCTCTGGACCAAGAAGGTGAAGGCGCCGGTCAAGAACGCCAGCTATCTCTGGCAGCTCGTCAGCTGACCATCCTTTGAGGACCACTCGCCTGGTTACGGGCGGCCGGATTCCACGGTTTTCACCACCGGCCCGGAAGTACGCGGTAATGTGACCTCATGCCCGTGTCGTCAAAGGCCCGCAAGCGTATCCGCGACTTTCTTGAGCCTGCCGACGAGATCCAGTACGTTTTTCCGGCCGACATCGTGCGCAGTGCCTTCCCGAGCGTCATCTTCGTCGTGAGCCGGCACGCCATCACAATCCTGTCCACGGGCTTCTGGACCAGAAGCATGCCGAAGTCCGTACTGGCAAGGAACCCGCGAAACTTCCGCCTGGGCCCGGTGAGCACACCCCAGACGACGCCGTGGTTCACCCTGCACGGAATCGAATACGAAGTCAGCGACGAATACACTCCGTCATCAACGCCGCCGACGCCGAAATCATGTCGCGAGACCTGGCGCCCCCGGACCCGCTACCGGATCTCTGAGTTCACGAACCCGTTTCGATCACGGTCGCGGGGCCCGGGCATCCGCTCGCGATCAGGCGAACTGGCCCAGCTGGTAGTCACCGGCGGGCTGCTGGATGATGACGTTCATCCGGTTGTAGGCGTTGATGAGGGCGATGAGAGACACCAGAGCGGCCAACTGGTCCTCGTCATAGTGCTTCGCGACATTCGCCCAGATCTCATCCGTGACTCCGCCGTTGTCGGCAATCCGGGTGCCCTGTTCGGCCAGTTCCAAGGCGGCCCGCTCAGCCTCGGTGAAGACCGTCGCCTCCCGCCAGGCCGCGACCAGGTTGAGGCGCACCGAAGTCTCCCCGGCGTGCGTGGCTTCCTTGGTGTGCATATCGAGACAGAAACCGCAGCCGTTGATCTGACTGGCGCGGATCTTCACCAGTTCCTGGGTCGCGGCCGGCAGCGTCGAGCCCGCCAAGACCACGCCCGCCGAGTTGATGTATTTCGCGAACTTGGCCGCGACAGGGTTGCCGAAGAAGTTGAGCCGAGCGTCCATTGTGGTCTCCTTGCCGGGTGAACGGTTACACACTCATGACCGAACAACCCGGCGAGATGTGACAGCAGAACGAGCCGCACGACTATGACGTGCGTCTCACCCGAAGTGAGCGCGACCGGAATTCCGGTCAGGTCAGTTCAAGCCCGCCGTCGACAGTAAGGATTTGGCCCGTAAGCCAGGTGGAATCGGGGTCCGCGAGCCGGACGATCCAGGCCGCGACGTCGTCGGGTGTGCCCCGCCGCCCCAGGGGGATACGGTCCGCTTCCTCTCGTTTGATCCGGTCGACCACGTCCTCGTCCAAGCCGGACGCCGCCAGGGCGTTGCTCTCCGTCGGGCCAGGGGCAACGGCGTTGACCCTGATCTTTTCCGGGGCGAGTTCCAGCGCCCAGCTCTTGGTGAGCATCTCCATGGCGCTTTTGCTGGCGGCGTAATGGGATCCTTCCGCGAGCGGCCGATGGCCGAAGGTGCTGGACACGTTGACGATCGAGCCCTGGACCTCACGCAGATGCGGCAGCGTCGCGCGAGCGAGCAGGCTCGGTGCGGTGACGTTGAGCGCGAACAAGTCGTTGATGCCGGAACGGGTCACCTCGGCCAGCGGGACGATCGCGGCGGCGCCGGCGTTGTTCACCAGCACGTCGACCCGCCCCCATCGGCTGCCCGCCGCGTCGATGATCGCCTCGGGCGCGTCATCGGAGCAGATGTCGGCAGCGAAGGCCTCGATGGCCGGATGCCGGCGCGCGGTCTCCTCCAGCGCTTCCTTGCGTCGGCCGACACCGAGGACATGAGCTCCGACCTCGGCAAAGGCGATGGCGGTGGCACGTCCGATACCCGACCCCGCTCCCGTGACGATCACGACTCGATTGGCCAGATGGTCGGCGGATGGGTGCACGGTAGCCATGAGCAGCCTTTGTTCGATGTTTGTCGAACATCGAACAAACTAGCATGACAGCACTCGATGACTTCGCCGGCACTGGAGCACTGGGCGGGTGTAACGGCCGGCGCTACCCGTGGGGCGCGACTCCGAACTCCAGTGCCGTCCGCCCTTCAGCCACTGGACCCGAGTCGTGGAGCATGAGTCCGCAGTCGGCGGCCAGCCCGGCCAGCTCGTCGACCGTCCGTTCCCGGCCGCCGAAGCACATCAGCATGAACAGATCTATCGCGGTGTCGGCTCCCTCCCCCCGCACCGGCTCGATCACCACCACGGTGCCGTTCGGTGCGGCGGCCCGACGACACCCGGCCAGAATCTCGCGGGCGTGGTCGTCGTCCCAGTCGTGCAGGATGTCGGACAGAAGATAGACGTCAGCCCCCGCAGGCAGGGGGTCGAAGAAGCTGCCGGAAACGGCGCCGGCCCGATCATCGAGTCCGGCTGCCGCGAATCTGCCGGTCGCAGCGATAGCCGCCGGAGAGAGGTCCAGAACCCGTCCGCGCAGATCGGGATGGGCGTGCAGGATCGCCGCGAGCACGAGCCCATCGCCCCCGCCCACGTCGACGATCTCGGAGAAGCGGCTCCAGTCGAAGCGTTCAGCGATCTGCGGCGCCTGCACCTGGAATCGCCAATTCATCTGGGCGTCGAACGAGCGCCGCAGTTGCGGACTGGTGTCGAGGTCCGCCCAGAATTCACGCTCGTATCGATGCACGTAGGCGGGAGCGCCGGTGGTGATTGTCCCGAGCAGGTCGACGAAGGCGAGTTCCGCGCGCCCGCCGGCACTGTTGATGTCGAGTAGGGGCTTGATCCCTTCCGGGGCGTCCTCGCTCATCTGGGCGCCGAGGTCCGTGGGCCGAAAGTGACCGGACTTCAGATCGAGGTCGAAGACGCCGATCGTGACCAGGTGATCAAGCAAGCATCGCATGGCCGGCGTCGCGGTTCCGGTCTCGGAAGCGAGCCGCTCCGCCGTCGCTCCCGCGCTCCCCGCGCGTTCCACCAGGCTGAGCGTCGCGGCCACGCGGATGGCCATCGGGGTGGCCAGACCGGCCATGGCTCGAATCGAAGGTGCTGCCGTAGATAGACCCATGACCTGAACCTATCCATGCTGACGCGGTCGCCTCAAGAAGATGGTTTGGCGGGGCGGCGTTCGGGCCCATAGCGTGCCAGTGACCGTGAGATCGCGCGAGGAGGTGAGACCCATGAAGCTGTATCGACGTGGGTGCTCCCTCTCTTCGTCACGGTCGGGCGATTGATGTAGGTGTCGCCGGGAGCGCCTCGACAACAAGGCACTTCCGAAAGGCAACAACCTCTGCATTCTCTACATTTCACTGCGGAGACATCGTCTACTAGAACACCTTGGGTTGCCACTCACGAGCCACCCACTCAGCCGCACCGCGCGAACGCCTGTCTGTGAAATCTACCGCTAACCGCGGCGAACAAGTCTTCGGTGTCGCACTTCCCAGAGCAACCAATGCGCGCGGCTCTGACAGTGGTGCCCGGGGCGGTGGTCTAGGCGGTGCTGGTGCCGCCGAATTTCGGCACTGTCGTATCCGCCGTGATGTCCGACGAGGTCGGCACCATCAGCGACTTCCTCGGCACTCCGGGCGACGCCACCATCGCCTGGGCGCATTTCCTCGCCGGCGGCCTGTTCCTCGGCCGCTGGATGTACCGCTGGGATGCGGGAGCGCGGCCAGCCGGCCCTGGTCAGCTCTGCGGTGCTGCTGCTCACGTTCCTGCTGGCCCCGCTGGGCCTGCTCGCTCATTTCGCACTCCGCGAGCTGCCCACCTCCTGATCCACACCGGCGAACAGTGCCTCGCATGGCTGAAATTCCACAACTCAAAGTGGATTCACAGGCTCCTGTAGCGATACTCCCAGGATGACCGGCGATGCTGACCAGGTGCTTCAGCAAGTCGATCGGCCCCTCCGGACGCGCCGGTCGTGGCTGACGGTGCCCTTGTTGCCGACACCGAAACGAACACCGTTCACGTTCTTCTACCTGGCGCTGTTGCTCGGAACGACGCTGTTCCTCCAGTTCGGCAACCCGGCGCTGGGAGCTCGACTGCTCGAGCTTTCGAGCACCGACGCCCACAATCTCTGGCGGCGTCCGCTGTTCGCGCTGCTCACCAGCGCGTTCTGGGTCAGCGATGGAACCTGGTTGCCCTACGCCGTGATCTTCGCCGTGGCCGTCGCGCCGCTCGAACGGCGGTTCGGCGCGCTGCACACCATGGGCGTGTTCTTCAGCGGGCACGTCCTGGCGACCCTGGCCACCGAACTGCCCGTCATGTGGGCGATACGCACCGGAGACCTGCCCCGCGTGGACGGGCATTGGCTCGACATCGGCGTCAGCTACGGGTTCTTCACCACGGCCGGCGCCCTTGTCTTCCTGCTCGCCGGTCGCGCGCGGCTGTGGGCACTGCTCACGATGGAAGTTTTCATCGTGCTCTTCTACGTCACCGACGACCCGACCACGTTGGCGGCGGTGGTCACCCTGCTCGGCCACACGATCGCCGCCCACCTCGGCCTGTTCTTCTGGGGCCCTCGGTTACGCCGGAGATCCCTGGCGCGGGCTCAACCCGGGCCGGATCTCGGCTGACTGATCTCGTCCGTGACGGCAATCTGGTCGTAGCGGTGCAGCGCGAGTCCTCGCGCGTAGCGCCGGGCGATCCTGGACGTCAACGACTCGCCAGGCGCCTCTGTCACGCCGAAGACTGTGCCCGGGTAGTCCAGCGGTTCCATCACCGTGGCGATGCGTTCCCAGTCACCAGGCGGGATCAGCTCGGCCGGGGCGCCGCCGGCGAACCAGCCCATCGGCACCACAACTCCGGGCGGCACCACCGTATTGACATATACCGCCGCCCCGAATTCGACAATGGCACCAGCGCCGAGACGCGCACCGTTGTAGAGCATGGCTCCAGTCGCGACCCGCGCGTCGCCGTCGATGACGCACCCGCTCAGATGCGCGTGCGGGCCGACCGTGACGTTGTCCCCCAGGCGCACCGGGTGCCGCTGAGAGCCCCGGAGCACGGCGTGCTCCATGATCACGCAGTGCGCGCCAATCCGCACCGGGCCGCCCTCCGCGGTGAGCACCGCACCGAAGAGCACCCGGCTGTGCGGCCCGACTGTGACATCGCCACACAGCACAGCGGTCGGCGCGACATACGCCGACTTGTCGACTCGCGGGTGACGGTGTTGATGTTCGATCAGCACCGCACCACGGCCGACCGGGTGCAGGTAATCTTCGCGAATGGTCATTCCGGCCTCCGATCGGATCCGATGATCGATACCGGCCGCGGCGCCCCTCCGCGCCGGGACCGCACCACAGACCGACGGTACGCCGGACCCGCACCCAGAGGCCAGACCGTCACGCGCCGTACTTCGGCCATGGATTTCACCTTGGCGTGGCGATGCGGCCGGGCGGTGTTCAGCCAGGCAGCAGAGCGGTCATCAGCCTTTGCACCGGGCTGGAAGACTCCGAAAGGGTGTGTCCGATCTGCTTCGACGCCCGTCGGCTCGACAAGGGCAACCTCGTCGCCAACGCGGAACTCGGCGGAACCGTCCCGATGTGGGACTGGATCGGCGACGAGGCCGCAACAACCTTCGGCTACTAGATGATTGATTCCGTGAAGGTCACGTGAAGTGACCCGGTTCGGGGCGTAAGAGGAGGGTGTCCAAGATCAATGTGTGAGCAAAGATCTAGACACCCTCCTGACCGCACTCTACGTGTTCGTTGACGACTGCGTGGTCC